>JANOVV010000087.1:0-81069 GCA_031417555.1 Bacteroidota bacterium
AGTTGCTCTCCAGCAGAGCACAACGCTGCTTCGCTTAACAGAACAAAGATTAAGAATATTATTGTAATATAGTACTTCAATTATGTCAAGGAAAATTAGGACTAACAGTTAAAACATGTAAGGTTTTTTCAGGACGAGACAGTGACCTGGCAATCCCATTTAAGCTGACCACCTTTTTCCGGTTCAAATTGACCAATATGATTCGGAATAATCAATTTTGGCTTGGACAGTTTTTGAATGGATTAATTTTGAGCAACAGAAGCCGCATTTAAAACAATAATGAAAGTCTACAACCTGATGAGTTTATTCAGTCAAGTAGTTCTGCAATCCACGTCCCAAGCCACTTTAATAAGCTCCTACGATTCAACTGCTTTGCATTATGAAGTTGGATAAGTAATCAAGCCGAAAAAACCACTCTAAACATATCTGAAATAGACGAAAAACGAAAAAGGTTGAATAGTTTATTTGATATGATAAAGCAAAAAGATAAATCCATTTACTTTTCTAATGCATATTCTGGGATAAAAACAACCTGACGGCTACTACGATTATTTCCATTAGTTGGCGGATTGTTTTGAGTTATTTGATTTTTAACCTAATCTGCGGGGAATTTACCGTACACAAATCAACTTACAGGTCTTTGATTTCCCTTCTTTTTGCAGTCGCAAAAAATAAATTCCCGCAGGGACTTCAGGATAAATCACTTTATTCAATTCTCTTGAAACTGATTCAGAATATACTATGCGTCCTGTAAAATCAATTATTTCCAGAAGATCGCTGTTAATGTTGTTGATCGTGATTTTATTTTTAAAAGGATTAGGAAATAAATCTATGCTGCTTTTTCTTCCAAATAAATATTGAGCGGATAAGATGGAACAATAATCTGAATAAGTTTGAGCAATATAGCTAAATGATGTATCATCAGTTGGGGTAAAAGATAAAGGCGAATAAATTTGTTCACGACCATTATATTGAAAATAATTCCTTTCTAATAACGTAATATCTTGACTCGGGAAACACGAAATATTAAATAAAGTATCAAAAGAAATTTCAGATCCATACATGTATGCGATTAAATGTCCTCTTTCGTAACGAAGTGATTTAATATCATTTGCAACCAGATCTGGCCAAAACTTACTTAATAATGTAATGCCATTTGATTTTATTTTTATACCAACAGTACCGTTAAAGCTACCTGAATATTCTGAGCATAACATATATATATTGCCGGAACTGTCCACTGTTGTCGATGTCGCTTTTAAATATTCAATGGTATTTGTTAAGTTAGTATTATAGTTTTTACGCCAGAGAACTGATCCATATTGATTGAATTTTGTCAAAGCAGGAAACTCATCCATTCCACCGCTGGCTTCCTCATTGACACAAGCAATATATGTCGAATCAGGTAGCAAATGCATTCCAATAAAATGTGCAGATGACAAGTACCAGAAATTAACCGAAGCGCCGGCTATACCATTACTGTCAAAATAGGAAGCGTCTGCAATGTGAGTGTGACCGGGAGAATAATCATCGACTATCCAAACCCCTTTTAACAACGACGGGAAAATATCGACCATGTTATAACTACCTCCGGGTAAAACAGAACTTGCAATAACGAATTGAACATTGCCTGATGTATCCATTTTAATCAGAGCGCCATTATAAGTGTGTGAAGAGGGAGGAAAGACATAGCCCTGCAACTCTAAAATGTAAAGTGAAGTTCCATCGAATGCAGAACCTATGAGTTTGTTAGGATATGTCAATGTTACGATATTTCCGGAAAAATTTTTTACCCATATTGTGTTTCCCAGAGAATCCAATTTAAAGACAGAATTTTCTTTTATGCCGTATTCGTATTTTTGTATGCCTATTACATTGGAAAATTTTTGTCCCGACACTGTAAAAGAAAAAATTATCAGGAGAATCAGAATAGAATAAGTTATCGATAGTCTCATAGAAAAGATTTTAATTTAGTTTGAAGGTATACATTATAGATTCATTCGATTTGTTATTTGGCAGATTGATGTGAATTGAAAGTAAGTGGAGCAGTTTCTGGGGTAAAAAAGTGTTCATAAAAAAATATTTTCCTCAACGGTGATATCCGCAGATAAAAAAGAATTAAAAATAATTCCTCGCACTAACAAAAGAAAAAGTATACAAAAATAACAATAAACTTTCCTGATTTGGTGGATTAAAAGAAAATTCCGAAGGACTATTTATCCAACCGAATTCTGTAAGCAATTCCTGCCATCATAAAGTAGCCATCTTTTGTTTTTGACCGGGAACCGGAAGTACTGATGTTAAATTTCTCATCCGAAAATGTATAGAGGCTATACTTTCTTTTATAAGTTATTCCGGGTTCGAAAAACAAAACTATTTTTTCCGAGATATACCAATTCAGAAAGAGACGCAGCTGGGCATAGCCAATAGGCTTATCTCCTTCCTTTAAAAATAACTCACTAAAATTCTTGTGAAGCGAAGTAGTGCTGGTGAATGAAGCATAAGAAATACCGCTATAAAAAGATGAACATATTTTATATTCCAGATTTATTGCAGCTGGAAGGTTGCCATAAACAGTGGTTTTATCAGAAGCTTTCCAGTTGATACCGATCAATGGAACAAAATAATTTCCGAAAAGCTCACGGTTGTAATATAATCCGAAATGATAATGTGTTTTTACTGATCGCTTGAATTTGAATAATACAACACCGCCATATTGAACATTCTTACCTCGTAAACTAAATTCATCAGCGCTGATCTTTGGAATAAAAATGCCGGTAGTACTCCACTTTTTGTTATTCCACTTGTAGTCGTAGCCGATATATAGTCCGAATGAATAAATGTTGAATGCATGCAATTCATCATTAGAATTTATTCTCCTGTAATTTACTCCGGCAAGGATAGTGTTACTGTCTTTCTGAACCAACGGTACCATTAACGTTACATCGAATTCGCTGTCGATTTTTTTATCAGTAGCGCTTTTAAAATATTGATTTGGGAAATATTGATATTTGAAACTTAATACATCAAAGATTGGTTGAGAAGCAAGACGTAAAGGAAGAATAAGTAGCAACAGGATTGATTTATTTTTCATTATTTCAGTAATATGATTAAGCAAACGCTTATTTATACCGGCTGACAAGTTTAATAATAACTTCCTATATATCCTGGATTATTTGGTGGTAACTGACTATATCTAAAAAATATTCCATCTCTATTGGCATTATTGCTTCCATAAAATTTTACAAATCTTTCGGAATCAGAAATCAATAGCCCGCTATATGTAAAGATAAAAGAAGCAATTATAAATAAACTTAAAACAGTTTGAAATCTATGTGAATGTGATTTATTATGTTTCATGTAATCATAAAATTTAGGTGAATCATACTACCATCCGGGAAAACAGTCCAATATTGACAAACAGTGTTTTAATACTGGAATCCTTTAATAAGAGATGAGAGTAATTAAATAAAATTTCTATTCTTTACAAATCGCTTTTCCGGTATTCAATATGTAATTACTTTAATTTACTTTCACCAAATCATTTCAAATCATTTATGAAAAACACTTTTTACCGTCAGGCAAAAAAACTCCGTGATATTGCCAACCGGTTCGATACCGAAAGTAATGCTCTAAAAATTTCAATTATTAGAGATATGGCATCAAACCGAATTCCGTTTACCGGTGCCTTATCCTCTTACCATGAGACCCTACTATTTATAATGGCATTTCCATCGGATAAAAAAATATTTGATCTTGCTGAAAGAGAAGTATTGCGTTTGGCGGAACTATTAAAGAAGCAGTCTGAAAAAGTAAAAGAGACATACGTAAACTCCGGCATTCCTTTTACAAATTTCCGTGCTTCTTTTTCTCACGATTGTACCCGATGGCTCCTAACACATCCCGATTGCAAAGTGTTGATTCATAAAATTGATAATACAACTTTTGATTTAAACGAAGCATTGAAAGTTACGGTGCCTTCTCAGGAAAGAAGCGAAACCACAGCAGGATTTACCAATGAAGAATTACTGAATGAGCTTTGTCCTAATAAAGAATTACAATTGTCTTATATAATCAATGAATTAAGCCGGTTAGACAATCTGCCGTATATTAAAGACCATTATTACGATGGCCTCGGCATACAAACCAATGTAATTCCTAAGAACAAATTATTTTCAAAACCTTACAACAAAATTGATATACCGGAAGTTTTTTATCACAACGATTTGGTAAAACATTTTGATGTTGATGAATTGCTGAACAGAAAGCTGCCCGCTGAAACCGTTCTTACAGTATCACAGAAAAGAGATTTAATCACAGTTATTAAAAACTCTATGGCCATGACCGAACGTGAGACTGATCCGGCCACTTATCTGAAAGAAGATACCATTCATCTTTATCACCTGGAAAGAGGAGTATCGATTGCTATTTATGGAATGCCACAGGCACGACAACTTCCAATGGAATCATACATAGGTTATACACTTTTTAAGAATGGCTATCCCGCCGCTTATGCCGGTGGATGGATTTTTGGCTGGCGTTCTGATTATGGTTTAAATATTTATGACCAGTTTCGCGGTGGTGAGTCTGCCTACATGGTAGCTCAAATTCTGCGGCTTTATCGTCAGCTTTTTCAGATAAATTATTTTCAGGTAGAAGCAACGCAATTCGGACTAGATAGTCCTGAAGGAATAGCTACCGGTGTTTTCTGGTTTTATTACAAGCTTGGATTCAGGCCTTTGGATGAACAACTCAGATTGTTGGCAAAAACTGAATTCCAAAAAATTAAAACACGCAAAGGTTATCGCTCTTCTGAAAAAACACTTTTAAAGTTTACCGAAAGCAATGTTTTTTTACCTCTCGGAAAGAAAGTCCAGCCCGGTGTTTATGATATTACCAATAAGGTGAAAAAGATGATCATAAAAAAATACAAGGGAAATAGCCAGCATGCAGAACACGATTGTGTAAACGAGTTTCTTGATAAAACTTCCTGCAAAGACTCGTTTACAAATGAAGAACATGAAGTGTTGAAAGAGGTTTCCTTGTGGGCTTCTGCAATGAATATCTCAGATAAAAATCAATTGAGAATAATGATTCAAATGATAAAACTCAAGCCTGTTGATGAATATCGGTACCAGGAGCAGTTGCGGTTGTTTTTTCCCCCTCATCCCCGGCCTTTCTCCCGAAGCAAATAGTTTTTTATATAGCAAATTAATGGCGGGAGAAGGGGGAGCTTCTTTAGCTACTCAACGGTTATTCTCCCAAAGGAAATAGTTTTTACATAGCAAATTAATAGCGGGAGAAGGGAGCGCTTCTTTAGTCCCTCTCCGGCCAGGAACGTAAATAATGAAAATATTTTCTGTTCCGGAGAGGGGTTGGGGTGAGGTTAGACGTTCATCCGAAAGGAATTCCAATCCACTCCGATTCTGAAGGTCTGGTATAGTCGCACATTTTGAATCGAAGATCCATAATGTTTTGTAGCAGAGTGAAGAGCGCCTGACGGATATGCTACAAGCCGATTAAAGCGGTAACCTACTCTGTCAATTTCAATCCATTTATTCCGTTGTTTGGTTTCTTCTTCAAAACGATTACGGATATCGACAACTTTCATTTTGAGCCTTCGTCCATCTTTTGATGTTGGAGGATCCGTCAGTCCAGTACTTTTATGCATCCAGAGAGAAGTTCCGCAATCGAGTGGAAGATTTGGTGTCAGGTAAACCAATGCTGTGATGTCATCGTGAGGATAATCGGAATGAACACCTGGTATTTCCTTGTTCTTACCTTTCGCAAATCCAAAATAAAACACACCGTTCTCATCTGTAGGATCTGTATCCCAGCGATTAATTTTTATTCCAAGTATTTTTTCCAGCTTTTGTTTCACGCCCGGTTCGTGGTAAACATTGCGGCTGCGAAAACCTGTGTAATGTTTAGGTTCATGATAGTCTGCATTCAATGCTTGGCTGTGCACCTTTTGCGGATCATCATAAAAATCATCTTTGACTATTAGGAAACGTTTGTATAAAGCAGTACTCATTTAATTTATCGTTTTAGAGAAAATAAAAATACCTGTTTTTTTTTACATAGGTCCTTTATTTTTCTTAAATTTTGAATGTATAAAATTCAGGATCGAATTTTTGACATTCCTTTTCTTAATCTACTCTCGCTGGGCGATTTCTATATATGACTTCGTCCGCGACACAGCTGGTATAGTAGAAAACCTATTTGTAAAGATTACTTTCATTTCACTCTTGCTTACTTCCCCGTGGAAGATTTTTAATCACAACTGTTCGGATCCTTTAAGTAAGAATAATTAAACCCAAAATAGCCAATTTATAAATGTTGCGAAACTTTGCACATCTTTGAAATTTAAATTCAATTTGAAGAAAATATTCTTATGTTTGTTAATATAACAAAAGAAATCATAACATTTCTAAAAGGTAAGATTTAAATATTTTTTATGAGGCCGTTTTTATACATTTCTATTTTATTTCTATTTTCTTCCTGTGCAACATTATATACAGGAAATAAATCCGTCATTCATTTCAGTACTTCACCTCAAAATGCAGAAGTCAGAATAAATGATAAAATTGTGGGTGTAACTCCATTGACTCTTAGAATTAAAAGATCGATAATTAAGAAAAAAGTTACTTTACATAAAACCGGTTATGCAACCAAAACTATCGAGCTTAAAAGAAAATTTAAATTGATTTCTCTCTTAAGTAATGTTGCAATTTTTGTTGATGTTGCTACAGGTGCAATTATTGATTATCCAAATCATTTTATTCAGACTAATTTAAAACTTAAAGACACTAGTAAAGTAATAGCGACATCATATAATTTAGAAGATAATTTTTACTTGATAAGTCGTGAAGATACATTCTACACAACCCCATTCCAGGAATTACATCTCAAATCATTTTTAAGTGATAAAATAGACAAGATAAATTTCAAACTTTTAGACGGTACTGAAATGTCAATTCCTTCAGAGGATGTTATAAAATATAAACGACTCGAAATATATCACATAGGAATTGGGGCGCTCTATTTATATTGTCAGATAAAAGTAGATTTTAAGATTAAAGAATATATTCCGGTATTTTTTTCAGAAAGGAAACAAAAAAAGAAATTTATGTTTATGGAAGAACTTTTATTCAACAAAGAGTTTCATCTGGTAAAATCATATGTAAATGTTGTATCAGCGGATGCTATGACACAGGGTGTGTCTATGAACAGTAAACCGGTTTTCTATTTATATAGAGATGGCGAAGTCATAAAACCTATTAAACAAAAAGAGCTGCTAAAAATGGTTGAATTAAATTTTAGTAATTACAAGGATTTGATAGTAATGCTTAATAAAAGGAATAAATTCAAAACACTTGAAGCGTATGTATATAATGATAAATAATTTCAAATTCTGTTTAATATATAGGAATCAAAGGAAATAATAAATTAAATCAATAAACAAAAATGAATAGATCATAATATTTTCAAGTTTTAATGAGAATCTAAGTTTTGTTTCCCATTACTTAACTAATGTTTATTAAAGTTACGAAAATCAGTGATTGCGAATTCTAAACAATTTGGGTACACTTCGAAGTGACACACTCATTTAAAATAATATTCTTATATTAATTATAAAATTCGTGCTAAACACTTCTCCAAATTGAAGTTCCTATAATTTGATAATCTTCTGCACTACCAGTCCTTTTAGTGAATGAATGCGGATAAAATAAACTCCCGGTAAAAACTTCCCGGTTGGTAATGTGACTGTCGTTTTTGCATGAACGATCGTTTCGAATTTTACTCTGCCTGTAATATCGATTATGTCTACTTTGTATTCTCGGCCACAAATGAGGCCCGAGGCGGCCAGATTAAACTCACTATTCGAAGGATTTGGGAAAACCAGCCATTCGACTTTTGAATCATCGTATTCCGTTACACTTAACGGGCATCGAAAGTCACTTCGATAAAATTTGGGATTTGCATCTGTGATTAACGAATCAAATAACTGGAGATTAAAGATATCATATACAAATAATATATTGGTCGATGGTAAATCCTCAACTGCACATATGAATGAAAACTGATTGTGATTTCCACCAGGATTTACAAGAACTTTTAAACGTTTATTAATATTATAATTAGTCAAAGCATGGGTATTGTACCTAAAGAAAAACAATTGTTTATCGAAGCTATTTATACTTGTATCCGTATTAGGTTGAAAAATAAATCCGTAATAAACCGAAAACGCAAAAACATTTATTCCTGAGCCGTTGTAAATTGTTTCAATATTTACTGTATTATTTATAAAATCGTAAGTCATTAAATTCACTATTGAATCACCAGGACTGGATACAACGTACAAATGATAAGAATCTGAAAAATTAAGTGCGACAGGATTACTCATAAAAGGAGAAAGTACAGTGTCAAAAAGAATTTGTTGAGTATTTCTAAGAATAATTATCAATTCGGTTTCGTTGTTTTGATTGAGCCCGACTACTGCAACATGTGAATCATATAAATTGGACACAAATAATGGAGTTATATTCAACCGCAATGAAAATGGATTAGAATATAAATTGAAAATATTATTTGTCATGCTTGTATTTCTAATATAAGCCAACTGATTATTGGATACACTTATTCCGGCAATACTATCTGTTACTATAGTATCTACTCCAACTACATTCGGGGAATCACAGTAAGTTAAATAATTGATTGTATAGGTTAACAACAGGTTATCGTTTCCCAAGCACATAAGTTTAGGATCATAGGTTAGCCCACCCGTTTCATCAATATCAAAATAATCAATTCGATTAAATAATAAGAGCGAATCGATTTGAAAGTAATGTTGGGGGCCATAACATCCAAGACTTCCAATTGTTGGGCTGACGTTTGCCGAATCATTTCCATCACAAATGATTATTTGGCCAAAATCCTGGCAAACGTTTCGCACATAAAACCGAATATCTTTTCCATCTGTTGATTTCAAAACTTGTTGTTGAGCCTGCATAGCGAACCCAAAAACCATCAGATAAATAAAAATTAAAATTGTTTTCATGATAATAAAATATAATTTTGATTAATAGTAGCTTCTCCTGAAAGGTAAATTTTTAATAATAAAAATAGTATCGGAATTTAATCAGTCTTACGCATAAATTTAATGAAGGAATAATAAACCTAAAAGTATCACAAAGAAATAATAATTACAAGGGTGTTTTCGCAAAAGAGGCCTCGCTATTCCGGATTTACTTACAAATTAAATCGATATACGATAGTGAAACGAATTCCGGAAACTGAAAGGAAAAAATCGTTGGTATCCTCTTCACTATATTCATATATTCGGAGTTCCCGCCAGAAATAGGCAATATTGAAAGCGAAAGCACCTTGGGTATATTGGTAGTTTAAAGCGGCATCGGCGGAATAATATTTTAAATACACCGGCCCACCTTCCTTAAAGAAACTTTTAAAAAGTGGAATATAAGTGCCACTTGCTTCTATTGAGAGCATTGACTTTGCTGAGAGCTTTCGGTTTAAACGAACACCTAAAAAGGGATACGGCAATGCCTGGCGCTTGAATCCTTCAACCGGCTCGAAGCGAGGAGAGTTGGGTAAAATAGTCCCATCAATTTTAAATAATATTCTATCAAAGAGTAATCCAGCAAAAATTTCCGGATAAAACTTATGATAATTATTAAAAGACTTTTCAAAACGGAAACTTAGGCGGGTAAACTCAGTTCTATTAATTGAAATTCCATCTGATCCTTTGATCAAGGTGCCGTTGAAAAAAATATCATTTGGAAGAACAGAATGGCCTCTAAAGAAGTTGCGCTGAAACGAAAACGAGAGCAAAGAAGATTTGTTATTTAAAAGATAGGAAATAAATATTCCTGTACTTAAAAAATTCTTCATCCCAAGATGTTTTGTGAGCGAGAGTTTATCGCCTGAGTATTGAGCTTCTCTTACCAACACATAACCGCTAAAGTCAACTGCCTCACTTGCGATTAATCCAATACGCCATTTATTTTCAGAAGCAATAGAATCGGACGGAAAAGATGCGGCCGTAGAAAAGCATGCCTGTAGAATAATAATGGTAAATAGCGTGAGGATAGAAATTCTATTGAGAATCATGATGCATTATATTAATGATTAAAAAGTCAAGAGGATATTAGTACCAAGAAGTGTTATCAGCTAGCAATGTGTAGATTCTTTTTTGATGTTCCACATTGAGATCTTTTCAATATCGCAGAGAGGTAAATATCTTTTATGGGTATAGTTTTGAAAAGAACCGCCGCTTATTTTGTGAGCGCGATACATATAAGAATTTCATTTTATCAGGATTAATCCTGAGTTGAGTTTAGCTCATCACATCATAAATAAACCTCACATCGAATTCTAATTAATCGACAAATCCCATTAACTAAATTTCAACACTGTTATGCAGTATTTACAATCCAACACAGTGTGGGGAGGGCATTTAAATGTAAATGTACGTCCATAATCCATTATTTCAAGTGATATTTTTCCGTGTAAAATTTTATTAAATCCGTAGCCTTCTTCTGAAGTTTGGTTATCAGCTCAGACATGTATTCGCTTGTAGCTCGGTAAACCATCACTTCGTTAAAAAACTTATTCAATAAATCCTTGTCATGAGTAATTACGCCCATCTTTTCAGGTAAAACTCCATTTACATGAATGGAATCCATTAATTCAGTAAAGGCAAAAACAGAGTTGCGGGTGAGTCTTACCTGGGTTGCTTTTACCTGCATAGATGTACTCTCCGCTTTTAATACATATCTCATATACGCATCGTATTTAATAATGCGATTGGCATCTTCTTCTTTCAGCAAACGAAGTCCTCCTGCATTTTTCAGCTGCTCTAATGTTCTGTCTGTGTAAATCAAATCCGGAAAACCTTGTGTTGCGAAATAAATATTTTTCATACACTCCGTTGGTTCTTGATTATGAAGGGTTGAATCATAACAAACATACAGATGGCTGAGAAGGGAATCTAATTTATGGTAGTAGCTTAAAGTACCGGAGAATCGTGCCGTATCTATTTTGAGATCCTCCACAAATGATTCAATATACTGCATACCTCTTTTGTGTTCGACAATATGTTCACGTTGGTTCTCCACAAAAAAACCTGCGGTTACCGCCATGAATAACATGAAAAACTCCCAGAGATAGGCTTTCCAGTTTTTCTTTCCATGCTCTGCATGGGAATGATGATGTACTTCCATAGTTAAAAATTAATCAAAGTGATATTTGTTACTAAAATAATTAATAAGTCCGTTGGCTTCACCGTATAATTGTTTCAAATCTCGCAGATGGGTGTTGGTAGAATTTGCATGTTCATTAAGCATTACAAAAAATTGATTGATTTTTTCGGGATCATTGGTTATAAAATACGAAATGGTTGAGTCTGCTTTTTTTAACTTAAGTTTTTTGTAATTTAAAATAGAATATAACAATTCCCTTATTCGGTATTGTCTTTCCTGGAAACCGGTTGTTTCAAACTTGAGAAAAGATCTGACCTGCTTGTCGTAATACAAGATACTGTCTGCATCTGCTTTACCCAGTAATCGAAGTCCTCCGGCATTTTTTAATTGCAACAGTGTTTGATCAGCATTCACCATGTCGGGAAAGCCGCTGACCTTAATTATTAAATCACCAAGGCAGGGATTAAAACTTTGGCCTGACAAGGAGTCAAAACATTCGTCTCTTTTTGAAAAAGCTTTCAATTTATCTTTATAGATGACAATGAGTTCTGCAAATTCAGCAGAGTCAGTTTTCAGGTCATTATAAAATGAACGTATATATTGTATCCCTCTTGCCTTTTCAACCTGATGCTCTCTGAAATTTTCAGCCATAAAACCGGAAACCACAGCGAGGAATAACATTAAAAACTCCCAGAAATAAGATTTCCAGTTTTTCATCCCTTCATAATGGCCATGATGATGTACTTCCATATTTTCTTTTTTTTAATTTGGGTTAATATTCTACGTCTCTTTGAGAGGAATAATCTTGAGTAGATAATTTTCAGATTGAGAATTTATCAGATTGTCTAAATTCTCTTCCTCTGTATTCCCCCTGCTGCGACGGACTTGTCAAACATTTGTTGCTGATTTTTTTCTCTCAAAGTTAAAAAACTTTTCTTTGCTTCGGCGCCTTCCTGCCTTGTGGCAGAGGTAGGAAATAAGTAAGTCGCATCAGGATTTATGAAAGTTGATGAGTATAAAATAATTTTAATAATAATCTATCTGTTTATTTAATTAATAATAATGTAAATTTAAATCATCTATATAAAATGAATTTTTGCCTTTATTCCAAAAATAAAAATTGATATCGTATAAATTGCTTACTTCATTTGGATGTAAAGCTAGTTCTAATTGAACGAAATTCCATTCATTAAGTTTTATTGACTGATTTAAATTCAGGTAATGCCTTTCAATTTTTTTATCATTGTTTGTAATTTCTATTGTTGGAAATAAATCTTTAATTGACTCATGTGAGAAAAATTGGAATTGCACTTTAATCATTCTTAGTTCATTTGAATTTTTAAAATTATTTATATTTCTTGTAAAGACGGGGCCAAATTCATTTTTAGAAGTATACCTAAGCGAATTATTTCCCAGGAAGGATTTCTCTTTTGATATCATTTCATTATCAAGTGAAGATGTGGGTTCAAAATCAAATAAATTAGAATTGTTATTTTTAAAATCTGAAAGTATTCCTAAATCTGTTACAATTTCAAGAGGCAGAAAAGGATTTACATCATGTTGGGAATTAATCTTCATAAAAGCCCATGTTTCAAATGGAAGATTTTCATTATAATATTTAAAATGCTTTAAGGGGATAAATAATTTGTTTTCAAGTAGCAGACTTAAAGGTAAATTTCCTTCTTGCGGCGCATAGTGTGAATCCCAAATAATAATTGTGCTATCAGGTAAAGAGTTAATATCATCCGTATTTAATGACCATAACAACGTAGTTGTTTTTTCATTGAATGGGTCAATTTTTGTTATAATTGGTAGACATGGATTCATGTAACATACTTTATGGTTTTTAGGGAAAGAGTTTAACCAATCTCCGGTTACGTTTAATACAGCTTGCTCGTTGTTAATATAAAATGAATAATACCATTGTTTAATTGGACCTCTTACGATAAAAAATAATATTATACAAATCGTGAGTGTTTCCAAATAGAAAAATTTTCTCAATGGCGTTACAGTGATTAAATTAATACCTCTTAATGAAAGTAGTGCCGCACTAGGAATAAGTGTTGTCATATACCGGATCATTCCTAAATTATTTAACACTCCCGGCATCCAATAAAGTAAGCTATGCAAGAGAAGACAACCTAAAAAACTTCCTAGAATTAAAAATATTTCTTCGAACAAAAAATCATTTACTATTTTCTTTTGGAGTAATTGAATAAATGAAAATAATAATCGGCAAATACCAATTACAAGAAGAATTGTATAAACTTTTCCCCATATTTCATCATAATGATTTACAAAATGGAGAAAACTACCTTTCATTCCAATGTAATTTTCATCAATTTTATAGTTATTTGTTATTATCCATAAAATATCACCAAAATAAAAATATCCAATTATAGTATAAATGAGTGTAGCTGAAAATAGTAGAGGAATAGCCAGAAATTTTTTTCTAAAAAATAAAACTGAGGCTATTAATGGTAAAACAATATATCCTTCTGGACGTACGAATGGAATAAAAGAAGCTGCAATTGCAGCTAGAATAAACTTTTTTTCATAGATAAGCCAAACGGAAAAAATAAATATGCATCCAAAAAATATTTCCGTTAGCCCTGTATTAATTACAGCGAAATAAATTGGTGAAAAGAATATAAAAGCTGGCGCAGTCCAAGCATATTTGAAATTTAATTTAATTGCAATTTTGTAAACAAAGAAGGTAGTAAATACTGCGCAAATTCCCTGAAATATAATCATTCCTTTTAATCCGAATTGGGAAAAAGGTGAAGATATAAGTGTGAAAAAAGGTTTCCCCCAAAGGTCAAGAAGTAATTCAGGGTGTTTCCATGAAAAGTGTGAAATAAGGTAATGTTGAATTCCATCGCCGGTATCAAAGTTGGCATTTAAAGAAATTGCTTTCCAAACAACTATAACAGATGCAATAACAAGAAAGAGGTAGAAAAGTATTTTTTCTGTTTTTGGGTTCAAACTAAAATTCGATTTTAAGTGGATTTAAAGATACAATAAAGCTTAACAGTTTCTAGCGATAAGAGAATTATAAAAATAAATGGTAGGTGGAAAGGGAAATTAAACTTTTAATATTACATTAAAAATTATTTACGTAATAATTGTTACGCTGAATAATAAATAATTTGTTCATCAAGTAGGTGGGATTATCCACTCTCTAAGTATGCTGGCATTCCTTTCTCATTGCAAGCCGAGATAGGTAATTTGCTTTCATCAAACCAATTTTCTTTATCGAAATCGGAAGCATTAAACCAGAAAGTATTATCGTGAAGTAAAGGGTAAATACCCCTGCTGCGACGGACTTGTCAAACATTTGTCGTTAAATTTCATCTCTCAAAATTTAGAAAACTTTCCGATGCTTAGATGCCCGCGTGCCGCAAGGCAGGCAGGCGTCTAAGCGCTGTCGTGCTTTTGGCAAATGTAGGAAATAAGTATGTCGCAGAAGGTGTACGTTACATCGGCTAAAAGGACTTGTAAATGTTAGTGTAATAAATTTTCATAATCTAAATTAGCGAAATAAAAACTCTCGATGAAAAGGGG
The DNA here is from genome assembly GCA_031417555.1 of Bacteroidota bacterium. Lineage (GTDB taxonomy): Bacteria > Bacteroidota > Bacteroidia > AKYH767-A > 2013-40CM-41-45 > JADKIH01. The sequence continues at coordinate 14,787 of JANOVV010000087.1, forward strand.
ATATCTAAAATTGACGTACTGTATGTAACGATATGACCTTGTTCTCATGGCTGGCACTCATATATTCCTCCTAGTATGGTTACTAATCATACCAAACAATGAATGCAAAACAGCTTTTATGGTTGTTGCTTTCTTCAACAGGCGGCCGATTTCATTCCATTGACAGAAATTAATCTTAACAGGATCATAGGAAGGCTCATCATCAGTCAATCCATATCTCGGCTGTGTCACTTCCTTGCAATAGGTATTGAATATTTTGTCCCAAATAATTAAAACTCCTCCAAAATTTTTATTCAAGTACTCAGTATTGTATGAATGGTGAACGCGGTGACTCGATGGCGTGTTGATTATTTTTTCCAATACTCCCAGTTTACCAATGTATTTAGTGTGAAGAAGCGCCTGAAAGATCAGGCTCGTGCCGTCAACAATAAAAATACTGATTGCCGGAAAGCCTATCCAGTAAAAAAATGACCAGTAAATTAACCTATAAAATCCTTCTACGATCGATTCCCTTATTCCGACAGTCAGATTAAAGTTGTTAGAAGAATGATGAACTACATGCGATGCCCAGAAAATTCTACTACCATGCGCCAGACGGTGATACCAATATGCAGCAAAATCCATAATAAGAAATAGGATCATTGTTAAAGGAAAAGACATAGGAATTTCAGCCAGCAAATTATGAGGATTGTTATCCGACTGATCTAAAAAAAACGTCTTCGTTGTAAGAGAAATCGATAGTGAGACCAGGCTTAGAAACATGCACATCCACCAATCTTTCTTTTCTGAATCAGTCAATCCATTCTTAATTCTGACTACAGTCTCAAGTAAAATCATTGTTGCAAGTAATGCGATTGAATAATTTTGAAATGCTTCCATTTTTTTTAGAAGTAAAACTATTTTGTAGGATGAAGGATAAAAAATTGAAAACGTAATTCTAAATTTTTAAAATGGCAGGTTGCATCAATTCATTGATTTTTCTAAGAGGTTTTAGCAATAATTAATAATCATCGAAAATGTATTCACAGGGAAAAAACAATTTAAAGAAAGAATATTTATTCCCCTCTCCAAGGCTAATTTATTTTAAAGTCAATTTGCAGGAATCAATAATTAAAATTCCCGACCTTTGTTTTTTAGTAAATATTGCTGAAATAAAAAATACAAAGTGATAAAGTCAATTTTACCCTGCTTTTGATTAAGTATAAATTTGTTTTCATAAATCTTAAAATCAAAAACCATGAAAACAATTAATCTATTTTTGATCTTTTTGCTGACAACTCTCTTAGTCAACGGAACGACAATCACTATTGTTCATGTGAATGATACGCATTCACATCTTGATGCTCACGGCGAGAAAGATCATGAATTGAATGGTAAGGAAGGAGGCATTGCAAAGGCTGCAACTATAATAAACGGTTTGCGTGCAACGGAACCGAATGTATTGCTCCTTCATGCCGGAGATCTGTTCCAAGGTGATCCAATGTTCAATAAATTTTTTGGAGTACCGGAGCTACAGATGATGAAACAACTGGGATTTGACGCCATGGCAGTGGGAAATCATGAATTCGACCTTGGCCCGGGAGTCTTGCATGATGCACTATTGGCAGGATTCGTTCATGGAAGCTTCCCGGTTTTGTCGGCGAATCTCGACATGTCGGCGTTTCCATCTCTGCAGAATTTTGTCCTCCCTTCTATAATTAAAAATGTGGGCGGCGTTAAAGTAGGAATTTTCGGAATGACTGTTCCCGACAATCCAACGAACATTCCTTTTCCTGTTGTTGTTAAAAACAACATTGTAAACATTGCACAGCAGGCAGTTAATGATCTAAGGAATAACGGCGCACAGGTGGTGATCTGTCTGTCGCATCTCGGAATCAATAACGATAGCATTATGATTTCCGGTACTAACGGAATCGATTTGGTAATCGGCGGACACGATCATCTAATCTTCTATACGCCACGCGGAATAAATAATTTAACAGGGAACAATGTGCCTATATTTCAGGCTGGCGCACACTATAAAAATATCGGTGAAGTTCATTTTAGTTTTACGAATAATGTTGTGAGCATTCTCGATTCGCGAATTATCCCGGTCGATGCTTCGGTTATTCCTGACCCTGCCGTGAAGTCTGTTGTTGATCAATTGAAAGTCGGTGTTGTAAATCAATTTGGCGACATATATCATAATGTCCTCTCAAAAACAAACCACGACATTTCGAAGACTCCCGACAGGAATCATCATTGGAAAGACACACCCATCGGCAACCTTATTACGGATGCATTCAAAAATAAATATCATACAAAGATTGCCATCACTCCGCTCGGGCTTATCTCCGAAAAACTATACGATGGCAAGATTACGGAAGCCGATGTATTTCGGGCTGTGAGTTATGGATTCGATCCGCCTACGGCAAAAGGTTTCCAAATGGCAACGTTCGACGTTACAGGAATGGAATTGCTGAAGGCAATGGAATTTGGCTTGTCACAGCTTGGAGTGAGCGAAGATTTTTTCTTGCAGTTCAGCGGGATGAAATTCGAATATGATCCGAAACAACCTGTTGGACAAAGAGTGATAATTTCTTCTGTCCGCATCCGTCATAAGAGGTTATCACTGGCGAAGGTTTATTCTGTTTCCGTTAACAGCGGAGTAGCGGGACTTATTCCGCTTGCAGGAGTGAATGCGACTAACATTGTAATCAGGCCCGAATTTGAATATGATGTTGTATCCAATTATATTTCGCGAAGCAGGAATATTTCATATCATTCGGAAGGGAGGATCAAGGAATTGCATTGTCATCCGCTACGATTGACAAAAGAAGAAGTAGTTTCTGAAAATTTAGAAAGCGAAAACGTTTATCCAAATCCGTTTAATGAGCGGATAAATTTTAGAATCAATTCTAAAACGGAAAAACATGTTTCTTTTGTTCTTTACAATCAGTTAGGAGAACAGGTTTATTCGGTGAGCAAAGAAATTATTCCTGAAGGTGAATCCATGATTGAAATAAATACAGGATCGTTGAAGTCTGGAATTTATTATTACAGGATTATTGAAGGAACCCGAGTTGTGACGGGAAGAGTGGTTTGCGTTCATTGATTCTTCCGATTGCAGGTTTCAGGATGGGTTATAGAATATTGCCCCGGCACGTTCTAAGACGGAATTAATTGTCTGAGGAAATTGCTCCCAGTACCGATACTCAGTCTGAAACCTGCGATCCTTTTTTTGATTCGATCTTTCTTCTCAGGTCGTTGAAATACCTTTGCCTCTCCTTTTCATTAACTGTACTTATAAGAGATGATTTTCGCAAAGTATTTTCGAGTGATTTTTTTGTAGCATCGCAGAATTGTTTATCACGTGTTATCATGTAATTTAATACGCCATGATTGATAAAGACGGTTTTGGAATTGCTTCCTTCGGCGAGAATGGTATTGTGTCCGAGAAAAACTTCGTTGAAGTAAAGCTGATAATTCTTATCATTCCCTGAAGGAAGTGATCCATAAACAAACTTCTCGCCTGCTTCAGCTTCGGCTTCGATGTGGTTAACGAGCTTCAGCAATTCATTGTATATAATTGCAGGAGTTTCTTTATCCTTGAACACTCCAGACTCCTTATAAAACTCTACCTGGTGAATAGAGCTCGTTATTGTTTCTGCACTCCATATCTCGATGGAAGGAATTTTTCTGTATGTGTTAATGATTTCGGTTTCGATCGCACGAATTCGTTCACTCATCTGATAATCTTCGTAATGCAGTTTATTATAATCAGGAAAAGAGAGGATTGTTTTATTCCAGAAAAAGCTCTTAAACCTTGAAAGCTCGGGGAATTGAAAATGTAGAAAAGGAGGAATGTCCTTCGTCTCGATGAACATCAGGCAATTTTCGAGAGCGGCGATAGACTTCATTTGATATAGCATATCGGTCACATACTTTTCGAAATCAAAATTCTCCGATCCAATCCAGTTTCCGAAGAAAACGGTACTGTTAGTGTTTAGGCCGAGGATATGATCGAGTGAAATCTGAAACTTCTCGCAGACCTTCTGAATTTCCTCAAGCGAAATCGGCTTCTCTCCTCTTATTCTCCTGTAAGCGCTGTCTGTGCTAATATCGAGCGTGTCGGCAACTTCCTCAACAAACGAAAGGTGCCCTGGCAATTTGGATCTGACATGATTAAAAAAAAGTTTTTGCAAATCGATTGATTCCATTTAACAATTATTTTTAAGTGTAGAAAAAAGTTAAAATTAAAGAAAAATTTTTGAAAGACAAAGAAGCTACTACACTACAGCTTCCCATCCTCGCTGGGCGATGTTAAGCAAACCACAAGCTTTGATAAAAAAACCGAACAATGACCGAGCGCGTGACTTCGTCCGCGATGTAGCCGGGGAACCGCAATAAAAAACGGAATAAATTAATCGTTGAATCATTGGAAATATAGTTTACTTATTTAATATTTCCTTCGGGTTATGATTAGTAACGTACCATTCCGGCTTATCCAAAGCCACATCGCGCTGGGGATTATGCTGGAATAAAAGGGCCAATAAAAATATCGCTAATAGAATTGCATTCTTTATTTTATTCTTAAAAGTTGTAAGGTCGTAGTCCGCGTGAACAAAGTCTGCTTATTTAATCTAGTTTGTCTTGTCCTGAAACAACACTTTCATTAGATTTTTTCAAATTGCACGTGAATACTATACTAAAATAGTTCGCAGAAAACCCTTGCTGTGCAGGACTTACTTTTAATTCACCTATAAAACACAAAATCCGCTTCGGAGCACCGTATTTTTTATTGGTTAGCGATAAGGAAATCTTGCTCAGCTGGGGAAAATAGAAGTGATGAAAAATGGAGAAGTGGATAAGTATTTTTCGAGAGGTGAAAACTAAGTTGATTTAGAATAATTCAAATTTTAATAATTCGAACAGGTGAGCCAATAAGTTCTTTTAAAAAAACAAAGTAAATACCCGGAGATAATTCTGAAACTGACAACGTATTTTTATCAGAATATAATTTTTCGGATTTAACCATTCTTCCTACGTTATCATAGAATACAACCGTTTTGGGTTGAGTAAATTGTCTGAAATAAATTGTGATTTCACTTCTTGCCGGGTTTGGAAAAATACTAAATTCTGTTTCATTATTTACTGACGTTATTCCAGAAGTTAAAGAATAATATTCAAAAGCACATTTACTACAATTTGAAGTACCCATCGTCCACTTACATTCCATTAAAGAATCTATTAATCCTAATGAGTTATATACCGTCCGGCCGCTTTCGCCACCTCGGCCGCAAAAACCTGCATCGGTATTAAAGTAGTTAATTAATCGATTCAAACTGTCATATGAGTTTGAAGATTCATGGCACAATTCTAAAATACTAAATACTTTCGAATAATAATCCGAAGAAATTAAATTATAATTGGCATCATACAAATAAGTAGTTGAATCAGTGGTTTCATGCATCGAGCCCGAAACCCAATCGTTGATTAATTTCAGTGATAAATAACCTGCATTATCATAGATATATTTTGTTACCGTAGAATCTCCGGAGCTTTGTATAATTTCCGAAATAAAATCCAGAGAATCATTCGGTAAATAATAATACAACTCGTCAATATAGAAGCTAAAAACTCCCGGAGGCTTCCACGTTTCAACTGACCATCTTGTTCTTTTCCCAAATGAATCAGTATAAAATGTAATGCGATTATAATTAACCCATGCATTTAAAGAATCAACAAAATTTTGGCCGATGATTATTTTCGTTTGATTAAGTGCATCAAATAAATACAAAGCTCGGGAATCATTTACAAATGCATTTAATAAATTATCAAATTTCTGAACATCCTTTTCAATTATACGACCAAGAGAATCATAAGAATAAATTTCATTTTCCCCAATCGTAAATCCTGAATTATAACGATAAACTGTAAATAAAATTAAACTATCATTATTGTTATACTGCCAAGTTTGATCATCTTGTCTCACCCAAACAGGATCTTGAAAATAGTTGTTTTTTATACTAAGTAATTTTTTTGTTGAAGAATAGGTATATAGCCTCTGATTCCAAGGTAAGCCAAGACTATCGTTTAAATACCCTGTCGAATTAATTAATAATCCATCCACGTTAAATGAGTCGACACCTGAATATTTTATTGAATTATTCTCTATACAATGGTGTATAACAACAGAATCTATCTGGCTAAATACTATAAATGGTATAAGGGTAAAAAATAAAACTAAACGAATTGGTTTCATTTATGAAAAGTACTAAAATATAACTAAAATTCAAATTAGATTAGTGATTGATATATCCATCTGGGACGGACTTGCTAACCCAACATTGTATTCTTTCATTTCCCAAATAGAATTAAACCAACGACGCTTCGACGGACTAATATCCGTCGAAACAACGCCGTGCTATTAATACAATTATAAACATATCCGGCGCAGCTGAGTTTGTAAAAACAACTAAATCGTCCAGATTATAAAGATTATCATATTCACATCCATTTCGGGTTTATTTCCAGTCTGTGAATCATGTAAACTAATTTAAAAATTATGTACCTCTTACTATTAAAAGATTCTCACATTTGTCGTATAAAAATTCAGGCACAAAATTAATGAAGAAATAAAATGACAACAAGAGTAGTTGCAGTCATAAAGCTATATCCTAAAGGCTTTTCAGCAAGAAACAAAAAAGAGATTTAAATGAAAAATAAAAACCCTAAAGAAAAAGTAAACCTTCCAGGCTACCCATTGTATCCGCAAGGCGAAGATATTTTTAATCATTCAAAAGAAGAAACAGAAATAAATCCCGAAGACATCTCCAAAGTAAAGGTTGCAAATGAAAAAGAAGGAACTAAGAACGAAAAGAATTTTCAGGACGATGTTTCAGGAAGTGATTTGGATGTTCCAGGTACAGAATTGGATGATGTGCAGGAAAATGTTGGAAGCGAAGACGAAGAAAATAATTATTACAGCTTAGGTGGAGATAATCACAACGATTTGGAAGAAGATAAAGGATAATGAATGGTTATGGACGAATTTAGAAATTATGAATAAAATAATTCTTTTAAATAAACGACCTCTTGGAAAACCAACATTATGTGATTATAAAATCCTTTAAGAAGAAATTCAAACTATCATCACATAATTTTCAGCGACACTATCGTATAAGAATTTGATAATATTCCAGAAGCATTCCTTGATTTGTTTGAAGGAAAAAATGAATATAAAAATTTATTAATAACCATAAAAAAAAATAACATGAAAATTTTAATTGTATTAACTTCTCATAGTGCCTTGGGAAATACAGGTGAAAAAACCGGTTTTTGGGTAGAAGAATTTGCAACACCCTATTATATATTAGCCGATGCAGGAGCCGATATCACTATAGCATCTCCTAAAGGTGGTCAGCCACCGGTCGATCCTAAAAGTGAAAAAGCAGATGCTCAAACACCATCAACAGAAAGATTTTATAAAGACACTGTACTACTTGATAAAGTTGCGCACTCTTTAAAACTGATAGATGTAAAACAAAAGGATTATGATGCAGTTTTTTATCCCGGAGGCCACGGGCCAATGTGGGATCTGGCATCTGATAAAGTCTCTATTAAATTAATAGAGGAGTTTTACAATCATCAAAAGCCAATTGCGTTTGTTTGTCATGCGCCTGCTGCTTTAATTAATACGAAAGCAATAAATGGAAACCCACTTGTAAAAGGAAAAAATTTAACCAGCTTTTCAAATACAGAAGAAGTAGCAGTTAAACTATCTGAGATTGTTCCGTTTTTATTGGAAGACGAACTTAAAAAACAGGGTGCACATTATACCAAGGGCAACGATTGGGGCTCTTATGCAAAACAAGACGGATTATTAATCACCGGGCAAAATCCTGCTTCTTCAGAAGCTGTTGCCAAGCTTCTTTTACAAACACTTAAAGTAGAAAATGTAATGCAATAGATCCTCAATATTAAGAAGTGAATTAAAACGAACATTAAGTTGACGCTTATGCGATAGCTATCGGGAGGAGCAAAACGTTTTTAATAATCCTTTACAAGTGCATTCAACGGTATATTGAGAAACTCATTCAGATTCCTGATCATCTCAAGTGTCAATTTCCGTTTCCGGTTAAGAATTTTCGAAACTTTATCCTTTCCGCCTAAATACTTTGCAAGATCTTTTTGCTTTAGATTTTGCTGCTCCATCCTGTATTTAATAGCCTCGATAGGATCCGGAGCATTTATCTGGTAATGTTCATTTTCGTATTGTCCAATGAGCATCGCAAGAATATCAGCATCGTCACTTTCCCTTGTTCCTTTTTTAGCAAGAAATATTTTCTCGAACATTGCCAATGCTTTGTTATAATCTCTTTCAGTTTTTATTACTTTGAATTCCATAATAAATATTTTTTTTAATAAACTTCTATCGTCACTGAATCTATTTTATCATATTCTGCATGTGTCCCGATATACTTTATAAATAACCACCCCTTCAGATAATTAATACTTGCGACAAGCCTGTATTTATTCCCTTTGATATTAAATACAACTCTGTCATTCGTGATTATATCTGCTGTTGCAAAATCGCCGATCACATCATTGGGTTTACGCCAGTTTTTTGATCCCACATCATTGTACCACAATTCAAGAGGCTTTTTGGAATCAGCATGCTTTTTCCAGAATTTGAGTAAAGTCCCCCGGTTATGGATATTCATTGAATTCCTTTTACGGTGCTAATGTACAACAAAGTTGCCTAAATGGCAACTTATTTATTGGGGTTATTTTATAGGGTTTTTTCTTTATGCCAAAGCAAGGTGGATTCTATAGATAAATCACATTGGTGCAAATAAACTTTATCATTTGCTCTTGCCTGTGATATTTCAGGAACTACTTGAGCAGACATTTCTTGATAAGTTATTATTTATAGTTATAAATGAACTTTTGATTTGTGCTGATTATATAATCGTAAAACATCATAAAAGTATATTGCTGAATGAAAAAAGTTGAGCAGCTAACAGCGGATTATTTATCTGCCGAAATAATACGTAAGCAGGATATTCACAGCACAAAAACAACGGAACTTGTCCGCTAACTAGCGGACAGATGTTCTTGGAAGCAGTTTGGGTTTTTATTTTATTGGAAACAAAGGAAAGTTTAGAGTGAAGTCTGGCACAGCAGGGTATCGTGTTTAGCGATAAATGCTAATAGAAAATGAAACAATGTCGAATACCAAAAATGGAATTAAATACATAATCATATAATTCTAAATTAACTAACCTTATTATAATGGTTGTAAAAACTTCCATTGCCGCTGATATTTGCACAATGAAATTCAAAACAGAAATTAATTATATTAAAGCGAAAGAACTGCGAGAGTTGATAAATGAAGCATTAAATTCATCCGCTTATGAAGATTCCTATTTGAGAGAAAAGCTACAAAAATTAAGCAGGCAGATTCCATTTCAAATCGGTCTTAGTTTGAATGTTAATTCATATGAATGTACATGCTTCCATCTGGAAAAAGCAGAAAAAAAGTTAAGAGAGCTGCAAATTGCAGTTGATTTATGTACATTAGAATATTTTAATATTGATTCGCAGAAATTGGATTCAGTAGTGGAAGAAATCTTGGAACTAATTTCAATTACTCTTGAAAAAGCTGAAGTAGACGAAGAGAATAGGATGGAGGAAATTTTGAGCGAGTTTTTTGTGAAAAATGAGACTTCGTTTTAGTTTCTCTTAACTCACATAAAAGGAACAAAACGGAATCATTTCTATTGACAGAAACATTCTCAAAAAATTTTTGAGCGTTTTGGAATTCCTTTTTCTAATAATATTCCGAATAAATACTTTGATTATCGGTTAAAAATAAAGGTATTTAATGATAAGTGATATATAATTTTCGATATGTAACATATTTACTACTTATGTGATATATCAATATTTATATGTCTTTCCCCCTGCTGCGACGGACTTATCATCAAGTATTTTTTCATGTCCTCAAACAAATCCAAATATATTTTCGTCGCTTCGACGGACATTTCCGCCAGCTGGCGGATTGTTTTAAGCTGTGTGATTTTAATCCACTGTTAAATGCTCATCGTTTTTCAAAACTTCCATAGTGAATAGGTATCTTCCATTTTCCGCAGACACCCACTCCCAGCGAAACATTCCTTTTACCTCCAGCGAAACGTGAGCGAAACATTTTTATTCATTCTGTTTTTGCAAACTCTAATAAAGGATTTATGTTTCCCTTGTCCGCCTCTCTGAGGGAACGTAAATAGTTATTCCTTACTTCGTCATGACTAACTAAATTCGATCTCCCCCAGTTGAAAACATGCTTTCCGAAAACATGATTAATGATTATGTCGGCCATCAACCGCGAATGCCTTCCATTCCCATTTGAGAAGCAATGAATTTTTACCAAAGCATGTTTAAAGCGAATGGCGATCTCTTCATCAGGGTAAACTTTACCATTGATCCAATGTAAACAATCGTCACATAATTGCTTTAGTGAAACACCAATCTGAACCGGATCAATACCAATACTTTTTTCAGTCCTTCGAAATTCTCCTGCCCATTTCCAAACGTCACCATACATTTTATGATGCAGATTACGAACAAATTTTTCAGTCAGTATTTCCTCCTTATTAAATTTTCTTCTCATCGTCCACTCGACAGCCTTTTCAATATTCTGCTGTTCGAATTCGTCCAGTTCCCCTCTTGTTGTTATGGATGAAATCAGTAATCCTTCCTTCTCATCATCAAGTGGCGTTTGACCATCTATATAATCTATGTCTAGTCCCATAAGTACCGAGGCATTTTATTTATTATTTCATCCGCCTTTTCCTCAATTGCTTTTTTAATTCGCGTATCAGATACTTTCTGATCTTCGAGGCTCATTGTATTGGATGTCCGTAATACAATTTCACGGGCGATTTTATCAGCTTTTTTTTCAATCATCCTTTCAAGTGTTTCCTCTTTGGGAATAATAGCATACACTAATTTCATATCCAGTGCTTTCGCTACATCACTAAGTGATCTCAAAGTCAATGAGCCTTCTGCTTCTCTTTGTTCAATTTCTTTTACACTTTGGGCAGAAATTCCAAGTCTTTTTCCAAGCTGCCGAAGAGACATTTTCATTGCAGTACGGATATTAAAAATCCATCCCCGTTCAGGTGAGCTAAATTGATTAAGAGATTTCAAAGTCAGGAATTTCCGGTCCAGTTGTTCAATGATTAGTTTTTGTTGCCTGAGTTTCATAAGGATATAGCCTTAAAATTAATATTCAAATATAAGGCTATATCCTGAAACGAAATAATATTATTAAGGTTATATCCTGAAAAAATAATAGAAAAAACTCGATTTTGCCTCTATTTTAAACTATTGTCAGTATTTAATAAGAATATCAATTATTCCAAACCATTGTCATCTCTTAAAATTTGAAAACTAGACGAAACAAATTCTGAATTGGTTGACAAAATTTGACTGATGTATTAAATAAACCTAAAGGTTTTCGCTGGCCGACGGAATTTTCCTGAGCGTTTAACAGACATTTCCAGACAATATCTTTTTACAAGCGGTTGTTTCGCACCGGATTTAGCATTTAGGATGAATTAAACTTAAATTAAATATTTCAGTTCTATTGATCATGATGGCAAATAACAACTCTTTGCGTTTCCAAATAGGTATTGGAATAAATCTTTAATAAATAAATTCCATTTTTAAAAACAGAAGTATTCAACATAAATTTATTAGAAGAAAATCCAGATTTGTCAAACAGAATCTTTCCTTCCATATCCAAGAGTTGAATACCAATTGAATTATCGACAGGGTTCGCGGAAATATCGATGGTTAAATAATCATCAGCCGGAACAGGATATATTTTAAATAAATTGTTTTTTAAAGTTATTCCAACATTCGTAACAACAACCGAATCTGATTTATCAAAAAGTGTTCTCATATAATGTGGATATCCTCCGGGAAATGGATAAATCGTCGGACGTATGGAACTCCAGGAGGAAATAAATCTATTCCCAATAGCACTTGCCTTAGGATGCGGATGAAGATAATTTGTAATGCTTATATCAATAAATGTATCGTTAAATTGATCTGATAAATTTATCCAGTGATTAGAATTTTCAAAATTAAAATTCTCTGCACGCGCCCATAATTTCCCACTTATATCATTGAATCCGCAAGCATATAATAAATTATTTTCCGGTGAAAAATATGCATCAAATTCTCCCGATAAACCTAACCCTGCTGAATCATCGACCGAACCAGCGATCCAATAATTTGAAATGGCAGCCTGCATGTTATACATTATTTCAAGATGTTCATTGTTTACTGATCCTGTCGCCTTTTCGACAATTATCGCAACTGATAGTCCTGAACTGTCATTTTTTGCTAATGAATTCTGACAAACTATTTTAGGATTGGAAACGCCAAGACTTAAAATTCCAGTTAATGCACTTATATCTATTGGTGGTGTAAATCCGGATGTGATTGTAGAAATATTCCTGCAATACTCAATGCCGTATTGCCCAGTATATGTTACATAGTATTTTCCACTGTTTGACTGGGAGATTCCATAACCTATCGAGGGTGTTCCTAAATAACCTGTATCTACTAAATAATAATTGTAGTGTGAACTGCTTGTATCAATAGAAAGTAAGCAGACCAAAGAATCCGTTGAAGTACCACTTCCCAAGCCAGTTGAATATAGAATTGCTACGCTATACCCTATTGTTCCTGATGCCGGATGAAGATAATCAGAGGCTAAACTTATTCCGGTAATCGGACACAAAAAATTTGTTAAATTTAAAATGAGAGTAGGCAAATATGTGCCAGTCATGCCATCGAAAACATAAACGGCTCCAGTCTCGTATGGATTTCCGATATCGTTCCCTAAAACTGCAACATAAATTCTGAGCGAATTTGTGTCGTTTCCCGTAACAAGGATATTTATATCGTCGATATTATTGTGAGCCCCAGTAGATGATCCCAAATCATTCCATGTTACTCCACTGTCTTTCGATACAACAAATGTTAATCCTGCTCCGGAAGGACTGGTATGCCTGGAAGCTGTAACAATATAAATCCATCCATTGAACGCTACTGCCAAGTCAGAAATTTGATCATTATAATTGATGTCATCGTGCGCGACCACATCATTACTGAATGTGGACGAGTTTTGAAAATTCAATTCGACTGAGAAAGACAAATGAGGGATGAATAAATTAGTGATTATAAATAATAATTTCAAAAAATATTTCATGGTAATTTTGATCTGTGATTTCACACTTATTCTTTTACGAAGAATTTTACGATCTTATCCCCAACTGCGACGGACTTGTCAACCAATTGTCGTTAATTTTCATATCTCAAAACTAATAAATTTTGCTATGCTTCGACGGACATTCGTCCGTTGTTTTTGAGCTGTGGGTATCCACCCTCCGTTAATGTCTCATCGTCTTTCAATACTTTCGAAATTCCAAAATGAAATCCCTTTTCCATAGCGTGCAAATCAATCTACAGGTTTGCGCTGGCCGGCGAATATTTCCTGAGCAATCCATAGACATTTCCAAACAAGACTTTTCTATGAGTGATTGTTTTGCACCGGTGACAGAAAATAAATTCTAAAAAGTTCAGACATTTTCCGCAGGTAAAATGTTCCAGCGAAACATTCCTTTTGAGTCCAGCGAAACGTGAGCGAAACATTTAAGTGTCCTAACGGCTTCTAACGACTCCTAATGAAAAGCAAAAGGGCTCATTTTGGCCTAAAGTTACCTAATGAGCCCCTGCCTGCATTGCATTTCGGCAGGCAGGCTAATGATTTGAAACTTGAGGTCCCGAGCGTACTTTGAGCATTTTTACATACTGCTGGTTTGCTTGCAGATGAGAAAGAGAAATTCGTTTAGCGAAACGTGAGCGAAACATTTTAGAACATAGAAGTGGTTAAAAGCTCTCAATAACTTAAGTACCTCAACTTTTCCATCGTTTATATTTATAATAAAATGAAAGAAATTATCAAATATTAATTTTGACAAGGTAATATATTTATTACCTTTGCCAGATGAAGTACAATGAGTTCCTGCGGCTGCTTAAGAAAGACGGATGGTATGTTGTAAGGGTGGAAGGCAGTCATCACATCATGTCACACCCGACAAAGAAAGGTACTCTGACTGTACCGGTTCACGGAAGCAAAGAAATCGGGAAAGGGCTTGCTAATAAGATACTCAAAGCTGCAGGGCTCCGATAAAAAATATCAAGCAAATAACCACCATAGGCTTTAAGCAAATCCGAATAAGATGAAAAAGAAAATTAAAGTGATTATCGAAAAAACAAGCGATGGATTTTCTGCTTATGCAGAGAAGGTGTCACTCCCTGTTGGTACAATGGGTGATACCATCGAGGAGATTCGTAAAAACATGATTGAGGCGTTGAATCTTCATTACAAACATCATCATAAATCTGTAATCAAAGAATCCGATTTGGATTTCCAGTTCGATCTCGCTTCCTTTTTTGCTTATTACAAAGTGATAAACGCTAAAGCACTCGGCGAAAGAATTGGCATGCACCAATCATTACTTGCACAATACATCACCGGGAAAAAGAAACCTTCTTCACGCCAGGTTGAACGTATCATGGAAGGGATTCAAGAAGTGGCGCATGAACTGCTTAGATTGAAGATTGCCTGAGGTGATGTGTTGTTTTATTGATTGAAACTAAAATTTGTATTTTTTTATTCGATGTTTGATGTAGGAGGTTCAAATAAAACAACAGGTTTTCATTGGCCGCCGGATTTTTCCTGGACAAAACATAGACGATTCCTGACATGATATATTTACAAGTGATTGTTTCGCACCGGTTTTGGAACTTAGAATGATTTAACCTCACCAAAAAGTTAAAATGGAACAAAGGAGACTAATCTTGCGAGTTTGCACTTCAGCTCTCGCTCATGGAAGTCGTCGGAGTAAAAGAAAGACTCAGTACTGGGTGCTGAAGTAGAACGACAAATCAGGTGCAATCAAACTGTGTCGAGGGACTATCGCAACATAATATGATTTTTATGTTGCGTTAGTCCTTGAATCTACCTGGTTAATATATAATTAATTTTTTATAAAGAACCTTTTCTTTAGATATTAATTTAATTATATAAAGCCCAGGACAATAATTTAATCCGTAAATATTTAAATTTCCCATCAACTTATTTAACTGAAACTCCTGGCCACTCGAATTAATTATTGAAACAAAATATTCATTAATTGTTTCATCGCTAATATTTATTTGCATAAAATCCTTTGCGGGATTCGGATATATCGAAACTCCTACATTCGGTGTTTCCGTGATGGATGTATTAAACTGAGAAATATTTAAAAGCAATCCGTCCCGTTCATGGACAGGCTGTAATATATTATTTGGTACGAGATTGAAATTTGAACTCCAAAATATTTCGCCGCCAATGTATATATCCCCTGTTGGACTCGCCACGCCATGCAAATTTTCACTCGCGCTGAAATCCTGATCTGCAGTAGAGATCAGATAATTTCCGGCTGTATCGAAGCTTGCAAGAAAATCGTTGAAGCCAAATCGAGAAAATGATATAGGGTAATTTGAAAAATGAATCGTATCCGAATACTCTCCAAGTAAATATACTTTATTGTCAGCGGAAGTAAATACGCCCATATATTTGCATAAGGATGGCCCTTGTATTGATTGAACCCAGATAAAATTTCCGGTTGAATCAACTTTAGCACAAAACGCCCCTGAAAGGCCATTTAACACAATCAGATTTGTATCAAGCCTTAAGGAATCAGAATAGTAATTCCCAATTATATATGCATTTGAATTATTATCCGGTTCAATAAAATTTCCGTATAGTATACCATTTGTATTTATGTTGCGATTTACTTTGCTCCATTTCAAATTATCTGCACTATCTAAACTTAGGTAAAAGAAATTCAGAACTGTGTCTGCCGGGAGAATAAGATTATTATGCCAATATACATTTCCCCAATATTCACCACAAAAAAATAAATCCCCATTCAAGGCATTTGACAAACTCCAGACTTTACCCGAATCTAATATATTACACTCATGGAAATTTCCTAAAGTATCGAGAACTAAAATATACGTTATGAAATTAGAATTCGGCAAATACAATGTAGTATCAGCCATTGCTAAAGAATCGGAACCACATCCTGTAAATATGATTTTTCCAAAATGATTGTATGAAATATCCCTTGATTCACAAGCATCGTTATTTGAACTTATTGTTTTTGCGAATTTAACATTACCTGAGCTGTCTAATTTTATTAGGAAGGTCTCATTTGCATCCTTCCCATAGATAGGGATACCATCAATCGAGGCAGTATCTCCAAATGATCCGAGTACATATACATTCGCTTTTTCATCTATTGTAATCTTTCTTGCCCCAATACTTAATAGCCCATTCCATGTATCTCCAACTTCACCGATTAATTGCTTCGACCATATCAAATTCCCGGAAGCAGAATATTTCGCAATAAAACTATTTGCCATCCATCCATCGACAGTATTGCCATTTTGTGCATTGAAAAATACTGGAGGATTTATGCTTGAATAAAAAAATATTCCTAATTCAAATGTACCACATACATAGGAATTTCCAGCTCCATCAATTGCAATGTCATTTATACAATCATCTTCAACATCTCCCATATTCACTGCCCATCCATTTAACTGCTGCGCACCTGAAAAGAAAACGGATAAAAATAAAAAAGGAAATAAATAAATTACTTTTCTCATTTTTTTATTAAAATTTGCGCATATAATAATTTCTGGAATCTAATAATACAAGATATTCCTTGGAATTTAAATGCAATGAATTAATTCATTAAATATAACAATAGTGTCCGGTTATTACTCAAAGATATTCAATTGATTACAGACTTGTTCAGTTAAGTTGTTATTTTCATTTTCTTGAAATGCTTGTTTGATGGGCATTTTCTCGAATAAACTAACAGATAGAATTTGTAAAATAGTGTAGATTGATTTATCGATATGCATTTTCTTCTTCATAATAGCAACAAGTAGATAGATGCTGATAGCAATCCAGACTTGGGTATAAACTGCATTTGCAGTAGTACCATAAAAAGTTTTTATTCGGAGATGTTGTTTCATCCACCGAAAGAATAACTCAATCTTCCATCTTTCCTTGTATAACGCTGCAATAGTTACCGCTGCAAGCTTTTGGTTATTGGTAAGAAAGATAAATGTTTTTTCTTTTTCATTATCATGATATTTTATTCTCCGAATTCTATCTGGATAATTTATAGATGCGTAATGTCCGGTTAGATTGACTAACTGGTCACAAATAATCCCTCGCTTTTTATTAGCTGAATTTGAATAGACTCGTTTGAAGGCGAAGTTTTCCTTTGCCCTGGTTACAAAAAATGCTTTGGCCTGTTCAATAGCATACAATCTGGAATAATCTATATAGCCTTTGTCCATTACATAAAATGCTCCTGCCTCATAACTCAGCAAATCAAGCACATTGACATCATGTACATCTCCGCTTGTAATTTCAACAAAAGTTGGAATTGAACCTCGCAGGTCGAGCAGCGTATGAAGTTTTACAGCAGCCTTGTGTTTACGAAAGTGTGCCCAAGGAAACAAGGTCAAGCACAAGTCAATAGTAGTGCTGTCAAAAGCATAAACCATATTTTTCAACGTCAGAGTGAAATCATTATCCTCAGCATACAATTGTCTTGCTTGCTCGATGAGTATCTGTGCAAAATCTGCATATATTCTCCAATCGCGATTCTCATTCGCATCCGCCAGAGTTGAACGGGAGACATTGCTTCGTATTCCTGAATGATAGAGTTTGTTTTTTACAGCACCTAAACATGCTTCAATGTCCCGAAGACTTTCCCTATAAGTTAGTTGAGCAAAACTCATTACCAGAAATTGTTCCCAACAACTGAACTTTTGAACTTTATAATTTCCTCGGTAACTCCTCACACATTTGTCAAACTCATACTTAGGCAACAACTCCATGAGTTGAGCAAAAACTGTTTTCCCTTGGTTCATTTTGAAGGATTTATTCCCTCAAAAGTCCAAATCAAATTCAAATCGAAAAATCAAAGAACGACACTCAATACCAATATAATCAATACATTTAATATCTTTATCAATTCAACAACCGGACACTATTGTAAATATAACTGAAAAAATTATCCTTTTTTTCCGCAGACAAAACCATCCAGCGAAACATTCCTTTTCACTCCAGCGAAACGTCAGCGAAACATGTTTGTGCCCTAACGGCTCCTAATGAAAAGCAAAAGGGCTCATTTTGGCGTAAAGTTGCCTAATGAGCCCCTGCCTGCATTGCATTTCGGCAGGCAGGCTAATGATTTGAAACTTGAGGTCCCGAGCGGATTTGAACCGCTGTACAAGGTTTTGCAGACCTCTGCCTAACCACTCGGCCACAGGACCTTTTTTCTTGAATCCTTTAAAAATTCCCGTTTTGCAAGTATAAGAATTTTGTGTGAAATAATTAAAGAGATTTTGTAATACTGAGAATCTGATTTTAAAGTTACCGGTAATTTTTACCTGAAATCTCTTTAACTAATTTAATGCCTGATAAACAGCGCTTTCTAATCATTCGCAACTACCAGCATTCCGTACTTTAATAGTCGGTTATCCGCGCTTATCACTATCTTGTAAATACCATTTTGCATTTGATTATCGCTAATTCTTAAAATTGATTCCGTTTCAAACTCCCTATCGATACATACTTTTCCTAATAAATCAAATACCCTAAGTCCTATTCTACTGTATGTTTTATCCAACTTCACCATGAAAAAATCTTTACTCGGATTAGGATAAACTTCCATTGATAAATTTTCTGCTTCATTGAGTCCGTTTATTAATGGAATACAATTGCCGAAGTAATCATCATTTCGACTTGCAAAAAGATTATTATTCAATATAATAAAATCAAGTGTGTCAACTATTTGATCGCCGTTTAAATCTGACAAACTATACCCTAATGTATTGTTTTGAAAATCTGCATCCATTATCAGATAATCACTTCCGTCTATCGCTCCATCAAAATTCAAATCTCCACTATAACTTTTTGCAACACCATTGGAAGTGTCAAAATTGCAACACGTATTCTGTGGTACTGTTAA
The DNA here is from genome assembly GCA_031417555.1 of Bacteroidota bacterium. Lineage (GTDB taxonomy): Bacteria > Bacteroidota > Bacteroidia > AKYH767-A > 2013-40CM-41-45 > JADKIH01. The sequence goes on from JANOVV010000087.1 coordinate 33,953, forward strand.
GTCTATGGAAATTGGAAGACCGCTTATTTCTATCGTACGTGAACTTAAAAGATGAAATGTGTTTTTGAATTTTACAGAGACTAAATATTTTTGACCATTTAGCGTAGAGGGAATTAAACACGATCCAACACCATTGGTCATAATTATTGTATAAGAACAAAAAACAGTTTGCCGGGAAGTTGAATCTATCAATCCTATAATTCCTGAATCACAAACCAACGGACTATTTCCCGGGTCAAGAACTGCTACCATTTTTCCTGCAGCCTGACGATAAAAACCCTCAGAAAATGCTTTGACACTCAATTGAGTCGATTGAGAAAACAAAACAATTGAATATAAAAATACGGGCAGAAAACAAAAATTTATTTTTTTTATCATTAAGCAAATATATAATATTATACTTTTGGTTAAATCATTTTCTCTATTTAATACCAACAAAAGATCTTACATTTCCACAAATTTCTATTTTTAATATTATCATGAAAACAGTCCTTGTAGCTGACAAAAACGGACAATTAGGGAATCAGCTATTTCTTTTTGCACATTTTATTTCTAATGCAATCGAAAATAATTACCGGTTATATTTTCCTGCATTCAATGAGCTTTCTGTTTATTTTGAACATGCTTCAAAAAACAATTACGGCAACTATCCAATCAAAAGCCGAGTAAGCAGATTTAATTTTATAAACGATTGTTTTCTTTTTCTCATCCGTTATTTCGTTGCAGTTCTTTATAGAATATTTCCCGTTTCAAAATGGCATAGAGTCATTCGACTTTATCATACCTATGATATGGTTAAAGATCAAAATGAATATTATATAATGGAAAACGAAAAAGATTTTTTAAGTAATGAAAAACTTCTTATTCTTCAAGGCTGGAGATTTCGTTCACCCAAATGTGTAATTAAACATTCTGAAATTGTCAGACCGTTTTTTGAGCTGAAACCGATTTGGAAAAAAAAGATTGCTGATTTAATAAATAAATGCAGAAAAGATTGTGACGTACTTATCGGCGTTCATATTCGCCGTGGTGATTATAAAACTTTTTTAAATGGAATATATTATTTTGATGATGAATCGTATAGGAATTATATGCTACAGGTTTCTAAATTATTTCCGGATAAAAAAATCCGGTTTTTAATTTGTTCCAATGAAATTGTTTCAATCTTAGAACCTGAGGGATGTAGTATTACATATCCCAAAGGACATTTTATAGAAGACTTGTATTCTCTTGCCGAATGCGATTATATTATCGGCCCTCCAAGCACATTTTCACAATGGGCTTCATACTACGGGAACAAACCTCTCAAAATATTGTCTAACCCAAACGGGCCTATTCTTAGTCTCGAAGAATTTAAAGTTGCTGCTTTATAATAATTTTTTAAAAATCATTTCAAGGTAATTTTTAAAAATAAAACAGGCGGCCTAAAGACCGCCTGTAAAAAAAACAAAATAAATTTTTTATCCGGCCGCTTTTTTTGAGGAACCCATTACCATTCCCACTACGGCACCCACAATCGTACCCATTACTATTGTTATTCCAATATCACCCATCATTCCCTGCATCGTCATAATATTAGCCGTTCCGTACATCATAAAATCATAACCACCACCAATCAGTAATGATAATATAAAGCCTTTCTTTGCACCATCACCCATCGAATTTGCATTTGCCCAGGATCCTACTACAATGGCAAATAAGAATCCCATAATAATATTACCAATAATTAAAAAAGGAAAATCAGGTTCGTCTTTATAAACTCCTGCTGTAGTTTGTGCTGCCATAAAATCTCTAAACAACATTCCGTACAACAACCATCCAAGAAGAAAGAAGGTCACACCACCGGCAAGTCCTCCCCAAATAATTTTTTTTTCCATGAAATTAGGTTTATGTGTTATAAGTGGTGTTTACGTATTTTTAAATGTAAGTTGTCTTTAAATCGACTCCAAATTGTTGTGTTATGAACAGGAAAAGGTTGAAAGCAATATTATTAGGATTTATGAAATAATTATCATTTTTATAATAACCGTTATATTTTGAACAATTAGGTCATCAAAATATTTTTAAATAATCAAATTATGATTTATGATTATTTATTTGATCGATGAAAATTATTCTTTAAATGCAACTAGTGTTGTCACTTACACAATAACCGACCAATAGGCAATCGGGTCTTTTTTAAAAATGCCGGCACCTTAAATAAAGGAAAAATTAGTTTCAGTTTTGAAACGAAATCGTTAAACAATTTTGATCCTTCATCCGGTATTTATTACTTAACAGTAACGGCTGGAAATTCAAAACAAACAATTAGTTTGCTTAAGAAATAATAGATTATTTTTATACAAAAGGAGGTCTTTTCAGACCTCCTTTTTTTGTTTTGAAAAAACAAATTTCTTTTGATAGATATTTATTATTCTATCACTAGCCTGTTTGCCGATGTTGATTTAGAATCACTAACCTTAATTATATAAATACCCTTTGAAAGAAAAGACAAGTCAATTGTTTCTTTTAGTAAATAACTCTTTTTATTTAAAATTACCTTCCCGGTAATGTCGAGTATTTTGAAATTATTCGCCGAATTTAAATCCTGAAATTCTAATGTCACAATTCCATTTGACGGATTTGGATATAAATTGAAAACATTTGGATGTATATCATTCTTTACTCCAACAGTAAATTCTACAAATGCACAATCTGAAGCTGAACAATTATTTGCATCGGTGACTGTTACACAATAATTTCCGCTCGAATTTGCAGTATATGTTTGAGATGTATTTGATGTTGACCATTGATAAGAATTAAAACCAGCACCGGCATCAAGTATATATGAAACAGCAGAAGTATGAATTGTATCACCCAAATTAACCGAAGGAATTGGGTTTACTCCAACTGATACTGATACAGCATTACTGATACATTTATCATTGTATGCAAATACATAATATGTTTTAGAAACTGAAAGAATAGGAATAGTAAATGAATTGCCTGTGCCGACGAGATTTCCTCCTGTTGCTGCATCATACCATTTTAATGAATCATCAGAAGAAGCCGTTAAAACAACGGAGCCTTCACCACAACGATTTACAGAGGACGCAACAGGATTCGCCGGTATTTCATTGATTTTTGCAACCGCAGGAATTCTTTCACTCTTGCATTGACCATTATCTGCCAGCGCATAAAAAGTTGTTGTTGTCGAAATGTTAGGTGTTGTAAATGTATTTCCACTGCCAACCTGATTTCCTCCTGATAATGCATTATACCATTTAACAGAATTGGTTGATGTTGCCGTTAAAACAAGCATACCATTACCGCAATTCTCAGAAGATGTCGTAACGGGATTTGATGGTATTGCATTTATTGTTGCAACAGCAGGAATGCGATTACTTAAACAAACATTATCAGCAACTGCATAATATGTCTTCGTTGTTGTAATAACAGGTGTTGTGAAAGTGCTTCCGCTTCCAACCTGACTGCCTCCGGTCATAGCATCAAACCATTTAATTGGATTAGCTGCAGTAGCACTTATAGTAACTGTACCCTGACCGCAACGATTAGAAGAAGTTGTAACAGGATCAGGTGGTGTAGATGCAATTGTTGCTACAACAGGAACGCGATTACTAATACATATTCCACTGTTGGATAAAATATAATATGTTTTTGAAGAAGATAATACAGGCGTTGTAAATGAATTACCTGTTGCTACCTGATTTCCACCTGATGCAGCATCATACCATTCCATCGGTTTTGACGATGTTGCATTTAATAAAACTGTGCCTGTACTGCAACGTGCCGCTGATACAGGAACAGGTACTGCAGGAATAACATTAATCGTTGCAACTGCCGGAACCCGGCTACTGGAACATCCATCGTCGGCTGCTGCATAATAAGTAGTAGTAGAAGAAATAACTGTTGTCGTATACGTATTGCCTGTCCCGATTGAACTTCCACTTGTTGCAGCGCTATACCATTTAATTGGATTAGTTGCAGTAGCAGATAAAGTAAGAGTACCCGAACCGCAACGATTCGCAGGCGAAGTGACCGGAATAGCTGGAATGGAATTAATAGTTGCAATTGCAGGTATGCGATTACCAACACAACCATTATCAACTAATGCATAATATGTTTTTGTCGTTGATATGGATGGTGTAGTAAAAGAAGTCCCCGTACCTACCTGACTCCCGCCCGAAGCCGAATCATACCACTTTATTGTACTTGATCCTGTTGCTGTCAAAACAATTGTTCCCGTCCCACACCGGCTGTTAGAAGTAGTTACCGGATCTGCCGGAGGCGATGCAATTGTTGCAAGCGCAGAAACACGGCCACTTTTACAATTTCCATTATTTGCTAAAGCATAGAATGTAGTTGTCGATGAAATAACCGGTGTAGTAAATGAATTTCCATTTCCTAAAAAGTTTCCACCCGAAGATGCATCATACCATTCTACAGTTGTCGATGCCGTAGCATTTAATACTACCGCTCCGCTACCACAATGAGATCCGGCAACTGTAACAGGGTTATTCGGAGGGGAAAGAATTTTGGCATTAATTACCACGCGATTACTTGTACATGTAAAATCATCTGCCTCGATGTAATAAGAAGTATTAGCCGTTAAAGAGGGAGTTGTATACGAATCGCCGGTGTGAAGTGAAGATGTAGAAGTTGAATTACCGTACCATTTAATAACATACGCAGAATTTGCATAAAGAGAAACTGTTCCCGGCCCGCAATTAAAACCATCAACCGGTGATGGTGTTGCAAGTCCTGCTGTTATTGTTGCATTCACAGGAACGCGCGAACTCTGACAGCTTCCTCCTGACTGTGCATAATAGGTCGTATTTGAAGTTAAATAGGATGTGGTAAAAGTTGCGCCTGTCCCAAGAGAAGTTCCTCCTGTTGAAACACTAAACCATTGTATGGCCGTTGGTGAAGATGCAGAAAGTACAACGGTTCCCGGACCACAATGAGATCCACCGGAGACTACAGGAGGAGCGGTTCCTCCAACTGTAATACTTTTATCAATATAATTATTGACCGGATATATATCATGAGGGTTACCCGTATAACAATGAAAATTAAATGTTCCCCCGCCTGACATATCTACCGTAGCTGTAAATGTCAGTGTTTTTAAAGTATTTGGTGCAACGGAAGTTGATAATGTTTGTGTTAGTGTTTGCGTAATAGCTCCTGTGATTTCAATGGTGACAGGAATTGATGTAATTGTTTTAATACCATAATTTGCTACTTCAACTTTAATTTGTGCTGTAGGTGAACCACAAGTAGCAACGACAGGACTCATTAATTGCGTCACTGTTGTCCATGAAAGCTCATTTGTAACAACACCTGAAGAGTTAGTCTTAATGACCATAGCATCTTCATTATTATTATTGGAAATAAAACTATGAGTATGTCCGACGGTAATATAACCTCCATCAGAAGTTTGTTGCCCGCTGTAACCATGGTCGTGATTATTTCCGCCGAAAAATTTTTCCCATGTTTTAGTTCCGATAGCATCAACTTTTACAAGCCAGATATTCGGATTTACCCATGGACCTTCACTGCTGGTTCCGCTTCCTACATAACCTCCATCGGACGTTGGTTCTATACGATGAAAACCATCGTTCAAAGAACCTCCATAAGTTTTCGCCCAGATCTGAACTCCTCCTGTATCTGTTTTTACGAGGTATCCGTCTTCTCCTCCTGCTCCTGCTCCTGCCGTAGTTCCGGCAAGAATAAATCCATCACCTTCTTGAGCAAAATTTACACATTCAATATTATCTATAGCGGATGTACCGAAAGATTGAGTCCAGATGGCGTCTCCGTTTGAATTTGTACGTATTAGATAAAGTTGATTGTTGCTTTGCCCTCCCATGATAAATCCGCCATCAGCTAATAGTTTCAAGGAGTTGGCATCATCATAGGCTGTTCCACCAAAATTTTTACTCCACAATGTATTTCCATTCTGATCTATTTTTAAAATAAAAGCATCGTAGTACTTTGCTGGTGAAGTTGTAGTATATCCGCAGAGCACAAATTTTCCATCAGGAAGTTCAATAATATCCTGAGCCCTTTCAATACCACTTCCTCCCCAGTTTTTAACCCATTGAATAACTCCACTTGAATTTAGTTTCATATAAAAAGCATTCTCTCCGCTTCCAAAACTCCGGCTGTATCCACAGAGAATAAATCCATTATCAGCTGTTGGAAGTACTTTGTAAAAACAATCTTCTTTACTCGATGGACCATTGTAAATCAACGACCATAATGTATCGCCATTAGTATTCATTCGTAAAACTAAACCATCCGTATCATTAGGAGTAAAATTAGACGTATATCCGGCAACAATATAACCCCCGGAAGGAACTTCACGAACACTTCGAAAACAATCTGTACTTTTCTTCACATAAAGTTTTTCCCATGTTGCTGCATTTGAATTTTGTAAAAACAGCAAAAAGAATATACTTATTACTAATGTGAATATTTTATTCATCCTTCTAAAATTAAAATAATTCTTTTGATCGATTAGATAAATGCTTTGTAGGAAATAAAATAATCTTTAATAAAAATCTTTAGAATACTCATTTTTACCTATACTCCAGCATTAATAAACCGCTTTATAAGATAGTTCAATGTTAATAATTTGTCAACAAATTTGATAATAGAATACACAAATTTTACAACCATTTACCAACGCAATAAAGTGTTTCGCCAAATTCACAACCAAAAGCCTTAAAACCCTTATGAATTCAAGCCTTCTATACATATTGAATAACCCGAATTTAAATATTATTGTGGAAAAACTGTCGTTGGAGGAAGAAAAAAAGGACTTCAAAATAGATGCTTTCAGGGATCGTTAAAGGAAAATTTAATTGGAAGGATTATAAAAGCAGAACATCAATTATTAACATGATATATTAAAGTTACATTTTCATGAAATTATTTTTCGGCATAGGTTTCTTCTATTTCTATCCTGAAAATTATATCAAAAAGAAAGAGTTGTTAAATTGTAAAATGTAAGATTACACACATTTTATTTTTATTTAGGTATGTAAATGTTTAAAAAAAATGGTCTGTCAGTTTTTTACTCATGAATTAAATCTTTTTTAGATTATTCGCCAGTTTTGCGTGTAGCTTTTCTAAAAACATCCTTTAAAAACCATTCATACTACTGTAATACTGATGGAAGTTATTATGTATCTGAATACAATATTCTTCGTCTTAATTGTTATATCACCAAAAGATTTATTCAGATTCTGAAAATTTTGAAAGATAGTATGAAAAAAGGATTTCTTTCTTCAATACTGTATTTTTACTTTTTTAAAAAAGTGAACCGGAAATTATATGCCCGGAAATTTTTATTAGTCTTTTGTTTTTCCGTTATATTATTTCCGTTTAAGTCTGGTGCAACTCATATTGGCGGCGCAGATTTAAGTTATAAATGGATTAATGGTGACAACTTTGAATTTACACTAACTCTTTACCGTGATTGTTCGGGAATAGCTGCTCCAAATTCTGTTTCAGTAAATTATAAATCCGCATCATGCGGCTATAACCTTAATGTTATTTTAAATAAAGTTGCCGGTACTGGTTCGGAAATAACTAAACCTTGCACATCTGCTTCTACTAATTGCAATGGAGGAACTACTGCAGGAATTCAGAAATATGAATATTCAGGAATTGTTACTCTGCCTGCACGTTGCAATGATTGGATAATTGGTTATAGTATCTGCTGCCGGAACTGTGCAATTACCACACTTTCATATACGCCAAATAACTGTTCAGGTGTACCGGCAACTTATATCGAAGCAACATTAAATAATCTTGCAACTCCTGAAAATTCATCTCCTGTTTTTACCAATGTTCCTGTTTCATTTTTCTGTATAGGACAAGAGTTTCATTACAATCATGGTGCATATGATCCTGATGGAGATTCTCTTGCATATTCATTTATTGATCCCCGATCTGCTCCTGCGACCAATGTAGTTTTCAACGCAGGATATTCTGCAACAAACCCAATTTCTTCCGCTCCCCCGATTTCAATTGGAATAAATGGTGATATTATCATGAATCCCACTGCACAAGAAGTTGGAGTAATGACAATTCTTGTGCAAGAATACCGCAATGGAGTTCTCATCGGATCTGTAGTTCGTGATATGGAAGTATGGACATCTCCCTGCACCAATATTTTACCAACAGCAACAGGAATAAACGGAAGTTCTGTTTTTAATCTTGACGTTTGTCCGGGCAATCCTGTTAGTTTTAATATTAATTGTGCTGATGCAGATGTATCACAAAATGTTTCTATGAGCTGGAATAATTCTATTCCCGGCGGAACATTCATTTCGAGTGGAGGAAGCCGGCCAGTCGGTACGTTTACATGGAATCCATCTATTTCTGACGTTCGAAGTCAGCCCTATACATTTACCGTTACCGTGCAAGATGACAATTGTGCGCTTAATGGTTTTCAAACTTATTCATACAAAATAACAGTACACGATATTTCTGTTGTAGCGAGCTCAACGAATTCAATATGTTCAACTCCTGGTTCAGGTACTGCAACAGCAATATCAACGGGAGATGGACCATTTCAATATTTATGGTCGCCCGGAGGACAAACAACATCATCAATAAATGGATTGACTCCCGGCAGTTACACTACAACAATTACCAATGCCTACGGTTGCACGGCAAGTGCAACGACAAATGTTACAACGGCATCTTTTCTAAATGTATCTCTTGTTTCAAAAACAGATCCAACTTGCTTTAATTCTAACAATGGCTCCATTTCTGTTAATGCTGCTAATGGTGCCTCTCCTTATAATTATTCCTGGTCGCCATCCGGAGGAACTACGTCTACTGCATCCGGACTCAACGCAGGAAATTATACGGTTACTGTAACCGATGCAGGAGGATGTACTGTGTCAATGAGTACTACATTAACAGCTCCGGCTGATATCATACCGATAGTAACAGGTTCCGATTTAAAATGCAATGGCGATGGAAGTGGTTTCGCTTCTGCTTCAGCATCCGTCGGAGTAGGCACTTATAGTTATTTTTGGTCAACAGGAGCAACCACTTCCTCTATCAATAATCTTAATGCAGGGAATTATTCTGTTATTGTTAGTGATGCAACCGGTTGCACAAATTCTGCATCAGTAATTCTAACCGAGCCTCCGGTTTTAATTGGAAATGTAACATCTGTAACATCCGTTTCTTGCTTTGGTGGAAACAATGGATCAGGGACTATCTCTGCAACCGGCGGAATTAATCCGTATACTTATTCCTGGTTTCCTTCCGGAAATACACTTCCAAATGCTTCAGGGCTTATTGCCGGAAACTATGTAGTGACAATAAAAGATTCTAATAATTGCACAGCTACTGTTCCAATAGTAATAAGTGAACCGGCTTTACTTACAAGTTCAATTAGTAGTTTTGGAAATGTATTTTGTTCCGGAGATACGAGTGGGTTTGCAATTGTTTCTGAAAGCGGAGGAGCCTCACCTTTTACATATTTATGGTCTCCCAACGGAGAAAGTTCTTCTTCTATTTCCGGGCTTGCTATTGGAAATTATTCAGTAACCGTTACAGACTTAAACGGGTGCAATTCTACATCTTCGATTACTATAAGCCAACCAACGCCCTTATCAATAAATCAACAATCTATAACAGATGTTTCGTGCTTTGGAGGTTCCGATGGATCGGCATCTTTTTTATCATCAGGAGGTACATCTCCATATACATTTCAATGGTCGCCTTCAGGAGGTAATAATTCTATTGCAAATAATTTATCACAGGGAAATTATACTGTCACTTCAACGGATGCAAATGGTTGCTCTGTTTCTCAATCAATAACTATCAATGAACCTTCTGCAATTACAGCAACAGTTAATTCAACAGGAACTACATGTTTTAATGGAACTGATGGATCAGCTACTGTAACTCCATCGGGAGGAACGGGACCTTACAGTTATTTATGGAGTCCCGGTAATTATACATCTGCTACTGTTAATGGTTTGTCGGCACAAAGCTATACAGTAACAATAAGTGATTCAAAAGCATGTTCATTTACAACAGTAGTAACAATCAGTCAACCTCCGGGAATGACATTAACAATTACAACAACAGATGCCTCTTGTGGTAAATCAAATGGAAGTGCCAGTGTTTCCGTTACAGGTGGTGCAGTTGGATATTCATATTTTTGGACACCTCTAAATTCAAATAGTGATACCATTTCAAATATACCGGCAGGAGCATATACAATAACTGTTGTAGATTCAACCGGATGTACTGCTTCTGATATTGCCATAGTTTCAAATACCGGAGCCCCTGATATTACTTTGGCTTCTCTAACACCGGTAAGCTGTAATGGAGGAAATGATGGAGCTGCTGCCGTAAATATTTCCGGAGGAATAGGGCCGTTTAAATATCTATGGAATCCTAGTGGTGGTACGGGATCATCCGCATCAGGATTAAGTGCCGGATCATATACTGTTCAGGTCACAGGAAAAAACAAATGCTTTTCTTTAATTTCAATTGACATTACTGAACCGAATGCTTTACTGGTTAATGAAACCTCTTCTCCGGTTTCTTGTTATGGAGCAAACGATGGTAGCGTTTCAGTAAATGTTACAGGAGGATCCGGAACATATAATTATGTTTGGAATAGTTTAATCGGAAATAGTCCATCAGGGAATGGATTACCTCCCGGAAATTATTCTGTAATAATTACTGATCAAAATGGTTGTACTGTTTCATCCAATTCAAATGTTACAGAACCTCCGGTACTAAGTGCTATAATAAATACTCAGACAAACGTAACTTGTTATGGCGGGAATAATGGCTCTGCAACTATAACTGTAAATGGAGGTACTCCTCCTTATTCGTATAATTGGAATATCCCCGGAGAGACTTCGTCAACGATTTCAAATTTAACAACAGGGAACTATACAATAACAGTAACAGATGCAGCCGGGTGTACTACAACAACCGGGGTAATTATAAATCAGCCTGCTGATCTGGTAGCACAAACATCATCCACGCCGGGAACATGCAATTTACCTAATGGAATTGCTTCAGTCAATATTTCAGGAGGTACTTCACCTTTTTCATATTTATGGAGTCAGACAGGTGATACAGTTTCATCAATCAGCGGATTGTCTTCGGGAAACTATACTATAAACGTTATTGACAACAATGGCTGTCAGGTTTCAGCAACCGTCAATGTTACAAACACAGGAATGTTCAGTGCAAATATTTCATCAATCAAAAATGTTTCTTGCTATAATGGAAATGATGGTTCTGCAATTGTCAATGTAATAAACGGTACCCAGCCTTATACTTATAATTGGCAGCCCAAAGGAGGATCATCTCCTCTTTCTTCGGGTTTAAATGCCGGCAATTATACTGTTACTATAACTGATGCCAGTAATTGTACTATGAATCTTTCCACAACAATAAATGAACCTCCTTCATTATCAGCAATTGTTTCAACTACACATGTTAAATGTCCAGGACAAAAGAATGGCACGGCCAGAGTGAATGCATCTGGAGGAACAGGAGCTTTTACCTATCAATGGTTGCCGGGAGGTATGAATACTCCAACAATTGGTTCTCTTGATGGCGGTAATTATAGTGTAAATGTGATGGATGGAAATAACTGTATTATTTCAAAACAATTTGTCATCAACGAACCCTCTCCCATTATTTTGAATACAAGTACAACTAAAGCCGGATGTACATTATCAAATGGAAGTGCTTCGGTAAATGTTTCCGGAGGAACAATGCCTTTTACTTATTTATGGAGCCCCGGAAGTTCGCAGGCAAGCTCTATTAATGGAATTGCAGCAGGATCTTATTCAATAACAGTGACCGATTCAAATAGTTGCAGTTCTACTGTTACAGCCTCGGTAAGTAATACAACAGGTCCCTCAGCATCTCTTCTTACTTCAACTCCTGCGAATTGTTATAAAGAAAAAAGTGGAAAAGCGGAAATTAAAATTAACGGAGGCGTGTCTCCTTATTCTATTAACTGGTTCCCTGCAGGTGGAAGTTCTTTAATTTCTGACAGTCTGTTAGCCGGAAGTTATTCTGTCTCTGTGCGAGATGCAAACAATTGCCTTACTACAATTCCTGTAACCATAAGCGAGCCTCCACAATTAAAATCTTCAATTACTCCTACTTTGCCATTATGTAATGGTGGTAGTGATGGTTCTGCTATAGCAATTATTAATGGTGGCATTGCTCCCTATACATATTCCTGGTCGACGGGTGACTCGACTTCATTAGCAAGAGGGTTATCAAAAGGAACTTATAGTTTAAATGTAACCGATGCACATGGATGTATTACCTCCTTTAGCACAATAATAAATGAACCAACGCTAACTAATTTACAATTATACTCAGCACCTGTCAGTTGTTTCGGACGAAAAGATGGTTTTGCAGCGGTGTTAGCCTCCGGAGGAACGCCGGGTTATTCTTATTTATGGTCAAACGGTTATACTTATAATTCAGGCACCAATTTTTTTGCAGGTAATTATACTGTTACAGTTAAAGACGCGCATGGATGCGCAAGAGATACTTCTTTAAATATAAAAGAACCAACGCAAGTTATATTATCTGTTACAGCAACAGCTGAAAGTTGCAGAGATCTTAATGACGGACAAGCTACGGTAAATGCGAGCGGTGGAATTCCTCCATATACTTTTTTATGGTGGCCTGTTGGCGGGAATAATCAAACAGCAACTAATCTTCCACGTGGAGATTATGATATTGTAGTTGAAGATCAAAACGGATGCCGTCAGAAAATAAATGCATATATCAATTCGCCTCGGCCAATTCGTCTCTCAACTATTAATTCGAATGTAAAATGTTTTGGTGGTAATGATGCTACGGCACAAGCGACCATTTCCGGAGGTACACCACCTTACTCTTATTTCTGGAGCAGCGGAAGCACAAGCAATGTTGCTACAAGTCTTCAGGCAGGATCATATACTGTAGTAATTACTGATTCTAATTCCTGTACTTCTGAAGCAACCATAATTGTTAATGAACCACCGGCGATTATTCCTTCAGTACAAATATCTGGTCCAATCTGTATTGGTCAAAGTGCAATTCTAACAGCGGCATGTACAGGCGGAACACCGGGATATACTTATACCTGGAATAATGGATCTAATAATATTCAGCAAACAGTAACTCCTGCATCTACGAGTAATTATTCAGTTACGGTTACCGACACGCTAGGTTGTACTTCACAACCGAAGATTGCAACTGTAACAGTAAATCCCGGCTTACTTGCTTTGGCAAGTGCTCCCGATACAATTTGCGAAGGGACATTTGCAACATTACTTGCATTCTGTTCCGGCGGAAATGGTGGTCCATATACTTATACATGGGACAATGGAGCTACAGGTAATTTAATTACAATTGCTCCTACAACTACCGGTAATTATACAGTGACCGTATCAGATAATTGCGGATCGCCGCCAATAAGTACAACCGTAAGTATTGTTGTAATTCCTAACCCAGTGGTAAGTTTTATTCCAAACACTTTTATGGGTTGCCAGCCATTAGAAGTTTTTTTCAATGACCAAAGCGATCCTGATGCGAACGAATTTTATTGGAATTTTGGTGACGGAAGTTCTGATACTTCACAAAATCCTTCACACATTTATTTAGACGCCGGAAGTTATACTGTTAATCATTTAGTAAAAACAGAGCGGGGATGTTTAGGTAAAATTGTCGTTCCTTCTGCTGTAATCATTTATCCTCTACCTGTTGCTAATTTTTCAAACGTTCCCGAAAGCGCATCCATTCAAAATCCATCGATTGCTTTTATCGATGCAAGTACTAATGCAGCTAAATGGGAATGGGATTTTGGTGATAACAGCGGAACCGTACTTAGTAAAAATACTGAACACACATACAAAGATACAGGTACTTATATCGTCCGTTTAATTACTACCAGTGATAAAGGATGTATCGACACAGTTTACAAAAGAGTAATTGTAAAAGAAGAATTCGCCTTTTATATCCCAAATGCATTTACACCAAACAACGATGGAGTTAATGATCATTTTGTAACATTAGGTTTAGGAATTAAAAATTTCGAAATGAATATATATGATCGTTGGGGTTTAAAAATATTTTATTCGTCGGATATAAAAAAAGGTTGGAATGGTAAAGTACAGGATAGCGAAACACCTTGCCAAATGGATGTATACGTTTACAAAATCGATATTATAGACCTCCAGGGTGTTGAACATAATTACGTCGGACGCATCAGCCTTGTCCGATAACAATGGAATCAATTATAAAAAACGTTTGAAATTTTTCTAATTGATTATTTTTATTCTGATAAACTTTTTAGCTCACTCAATAATTTTTTTTGAATTGAATTTATATAAAACTTCGTTTTTGAATTGAAAATTGTCTTTCCATTCATTGTTAGTATTTGAATATTAATGAATTAATTATACCTTTGGGATATAACTGGTATAAATTTCTTCTAATATGAAAACAAATTCAATACGCACAATCTTACTTATTGCAGGTTTATTAATTACTGTATTTGCCTGCAAGAAAATGGAAGATGAATTAAATCCTAAAACCGTTTCATTAGTTCTTCCTAAAACTCCATACGATTACAGCCATTTTGATTTTGGTGGCGTCGATGTATTTGTTGGAATAAATAACGATGTCGCAACATTAGGCAGAGTGTTATTTTATGATACACACCTTTCAATTAATAATACTGTTTCATGTGGTTCATGTCATAAACAATCCATCGCTTTTTCTGATAATGTTACATTTAGTTCCGGTTTCGAAAACCATAAAACTTTAAGAAATGCACTTCCAATTCAAAATCTATCAAACATTGGTTCTTTTACCGGCAGCCCGATCAGTTTGTTTTGGGATGGCCGTGCTACATTTCTTCCTTCAATGGTCTTAATGCCGATTACCAATCACGTAGAAATGGGGATGAGCAATGTCGACGCTATCGTTGAAAAAGTTAAATCTCTTTCTTATTACAATGACCTTTTGTTGAATGCTTATGGCACAAACCAAGTCGATGCTTCAAAAGTTGGCGAAGCTTTGAGTTCTTTTGTTCGTTCTATTTTTTCAGGGAATACCCGTTTCGATCGCAGCAATAAAAATCAAACAGCATTAAACGGACTGGAACATGAAGGTCGTTTACTCTTTTTCAATAAATACAATTGCAACAGTTGTCATCAAACAGAACAATTGAATGGTTATCAAACGGGAGGTGGTTTTGTAAATATTGGTTTGGAAGAAAATTACACAGACAAAGGATTGCAAAATGTTACGAATATAACAGCTGATAACGGTAAATTTAAAATTCCTAACCTACGGAATATTACCCTCACGGCGCCTTATATGCATGATGGCCGATTTGCTTCTTTGAGTGCCGTAATTGATCATTATAGTCATGGCATTGCCAATAGCTCCGCTCTTGATCCAAGATTAAGAAATTCTAATGGCCAACCCATGCGAATGAATATCAGTGAACACGAAAAAACCGCTCTCATTGCTTTTTTAAATACACTGACAGACTTTGCAATGATAACGGATATTAAATATTCGAATCCTTTCAAGGTGCAATAATCCTTACATATGATAAAATTTTTTAGTGCTGCTATTTGCTTTGCAGCCATCGTATTTCATTGCAATGCTCAAAACGAAACTCCTAAAGCAAAAAAATTTAATCACTATGCCGGTATACAAGCCAATGAATTGTTGCGCCAGCTTTTCAACTTCAGCAATACGAATACGACTATAAACAATCCTTACACAATAATTTATTCATTGATACCTGCAAATTCGAGCTGGGGTTATCATATAGGATTGGGTTATAAATATAGTTGGATAAATGACAAAAACGCTGCAGTAGGAAAAGTATCGAAAGTCAATGATTTATTTTACAGGATCGGTATTGAAAAAAAAATACCTCTCGGAAAAAGATTTGAAGTCGGTGTTGCACTGGATTTTGTAGGTAGCTACCAGCAGGATAAAACATCAAGCCTATCCGTTACTAATTTATTTAATTCCATAGATTCCAGTGCGACAACGGTTACAGATAAAATAACTTCCTATGGTGCAGGGCCGCAGGCTTCACTTGGTTTTCACATCACCGAAAAAATTCTGCTTGGTACAGAAGCAACCATGTATTACAAATCTCAAAAGAACAAACAGAATATTTTAATATTTGACACTATTACAGAAACCTTCAATAACAATAACAAGACAATCAATACATCGAATTTCAATACGGAAATTGATTCCAATACTCTTTCAATATCAATTCCTCTATCGCTTTTTTTGATTGTAAAGTTTTAATAACATCATTATGAAATCAAATGCTGACAAGTGTTTTTTCTATTTTTTGTTATTGCCTCTTATGCTTTTATTAAACAGTTGTCACGAGAAAGGCTGCACAGATCCTACCGCCATAAATTACAATAGTATCGCCGATCAGGATGATGGATCATGCATAACCTGCCAAAGTCAAAACGATACGCTTGGAACAATTACTTTTACCTTGGTTGATTATAATTCTTCAAGTCCTCATTATTATGAAAGTGTAGCTTCCTTTTCTTTAATCCAAATTCAAAAAAAATTCACTTATTCAGAATGTGGAATGAATAAATGTTTTTTTGTTTTTAAAATAAAAAATAAAGTTAACTCTAAAATGACTTTCACTTTTAGTTCTCAAGTGAATGGATTTGTTTTCTTCGCATGGTCTAAGGATGTAATCATTCAGGCAAATGAAACCATAATTACTGAAGAAGTTCCTGCTAATTTAGTTTCAAATCCTTGCGGTCAAATTCGATCAGGTGATTTATATGTTTCAACCATTGGATCGATCATTTATAACTGATTCTTTTTTTCTGAAAACGATTGATTAAAAAAATTAAATTAATTATTCAGTTTTAAAAACTTTCCTTTATAAATTGAATCACTCGTAAAAACTTTTAAATAATAAATTCCTTCAGGTAATTCTTTTACGTCTATTTGAGAAGAAATATTTCCTTTGCTTATTTCTTTTGATTCTTCTATAAGTATTTTACCCATAATGTCAAGAATCTGAAAATGTACTTTCGATGTATTTACTGATTCAAATTCAAAATTGATAACTGCCTTAACCGGATTTGGAAAAATATTTATTTCATTTATTATACTATTTAGTTTTACTGCAACTACATCGGAATAACTATATCCGCCATCGTAATCAATTTGTTTTAGTCTGTAATAAAATATTCCAATTCCCGGATCAGGATCAGTAAATGAATAGGTATGGTTTTGAGTTGTAGTTCCTGAGCCGGGTATAACACCAATACTTTCAAATTTATCGCCGTCGCTGCTTCTTTCGACATTAAAATAATTGTTATTGATTTCACTTGCAGTCTCCCATGAAAGTAATACCCCTGATGTTTTTACGTGCGCTTCAAATCTCAATAACTCAATTGGCAAACGAGTTGCGGATTGAGCAACAGCAAAATCAGAAAATCCATTCATTCCGTTACGTACAGTTACTAATGCTGTACTGGTAACAACACATGTTCCATTGAGCGCCCAAGCTCCGCTTCCCGATGGTGTTCGTTTCATTACCGTCCAGCCATTGGCAGCATTTCCATAACCTCTATTGTTCAATGTCATATTGTATGTTCCTGTATTGGGACTTGCACTTGCATTAATTGTCCAATATCCATGATCCAATGCCGGAGTAAGTGTATAATTTGCAACCACACATTCAATTGGAAGAGGTCCGTTAGGTACAACAACCCATGGAGTAAAATAGGCAAGCAGTTGAGGTATCTGAGTAGCAGTAACAAAATTAACACTCGCCAATTCATAGCCGGGAGTTGCATGACCTACGGGAAAATCAAATACTCCCGTTGCATTAGCAGCTAAGTACCTTCTCAAATTACCTTCTACATAACTATTTGTATTGAAATTTATGACTGCTAAATTAATCGTGTTTTTTACAACCACCTCCCTTGCCCCGGTAACAATTATTCCATTTGTTAGTGTAAAAAGTCCTTTCACATTCATATTATTAAAGGCGCCGGTATTTAATGTTAATGTACTTGCAGGAGATTGATTCATGAAAACATTATTCAGATCTATCTCTGAACCATTATTCGTAAAAACTTGTGGCCCCATTCCATTAAATTCATACGTCGAACTCGGACCCGGTGCAACCGGAGAATGTGTTGTTACACCATTGGCATTGTAAAAGTTTTTCTTTATTCTTATATATTTTGCATTTGTATTTAATTGTCCCGACAATAATGAATCATTTTCTTTTATATCAATATTCGTTTGCAATGTCAATGTGCCTGACGGCTTTTGCATAGTTAAGTTAGCAAATGAATTTGCACCTATTAAGTTTCCGGCACCAATAATTCCAATAAATTGATTACCTGTTCCAATAAATTTTATAATTGAACCCGCACCTGTAACCAGGTTCCCACCATTAATAAAATTTCCGCACACCGATAATGTAACATTCGGATTAATCGTAAGTGTTGAGCCGGCATTAATTGTAACGTCTTTTACTGTTTGATTTGTTGTTATGACCGGTTGATTCGTTGGCCCTGACGGGCAAACAACATTTACAGCACAATCAGGTAATGAACATGATCCCCAATTTGATGATACATTCCAATTGGTATTAGTGCTGCCTAACCATGTCAATGTCGAAGGCGGACTGGGATAAGTAACCGGATCAGGACTGGAAGTAATATTTAAAGTGAATCCTGCTGAACTTCCACTTCCATTGCTTATCATTAATTTGTAAACCTGTCCTGCTACAACTGGAATTGAAAGTTCATATTCATTATTGAAACCCGGATAAATAGCAGGTGAATTACCTGTTGGACTGCAACCTGTAATTCCTAAAGGACTTGTATTGCATCTGGTTGGTGTTGTAGATGCAAGCTGTGTACAAGTTAATCCGCTCGCTCCTGTTTCCCAAATTGCAAAATCATAATCCGAACCCGTTGTTCCGGCGCCCGGCCAATCTTCCGGAATAATATCAAAGGATAGCGAACCTGTACTCGAAATTGGAATTGTATACCATACTGAATTCACTTCTCCTGTAGTAATACAGTTTAAGCCTGTACCGAAATCACAATAATTACCGTTGCCGCTATAACCGCTATTAACTACATTACTCTGGCAAACAGACAATGGAGCCCCGCAATCCTGACTTGTAAAAGGTGGTCCAGAATTACCATCAACAGCAAGAATACTAAACGTTCCGGTAAGATTTAATTCACCATCAACACGTATCCAATAATTAGTTCCGGGAGTAAGTCCGGTAACTGTCATTTGTGAATTTAATGTTGTACCCCCACATCCTATTTCATCCGTATTACAAGATGTGCCGACTGGAGTTACTTGTGTAAGACTTCCACAACTTCCTTTATAAAGGGCAATTTGTGTATTTGTAAGTGTTCCTAAGATTGTTTTTATATTCAAACTGGTGCCCGTTGGTGAAACCAAATACCAAACCGTATTCAATGTGCCCGTTGGTGTCCAGCAAGACGGTGCTGCAGGAAGCTCCGGATTTGTGCAACGGTTATCGCCGGCAACAGTTGTACCTAAAGGAAGAGGCGTAGCGTTGCAAGGGAAATCGTTAGGAGAATTTCCAACAGAAGATGTAACGTTTAAATCAAATGTAACAAATGCAGGAGGGCTCCATGAATCAACAACAATATAATATGTTCCTGATGCAGGTAAGGTAAAATTACCGCTAACATTTCCTCCGCCAACAAAACCCAGGCAATTTGAAGAAGCAGAACTAGGGCATCCTTGATATACAGTAAAACCTGCTACCGTAGAGGATGTATTACTTAACGCTATTTGAATACATTGTGCAGAAGCAGTTGTATAGGAAAAAACCATGTCTTCGCCGCTTTCATAAAGTGAAGCACATGAACTGCTGCTGGAATTATTATAATCATCGCCTTTACATAAAGTAGTTTGTCCTGTTATCGTATACGGCAAAGAAGAAATCGGAACTGCAGTACCACACGTTGCTCCATTATTTCCTACCGGTGGAGCAGTAATTGAAAGAGTATAACTTGGTATTGCACCGGCCGCCGCATTTCGGTCAACGATAAGATAATATGTATTTCCTGAAACCACATCAACACAAAATGACTGATTACCTGCAGCGCTCTGTGAAAATGCTACACAATTACTACTGGAGCCGATAAACGGACAACCATCATAAAGCATTATGCCGACATTTGTTGAAGCGCTTGTTAATGTGACCGAAATATTTCCTGAAGAAGATGGTGTAAAAACATAAACTCTGTCTAACCCTTGCAAGTACGTACTACTTCCACATGAGATTGTATTAGCGGCAGTAAAATCATCACCCATGCCTGTTGTAGTAATACCCGCTCCACTATTGTAAGGCAGAGATGCAACATTTACAACGCCTAAACCCATTGAAGCCGGACATGTCGGAGGAATAGGAGATGTAACGCAAATATAAAATTGTAGCGTTGCCGGTGGAGGCGATAAAAAATCATACACACGGATATAGTAGGTATTACCTGAAACGAAACCGCTATAAGTAAGATTTTCTACTGCGCCTGTTGCTGTCGAATTCGAACACCCTAAACTTGTAAGCGAACCACAGCTTCCGGATAACACTTCAACAACAGCATCGAAAGAAGCGGAACCACCGACGGTAATAATATGTTGGAATTGTGTTGCAGTAAATTTATACCAAACATCATCGTTTGCAGAACCTGCACATGCAGATGAAGGCGAAGATCCTGTTGCATTTAATGTTTGACCGCAGGTCTGATTACAGGTTGGCGGAAAGGCAGGAGCTGAAGGTGTTAGAGTAATTGCTCCCGAACAATCATCGTTAGCAATTGGTGTTAGTACAGAAATAGTTCCAACAAGTGCACCGGTATTTGCATTTTTAACTAGTCTTATATAATAAGTTGTGCCAATAGCTGTAGGTACAACTATAGTTTCAGTAATATTATTTCCACCTGCATTTATGCAAGCGGCTCCTCCTACCTCTAACATAGTTGCAACACCACATGTGCCTGTGTAAACCACCATTGCCAAATCTCGGCCGCCGGTAACTGTACCAATAATTGTTGTTGATGTAGATATTGCCGTAAACTGAAACCATCCATCTCCTTTTACATTTGAGGCAGTCACACACGTTGTACCCGTAGCAACATTTGCAGGAGGTTCTATTCCAAAGCCATTAGGAACATTGTAACTAGTTGGTGTGCATGAATTAATTGGGACAGTAGGCACACTCGCTTCCGGACAAAGCAAATCCGACTGAGCGATGGCAGAATATGAAATAAAAAAAAGTAAATACGATAATAAAAAGTGTTTCATGTGGTGGGCCTGAATCGGTTTCAGGCATTAATGTGTTTTGTTATCTATAGATCTAAGATTTGAGATTTTATAATTACTTTTTATTTTAGGAATATCGCTGCTGTATATTTTTTCTATGGTCGTATTGATTACTAATTGATTCAAAATATTCATTATTGTAGACTCATCTTTTATGACTTCACTATCGTAAGCAATTATCATTACTTTTAATTCATAACAAGCTTCAATTTCTTTTATACCCGGAAGTGTTTCAATGGCATTCGTAATTATTCTCGCATTTTTTTCTGCCAATAATGGAAGACGTAATAGGATTTCTTTTTTGACAATGTTATTATCTGATGAAAAGCAAACAGTGCTTGTCATAAATAAATACAACATCAAAAAGAAAATTCTTTTTGTCATTTCAAAAATATATTTCCACTATTAACTGAACGTTATCTTTTGTTTTGCAAATTTAATCTCTATAATTATCAGTATTAACAGCCCTTTCAGATGTTTTTAAAAAAACTTTACACATCAGTCCCAATATGTAATTAACACTAAAAATTCGTTTTTTCTTCAAAAATCTTTCAAACACCCCGTTAATATTGACGAAACAAGCCTAATCATTGGTGAATAAATCCCAAACATTTAGGCTTTTTTATAACTTAATTGCAAAATTTAAACAGAAAACCATAAATTTTACCTCTAAAATAATATAATAAATTTACTGAAACAAGCCTCCAGAGCGTATTTCAAGCGTTTCTCATTTCCGGGAAAATGAAAATAAATAAATATTCAACATGTTTTAAAAACCATTATCAATTACAAAATGAAAAAATTTATTTCTTTTTTTAAAAAAAATATTTTTTGCACCAATTAATTTCAGTTTTTTAACCAGAAAACGAAAACCATATTAAATACAATAACCCTCTACTAATAAACCCACCAACATCTTGTTTCTTGATTCTTGCTTCTTGACTCTCAAAGATCATTTACATCAGTGCCTACAACTTGCAAATCTCTCTTTTCATCTGAGGACACATTCGTTCTTGATATTTGCCCTGTGTTTTCATTGAACCCCTTTTTATTACCTGCATTTAAAGAATTTTCAATAAAGTTCATTCCCTTTTGTGTTATTTCGTAATACCCTTTTTTTCTTGCTCCATTGTATTGAATGAGTTCGAATTTTTTCAAGGCACTTACATAGCGGGCGCCTGTTACTCCACCAACACCGCAATTAGCAAATAAGTCTGCCGCACGCAAAGATGTTGTACTGTATAAATGAACGAGCATTAAAATCTGCTTACGTAAGTTTGGACCATTGTGTGCAACTTGTCCGGGATATTTTTTCCATCTCTCATACAAATCATCCAAATCAAATTCTGCTTCAATTTTTTTAGCTGCGATTTCCCGGCTTGTCAATGTTGAATTATCTGTTTTGTTATTTTCAGATGAAAACAAATTGTCACTCCGCTTTCTCAATTTGTCATTCAATTGCATAAGATTACTGTTGATCAACTGAAGCTCTTCATTACGAATATGTAAATCATCAATAATTTTTTGATAATCATCCGTCCGTTTTAACATTTTTCCATTTCTGATGATCAAATGATTGTATTGATGGTACAATTCTTCATTCTCATTCGTCAACTCCTTGATAACTTTAGATTGATTCTCAATCTTCAATTTAAGACTTTCAATTGTCATTTTACTGTTAATGTCTTCCATTCTACCTTTTTAGTGTTTAAATATCCATAAATGATGGTATAAAAATATCTATACCATTCCAATAATAAGGGTTCTGTTAATAACTTTTACCGTAAAAACTGATCTAAGATTTTAGAAAATGATTGTGTAAATTATAATAAACAATACCATTTGCTTATTGAAAAATCTGCGTAAACCCGTTTAATCCGTAACATCCGTGTTCTATTAATAATTAAACACTCTACTGATCTTTTTTAGTAATATCAATTTATATTTACCCAATGCTTTTACTTACCCCGGAAAATTTTGCTGATTATGAATTAATCGATTGTGGAGGATTTGAAAAAATAGAACGATTCGGACAATACATTACGATTCGGCCTGAACCGCAAGCTTTATGGGATGCTAAACTTTCTCAAAAAGAATGGGAAAAGATGGCACATGTCCGTTTTGTACCCATTTCCAGTTCTTCCGGATCGTGGAAAAAGCTTAAAGAAATGCCCGACCGTTGGACGATAGATTATCCCCTTCATTCACTCAATTTAAAAAATAGTAATTTAAAAACAGATACACTGCGGTTTCGTCTGGCTCTAACCTCCTTCAAACATGTTGGAATTTTTCCTGAGCAAGCTTCCAATTGGGAATACATAATAGAAAGTATTTCTAAAATAAAAACACCGAATCCAAAAATATTAAACCTCTTCGCTTATACCGGCGGCGCTTCACTGGCAGCCAAAGCAGCAGGTGCAGATGTTATTCATCTCGATTCTGTTAAACAGGTCGTAACTTGGGCAAATGCAAATATGGAATTAAGTAATCTGAATGATATCCGGTGGATTGTAGAAGATGCTATGGCTTTCGTTAAAAAAGAAGTACGACGTGGTAAAAAATACAATGGTATTATCCTCGATCCTCCTGCTTATGGACATGGCACGGAAGGACAAAAATGGAAGCTGGAAGATATGATTTCTGAAATGCTGCACAACGTTTTGGATCTGCTGGAAGAAGAAGAACGATTTCTGATTTTAAATACCTACTCCCTTGGCTTCTCTTCATTAATCGTTGAAAACCTCCTCGGCAAACAGAAAAATCTGCAATCCGGCGAGCTCTATCTGCAATCCCGAACAGGCTTTAAATTACCACTTGGAGTGTTTGGAAGATTTTTTTCCTCAGACGGCCAACATTAACAATTGTTTTGCCTTTAATTTTTCGTTGCGAAACTCTGAAAAAAAGAAATTATCCAATCAGAAAAATATTGAGCGATATTTTCAGGATTGAAGTTTAAATTATTAATAAGAGTTAAATTCGGCTAAACGCTAACCTGTAAAGCTTAAAGTCGTAGAATATTAGCACCATTCCGACGTTTAAATTACTAAATTTGTATTTCATAGAACTATTCAGGTAATACCATGTCAGACAGTTATCAATTGCTTATTGCCAGGCTCGATGCCTTCATCAGAAAATATTATAAGAACCAACTTGTTCGTGGAGCCATTTACACGTTTACATTGTCTCTGGCTTTTTTCCTTTTAATAACATCTCTCGAATTTATCGGTCATTTCAATACAAGTCTGCGAACAGTTTTATTCTATTCTTTCATTGGAACTATTTTATTTATTGTAAGTAAATTCATTATTTATCCTCTGTTACATCTCTATAGTTTTGGAAAAATAATTTCTCACGAACAGGCTGCCGAAATTATTGGAAAACATTTTGGAAATGTGCAAGACAAACTCTTGAATGTTCTTCAGCTTAAAAAACAATCAGAAGAACTTTCAAATAATAAAAATAATATCTTATTACTGGCAGGTATTGACCAGAAAATAAGTGAACTCAAGCCTGTTCCATTCGTAGCTGCTATCGATCTGTCAGAGAACAAGCGCTATTTACGTTATGCCATTATTCCTTTGTGTGCATTTATTGTTATTCTTTTTACTGCACCTTCTCTGATTAAAGAAAGCACAAAAAGACTTATCGAACATGGCACCCATTTCGAAAAACCGGCTCCGTTTACATTCGTACTTCTCAATAAAGAATTAAAAACAGTCCAGCAACAGGATTTTCAACTGGATGTAAATATTAAAGGCAATGAAATTCCCGCCGAAGTGTTTTTAGAAATAAATGGCAATCAATTCAAACTCGAAAAAGAAAACCTGACTAGTTTTCATTATCTTCTTAGAAATATTCAGAAATCACAAACCTTCCGGTTTTTTGCTGATGGTTTTTATTCACAGGAATATACGCTCGAAGCATTGCCTAATCCGGTATTGACAAATTTTCAGGTTAGTCTGGAATACCCGGCTTACTTACATAAACAAAACGAGTCATTAAAAAACACCGGCGATCTTCTAATTCCCGCCGGCACCAGGGTAAGTTGGAATTTTACCACTCAAAATACCGAAACAATTCGCCTTTCTTTTCATGATTCTCTGGTTATATTAAATCCTAAAAATGAAAACACTTTCTCGTTTTCAAAACGTTTTTATAAAAATGATTCTTACTGCTTGTCTCCCGGTAATCATTTTCTCAATAGCAAAGATTCTATTCGTTATTCCATTTCTGTTACTCCGGATTTATATCCAACAATAACAATCGAACAACAAAGCGATTCGCTGTCGACCAAACGAACATTTTTCAGAGGACTTGTAAAAGATGATTATGGTTTTTCAAAATTATCTTTCAATTACCGCTTTCTAAAATCGAACGATTCTTTACAAAGCAAAAAAGACAAACAGTTTTCAGAAATACTTC
This sequence comes from Bacteroidota bacterium, assembly GCA_031417555.1. Classification (GTDB taxonomy): domain Bacteria; phylum Bacteroidota; class Bacteroidia; order AKYH767-A; family 2013-40CM-41-45; genus JADKIH01. The sequence goes on from JANOVV010000087.1 coordinate 59,792, forward strand.
CTGTAAGTAAAAGTCTGAATACCGATCCGTTTTTCTATTCATGGGATTTAAATACCGTAAATATTTCTGCCGGCGATGAAGTTGAATATTATTTTGAGGTATGGGATAACGATGGTATTAACGGACCCAAATCAGCCCGTTCTCAGTCGCAATTATTCAAAGCTCCAAGCCTGGAAGATATTAAAGAGAATACCGAAAAAAAGAATGAAGACATCAAATCTGATCTCATTGAAAGTATTGCTAAAGCAAAGCAAATGCAAAAAGAACTTAATGATTTGAGTAAAAAGATTCTTGATAAAAAAGAAATGTCGTGGGAAGATAAAAAGAAAACAGAAGATCTGTTAGAAAAACAGAAGGAGCTAGAAAAGAAACTTGAAGACATCAAAAATAAAAACGAACAAAAGAATCGTCAGGAAGAAGAATATAAAAAAGTAAATGAAGACATCGCTCAGAAACAAGCGCAACTGCAGTCTATTCTCGACAAACTTCAGTCTCCTGAGTTGAAAAAGCTTTTAGAGCAATTGCAGCAACTGATGCAGAATGTAGATAAAAACAAACTACAGGAACAACTTAGCGATTTGAAACTCGATAATAAAGACCTGCAAAAAGATCTTGAACGAACGATTGAGCTTTTCAAACAAATGGAATTCGAGCAAAAGCTTCAGGATAATATTGACAAGCTCAACGACCTCGCTAAGAAACAAGATGAGCTTGCAAAAAAATCAAATGATAAAACCGGTGACAGCAAAGATCTAAAAGATAAACAGGACGAGCTGAATAAAAAATTTGATGACTTCCGTAAAGACATGGACGATCTTGCCAAGAAAAATGAAGCTTTGGAAGAAAAAAAGAATCTTGAAAATACAGATGCTCAGGAAGAAGACATTAAAAAAGATATGGAAAATAGTTCCGAGCAGTTAGGAGAAAATAAAAGTGGCAAGGCTTCTAAATCACAAAAAAATGCTTCCTCAAAAATGGAACAGCTTGCAAAGAAAATGAATGAAATGCAAAGTCAGATGGCCAAAGAAGAAAACGAAGAAGATATGAATGCATTGCGAGCTTTGTTGGAAAACCTTCTGCGGTTATCTTTCGATCAGGAAGGAGTAATGCAGAATCTGAAAACAACCGATATAAACAATCCGCAATACCTTAAACTTAGTCAGCTGCAACGTAAACTTAAAGACGATGCCAAGATGATTGAAGATTCACTGTTCGCTCTAAGTAAAAGAGTAACACAGATTGAAGCAAAGGTAAACCAGGAGATTTCTGCCATCAATTACAATATGGATGAAGGATTAGAAAATCTCGAAGACAGGCTCGTGCCTCAGGCAAGAAACCGGCAACAATTGGTGATGACGTCTGTAAATAATCTAACATTAATGTTAAGCGAGGCTCTGCAACAAATGATGAAACAACAGGCGGATCCAAAGGGGAGCTGTAACAAACCGGGAGGAAAAAAGAAATCCTCCTCCTTGGCGCAGTTAAGAAAAATGCAGGAAGAGCTTAATAAAAATATGAAGAAGGCTAAAGAAGGAATGATGCCGGGTCAGAACAAAAAAGACAAGCAAGGCCGACCTGATCAATCGATGAGCGAACAATTGGCTAAGATGGCTGCACAACAGGAATTTATTAGAAATGAAATAAATAAGATTAATCAGGAGGAGAATAAAGACGGTAAAAACTCCCTCGGAAACCTCGAAGATATTGCCAATCAGATGGAGCAAACTGAAAAAGATATCGTTAACAGAATGATCTCTGAGCAAACTTTAAAACGTCAGCAAGATATCACTACACGGCTGCTGGAAAGCGAAAAAGCGGAGCGGGAAAGAGACCAGGAGGAGCAAAGAAAATCGGAGGAATCAAAAAATGCATTCCACCGTAACCCTGAAGGATTTGATGAGTATAAGAGACTTAAGTTAAAAGAAATGGAATTGTTGAGGACTGTTCCACCTTCTCTGAATTCTTATTACAAACAGAAGGTTAACGATTATTTCCAATCCATTGATAAATAATCCTTTAATGCAGCTTGCAGACGATTTTCAAACCATCGAATTAAAATCGAATCCGGATAGTCTTACAGTAGTCGAACGAATGATCGACGATGTTCGCAGTAAGTATAATGTAAGCGAAGATGTTTTTGGGAACATGCTTGTTGCCATTACTGAAGCTGTTACGAATGCTATTTATCATGGTAATAAATCTGATCCAAAGAAAAAGGTAAGCGTCACTTGTACGCATTCGCCGCATGCCATTGTTTTTACAATTGCCGATGAAGGTCCCGGATTTGATTATTACAATCTTCCCGATCCAACGTCTCCCGAAAATCTTGAAAAAGAATGTGGAAGAGGAATTTTCCTCATGAAACATCTTACAGACCAGCTGATCTTTTCAGAAAACGGCCGAGTGGTCGAATTAAATTTTAAATTATCGGGTAATTAATAAAATTTCACTGTATATTTTTTATACCATCAGTACCGATTACATAGGTAAAATCACGATTGACTTTCTTATCAAATCCGAATTCAAGATTATCTTTTAATTCTTTTTTTCTTGGTTCAGACAATTATTTTAGCGGTGGCTGTATATGCCATATTAAAGAAACCCTGAAACGTTGATAAGAGTAATCATTTAAACCCCATTGATAAGAAACCTTCCAGTCGAAATGAGGATTTTTCATTCGCAAACTTGCCCTGTAAACAATTGGTTTATCTCCAATATCAAGATAACCTGAATAACCTGCTAAGGATTGAGAAAAAATGATTCTTTTGAAATTAATATCGGCGCCCAAACCATAAAGAATACAATCGTTCTGTAAATGCTGAAGATCGTACGTTTGGTAATCATAAAATCCTCCCATAAAATATAAGCGCAGAATACTTTTTTTTATGTTATAATTTTTTCCGGCGCTGATATCAAAAAAATATCCGGGCCCGTCGGTATAACGTGCATTGCGAAGGTTAGTCCCTGATGCAGTTCGAAAAGCTATTTGCAATAATATATCAGGAAAGAATTTTTGATTACGAATTAATTGAAAGTCGCTGTAAAAATAAATATCTCCTCCGGCTCCTCCTCTACCATTCTTTGTTCTAGCCGCTCTTTGATCGCGAGTGGCTGTATCCGTTTTGAACCATTCATACGGAATAACATCCATCGATACGGCCATCCTATTATTAAAAAGTGGAAGATAACCCCGGGTATAAAAGTCTGTCGTTTTATCTCCTTTACTGTAATGATAATCCCCTGCTACTTCCAATTCAGCTGTTGTGTCAATATTTCCTTTTGTCACTTCCGGGACAGGCAAAGCATTAGGGCCCATAAAAGAAGTAGAAATTGTCAAGTATTGATTCCATGGCGTATGTCCGTCCCACTTATGGATAGCAGCCCACCATCCAAAATCTTCCTCAGCATGAAGAGAAGGGCAAAATAAAATGTAAAAAAGGAAAAGAAATAATCGTTTCATTTTAGATTCGGATTAACAGAAATCGTAGAACATAACAAAGCACAAAGTAATAGTAATTTACTGAAAAATAATTTGTTAATTTAACTCTGACAATGTGTTACAAAGCTGTCTATCTTAATACTTTTACCCATGATTAAAGACCGGTTAATATAAAAAATTTACTATGAATCAATCATCCATATTTTTTTTCAAAGAAGGAATACAATTTCGTTTATCTAAACGAAAACAATTACAGGATTGGATCTTGAAAATAATAAAAAAAGAAGGTTTCTCTTTATCGAATATTAATTTTATTTTTTGTACTGATGTTTATCTGAGAAAAATAAATAAAAAATATCTTGATCATGATTATTTCACTGATATTATAACGTTTGATAATTCTGTATCAAAGAAAACAATTGATGGAGATATTTTTATTTCCATTGATAGAGTTATTGTAAATTCAAAAGAATTTGCCAGCTCTTTCAATGATGAATTACACCGTGTGATGGCGCATGGTGTTTTACATTTAACAGGTTATGGAGATAAAACTAAATCTCAAAAAACGGAAATGAAAACAAGAGAAGATTTTTGGCTGAGGAGCAGATCCTTTTAAATAATAGTTGTTTTTAATGTATGACAAAAGCAAGAAAAATTATTGTAATTGAATGTTTGGAGCTTATAGATTAATTTGTGAATACCGATATTAAGTTCAACCAAAATTATTCCAAACAATGATGGCTATTAACAGCCATAAAACATATTCATATATTAATTTTCCCTTTTTTGCAGAAACAAAATAGTATGAACAGAAAACGGAGACCGGAATTATCAGAAAAGCAAAATGTATAATTTGGATTTTTTCTACAAGAACCAACCAGGCTGCACTTAATAATAATAAAATAAAAAACACCTGCTGGTAGCTTCTGGTGCGAATAATATTTTTCCGATAATTCATTCGCATTTTAAATATAGAAAGGATAAGTAAGGTGCCCACTGATATAGCAAGAACAAGTATCTTAAGATTATTTTCTATTCTGATTTCAATGTTTATTTTCTGAAAAAAACTCATGTATGATTTCCAGAATGGTATCAATTCATGATTCCAAAACATATATGTGCTAATAAAAAAATAGGGTAAAAAAAGACCTATTAAAGTAATAAGCCATTCTTTTACACCAAACGGACGTAATACAAAGAGTGTCGCCAATAAAAACGGAATTAGAATTGCAGCCGGGAAATAAATTAATGAAGCGGTTCCGGCTAAAAAACCACAATCAAAAAGTGCGGAAACAGGGATTTCATTTTTAAACAATGTGAGTAACCTGTCAATTATAAATAGTAATATCAGGTTAATTAAATGCACCGGGTGAAATTGCATTAATGAAGGTGTGCTGGAAATCAATAACGCAAAAATAAAAGCCGGCAAGAATGTATTTTTGTAGTGAACCTCAAACTTATTTAGGATAATATTAAAAAAAATTGCTTCGGCACTGATAAGCCCAAAAAGAAGAATAAAATTAACCCATGAAGGCAAGGCCGTTAATAAATATGACAATGCTTGCCAAACCTGCAAGGTTTTTACATCGGATACAGGCATAGATTGAAATATCTTACTGATCCAAAAGATAACGATGATAAAAGGGATAATAATAAGAGTTGCCGGTTGCAGCGATTTAAAAAAACGGATCATAGGTCATAAAAGTAAAGAATTTTAACTCTGATAAATCCGGAATCCTTTCTATATTTGCAGCGTAAAAATTAGAATATGGACGCAATCTGGTATTTAATAGGTGATTTTTTCAGAATTATCTTTACGGTAGTTCCTTTCTTTGGTTTATGGTTTAACAAAGCGTTGATTGTAATCGGCTTTGTTGCTTTCATTCTTTGGCTCCGCCACATGAAAAACCATACAATCGTTGAAAAATTCGACTAAATTAAACGAGATTTTAGCATTTTATCATTATTGATTTAATCTAAAACTTCTGATTTACTGAGGTCTTTTCCTATGTCTGATCGGTAGTACTTATTATCAAAATCTATTTTTTGAATTTGCTTGTATGATTTTTCGCAGGCCTCATTGATCGTATTTCCGAACGAAGTAATTGAAAAAACGCGTCCTCCGTTTGTTTTCATTTTTCCATTGACCGATTTAGTTCCCGCGTGAAAAATTATACTTTCTTCATAAATATTTCCAATACTAATCTCTTTACCGATTTCAAAATCACCCGGATATCCTCCACTTACCATCATTACGGTCACAGCAATTTCAGGATCAATTATGAGTTCAGAATTATATAATTCCCCGTTTGCAGCACAGTAAAAAAGTTGTAATAAATCGGATTTGATTCGTGGAATTACAACTTCTGTTTCAGGATCACCCATTCTGACATTGTATTCGATAACAAAAGGATTGCCTGCAACATTCATGATTCCAATGAAAACAAATCCACGATAATAAATATTTTCCTTTTGCAATCCGTCGATGGTTGGACGAATAATAAGGTTCTCAACTTTGCCAAGAAATTCATTGGTTGCAAAAGGTACCGGCGATACCGCTCCCATTCCGCCGGTATTGGGTCCCGTATCGTTATTCCCGATTCGCTTATAATCTTTTGCCTCGGGAAGTATCTTATAAGATTTACCGTCGGTCAAAACAAAAACAGATAATTCGATACCGTCAAGAAACTCTTCGATCACAATGCTATCGCCGGCTGTTCCGAATTTAGATTGTAGAAACATTTCATTCAAACAGTCAAAAGCTTTATCAAGATTTTCTGCAATAACAACACCCTTGCCTGCTGCCAGACCATCTGCTTTTAAAACATAAGGAGGTTTCATCGTTTTTAAAAAAATCTTTGCCTCTTCTATTTCGTTTTTTTTAAATGTACGATAAGATGCCGTTGGTATATTATGCCTTTGCATAAATGCCTTTGCATAATCTTTACTTCCCTCCAGGAGTGCTCCTTTCAAAGATGGTCCCAGAATTAAAACTTTTTTAAGATCTATATCTTCCCGGAAAAAATCGACAATACCATTGACAAGCGGCTCTTCAGGACCAACGATTACAAGATCAATTTTCTTTTCCTGGACGAAGTCTTTGATTTTAAAGAAATCTTTAAAATCAAGAAGAATGTTTTCTCCGCAAGAAGCTGTGCCGGCATTTCCCGGCGCTATAAAAAGTTTTTTGCATTTACTGCTTTGAGAAATTTTCCATGCCATAGCATGTTCTCGTCCGCCGCCACCAATCAGAAGTACGTTCATTGAATAGTATTAATTTTGGTGATAGATATTCAATTAATCCAAAATCAGTAACAGAATTTATAATGGAATATTTCCGTGTTTCTTTCTAGGAAGTTTTACTGCTTTATTAGCAAGCATCTTAAAAGCTTTCATCAGCTTAATACGTGTTTCCTCCGGCTTGATAACTTCATCAACATAGCCGTGTTCGGCAGCTTTGTAAGGGTTTGCAAAAAGTAAATTATATTCTTTTTCTTTTTCTATCAGTTTCAATTCCGGATTACCGGATTCAGATATTTCTTTTTTGAAAATTATTTCTGCAGCACCTTTTGCACCCATTACTGCAATCTCGGCAGAAGGCCAGGCAAAATTCATATCAGCACCGATGTGTTTTGAATTCATGACATCATAAGCACCGCCATAAGCTTTTCTTACAATTACTGTAATGCGCGGAACTGTTGCTTCACTGAAAGCAAATAATAGTTTGGCACCATTCGAAATAATTCCATTCCACTCCTGATCTGTGCCGGGTAAAAAGCCGGGTACGTCTTCGAAAACAAGCAGAGGAATATTAAAGCAATCACAAAATCTTACAAATCGTGCTGCCTTAGTAGAAGCATGAATATCTAAAACTCCGGCTAAGTGCATTGGTTGATTGGCCACAATTCCAATACTTTTTCCTCCAATACGAGCAAAACCAACTACTATGTTTTCTGCAAATTGTGCATGCACTTCCAGAAACGAATCTTTGTCTATTGTTTCATTTATAATTTCCCTCATATCATAGGGCTGATTCTGATTTTCAGGAATAATATGGTTAAGCTTTATTCTTTTTTCATCAGAAGCCTGGTAAGGATATGAAGGTGATTCTTCTTCACAATTTTGTGGTACGTAACTTAGAAGCTGTTTTATACGATGCAGACATTCAACTTCGTTTGAACATGTGAAATGAGTTACACCTGACTTAGTTGCATGAGTGATTGCACCACCGAGTTCTTCTGCCGTAACGTTTTCATGAGTAACTGTTTTAACAACGTTTGGACCGGTAACAAACATGTAAGAAGAATTTTCCACCATCATAATAAAATCTGTAATGGCCGGCGAATAGACCGCTCCACCGGCACACGGACCCATGATGGCAGATATTTGCGGAATCACTCCTGAGGCAAGGACATTACGATAAAAAATATCAGCATAACCTCCGAGTGAAACAACACCTTCCTGAATACGTGCTCCGCCTGAATCATTTAATCCGATTACAGGCGCTCCGTTTTGCATAGCCAGATCCATAATACGGCAAATTTTCTGTGCATGAGTTTCAGAAAGTGATCCTCCAAAAACGGTAAAATCCTGAGCAAAAACATAGATGAGCCGCCCATCTATTCTGCCATAACCTGTTACCACACCATCTCCTAAATATTTTTCTTTTTCTATGCCAAAATCTGTAGCCCTATGAGTAACAAGCATTCCGATTTCTTCAAAACTGTTTTCATCGAGTAAAAAATGAAGGCGTTCACGCGCTGTAAGCTTTTTCTTTTTATGCTGGGCCTCAATTCTTTTTATACCACCGCCAAGTTTCGCTTCTTCAATCTTTTTTTCTAGTGACTTAATTTTTGATTCCATTGGATTCGTAGTGAGCCGGCTAAATTACAAAAGCAGGCGATACCGGCAACGCAAAGGAATGGTTCCTGGTTAATAGTTATTAGTTATTAGTAAAAAGTTATTTTTCTTGTTATTTTTCCTTTTATCTTGTCAACTCTTAAATTCGTATAATGATAAACGCTAATTACGAATAACCGGTAACTATTAACCAATAACAAATATGAAGGAAAGAGTTGTAAGCGGAATACGCAGTACAGGGAATTTACATCTTGGCAATTATTTTGGTGCATTAAAGAATTTTATAAAAATGCAACATGAATTTGAATGTTTCTTTTTTATTGCCGATTACCATTCATTAACAACACATCCTACTGCAGAAAATTTTCATAACAACGTAAAGCAAGTATTGGTTGAATACCTGGCATGTGGCCTCGATCCTGAAGTTTCAACTCTTTATATTCAGAGCGACTTACCTGAGATTGCAGAGCTATATCTTATATTAAATATGAATGCTTATGTTGGAGAATTGGAACGCGTTGCTTCATTCAAAGATAAGGTCAGAAAGCAACCTGATAATATAAACGCAGGTTTGTTAACCTATCCGACATTAATGGCTGCGGATATTTTAATACATCGTGCAACCAAGGTCCCTGTAGGCAAAGATCAGGAACAGCACCTGGAAATGGCCCGTCAATTCGGTAATCGTTTTAATCGTTTATACCAAACCGAACTTTTCCCCGAGCCTTATGCTTTTAATTATGGAACAACGTTGGTAAAAATTCCCGGACTGGATGGCTCAGGTAAAATGGGTAAAAGCGAAGGAGAAGGAAATGCCATTTTCTTAATCGATACTCCTGATGTTATTAGAAAAAAAGTTATGCGGGCTGTAACCGATAACGGTCCCGAAAAAGAAAATCAGGAAAAACCTGAAATCATTCAAAATCTTTTTGCTCTGATGAGTATTGTTTCATCGAAAGAAATTATTAAACATTTCGATGATCAATACAATGGAATGAAAATCCGATACGGCGATTTGAAAAAGCAACTGGCTGAAGACATTATCTTGTTTACTGCCCCATTAAGAGAAAAAATTATTTCTATTAGCAGCGATAATACCTTTCTACAAAATGTTGTCCGTCGTGGTGCAGAAAAAGCACGTGAAAGCGCAAGCTTTACAATTAATGAAGCCAGAAAAGCAATTGGTATCAGGTCATTTTAAAAACAAATAATTTTAATTAGTTGATTATCAATAGTTAATATTTTATAATTTAAATAGATGTTGTAACATCAATTGTTTAAACATACATTTGCATCCATAAAAAAAATAATCACTAAAAACTATGAAAAAAATAACCTTAGCTCTGGCTTTATTAGCTATTACTACTTCCACATTTGCACAAAATTGGAAAATTGATCCGGCACATTCAAAAATTCATTTCACTGCACAGTATCTTCTTATTACTGATGCCGAAGGAGATTTTAAAACCTTTGATGGAACATTTACTTCTTCGAAACCGGATTGGACAGATTTAACTGCAGATGTTACAATTCAAGTAGCCAGCTTATCAACAGATAATGAAATGCGTGATAAGCATGTAAAAAGCGACGACTTTTTTAATGCAGAAAAATATCCGTCTATTACATTTAAAAGTAAAAAGGTAAAACGGATTGATAAAAATAAATACATTTTAACAGGCGATCTTACTATTCGTGATGTAACTAAAACTATTGAACTTCCTGTTGTATACGGTGGAACCGTTAAAGATCCTTGGGGAAATATAAAAGCCGGATTCAAAGCAAGCGGAAAAATTAACAGACAAGATTATAATTTAAAATACAATAGCGCAGCAGGAACCGGAGAAGCAGTAGTATCCGACGAAGTTGAATTCAAAATCGATTTAATTTTAATTAAGCAATAATTAAGAGAGACAAGAATCAAGAGACAAGATAATCTTGATTCTTGGCTCTACCCCCCCCCCACAAATGAAAATCCACAACCTGATTAGTGAAAGAAAAAGTATACGAGCTTTTTCGGATAAAGGAATAACTGACGAGGCGCTTATTACACTTTTGGAAGCTGCCCGTTGGGCTCCTTCTTCAATGAATGAACAACCGTGGAGATTTATTGTGGTACGAAAAGAAAATCCGGACGCTTTTCAAAAAATGATTCAATGCTTAAATGATTCAAATAAAATTTGGGCTCAACATGCATCGGTTCTGTTATTAACTGTAGCAAACAATACAATAACAACTCTGAACAAACCAAATGCTTATGCATGGCACGACATAGGGCTTGCTATTGGTAATCTTTCCTTACAGGCAATCTCTATGGATATTTTCTTACATCAAATGGGTGGTTTTAATAAAGAAGAAGCAAAAAAATTATTCAACATACCCACCGGCTTTGACCCTGTAAGTGTAATCGCATTGGGATATCAGGGTAATGCTGACGAACTACCTTCACCTTTGCGAGAAAGAGAATTGAAACCGAGAGAAAGAAAACCTTTGTCGGAAATTGTTTATGCGAATACTTTTGGAGAAGTCGATCCGTTATATAAGTGATTTTTTGTGAAATAATTTTTTAATACCAACAAAATGAAAACAATAATTCATCGTGCCGGAGATCGCGGACATGCCGATCACGGTTGGCTCAACGCCCATCATAGTTTTAGTTTCGCGAATTGGTATGATGAAAATAAAATTCAATTCGGAATGTTGCGTGTCCTAAACGATGATATTGTTGCTGCCGGGCAGGGGTTCGGAACTCATCCGCATAACAACATGGAAATTATCACCATTATTTTAAACGGTGCTCTTCAGCATAAAGATAATATGGGTAATGGTTCTGTTATTCGTCCCGGCGATGTACAAGTAATGAGTGCCGGTACAGGAGTTTTACATTCTGAATTTAATCCTTCGGCAACGGAAGCAGTAAATCTTTTTCAGTTGTGGATTTTCCCAAAAGAAGATGGGATAAAACCTCGTTACGATCAAAAGACATTTGATTCAAATCAAAGAAAAAACAAAATACAGTTGCTTGCATCAGGTTTTAAAAAAGATGGCGAATTATATATTCATCAGGATGCCGCAATTTCAATTTCTGCATTAGAAAAAGGTCAAACCATAAACTACAATCTAAATAAAAGCGGTAATGGTGTTTATTTAATGGTAATAGAGGGTTCTGTAGAAATCAATGGTGAATTATTATCGAAGCGTGATGCAGTTGGAATTACCGATACAAACAGTTTCAGCATAAAAAGTAAAAGCGAAAAAGACAATTATTCGGATGAAATACTTATTATTGAAGTACCAATGGAATAATTTTATGGATCTTGAAAAAGAAATAAATCAGAAAAAATTCCGTAGCGACGCTCACAAACTGGGCGTTAATATCATTTATACTTTCAACTGGCTTCATGCTTTAAATTCGACATTGCTTAAACCTTATAAAATTACTTCCCAACAATTTAATGTTTTACGAATTCTTCGTGGTCAAAAGCCGAATCCGGCGAGTGTCAAACTAATTCGGGAAAGAATGCTTGATAAAATGAGCGATGCTTCCAGAATTGTTGAAAAACTTAGAGTCAAAGGATTAGTCGAAAGAACAATTTGCCCAAACGACCGTCGTTCCTGCGAAGTATTAATTACAGAAAAAGGGATTTCCTTGCTTCAGGAAATAGACAATCATAGCCAAGACTTTGATAATATGTTCATCGCTCTTAATAAGTCGGAAATTAATCAGATTAATTCCCTGCTTGACAAACTGCGTGGTTAATTAATTGAAAAATCACAATCTCCTTTTTAGTAAATAATCTTTTGTTGTAACTGTCTATTATTCAATAAATATCTGACAAACTGATTACTGCCAACGTTTCTCAAATAAAAATCCAAAAAGTTCATCGATTAACAAGGTTTATTCTTATTTTAGCCCATATTAAAAAAAGTGGAAGAGATAGGAAAACATATCAGCGAATTACTTTTTGATCACGATTGTGTTATCGTTCCAACTCTTGGTGGATTTCTTGCGTCCAATCAATCTGCACGCGTATTAATTCCCAATCAAATTATCTTCCCTCCTTATCGCCGTATCGCTTTTAATGTTTATTTAAAACAGAATGATGGTCTTTTGGCTAATCATATAGTTAAATCTGAAAACATTCCTTATTCAGAAGCAACTCAAAGAATTAAATCTTTTACTACTTCTTGTTTTGAATCTCTTGAAAACGGCAAAAAAATAAATATTGCTGAAGTTGGTTCATTGATTTACGATAAAGAAAAAAATATTCAGTTTGAAGCATTCAGAAACATCAATCACCTCAAAGATTCATTCGGAATGGAACCTGTACATTTTCTTCCGATAAATCGTGAAGAGAAAATTGAAAAGAAAAAATTACCTATAGAAAAAGCAATGAGGCCTGCGATTCCTTCTGAAAATAAAAAAGAAACAAAGATCAACTGGAGTACAAAGAAAAAAGTAATAGGCGCTGCTGTAATTGTTTCCGGATTGGTTTGGTTTTCATTAAATCTTTACATGGTTGCTCCTAAACATTATGAATCCACCTCGTTAAATCCTTTCGACAGCCAAAATATTGTAATAAATAAAACAGACTCCCTTCGTAACATCCCAACCGAAAATCATGTTCCAACTACAACCGAAAATGTTGAGACATTAAAAGTCGCATCCGTTCCGGTCGAAGAAATTACCGCATCAGCAAATAGCAATTCAGAAATAAATACTACTAAAAATAACGAAACTAATTTATCGACTGTTTCTTCAAAAGAAAATACTTCCGAAGTAAAAAATTCATTTCCGGCAGATAAAAAAGAACCTGATAATACATCATATACTGGCAATAAAAACTATTTAATTGCTGGCGTTTTTAAAATTAAAGAAAATGCTCAATCAATGCTTTTACATCTTCAGCAACTCGGTTTTTCTAATGCCAGAATAATCGAAGCCAATAATCGTAGTTATGTTTCCTATGAAGAATTTAATCGTCCAAACGATGCTTTGGTCCTGGCCGACAGTCTGCATAGAAAAAATTTAGAGGGCTGGATCTGGAAACATTGATTTAAACGATTTTTCCTGCTTTTTAATTTCTTCAAAAAAACACTAATCGCTATTATTTTTCAACGTCTTTTGTAAATTGCATAAAAGCGTTTCGATTTATTACTCCATGAGCTCATTACGACAAGGACTTCACCAAAAACTTTTACAAAAATTATCTCCTCAGCAAATTCAGCTGATGAAACTTTTACAGATTTCCGTTGCAACACTGGAACAAAGAATAAAAGAAGAGATACAAGAAAATCCAGCCTTAGAAGAAGGCCCCGACGATTCTGATGAAGAATACAAAACGGAAGAAGAAGAAGAGAAAACAGACAATGATGATGATGAAGAACTCGGAGAACGCGAAGAAGATATTAGCCTGGATGAGTATCTGGAAGATGATGAAATTCCCGATTATAAAACTTCCATAAACAACACTTCTCCCGATGAAGAAAGACGTGAAATTCCTCTCGGATCCCAGGGAAATTTTCAAGATCATTTACTGTCACAGGTATACCTTCTCGAATTAAATGAACGAAAAAGTCAAATTGCAGGACAGCTAATCGGAAGTATCGATGATGATGGATATTTAAGAAGGGAACTTTCTGCAATTGTGGATGACCTTGCTTTTTCACAAAATATTCAAACAACCACCGATGAGCTCGAAAAAATACTCAAATCGATTCAAACACTCGATCCTCCGGGTATTGGTGCACGGTCATTACAGGAATGCCTGTTATTACAACTCGACAGAAAAGATCAGACACGTGAATCCATTATTCTTGCTAAAAAAATACTCACCGATTATTTTGAAGAATTTTCGAAAAAACACTATGAAAAAATTGGTCGAGAATTAAATGTTGATGATGAAATTTTAAAAAAGGGTTTCAAAGAAATCCTAAAGCTCAATCCCAGACCAGGAAATACAATGAATCAGGGTCAACGATCTATTGAACATATTATTCCCGATTTTATAATTACAAATAATGATGGCGTTTTAGAACTTACCTTAAATGCACGCAATGCCCCCGATCTTAAAGTCAGCAAAGACTATAAAGAAATGCTTGATCATTACAGTAAGGATAAAAAAAACATAAAAGCAAACAGACCTGCCATTCAATTTGTGAAACAGAAACTCGATTCTGCTAAATGGTTTATAGATGCTTTAAAACAACGTCAGCATACTCTTTTTCAAACCATGCATACTATCATGGATTTTCAATATGAATATTTTCAGGAAGGAGATATGCGCAAATTAAAAAAAATGGTTTTACGTGACATTGCAGAAAAAATAGGTATGGATATTTCCACCGTTTCCCGCGTGGCCAATAGTAAATATGTTCAAACCCCTTTCGGTACATTTTTACTTAAAAGTTTTTTCTCGGAAGGATTACAGACAGAAAGTGGAGAAGAAGTTTCCAGCAAAGAAGTAAAACAAATTTTGATGGATTGTATAGGATCAGAAGATAAACGACATCCATTGACTGATGATGCGCTGATGAAAATACTTAATGAAAAAGGTTATAATATTGCAAGACGTACTGTTGCTAAATACCGTGAGATGCTCGATATTCCCGTTGCCCGTCTTCGAAAAGAATTATGAATCATAAACTGGCACAATTTCTTTCCATCATTCTTCATCCCGTCCTAATGCCATCGTATGCCTTGTTGTTAATCTTCAGCCAGAGTACTTATTTTTCCTACACCGTTTCCCCTGAAGCAAAGTTTGCGCTCTTTTCAATAATTGTTCTTAACACACTTTTGTTACCGGTAATTATTTCTTATATCCTTGTAAAACGAGGTTGGATAAAGTCTTTAGAAATGCAAAAAAGAGAAGAACGACTGATGCCTTTTATTACCAATCTGGTTTTACTTCTATTGGCGGCATTCATGATTTATAAATTAAAACTCCCCCGTGTATTTTTTCTTTTGACGTTAGGTGCAGCAGCAGCAGTGGCTATTGCGGTTATCGTTAACATCAAGTGGAAAATAAGTATTCATATGATTGGTATCGGAGGCTTGATTGGAACATTCTTTGGACTTTCCGCTTTTTTACTCGTCGATTTAAGGATGATGATAATTTTTTTTCTATTAATTGCAGGACTTTTGGGATCTGCGCGACTCACTCTTGGCGCTCACAGGCCTTCGCAAATTTATTTAGGGTTCCTTGCCGGTTTTCTTTGCGAATATCTTCTTTTAAGTATCTAAAAAGTAAATGAAATACCTATAGAATAAGGAATAAGTTCCGGGCCTTTTCCTGTTTTAAAAACATCAACAAGCGAATAATATCCGTTAATAGCATAATTACTATAACCAATCCTGGCTACTAATCCGTATTGTATTTTATTTAAGTTTTTGATATTATAACTTTTATACTTTCCATATTTTCCATCAAATTTAGTATGACTTTGTACAAGATACCCGGCTAAAAATCCCAGATTAATTTTAAATCTTTCTCTCTGTTCATTTAGATTTGTGTGAATTCTTAATTCAATGGCAGCCGTAATAAAGTTTAAAGACAATTTATTGATGTCATATAAACTATCCGGAATCGTCACTAAAATAGAAGATGAATTGTTGTAACCTGCTTCCTGAGGAAAAGCATTTGTATGCACATTCTGAGACATAAATCCCACACCGGCACCAAAGCCAAAATTACCGGTTTTATTCATTCTCTCATTCATCAAAAGAAATGAAAATCCACGTGAACGGAAGGGCTTGCTTTTTATTTCCGGCGACAAACTCCCCCAATTGTCGGATGTAAGGTTTAAAATGAGTTTGTCTTCCCTTTGAACAATAGAAGAAATTGTTTTTTTGGGTGTGCTTTCCTGAGCAAATAATTGCAAAGAAAACAGAACCATTGCTATGACATTCAGTGTTTTCATGATCCCGTTCGAATTTTAAAACAGATGGGAAGATAGACAATTGTGGCATTTGTTTTCAGAGAAGCTTATAAACTATTTGTAATTCTATAATTGAAAAGATACATTTGTGACCCTTTCACAGGGCCCTTAGCTCATTCGGTTAGAGCAACAGACTCATAATCTGTGGGTGGATGGTTCGATTCCATCAGGGCCCACGAACACAGTGTGAGTGAACAGAGCGGAGTGAACAGTTGCCTTCTGTTCACTCGCTCTGTTACTCAAACTAACACTTGCACTCCAAGATTCAAAAAAGAAAATCTTAAATAGTTTTGGTATTAAGGATTAAAATTTCATTTATACATAAATCATAAAAATAACCTACTTATCAAAAAAAATTAGCTTCCCGGCCCACTTTTTTCTTCATAGAATATTAACCCAACGAGACGACTTTTACAATCCCCATGAAAGTTCACTCTCTTACCCTTTGCACATTTTTTTTTCTTTGTGTAAGTTGCGCAGCGCCTCCAAAAGCTACTTTACCGTTTAATTTCAACAACCCTGATGAGGTAATTAAATTGCCCCAAAAACTCCATGAAATTTCCGGAATAACATTTTACAAGAAAAAAGAACTGGCTTGTATTCAGGATGAAAAAGGTGTCGTTTACTTTTTTGATATCAAAAAAGAAAAACTTAGAAATACAACCCCATTTGCTAAAGACAAAGATTACGAAGGAATTACAAATGTAAATGATACGCTTTATGTTTTATGCAGTAATGGAGAAATTTCTGAAATCGATAGTAAAAATGAAGATGGCCTCGTTAATACTTATTCAACTTTTTTGAATAAGCAAAATAATTGCGAAGGACTTTGTTATGATAATAAATTGCATCGCTTGCTGATAGCATGTAAAGGAATACCCAATAAAGGAAGTGCAGGTAAAGGAATGAAAGCCATTTATAGTTTTAATCTTACTTCGAAGACGATGGATAAAACTCCTGTTTATATTATCGATCCTGATTCCGTAAAAAAAATTCTTGTTGACGCACAAGATGAAAACATAATTTCAAAATTATTTAAAAATGATTCTTCTGAAAAAGGATTTTTATTTGAGCCCTCAGAGTTATGCATTGATCCGATTACAGAAGATGTTTACATTTTATCTTCAGTCGGAAAAACAATACTTGCTTTGACCTCAGAAGGCAAATTAAAGTTTTCCGTACATCTTAATCAGGAACTTTACAAACAACCGGAAGGATTAACTTTTTCAAAAGATGGAACTATGTATATTTCTGATGAAGGAAAAGGGGGGAAAGCAAACTTGATTAAAATCAGCCGCCTTCGTTAATGAAAGATTATCAAAACATAATTTTTGACCTGGGAGGTGTTATTCTTGATATTGATTATAAAAGAACAATTCAGTCTTTCAGTAATCTGGGAATTGCAGATGCATCATTATTATATTCCAAATCTTCTCAGAATAGTTTATTTGACGAGCTCGAAAAAGGTAATATTTCTGAAGAAGATTTCTATTCGGGAATACGTAAATTAAGTAATAGAAATCTTTCGGATATTCAAATCAGGGATGCATGGAATGCTATCCTCATTGGATTGCCGGATGAAAATGTGAGCTCAATTATTGAACTTAAAAAAAATCATCGTTTGTTCTTACTCAGCAATACAAACTACATTCACGAAAAGGCTTATAGAAAAATGATTGTTGAAAAATATGGAAGTTTTATTTTTGATGACATTTTCGAAAAAATGTATTTATCACATCATTTACATTTGCGAAAACCGGATCCTGCTATTTTTAAATTCGTCCTTGAAGATAGTGGATTGAATATAGAAGAAACCTGTTTCGTCGATGATTCGCCACAACATGTTGAAAGTGCTCGAAAAATGAATATAAAATCGTTTCATTTTACCGAACAATCATTGAAAAAATTTATTACCAATACCTTTATTATTGATCGCTAGAATCGAAAACAATTAAACGATGAATAGTAAAAGGAAAACTATTTTCGCTCCTGACAAAGTTCGATCAATACACCATTGGTAGTTTTCGGATGGAGAAAACAAATAAGTTTGTTATCAGCACCCATTTTAGGTTCTTTTGATAAAAGTTCGAAGCCAAGTTTTTCCATTTCCGCCATTGAAGCAATAATGTCTTCTACTTCGAAAGCTAAATGATGAATTCCCTCGCCTTTTTTTTCGATAAATCTCGCGACCGGACTTTTTTCGTTCATGGCCTGCAATAATTCAATTTTAGCTTCTCCTGTTTTAAAAAAAGAAACTATTACTCCCTCCTCAAACACTTCTTCCGATTTATAAGGATTTGTTCCGAGTAAAGCTTTAAAAAGCTGATTAGATTTCTCTATGTCTTTTACTGCTATTCCTATATGCTCAATCTTTAATGTCATTTTAATAATTTTTATTTAAGCTTCAATAGTTGCTTTGGGTATAAAAACTGTAAATATAGTTCCGTGTTCCAATGTGCTTTCCAAATTTATTGACCCTTTCATTTTTTCTAGGGCATTTTTTACAATGAACAAACCAAGACCTGAACCGGTAGAATCAGGATGGCCTCTGTAAAACATTTCAAAAACCCGGCTCTTAATTTGATCCGGAATTCCTTTACCATTATCTGTGACTTCAAATTCAATTCCATTGTTTTTTGAAACAACACTAATTTTTACCCAAGGACTTTGATGATTACAATAGTTTATTGCATTGTGAATGAGATTCTGAAATACAGAATGGATGAGAACTTTGTCTGCAACTATTTCCAGATTATGATCGACCTTTATTTCGAAATTGATCCTGTTAAAATCAGGAACATGTTTAAGGGAATTCATAATTTCCTCGATAATCGATTTCAGATTTATCTCACTAAGCTTGCTGGATCCTTTTCTTGTTCTTGCCAGTTCAATCAAGTCCATTAACGTTCGGTCGAGTCGCTTAACACTGGTTTCAATCATTCCGAAATATTTATCAATAAGTTCATTCTGCATTTCCAGGCGAGCCAGATTTACAATTCCCATGACACTTGCAAGTGGTCCTTTAAGATCATGAGAAGCTTTATAAAAGAATGTGTCAAGCTCCTGATTAGTCTCTAAAAGTTCTCTCTCTGTTCTTTTTCTTTCGGTGATATCTGTTTGAACTCCCCAGGTTCTGACTAGAAATCCATTTTCAACAATTCCTATATTATTATTCAGCATGAATCTTACATTCCCATTCTTGTCGAGTTCTTTGGATTCAGCACTGCTTATTCGATAATCATTTGAAATAAATGTATTCATTAGTTCTTTTGATTTTTCATCATCGAAATTGTTTTCGATATGGTAAAAATCACGAATACGACGGCCAACGAGTTCTGAGGAATCAGCGTATCCATACATAGCTGCCATAAAGTCGTTACATTCTGAAATGACGCCGGTATCCAATAATAATTCGACTTGCTCATCAACCGGCGATGAAATTGAAATTGGTCTCGAATATTCGGCTCGCCAAATCCCGACTGCACTTTGATTGATGAAGGAACGATATCCTTCTTCTCTCTTCTTTAACGATTCCTGTGTACTTTTTAAGGCAGTAATGTCGGTGTAAACAAGCAGTGTTCCCAAAACTTTTCCATCATCAAAATGAGGCGTTGCAGTAATCTGAACCCAAATGGCGTTACCATTTTTCTTAAAAATCTTCGATTCATTTCTAACTACTTCTCCGTTTTTCAATTTATCAAATACCGATGATGTAATTATGTTTTCAAGTAAGGATTGGATTTTAAAGATTGATTTATCCATAACCTCATTTCTGGAAAAGCCGGAGATCAAACAGAATTTATCGTTTACAAATGTTATTTTCTGATCTTCATTGAGGTAAATAAGTCCGTCATTCATATTTTCGACAAGAGAAATGTACCTTTTTTCCTGTTTTTGTATTTCAGTATGAAATTCTGCTTTCCTTTTCAGAATTTCTTCTGATAAAAAGGCTCCGGAATAAAGAGCAATGATTACGATAGTGAATTGGGGTTCCCAATGATGTTGCAATATCATTAACACCAGTAAAAAAGTGGTAATCGTGAAAATAAAAAAGAGGCTTTTATAAAAACGGTTAAATATCAGAGAGAACGTAAATGTCGAAATTGAAATCGGTACAAGAATATCTATTTCAAAATTTCTGACATAAGCGACATATACTGCCCAGAAGTGAAGAACAAAAATGGAAATGAAGGTGATATTTGTAAAATGATTCCTGTAATAAAGACTATAGAAAGAAAGAAAGTAGTTTGAAGTTAAAATCATCGAACATATAAGTCCGGTAAATAGAATTAGGCCATCATGATAAGCAAACTCAAAAAGAAAACCCAAAATAGTCACTATGATAGATGTGACAACGTTTAGCAGACGAAGATTCCGTAATTCTTTTAATTTAAGTTTTTCTCGAAAGCTGATTAACATGTAAGCAGGGGAATACTGTAATTAGAAAGTTCAAAAGTATGAAAATACCTCTTGATACAGAGAGAAATTGACTGGCTCTTATTTGACAGAAGAATAAGCGTATTTTAAAAGTGTAAGATAGAAGTAGAATTATGACGCCGGGTTTATTCATTATTCCAAAAAAAGGAATAAAAATATGCCGAATGTGCGCCGCAAAAGTCGGGATTGGACCATTCTCACCAAAAAATTTCTTTTTCCAAACGGTTGATAACTCCAAAAGCAAAAATGATATTTTTTTGGATTTGAGAAATAAAAAAATGAAATATTTTTTTTTGCTCCTTCTGTACAATGCATGAATAGCCGTGTTCAACGTTTTTAAAAAAAACAACGACAAATTTTTTTATCATCTCAAGTGCTTATTTTGCATGCTCAGAAATCAACAATTTGTTGTGTAAAAAAAATTTTAAGAAATTGTTGTAACCTTTTTATTTTTCTTATGTTTGAATAGTTATAAAAACAAATAAAAACTAAAAACTATGGCAACCAAAAAGAAAGCCGCTAAGAAAGCTAAGAAAGCTAAAAAAGCAGCTAAAAAGAGAAAGTAAGCTAACGCTTCCCGCTCTAGTAGCGGTCTTAAGAAATCCCT
>JANOVV010000088.1:0-11859 GCA_031417555.1 Bacteroidota bacterium
GCTTCAAAACGATTAAATTCTTCCTTTAATTTTTGCAATTCCTCAAGAGGAATTTGATTTATCAATACCCGGGAAGCTGCACGAGTAATTCTTTTGCGACTGTATGGTCTCTTTTTCATAAGGCAAAAATGCAACTCGCAATCAATAATTAAAACCGCAAATAATAAGGGAAATATGATAAAATAATTTAAAAGAAGGACTATGGAAGAACTTTTGAAACGATAAAAATACAGCCTCAATTAGATGAATTAAGTGTTATAATTTCTTTTGGCATTAGGCTATAAATTTGTGCATCTACTAAAATATATAAATCTTTAAATTGTGACTTAAACTCTTGATTCTTTTCACGGACAGATTTTGTTGGTTCCATACTCTTTCCACCTTGACCGAACATATCCTCTTTATTCTCTACTAAATAATCGTTCAATTCTTTTTCAGTTTCCATCGCATTAAATTTAAAATTCCACTTGTCAAAATCCTCGTTATTAAAAGGAAGTAATAATTTTTCAATTGCTTGCTTTTGGTCACTAAAAGTTTTTAATTCAGCGGTTAGTTTTCTAAACTCAAAAATTGTCAATTCATATTTGTCACGTATTTTTTCAATTCTCTCATCTGATTCTTTAGAAGATATACTCGTCATACCTGCAAATCTTGATTCAGTACAATTGAGTGCATAATTATATCCACCTCGAATATAGTCTTCAGCCTGAGCTATAATAATATATTCGTAGGCTTCTAGATTTGCACGTAGGAAAATTAATCGATTTCTAATGTCCT
This sequence comes from Bacteroidota bacterium, assembly GCA_031417555.1. Taxonomy (GTDB): domain Bacteria; phylum Bacteroidota; class Bacteroidia; order AKYH767-A; family 2013-40CM-41-45; genus JADKIH01. The sequence continues at coordinate 778 of JANOVV010000088.1, forward strand.
TTATATCCGCTCTTACTTCTGCTTTTTTTTGAATTCGTAATGTTAACCATGATCCTAGTACTACACCCAGAAGGCCACTAATAATTGGGCTAAATACATAAGTAAAAAAATCTTTCATATGTAAATGTACGATTTAGATATTGCACTTATTGATGAGCTAGAAAAATAAGATCGCTAAGTTTTAAATAAAAAAATTTATTTGTGCAATTATTGATAATACTAACCTCAAATTTCCTCATCTGGATAGTTTTAAATAGTTTCATTTCAGTCTTAACAGTGAGAAAAATCTTTTCTAACTTGAAAAATCCATACTTTCTGTCATTTTATAGTATAACCTAAAATTTATAGTATAAATACTATTGACTGGAGTGGGGAATATCGTTTGATTGCATAAAAAAACATATGAAATATAAACCAGGTGAAAAAGTACCTCAGAGTGGAATTTATGCGGAACTCACAGCGTTAAATACTAAAGTGACTGAAGTAACTTGTGTAAAAGGTGAACCATTTCCACCAACGACAACACAAGGTTACCATTATGAATTAGTCAGAGCAGCACATCATCGACCAACTGGAGGATAACAGAATCAAAAGGAAGGGTTTCAATTTAAGCAACTTTACATTTTTACTTTAGTTTTAAGTAATCATAATTATTAACTATAGCATTCAATAAAAACAGCCATGATATTCATGGCTGAGTGTTGCATTAGTTTTTATTCGCTTTTGAAATTTGTTTTAAGTATTCAGCATAAGCTAGCAACCCAAAAAATATCTCAAACGAAGCCCAAAGGTCTTTGCAAATTGAATAAGCAGCAGCGGCAATACTCATTGCAAATGCAAGGGCAGTAATGAATTTATTTGTCATCATGAGAAATGGATTTTATACATACTAACCAATATTAATAAACTTGTCAAGTATGCAAAATGAACAGGAAGAAAAACGCAAACGAAAAAAAATTAAATTTTTGATATGGGCTATTGTATTTGGTGGTGGATTTCTGGTTACTGCTTATAAAGCTTTTGTCGATAATCCGAAAAAGGATGGTATAGATTTATTAAATCATTTATCTCAAGCTAACAATGAATTTCAAGCAACAAGAAATAACGTCATTAATGAAATGTCACAAAGTCTAACCCAGCTAGAATATCAATCTAAACAAATACCTTCTTCAGTATTTCAAGTAAACAGACCTGCATCACTCGATAAATTTCAAAAACTAAAACATGAGCTTGAATCACTTTCAATAAAATTTGATTCTACGTTAGCTGATTTAACAGCAATTCGAGAAAAATATAATAGTTTAGTACTTACTCCTAAAGATACGACAATCTATGCAGTTGTCATTAATGAAAACAACGACCAAGAATCAAAAAATGGTTTCTTCACACGAGCAATTAAATGGTTCGGCAATATATTTTCTTTTCTATTTAATAAAACAAAGGAAGATGAACCGCTTACGCTTAAAGATAATAATGGATCTGAGGACAAACAAATAAAATTACTAGTTTCAGAAGCATTAGCTAATGCAAAAGATATTCTAAATAAATATAATGATCAAAAAGTTACTATTACCAATATTACGGAACCTAGTGATGAAGATCAAGATCAAAAAGCACAAAACACAGATACTGGTGGTAAATTTTTCGGAAACGGAGGTATATCCTCGCTCACAGTTTCAGGAATCACAAATAAAAATCCCCAAAAAGATAATTCAATTGAATTAGATAAACAGAAGTTGTTTAATTTATTGAACAATAGAACATGGTCTGGTAGAATTTACCAAACAGATAAAAAGTATTTCTCGCCAACATTTTCATTTGAAAATGGTATTTGCAAGACCGATTATTTTTATCGAAAAAAAATTGAAAAAAAGAAAATAAAATTAAATGAATTTATTTTTAAAATAGAATACCTACCGGGTTACCATACAAGTTTATGTTTATATAAAAATGTACAAGATACAATTGAAAGTAAGCCATATGCGATTTTCAAAATTACTCCATCAAAGTATAAAGGAAAAGACGTATATAAATTTATGCTTTCAGTTGAAAATGGAGAAGACATTGAAGATCCTGGGCAGCCGAATTTTATGAATGTAATTACTAAGTAAATATTTGACTAATTTTATAAGCCATGTCCGATTTAGAAATATCTATTCAAGATGAAGTGAATGCTATAAAAATGAATCGACCACATGTCGTCATTTTAGGAGCAGGAGCGAGTAGGGCTGCTTTTCCTAAGGGTGATATCAATGGACGGAAGTTACCCCTTATGAATGATTTTGTTTCAGTATTAGAATTAACTGAACTATTAAAAGGGTGGGGAATTGATCCGAGAAATAATTTTGAAGAGATTTTTAGTCACTTATGTGATAAAAAAGAAACAGAAAAAATTGATCAACTGACTACAATAATTGAACATTATTTTAAGGATCTTACAATTTGCGATGAGCCGACAATTTATGATCATTTAATTTTATCTCTTCGTAAACAAGATATAATCGCGACATTTAATTGGGACCCGCTTTTGCTTCAAGCATATATCCGTAATAGTAAGGCCGGTTTAACTTTGCCCCATCTATTCTACTTGCATGGGAATATTGCAGTTGGGTATTGCACTACCGACAAAATAACTGGAATAAGGGGGAATAAATGTACTAAGTGCAGAAAACTCTTTACTTCGACACCCCTTTTGTATCCAATAACAAAAAAAGACTATGCGACTGATCCATTTATTGCAAACGAATGGAAAGGATTAAAATGGGGTCTTAAAAATGCTTTCATGATTACTGTTTTCGGTTATAGTGCCCCTAAGACAGACCAAGAAGCAAGAAAGGCTATGAAAGAAGCTTGGGGTAATGTTGATGATCGAAATATGGAACAGACTGCTTTTATTTCTATTCAAAGCGAGGATGAAATTAGTGAAAACTGGGATGAATTTATTCATACTCATCACTTTGAAGTTGATGCTGATTTTTATGACTCTTGGATTGCAACACATCCTAGAAGGACTGGTGAAGCTTATATTAATCAGTACATAGAGGCGCAATTTATTGATAAGAATCCTATACCAAAAGAATTGCCACTACCTAAACTTTGGGAATGGTTTAGACAATTTAAACCGGCTGAAGAAAAAGATAATTATCATTTGTGATTAAAATACCTGGCAATAACCACGATTATATCTCTTAGATTCTTTCCATTTTCGAATATATTCTGCACTTATGGGTAAAGCTGTTAATATTTCGTAATAATTTTTTTTTTGGAGAAAAATAAAGTCAGAATGGAACTTTCTACTATGATTAAACGCAAATGCGAAGATTTCGCTTTGTGAATAAATTTCATCGTTCAAGACATAATATATATAATTTTTTTAGGATTTTTACACCATGAAATATAAAAATAAAGTTACGTACATTTTAGGTGCTGGCGCTTCTGCAAATGAGCTGCCAGTGGTAAAACATTACGCTAAAAGATTATCTGAGTTCGAACGAAAATTACATTCTGAAAAACCTGTAAGCATGATCCATAGAAGAAATCTAGACACATATCGCGGCTACATCAGAAAGCTTTTAGATAGAATGAGTGCAAAAGATATGACTGTTGATACCCTTGCGAAGGAAGCATACATCAAAAATGATATTGAATTATTAAATACAATTAAAAAAGCACTAGTATTCTTTTTTTCAGCTTCGCAATTTGTCGAAAGGAAAATAGATAAACGCTATTCGAATTTTATCACACACATGATTGATGAAAGAAGACAATGGCCGGAGAATGTAAAAATTCTAAACTGGAATTATGATTTTCAATTTCAAATTGCTGCAAACGAATATGCTGGCGAAAATTGGGAAATTGACCACACACCCACAAGCTTTTCTGGTCTACTTCCATATTACCCTTGCTCAGGAGCTAATCAGAGGCCTCTTGAATACGAACATTCTTTAATTCATCTCAACGGTATTGCTGGTTTCTATTATCAAGGTACAACTCAGAAAATTCGACGATATGGCAGTAAAGATAATGTATGCTCATATGACGATCTCTTTAAACAGATGTTACATGAACCAGAACATCAAGAACACCTATTCACATTTGCTTTTGAAACAAAAGGTCGGTCTCATTCTATAATTGAAAAAAGAATTAAATACGCGAAGGACATGATTTTTAAAACAAATTATTTGGTTTTAATTGGGTACTCATTTCAGGATGAAAACTATGAAGTAGATTCAAAATTATTTGATGTGATGAAAAATGATAATGGATTGAAAAAAATCATTGTTCAGGATTTGGAAGATACTACAGCTAGGTTAAGAGATGCTTTTAATATTCCTTCAACGATTAATATTATATGGCAAAAAAACTGTGAACAATTTGAATTAGTTCCGGAAAGAAAGCATCTAGGCATACCAGATTTGAAAATATATACTGGTAAAAATGTCAGTAAGAACCAATGGTGAATTAATAGAGCATAAAGCCTTTTTTCTTCTTTTGCCAGATTTTACCCTTTTCAATTGTTTTCCTTAACAGTATATATGAGGGAAAATATTTTAGAATATTTATTACCTAAAAAGGACCTTCACAAAGAACGATATTGATTTGACAATTGATGATGAGATAAAATAAATCATTTCCTTTGTATAAAATAGTAAACTATGACCTTGCAATCAATTTTTCAGTTTGGTGATACTTATAATAACGGAACTGGGTTTGCCTGGTCACAGATCATATTGGTAATTGTAAGTGCCATATCTCTCATTGTAAGCGCAATCTCGGTTAGAATTTCTAATAACGCATATAAGTTAATGGAGAAGCAAACCAAGAATATGGATGCAAAAAAAATGTTTGTAAAAAATCAAGTTGAATGCATAACAGAAATGATAACCGATCTAAGGAAACACACCTTGTATTTTACCTATATTGATAATAATTCAAAAATAAGAAATTTTGAAACCCGTATTGTAGGTATAAAAGCTTTTCTTGAAGATAAAAATCAATATCTTCCTGAAATCATGGATGGAAAGGCTATGTATATGGACTATAATCTCTTGTCTGACTTAACTTTTATTAATTTTAAGGACAGTATTTTTCTTCCTAGAGAAATTGCCGATGAACTAAATAAATTTTATACTGGCTTAAACTATTTAAGCGGAAAGGAAAGAATAGAAGGAAAAGGGAATATTATTTATTTTAATCAGGGTCAAAATTTAAATCTAGCTAATCTAAAACACGCTAATAACAACTTTTGGGCGAATACATATCCTTATGAAAGAAATATTAAAACTTATTTAAATCATTTTCTACTTATTCAGCAAAAATCAAAAAAGTGGTTGGAGGATTTCGATATTAATTTAAATATCGACGATATTGTGTTGTAATTTTTATGTTCAAATTATATAGATATTTCGTGAATTATTTTTTTATTTATTATATTATCGATTAAATATTGAGGACAAATGAATTCCTTGTTATTATTGCAAAAAGCAATAATTAATTGGAAAATTAAAAAATTATTAGGAAAGGATTACCTGAATGGTTAATTTAATCTCCCGGTAAAATACAATTAAACTAAATAAATTTCTCATGAGAAATTTTGAAATTGAAATTAATAATCCTTAAAGTATGGGTAATAGAAGAGAAGAAGAGGAATCAAAAAAAGGTAAAGAACAAGCTGAGCTATTTATTGAATCTGAGAGTCATTCACAAATAGGTATAGACAGGATTAATATACTTTTGCAACAGTTTGTCGAAGCGTCAAAACGTGTACGGCTTTCTCTTATTACCGTATGCCTTGCTGCAATGCTGCTCTTCGTTGGTGTTTTTAATCACCAATGGACTTGGTTAGCTAATAAAGAATATAGGTATCATCATATTGACTGGCCAGCAGACCTGAAAAATCCAATTGATCCTTTAAAATATTTTAATAATAATGATGCACTTGTTGCGGCGCTAAACCGGATTTCTGAAAATGATAATCCGAAATACCCAAGACATCAAATTCATGAACTACTCGATGTAGAAATGAAAACAGTGGAAGTACCGGTTCTAGGAATTCAGATCTATACAGAAGATTTGCCAGTTGTAGGTGGGGTTGGTGTCATGATCCTACTTTCCTGGTTTTATTTTGTAAGAAGAAGAGAACGCGGAATTGTTAAGTTGTTGCACTCAATTGTTGTTCATGCAAATCCTATAGATAAAAAGGCTTTGATTGGAAAGATCTATTCAACAGTTGCTTTTACTCAAGTGTTTAACACTATTCAAAATCTTGATAGTTTTAGTGTAAAAAAGATTTGGAATTTCTTTGATAGTTTATTTCGAAAATTTTCCTTTACTATGCCTTGGATTCCGTGTCTCATATTTGCACTCGTAATATGCGTTGATTTTTTAGAGACATATATAATACCCGGAGACAAACTCAAGCCTCGTATAGAGTATTTTGAGTATAATTATGTGGATTTTAATTTCCCTAATCCTGATTACTTCAAAAGAAATACTAAGAGAATGCAAACAGCAATTACTGAATTTGTTTTTAATAAACAGACTTCATTTGCCAGGAAAAGCTTCATTGAACAAATAAAGAGGGTAAAAAATGATTCAATATTAAAATTAAGCATATACGAAAGTGAAAAGGAGTTCAATAAAGTCAAGAAGGATTATGAAAACCAGATCAAAGCAATTAAGGATTCACTTTATGAACCAGCAACAACATCTGAATTCCTACAATATAGAGCAGCTGATTTTAAAGAATTTGAACATAAGCCTGCAAGATTTGGTCTTCCACTTACAAGTGAAATATTATGGCTCCGTACTATAGTTCCATTTTTTATTTTAGTGATAAACGTAATACTGGTATCCTTAGCCGCTCGTGCGGCTCGATCAAGAGATTTTCATATGCTAGGTCTATCCATAGAAAATGAAAAATACTTTCCTGCGAATTACAATATTTATGAAGTTGATTACGCATATGTAAATTTTTATGTCGTTGATCACGATGCAAAACCTTTGCAAAATGTCAAAATTGTGGCAATGAAGAATCATCGTGAAATTAAAACGGATGCTAATGGCAATGCCCGCTTTATTGAATTACAGGTATTAAACGATGAGGAGTTTAAATTTTTCTTTAATGATGGTGTCGTTGGAATTTCTAAAAAAATTAATCTCACAAAGATAAAACGTATAGGTAAAATAAAGAATGGTATTCATAAGGATACAGGGAAAGCTATTTCTGTAGAGAATCCATTTATACTTCTTAATCGTTTCGATGCTTCATATAGTGTTGTAGAAGGAGAATGTTATTTTAGAGGTGAATATATCAAAGGGAAGAGTTTTGCATGCAATTGGATAATCCCACCTACTTGACCACTTTTTTCCCGAAGCCCTTTTAGTGGTCAAGTAACTGGGATTATTCATATGGAACAATAATGGGGGAGACATAGCAAGTTTAATTAAGCATGTCTTAGTTAATAGTGTTCCAGTTCCATCAGTTAAAACTAGTTAAAGAATTTGAATTTCTGTATCTCACTATACTTTCAGTGCACGTTGCTCATGAAAGAAAATAGACATTACAATTTGCTAGATGTGGAAAATGGTGTGGATATCAGAGTAGTCACCTGAAAAAACACACAATGTGCTTGCACAAGAATATCATAAATCAAATGAATAAATACATTTGTACTAAAGACCTCTCAGGATATTTTTTCAATATAGCAATTGACATTTAACTATTTTCCATATATTACACAACTAAATGGTTTGGTAATATGAAAAAGCTATTCATTTTATTGTCGCTCTTTACTTCACAAGCATGCTTTTCTCAGGGAGTATTAAGCATTAATAGTGTCAATCATAATCCAACTTGGGCAGGAGATAGTTTAATTTTTTATTTGGTCGCATATGGTCCGCAATGGGGAATAGATACAGGATTTGTAAATGTTGTAATAGATGGTAATATTGTTTCAAGTAAATTAGTTGTTAATATTCCAAACGGTCCTCAACAGTGGAAAATTCTTTTTCCTAATTTACTTGATTCGAGTACTCTTATTAGATTCAGCAGATGGGATGGCTTTGAATACGACGCATTCTACATTCATATAGACAACATACTAGACGTTCCTGAAACTATTTCATTAAAATTTATAACCTCAAAAAAATATTTTTCAATTACTGGTGTTGAACAATCACATGTTTTAGGGATTCAAATTGAAGAATGTAAATATAGTGATGGTACAATTAGCAGAAGAAAAGTTTATATAAAATAGCTACAGACTTTTTGGTCTGAAAGTTTTACGAAAACTGGATTTCTTTTTTAGTTATTGCAGTTCTTACTTACATACATTGAGTATTTCACACGAACTGACCAGTCATTTCACTGGCAACTGACCACCCCCTGTTAAGGTTTTCAATTTTGTGTTTTTTGAGTGTGTGAAGTTATTATTTTTTAGTTGACTTTTTTCTCAAGGAATCTCCCTTTAATTCTATACGATGTGCACCTGTGGTTATTCTGTCCATTATTGCATCAGCAAGTGTTGGTTCTCCTATTGCTTCATGCCATTTTGCAATTGGTAATTGAGAGACAAGCATGGTGGATTTTTCCGCGTAGCGGTCTTCAAGTATTTGCAGCAAGGCCAATCTGGTATTCTGATCCAGCGGCTGAAGGCCGAAGTCATCCAGGATAAGCAGTGCAACTTTTCCAAACTGGTTTAATAACTTTACAAACGTTCCATCCATTCTTGCAAGCATAATTTTTTCACTCAGACGATTCATGTTTGCATAATAAACTTTATGACCCATCATGCATGCCTGATTTCCTAATGCACATGCTAAAAAACTTTTTCCTGATCCGGTTGGTCCGGTGATTAATACATTCTCAGTGCGTTGTATGTAATTGCAATCGGAGAGTGTTTGCATTTGTTCAGGAAAAAGATTTCGCGAAGCGCTGCATTTAATATCTTCCAACGTGCTGTTGAAACGGATTTTGCTAAGCTTGAGAAGCATTGCTGTTTTCTGATACGTTTTGGATTGCAGTTCGGCTTGCGTCAACTGCGCGATAAGCGCATGTGAGTCTGGCTGATCATGTGCAGCGAGAGACAAAATACCTTCATAGTGTTTTGCCATGCCGGTGAGTTTAAGTTGTTGAAGTTCGTTAAGTGTTGCTGTTGTATTCATTTTTTATTTGGGTTTAAGAGTTTATTTTATTTTTAATAAGCCTGTGGGCCGCGAAGATTTTCATGGTGGATAATCGGAATAGAGATTTGTTCAAACGCTTGCTGATGATCCAATCCTTTTTTAAGAACATTTTCTAACGCTCTGCAGGTAACCTGTTCCAGATTATTCAACCGCTTGCAGGCCGCCTCCAAACGATCTTTGCCATAATTTCTTTTCAGTCGTCTGAAGGCTTGCCACAGTGCATAGGTATGTTGAACATAATGTGCTTTACGGATCATTCGTTCTACAACTTCTACAGCACAGAGACCCACCTGCTGAGCTTCTTGCAGAAAATCAGAACCATCATATCCGCGGGTTTCCAACATGTGCTGATGATTAGCAGGCATATGCGATTTCACCGTGCTGTTACCGTATTTTCGATAACTTCTTTGATGTAGTGCAACGCGATTAGTACCATCATAGATCTCTACATATTCAGTGGTGTAAATCAACTTCATTTTTTTTCCGATCAACTGAAAAGGGACACTGTAGCTATGGCGATCTTCTCCGATAATCACATGATAATTCTTGCCTACTTTACTCCACGTACTTTTTTTAAGTTGATATTCTTCCAGCGGAAGAGATTTCATCTGACTGATTTCGTCTTGCAGGTAACGCATGCGCCTGGAATAATCTTTTCCCTGGAGTAATTGGTCGTTATGTAATTCCATTTGTAGTGCAATAGCATAGTTGAGTTCTTTTAAACTGTAAAAAGTCTGATGACGGAGCGGAGCATAAATTCTTAAGTAACAAATATTCACAGCCGATTCAACACTGGCTTTATCGCGAGGCTTAACAACACGAGCTGCCATAGCCGTTGTGCCATAGTAGGCCGCAAAATATTCCATCGCTTCTGTAAATTCCGGGGTATACCGGTCGGGACGAATGACTGCACTCTTTAGGTTATCACATTTGATAGCATGAGGTACTGCTCCCAAATAATTTAATGCTTTCACCATTCCGGATATAAAATCAGGTTGCTTCTGACTGGGCAATGCAACTGCATGCATAAAATGACTGTACGGCATTGCGCTGACAAGAATTTCACAGGGAATGATCTCTCCTGTTTCCCGATCGATGTAATGAAGCTTGCTGCCGGCAAAGTCTACCTGAAGCATTTCTCCGGGAAGATGAACCATACGCATAACAGCTTCTCCCTGTTTTTGATTTTGAGAAAGAAAAAAACAAAAGCGTGTATAGCGATATCCGTCCGGAAAATCTTTCAGATATTCCTGCCATAAAAGTTGTTTGGTAACACCGGTCTTGCGAAGTTCAATTAGAAAATAAGGAAGCAGCGAACTAAAATCCTTCAGCCGCTTTTCATCGGCATCAAGCAGTAATGAAGGCGGTTTGCTCTTGATCAATAACGAAAGTTCAATCTCACTGTGTTCCAGGAGTTGAATAAATGTAACACCCGTCATTAGAAATTTATCACGATAATCTTTGATCGTATTTCGAGACATATTCAATAGCCCGGCAATCTTGCTGATGCTGGTGCCCCGGGAAAGATGTTCTAAGACTTGTCTGATTTGATGCATGCTCTTTGATTGATTGGACATAATAGGGGCTTTGATTTTTTTGCAAAGCACTATTATTAAATCTCAAAAAAACACATCAGCTATATCCTAAACAGGGGTGGTCAGTTGGCAGTGAAATAACTTAACTGAACGCTGCAAATACCCCTGGTCAGTTGACACTGAAACAGGGTGGTCAGTTGATAGTGAAACGCCTGGTCAGTGTCTCGTCCTGAAAAAACCTTACATGTTTTAACTGTTAGTCCTAATTTTCCTTGACATAATTGAAGTACTATATTACAATAATATTCTTAATCTTTGTTCTGTTAAGCGAAGCAGCGTTGTGCTCTGCTGGAGAGCAACT
>JANOVV010000089.1:0-20799 GCA_031417555.1 Bacteroidota bacterium
TGTTATTTTTTCTCTTGCTAGCATGACACAAATCTGCAAGGTTTTTCAATAATTATTCCTGTTTCTTGCAGAATTTTATCAACTGTTTTCCTCTTAAACTGTGGATAGTACTATGGTTAAAGACTTTTTGAGGATTGACTATTTAGTAAATTTGAGAATAGTAATAAAAATGATATCATCGATTGTATTAATTTTTTAAAAATACCATGAACCGATTTTACCTGATTTTTATTTTTTTAAATATTCTTGGAAACTTAAGTGCTTATTCTGATTGCGGCGACTCTATTGTTGTAGAAATCCATAATGTAATAACACCTCGTTCATCTTACAAGTATGTTTCAGTTTTTGATACGAATGGAAATAAAAAATCCTATACCATCTATAAACTACAAAATAATATCTGGAAGAATCATTTTCGCGAAATTTCACAAAGAGATTCTTTGGGTCGTTTATTATTGCATCTAAACCAAACTGGAAATAATTTCTCCTGGGATACTTCTCAGTTTGAACTCTTTTTTTATAATTTACATGGTGATCTTGATTCAAATATTTTACAAAATAATGGATCGACAAATAATTCATATGCAATTAACAAATATGATTCGGCTTACAATTTAATTGAGCATGCAAGATTTAAATGGAATAATCAAATATGGAATAATTTCTCACGCGATTTGTATTATTATGATCAAAATGGAGATGATACATTAATGTTAACTTTTAGAGGTTCTCTTAATAATTGGACCCCAGATTATAGGATTCGTAAGTCTTATGATAACTTTCATAATTTAATTTTTTTATCACAAGATTCTTATGATGGTACACAATGGATACCTTTTTTTTCAGAGAATTATTCATATAAAAATGGATTAATTGATTCCACTTTAACAGCACATAATGGATCAACTCAATATGAATTCCTGACTGTTGTTATTTACGATTCACTCAATAGGCTTAGCTCACGAAATCAATATCATTGGAATGGATTAGAATGGGGCATTCCGGATTTAAGTGATTCTATCGCATATGATTCGTCAGGTCATATTATTTACTTTCAAGATCCCACTGTACATTTTACGTATATTTATAATTCATCAGGTCAACTGATTGATGAATCCGGTGCAACTTTAACCTCTAGCGGGTATAACAATCAATACTACTATTTAAATAATATTCTTGACCACAAAGATTCAAGGTCTTACACCAGAAGTGGAGAAGTATTTTTGAGTTATTCAAATTATTATTATTCAGAAATTTTTAGTAATCAGATTTCATGCAATGGCGCTAATGTTTTATTAACTACGGATACATGTTCTTCATACTCTTATAGTTGGTCAAATGGAGCAACAACTTCTTCAATCGAAGCACATAGAGGAAGTTATTCTGTTACAGTTATACATCCGAATGGTGCTTCATATATTTCAGCTCCCTTTAATATAGTTTCGGTAACTTCTTTAAATGCTATTCTTGGCAACGATACTTTAATTTGTTTGCCATCTGTACTTAATCTTTCTCCAGGAAATTTCACAACTTACTTTTGGAATGACAGTTCCATTAATTCACAATTCATCGCTCATTCTGCCAATGCAGATACTTTAACATATTATGTTTTAGTATCAGATACTAATTCATGTCAATCATCGGATACTATCACTATTATTTTTGATGCCTGTTTAAGCGTTGATAAAATTTCTTCCAATTTGCTCAGCATCTACCCAAATCCAACAACAAACATTTCCAACCTTCATTTATTAAGTCAGGAAAGCGGACAACTTCTACTATATAATTTAAGAGGTCAAATAATGAAAAATATTTCATTTCAGAATACTCGTAATATAGAATTAAATATTTCAAATTTAGAAAATGGAATTTATCATTTACAGTTAATCACTTTGAAAAACACATTCAATATTAAAATAATAAAAAATTAATTTTTCATGCAGAGTTAATTTAGAATATTAATTATTTAACCCAGATTATACCTTAGAAAAATAAATTGATTTATCTTTTTGCTTAACAATATCAAATAAACCATCCAACCATTTTCGTTTTTCGCCCATTGCAGATATGTTTAGAGTGGTTTTACCGGTATGTTTGCTTTTCCAACTTCCTAATGCAAAGAATTTAAATCATAAGGTGCGTAAAGTTGCTTGGGACGTGGATTTCAGCACTACTTGCCTGAACAAACTCATAATATTGTAGGCTCTCATTTTTGTTCTAATTGCGGCTTCACATATAATAATAAGACCCTTTGAAGTATCAAAATCGAACGACTTTATTTGTGTAGCATAAAGTCTCTTTAATATGTTCAGATTTATATTATATTTGGAATTATTGATAAGCTTCTTGACTTACTAACGCTATCGGCTATTTAAATCTTTCAACTATGATAAATACGACAAATAAAATCCTGATCACTTTTAGTTTTCTAATTTTAATTTCTTTTTTAACAAAAGGACAAACTAATGTTAGTGGGATTATTGATACAAATACAACATGGACAAAGGCTAATAGCCCTTATATTGTTGTAGATACAGTTTTTTTAAAATGGTCTACCGTGCTTACAATTGAACCGGGAGTAATTATTAAATTTGAACATAATAAAAGTATAGTAATAGGATATGGAAAAATTATTGCAGAAGGTATTTTAACCGACTCTATAACATTTACCAACAATTCAATCACTCCTGTTTTACATACTTGGGAAGGAATAAACTTTGACGAAAGTGATTTTCGTGATACATCAAAATTTAATTATTGCAATTTTAGTTATGCCAATAATAGCTTAACATCAGGATATAACAATTATAGTACTGGAGGCATGACAATAATAATAAATAATTCCAGCTTTTATAATAATAATAGCGGAATATTTACAGGTGATAATGCAGGTATGTATTATTTTATCGATTCTTGTTCATTTCAATATAATAACCGGGGTATCAAATTAAGTCATTACGGATGCTTAAAAATAAGTAATAGTAAAATAACCCAAAATGGAACCGGAGTTAATTCAGCAGTCCGTTCTAAAATAGAAAATTGCATTATAGACTCAAATTATAGTGGAATTCTTTCATATTCTAATTATGATACAATTATCAACTGTGAAATTAAGTATAATCGTGGAACAGGAATAGAAGAATCGGGATATGGTCCTAATTCTTTAATTTCAAATAATGTAATCGAAAATAACAATTTAGGATTCCTATTGCGTAGCATAGGGGATTCGTCAAATATTTCTATTATTTGCAATCGAATTTGTAATAATACAACATATGATTTTGACATTTTTACAAATGAAAAAGAAATCAATATATTCAATAACAATTGGTGTACTAATGATTCTGCAATAATTGCCACTCACATTCATGATGGTAATGATCAGAACCTTATTGGCTTTGCAAATTTTATTCCTTTCGACACACTTCAGTGCTATTTAAATACGGGTATTCAAATTAATGAAACAGAAAATAAATTATTTGAGTTTTTCCCAAACCCTGCCGATGAATATTTAAAATTAAAAATGAAATTATCAAATTCAACTTCAATTCTAAAAATATACAACATTTTCGGAGAACTGGAATTTTCGTCAAATATAAAAGAGAACGAAACTATAATTAATATATCTACCTTATCTATTGGTATTCACATAATAGAATTAACTATAAGCGGTAAATCTGAAAGAAAAAAATTCATTAAACAATAAAGACACGCAATATTTCTGATGTCTCGCGAACACTTTTTGTATATTTTGAACGAACATTAAAAATATTAAGATTCATTTTGACTCACATTACTATTCTAAAATGAAAATAGATAATCCGGCATTCGACTATGACAAGTATAGTCAAAAATATTCCAGTATCAGGCAAACTGACCGTAAAAACTTCAACTCTTCATAAACTTTTTAAGGAAATAATTTTAGATTATTTTTAAACCTAATGATTATAATTTCAATTTTACAAATCTTTCTTTAGAAATCCGATCAGTAATTAATTCAACAATATAAGGCAAAACGGTTTTAGGAATTTCAGCATTTTTTGAAACGATCATTTGCTGAATCATATATTTTCTAAGGAACTTTACTATCAGTTCATCTTTTGATAATTTTATATTTTCAGGGAACTGACTATACCTGTAAAATATACCAACACTAATAACTTTTTCACTTCTGTATAAATTTAATGCGGAAGTAGAATCGATTAGAATATTAAGGTCTCCAACATTAACCGGGTAAACATTTCCTTTCATTAAAAATAAATAATCTCCGAGGGTATAGCCAGAATTATACTTACTATTTGTTTCAACAGGCTCTGCTTCTCTTAATGATGCAATTAAAGAGTTAGAGATTATTTTATTTTGAATTTGAGATAAGTATTCAGCACTGTGAGTTTCATATATTTTATATCTATCTATACGAATAGTTTTAATAAAATTTTGAGCTATTAAAATCATTACAAAAATTAAAGATAAATTTAGAATTGAAAATTTAAATGGTTTAAATAGATTATTTCTATTAAAAATTTCTATTATATAAATCGAAAATGCAATATTCAATAATGGAATTGAAAGGTTTTGATGAATTTGCCTGCTGTTTAACTCAACATATAGTACACACCAAATTAATATACTAATTAAAATCCCGAAAATTACAAATAATAGCGGTGCGTTTGTTTTAAGTTTACTTATAAAATAGTTTTTTCGCTCGCTTACTAGTATTAAAAAAAATGGCAGATAAAGAATAATAATACCCACAATACTTGCAAGAAAAATATTTCTTTGTGTATTAAAATTGATAAACCGGATGTTTTCGCTTAAAAGTTTTTGGGGAGAACTAATATCAGTGCCTGCAAAACCGGAAGACTGTCTTTTCAATAATACATAAAATGAAATAAATGCAATCACAAATACTGCCAGATAAATTAAGCATTGATAAATGATTTTTCTATCAGTCGATTTGGTAAAATAGCTTATTGCTAAAATGACAAATAATACCGGCAATACAGTTGGAAACGTAATGACGTTGGCTACAGGAAGGGATAATATGCAGAGGAACGACAAAGTAAAATAATTATTCTTATAAAGCAGGTAACTTGAAATCATAAAAACATAGAAGTAACTTAATTTTGAAAATCCCGGATTTAATAAATTAAATGAAATATTTTTCAGGTTATCCAAAAAAGAAATGTTGCTTTGGAAATCAAATGACAATCCTCCAATCATTAATAAAGCGAATAAAAGGAATACTATTTTATAACTACTCCTATTAATTAAAGCTAATATTCCGAGCGCATACAAAAAATAAAAAGTTGGATATATTATAAGTTTTAAACTGATAAAATTATTAATCTTAAATAAATTGCTTACACATGCCGCTCCCCAAAGGTCAAAATAATGATAAGGTTCGGGGCCGTTGTAAAATTTATCCATCGTATTAAGAACGTTAAAGCCATTTTCGTTCCCGGTTAATGCAATGAATCTGGAAATTTTACCATAAAGAATATAATCATCTGTTCCCTGAAACTTAATAAAAGCATCAGGATTATAAATTAAAAACCAGCTATAAATAAAAAGTGCTGCACTAATAACTATTAAAATTAATAAGTTATTAAAATTTAAATCATTTGTCTTAACAATACTTTTTACTTTATATTTTTTTATTTCGATTACGCTAAAAACCATTAACAATATTAAAATAAGGTTAACTGTTTTGAATTCCGTACTTATTACAGATTGCAATACAATAATTAATATATAACCTAGAAAAGTATTTCTTAAAATTAACTCATACGGATTTGGATTGAAACGCGTATTGAGAAATAAAAAAGAAATTAGTGACCCAATTAGAAAAAGTCCGACAAGCCATGAAATAAAGATTATAAAATATAAAATCATGGTAATGACTATTTTTTAAAAATTTTCAATTTATCTTTTGCAAGTTGAAACGTTGGCACAATGCTGAGTGCCTGCCGGTAATCTTTTTCTGCGCTTTTAGCATCGCCTGTTAATTCAAAAGCCACTCCCCTATTGTAAAATGCTTCAGCATATTGGCTGTTTGCCCGAATAGCATCTGTAAAATGTGTAATGGATGATTTATAATCTTTCATATAAGCAAGGTCGATGTATCCCAAATTGTAATGAGCATCAGCGTATCGGTTATCGATTTTTAATATAAACGTATAGTCCATTACTGCCTTATCGATTTCGCCCATATTCTGAAACAATAATCCGCGGTTATATAATGCTTCCGTACTATTCGGTTGTAAGCGTAATGCATTGTTATAATACTGTAAAGCTATCTTATGCTTTCTTGCAGCCTCAATGTTTCCTAACTGAATATATGCATCATAATATTCCGATTGTATTTCAACAGCGGTCTGAAAGCTTGAGATGGCTTTTGAGGTATCACCGGTTTCTTTATATGCAAAGCCTTTTATAAAATATGCTTTGGCAATATTTTTATCAATCTTTAAAGCTTCATTTGCCTCCGATAAACAGGAAGGATATGCCTTTAGATAAAGATACAATTCTGAAAGTTTCATGTGCGCTTCTGTACTTTTGGGATTAATATTAATTGCTTTTTTATAAGCATCAATTGACTTTTGAATCTGAAGTCCTTTAAAACATATACCTGCAAGAGCCAGAAAGTAATCTATTTTAGTAGAATCTAAAGTGACTGCTTTATTGATATCATCAAAAGCTTGTTTGATATTATTTTTCTGCATGAATATTTGAGAACGCCTGAAGTATAGAGCAGCATTTTCAGGATGTGCAACAATTTCATCATTAAGCAGTGTGAATTCATCTTTCTTAATTTCTTGTGGTTGCTTCTTTTCTTCTTTGTTCGTTGATTGCTGACAGGATAAAATTAAGAAGCCGGATATAATAACAGACAATAATTTACTAATGAATAAAAAATCCTTTGGGGAAATACTGAACATTTTTTTCATTTTTGGAATTAGGTAGGTATATTGTTAAGTAAATAATAGAACACGGATCAGACGGATTAGACAGTTTTACACGGATTTATTTTCTGTTTTTTACCTTTTGATCTTTAATAAAAAAACCATGTAAATCATTATAGAAAATGATTTACATGGTCAAAATTAATTTATTCTTTGATATTATGCTTGCTCTGCGGCAGGTTCAATCATTATAGCTCGAATTTTACCTTCTATTTCATCAGCAAGTTCAGGATTATCGAGCATTAATTGCTTAACAGCATCACGACCTTGTCCGAGTTTGGTTTCACCATAACTGAACCACGATCCTGATTTTTTAATTATCCCTTTATCAACGCCAAGATCGACGATTTCGCCAACTTTAGAAATACCTTCTCCATACATGATATCAAATTCTGCCAGGCGGAAAGGAGGTGCCAGTTTATTCTTAACAACTTTTACTTTGGTACGATTACCGACGATACTCTCTCCATCTTTAATTTGTCCCATGCGGCGAATATCCAAACGAATAGAAGCATAAAACTTCAAAGCATTTCCACCTGTAGTAGTTTCCGGATTACCGAACATGACACCAATTTTTTCACGTAACTGGTTTATGAAAATACAGCAACATCCCGTGCGGCTGATAGTTGCAGTAAGTTTACGCATGGCTTGTGACATGAGTCGGGCATGTAAACCCATTTTACTATCTCCCATTTCACCTTCAATTTCACTTTTCGGTGTTAAAGCAGCCACTGAATCAATCACAATAATATCGATGGCTCCTGATCGAATAAGATTTTCAGCTATTTCGAGGGCTTGTTCACCATTATCAGGCTGAGAGATCAGTAAGTTCTCTATATCAACTCCGAGTTTTTGAGCATAAAGCCGGTCGAAAGCATGCTCAGCATCAATAAATGCAGCAATTCCGCCGGCTTTTTGAGCGCTGGCAATAGCATGAATTGACAATGTAGTTTTACCCGAAGATTCTGGTCCGTATATTTCAATTACTCTTCCTTTAGGTAAACCACCTATTCCCAAGGCAGCATCAAGAGTAATTGAACCTGTGGATATTGTCTCAATTTGTTCAACTGCGGCATCTCCCAATTTCATAATCGTACCTTTTCCATAACTCTTCTCCAACTTGTCAATGGTAAGCTGAAGCGCTTTCAATTTTTCTTTTGAAGTTTCTTTTAATGATTCTTTTGTTTCTGCTGTTGCCATAAGTATTTAGTTTTTATTTATTTCGGTTAAATTTTCGGACTACCAATCCGACAATTGATTTGATTATAATACAATCAAACAGTGTCTAAGCAAATGTGCTAAAACTTTTTCAACTTAAAACCGATGTGCATAAATTTTCTATTTTAATATACTTAGGGAAAGCATGAAAACCGGGAAAGGTTGAGAGTAAACAGTAATAAGATATTAGATATTAGATATTAGTTTTTAGATTTTAGTTAATTGGTTATTAGTTATCGTTATTCGAAGTTTTCGGAAAATAGGGTTTCAATTATTCTGCTAGAAATAATTTTACATAAAAAAAAGTAAGTCATTAGAACTAAAATCTAACAACTTACTCTCTAATATAACTAATAACCAATAACAATTAACTAATAACTAATAAATCTATTTTTTACCATCATTAATATGAAAATGAAAATCGCCTTTCTTGATAGTTTTGGTTCTACCGTTTTTGTGGATAGAAACACCATTGCTATCGATGGAAACGACTTCATCGTTTGCGCCTTGTATATAAACACCGTTTTGATTTATTTGAACATGGCTACCATCGTCATTACCGATATCAATATTACCGGTTTCGATTGTTGATTCGCTTCCATCACAATCCAGGCAATTAAATCCATTTTCTCTCATTTCCCAACGATGTTTGAGCATATCATGATCGAGAATATTGCTTACATTTTTTATATCGTAAATAAATCCTCTCAATGAATTGTCAAGATAAACTTTACCGCCTTTAGGAACACGGAGAATAAGTTGCATCTTCTGTGCTCTGTATTTTTCACTCTTGTCAATTTCAAAATAAGGTTCAAAGGTCAATACAGAATCGAGCTGATTAAATGAATAAGAAATATGAGTGGCATGTTCAGCCGCCAATTTTTTAGAGGCGCCACGTGCGTAGGATACTTGCACTAATTCGAAAGAATCAGAGTTGCTTTCAACAATATCAAGCTTAATGTCTTTCGATTGAAGTACATTATCTTTTACAGACAGCCTCAGGTCTCCATCCCATTCATCTTCATCCCATAAATTATAATCCTTTTCATCTTCCCGGCTCTTATTTAATTTTAAGTGTATAGACTTAGAAGAAGGCTGAACCAAGTCAATTTCCTTTCTTATGCTTTGTTTTTCAGAAAAGTCTTTTGCAATAGATATTCCTAAGACAAAACAAATACAAACTGCAGCAAGCCAAATACCGAGAGCGCTGAAATTAAAAATACGTGAGCTTCTTTTAATATTAAAAACAACACGAGCCCCAAAATAAGCGAGCATTAAAAAAGGAATTCCAATTACAAGCATTACTGCTAAAAGAGCAAATCCAAATTGAAAACCATTCGGAAAAATCTGATTAAAAATTTCCGGGAAATGAGTTCCTGGTACTTTAAATATGGCTAACAATGAAGCAAATATTGCAAACACTATTACTAGTCCGATAAAGATGAAGAAAACTGCAATCAGCTTTCCGATAAATTTAAATATTAAACCTATCACCTGGCCAATGGCTTCAAAGATCCGTGTAATAATATTACCATCTTTTCGTTTTTGATTTTCTCCGCTAAATCTTTTTTTCAAATGTTCTAATTCTTCCTGAACATTTTTTTCGATATTACTTACGGTAACCGGTTCGCCTTTCATCTGAAGTTTATCAGCAGTAGTCACTGCTTTTGGAATAATGATCCATAAGATCAGATAAAGTAAAAATCCGGATCCGCCGAGAAAGAATGCAGCAGCGAAAGCAATCCTTATCCATATTGGGTCAAAGTTGAAATATTCGCCTATTCCTGAACATACTCCACCGAGAAGTTTATCGTCAGGATTTCTGAACAGTCTTCGCTTAACCTTAATTTCTGATGAATCAATTTCTTTTTCTTTTGAATCTTCATCGCCAAATTCTTCAGGCTTACCCATGATGGCAGTAACTTCTTCCACATCTATAAGAGTGATTACTTGCTTCTGATCCTTTATTCGTTCCTGGAACATTTCTGCAATGCGAGATTCAATATCTTGCATAATCTCATCGCGTCCATCTGAACCAACAAAGTGTACCCGAATAGATTCGAGGTATTGTTTGAAACGCTCATAGGCGTTTTCATCAATGTGGAAAACAATTCCACCTATATTAACTGTTACGGTCTTATTCATGATGTTCAGGTTTTTTAATGGTCAAATTAACTGCATCAACGAGTTCATTCCATGTAAGGCGAAGCTCGTCAAGAAATTTACTTCCCAGAGGTGTTAAAGAATAATATTTTCGTGGTGGTCCGGATTTACTTTCTTCCCAACGGTATTGTAGCAAACCGCCGTTTTTAAGGCGTGTCAGAAGAGGATATAATGTACCCTCCACTACAATTAGTTTGGATTGTTTCATTCTGTTAATAATATCAGAAGGATAAACTTCCTCATGAGACAGAATAGAAAGTATACAAAATTCAAGGACCCCTCTTCGCATCTGAGCTTGCGCATTTTCAAGATTGTTGCTCATGGCTTCTATTTTATAGGGTTTAATTAAATATATTTTTATTATTGTAATTTTAATGTAGCTCTTTTAGCCACTGACTTAGATTCCTTCAATGCAATTCGCTCTTCTGAAAAACTGAATGAATCCAGATGATCGGTATAAATATTTCCTGTTCCGAATATGCGAACATAACTTTCGCCGCTGCTTCCTGAGACTATTATTTTTCCGCTTCCTTTAACAATCATTCCTACGGTTAGGGCCCGTACATCTATTTTCATACTGCCGCTGCCATTCACCTTTAAAAGTAGTATATCACTGTTAAAACTACCGGTAGTAAAAATTCTTGCACTACCATTAATTTCAATTAAGTTTAATTCTTCTGCCGATATATAAATATTAACAGGGTAATTATTACCACCACTAATTGTTAATGCTCCGTTTTCTATGGCTGCCTTTACATCTTTCAATTCATGCTTACTTCCCTCCAACCGTATTGAATTATGATCACCTTGAGTTAAAATTATATTGGCATTTGAATTTACAATCAAGCCATAAAATTTTCCGGGATCATAAGAAGAAGAAGTTAACTCGCTCGATTCGTTCGCAGCAAAAGTTAATGCAGATACTCCGATAAGAACTGCTGAAATCATTAGTGTAGTTTTCATTTTATTTATGTTTAAGGTTCTATGTAATACCAAGTAGTAATTATTCCGTAAAGATATGTACAAATTTTACTACTATGCAACACATAGTACTAATAATTATCTAAAATAACTATAACTAGCTGATTATCAATTAAATTATTTTAATAATAAAAATATGAAAAACAAAAAAGGTCGTCTGCCTTAAAGCAAACGACCTTTATTCTCTAATATAATTTCTAAAAAAACTATTTTCCTTTAATATTTAATAGTTCAACTTCAAATATTAAAGTAGAATTAGCACCAATTTTAGGACCAGCAGCTCTATCACCATAGGCTAAATCTGCAGGTATGAAAAGTTTATATTTTGAACCTACTTTCATTAATTGAAGTGCTTCTGTCCATCCTTTAATTACAGCTCCAACAGGAAATTCAGCCGGCTCTCCCCTTTCAATTGAAGAATCGAATACAGTACCATCGATAAGAGTTCCATGGTAATGAACAGAAACTGTATCATTAGCTGTAGGCATTGGTCCGGTCCCCTCTTTAACGACCATATACTGAAGGCCATCGGGTAATTCAACTACGCCTTCCTTCTTTTTATTATCAGAGAGAAACATTTTTCCTGCACGTAAACTTATATCACCCTTTTGTTTTTGTTTTCCTGACAGGTAAGCCTGGATAACGCTTTGAGAGTTTTCAGCATTAATAAGCAAACTATCACCTTTCATAGCGCTGCTGATACCTTGTTTCATAATATCAATGTTAAGTGAGTCGAGGCCATCTTTTTTCATATTGGCACCAATTGAAACACCAATGCTGTATGCAACAGAATCAGAGGATGTCTTTAAGCTAACAGAGGATTTACCTTTCTGTACGTCGCACGACAACAATGCAGTAATGCTAAAGCATAATGCAAGAGCAAAAATTTTCTTATTCATAATTATTTTTTTTGTGGCCGCGAAGATAGTTAATCTTTCTAAACAATTACTAATAATTGCATGCAAAAAAAGTGTTCAAAATGATTCATGATTTTGAAACGCTTTAAAAATAAATGAAGGTTATTCGATGGAAAATATAGGTAAAAAAAATACGAAAATGAATGAAAAGCCTTGAAGCATAACGTTTTCTATCCAATATTTTCTAATAAAAACCTTTAAAAGTAATTAACTAAATAGGTGAAATAACTACTCATAATTAAGCCAAAGACAGTCAGCATAGTTAGAAATCAGAATTTATATTTGCCACTTAACTCTCTAAATGTGCCACGAGTATTAATGATTATAAACAGACTAAATTTAGGGGGTCCAGCTTTTCATGTTGCTATTCTTTCAAAATATCTTCAGGAAGGCTTTGAAGTGCTTTTACTTGCCGGAACGAAACAGGATTCGGAAGAAAGTTCAGATTTTATTGTAAAAGAGATGGGGCTAACCTTTACAAGATTAAAAGAAATGAAACGATCGATTAATCCTTTCGGAGACTATCGTTCGTATAAGGAAATACGTAAAATAATTAAGCAGTTTAAACCGGATATTGTTCACACGCATGCTGCTAAAGCCGGTGCCCTTGGAAGGCTCGCTGCTTATCATGAAAAAGTTCCCGGAATCGTTCATACATTTCACGGACACATTTTTCATTCGTATTTTAATCCGATAAAATCAAAAATATTTTTATGGATTGAAAAATATCTGGCAAAAAAAAGTTCGGCAATAATAGCCATAAGTGAAAGACAAAAAAATGAGCTTGCCGATCATTATAAATTGTGCAATCCTTCTAAAATAAAAATTATCCCACTTGGATTCGACCTTTCCCGTTTCAGAGAAAATATAGAATCGAAAAGAATTGATTTCCGAAAAAAATTTTTTCTTGAAGATGATGAAATAGCAGTTGGCATAATAGGCAGATTAGTGCCTGTTAAGAATCATACATTGTTTATTAATAGCGCAGCGCGGATTTTGGGGAATACAACAAAGAGAGTTCGGTTTTTTATAATTGGTGACGGTGAAAGCAGAACTGCTCTGATAAAAGAAGCATCCATGCTTGGAATTGACCATTCCTACTATCCGGAAGTAAAGAAAAAAAGTGACTTGATTTTTACCAGCTGGATAAAAGATGTGGATGTATGTGTATCAGGATTAGATATTGTGGCTCTTTGTTCCTTCAATGAAGGTACACCTGTAAGTTTAATTGAAGCGCAAGCCGGAAACAAACCAATCATCTCAACCAATGTTGGTGGAATTGAGAATGTTGTTAAAGATGGAGAAACGGCTTTACTGGTTAACAATAATGATTTTAACGACTTTCATAAAACATTACTTAAAATAATTGAAGACGATGAACTGAGAACTCGTTTGGGTAAAAATAGCTGGGAATTTGTTAAAGAAAAATTCCACTTCACAAGACTTATCCGAGAAATGAGTGATTTGTACATAAGTATACTACAAAAACAAAAAAACAATAAAAGAATTTTGAATTAATATTAATGTTCTATTTTTGTTGAATCCCGAAATATGAAGAAACTTTTTTTTCTTGCGGCAATAGCAACACTGAGTTCTTGTTCGTTTGTGCCGAACCGAATGTTTATTACTCCGAAAGGTTATGCTTTCGCAATGGACACCACAACTGTTCCCAGGGGGCCATATATTATTCAATCGGAAGATAAAATAGAACTCCATATATTCAGCAACGATGGTTTCAAACTTATTGATATTACACAATCCAATATATCCCAAACGGCAAACAATGAAGGCATTCAATACAATGTTGAACAAAACGGAGATGTTAAAATGCCTGTAATTGGCAGAATTAATTTAAAGGGATTAAATGTTAAAGAAGCTGAAACTCTGCTGCAGGAAAAATACTCTAAATACTACAGAGATCCTTTTGTTATTATCAGAATAGTAAGCCGCAGAGCGTATGTATTCTTTTCTCATGGAGGCCGTGGAACTGTAATTCAATTGCAGAATGACCGAACATCACTTTTTGAGGCTCTTGCTTTGGCTGGAGGACTCAGTGAATCCAGTAAAGCATTTAAAATTCGAATTGTCAGGGGTGATTTTAAAAACCCGCAGATATTTAAAGCAGACATTTCTTCTGTTAATGCATTGAGAACATCGGAACTTGAAGTTTATCCTAATGACATTATTTATATAGATGGTTCCGGAAATATTGCAAGACGTTTGAGTACAGATGTTCTTCCTTACCTTAGTTTAATAACCAGCCTGTTAGTTTTACTGGCTTTAATTCAAAAATAAAAGAATGGCGAAAAAAAAGATATCACATCTTAATGAAGAATTTGATGTCAAACTCTTCGCTATAATTGCCAAGAGAAATTTTTACATCCTTGTCATCTTGATGGCGACCGCGCTGACGTCGGCTTTTCTATATCTCAGATATACACATCCGGTTTATCAGTCAGATGCCATTGTAAAAATTGGGACTGTCAACAATGCTACTGCAGTATTAAATATTCAAAGTCCGCAGATGTATGACGCTTTGGGAGTGAATCAGCTGGCCGGTGATATTGAAATATTACGTTCACGATTAATGGTAGACCGCGTGCTTTCAAAAATGCCTTTGGAAGTAAGTTATTATGCGCAGGGAACCGTACTTGATGAAGAGTTATATAAAAACTCTCCTTTTGAAGTTGAATTTTATCAGCTGGACTCAGGCATATGTGATTTTCCTTTTTACATTAAGTTCTTAGAGAACAAGCGTCTTGAAATGATCAATAACTGGAATGGAAATAAACTGGAAGGAATCTATAACATTGGCCAATGGTATACAATACCGGGAATGAAATTCAGAATAAATATTTTGAATTATGAAACCATACAGAAACAACAAAATCAAATCAAACAAGACCCATTTTATTTTATTATAAATAACCCATCAACTCTTTTAGGCCGGTATTTTAGCCACTCAAGTGTTGTTTTATTAAATCAAGGAGCACAGACAATTAAAATTTCGTTTACAGACAAGAATGCTATAAAAGCAGCTGACTTTGTAAACACTATGGCAAAAGAATATGATGAATATGACAA
This sequence comes from Bacteroidota bacterium, assembly GCA_031417555.1. Lineage (GTDB taxonomy): Bacteria > Bacteroidota > Bacteroidia > AKYH767-A > 2013-40CM-41-45 > JADKIH01. The sequence goes on from JANOVV010000089.1 coordinate 15,329, forward strand.
AGAAAATAAATCGGCCGGGGCAAATAAGTCGCTTGAATTTATAAACGAAACCATAAATACTATCGATGGAGAATTGAAGAATTCAGAGTTTTCATTGGAATTATTTAAGAAGCAGAATAAAATTATAAACCCTGTTCAAAATGCCACGGACGTTTTAAATCATATAAACACATTGGTCGATCAGCGGGTAGAAATGCAACTGAATGCTGCAATTCTAACACGACTTGAGAAAGACATATTAAACAATAAACGTTTAGATCAGATTCTACCACTTTTAGCAGGCACCTATTCTGATCAGCTTATTCAATCAATGGTGGTTCGTATTCAGGAGCTGGAAGACAAACGTTCGAATATGAAATTTCAGGCGACGGAAGAAAATGCCGCTATCAAATCACTCGATATCGAAATAGATCGTCAACGAACGATGTTAACCTATGCTTTAAAGAATGCTACACAATCAATAAATGAAAAAGTAAAGAGTATTGATGAACGTATTTCCGACTTCGAATCCGGATTTACCGAACTACCGAGCAAAGAAGCAGAAATGGCCAGGTTGCAGCGTTTGTATGATGTAAATCAAAAATTTTATCAATTATTACTTGAAAAAAAGATTGAATTTTCGATCACTCGTGCCGGTATTGTAACTGATAATGTTATTTTACAACGAGGCCAGGTTAATTATGTTCCTCTTTCACCAAACCGTCGTTTAATTATTTCGGGAAGTATTTTAATTGGTTTTATATTAAGTTTCATTATAATTTTTATCAAGTATCTAGTATATAATGAAATTACATCTCTCGAAGAAATTAACCAATATACAGATGCTTCTTTGCTTGGAATAATTCCAAAATATAAAAAGGATATTCCGATTTCTCAATTGTTGGTTGACAAAAATCCTAAGTCGGCAATTTCAGAATCCTTCAGGTCTGTCAGGACAAATCTTCAATTTATCAGCAATGAGCCCGGGCCTAAAATTTTAGCAGTTACCTCAACTATTTCCGGAGAAGGAAAAACATTTGTTGCCATAAATCTGGCCGGTGTTATCGCTTTCTCGGATAAGCGGGTGGTAATTATTGACCTTGACATGCGGAAACCAAAAATTCACCTTGGCTTTAATGTAGAAAACGTGAATGGAATGAGTACTATACTTATCGGAAAAGATTCGCCGGATAATTGTATTAACAAAAGCAGTTTAAAAAATCTCGACTTTATTACTGCAGGTCCAATTCCTCCTAACCCTTCCGAGCTGATATTAAGCGCAAGAATGACGGAGTTGTTAGATTATCTTAAATCTAAATATGATATTATCATTATTGATACTCCGCCTGTTGGAATTGTTACCGATGGTGTTGAAATAGTTCAGAAAGCAGATTACCCGATTTATATTATTCGTGCACATTATTCAAAACGATTGTTTATTCGTAATCTTAATAAACTTATTGAAGAAAATAAAATACGGAATCTAGCTGTTGTATTAAATGGTGTTGAAATGTCACGTTTCAAATACGGTTATGGATACGGTTATGGATATGGTTATGGCTACGGTTATGGATATGGTTATTATGAAGATGAGAGTAAATTGCAATTAAGCCGTTGGCAAAAAATAAAATCTTTTTTTATATCAAGCTAACGATACGTATTGAATGAAATTTACAACAACACCAATTGAAGGTTTGCTTTTGCTTGAGCCAAGAGTATTTGCAGATGAAAGGGGACATTTTTTTGAATCATTCAACGAAGTGGAATTATTGGATTATGGTATTAAAGGACCTTTCATACAGGATAATCAATCTGTAAATCATAAAAATGTTTTAAGAGGCTTGCATTTTCAAAAAGATCCTCATCAACAAGGAAAATTAGTCAGAGTAGTAAAAGGAAGTGTTATTGATGTTGTTGTAGATATCAGAAAGAAATCGAAAACATTCGGGAAACATTTTTCGGTTGAATTGAATGCAAAAGAAAAATTGATGCTTTGGATTCCGGCAGGCTTTGCTCATGGCTTTGTTTCATTGGAAGACGACACCATTTTTTTGTATAAAGTAACCGAATACTATCGCCCCATGGCGGAAAGTGGAATTATTTATAACGATATTGAACTAAATATAGATTGGAAAGTAACCAACCCATTGGTATCTCAAAAAGATAAAATACTTCCATCTTTCAATGAATTCAAGCAAAGTATGAATGTAAAATAATGAATATTACCTTTATTAATCTTTACATTTTGGGAGAAAACATATCATCTGAATCATGAATGTCAGCGATAATTACTACTTAGCTGTTTACGGATTATTTTTCGGTCTATCGATCCTGTTTTCATTTCTGATAAACAGCCTCTTTCTTAAATTTGTAAAAACTTTGGGGATGCGTGATAAAGACGATACTATTATCCGATGGGGCACCCAATCAAAGCCGGCAGTTGGAGGATTTTCGTTTTATATTATCTTTTTACTTTCGATAATTGTCTATTCAATTTTTTTTGACAGCAATCAGGTATTTTTAAGTAAGCAATTTATAGGAATTCTTCTTGCTTCTATGTTAGGATTTCTGATCGGGCTAGCTGACGATGCTTACAATACGCGTCCATTTTTAAAATTCAGTACTCAAGTTACCTGTGCAGTTATCTTGCTGGTAACCGGTACATACATAAACTTATCGTATCTTAATTATTTGAATTATTTTATTACAATTATTTGGGTAGTAGGAATTATGAACTCACTCAACATGCTTGATAACATGGATGGCATTACTTCTACCGTTTCAATAAGTATTATTCTTTCTGCCATTGTTGTGATGTTATTTCATCATGAGTATGACAGCGTTTACTTTATGATTTTATTGGGTGTTATGGCTGCCTTACTGGCTTTTCTTTACTTCAACTGGCATCCTTCTAAGATGTATATGGGAGATACAGGCAGTCAGTTTTTAGGCGTATTTCTGGCAGCTATTGGCATACGCTATTTATGGAATGCCGATCCTCCGACAGGCGATCTCATCAGTGCAAAAAATCTTTTTTTACCGATCATTGTTTTCATTATGCCTATTATAGATACGACTACAGTTGTAATTAACAGACTAGGAAGAGGCCAAAGTCCTTTTGTTGGAGGTAAAGATCATACAACACATGCACTTGCCTATTTAGGATTAAGCGATACCCAGGTAGCTCTGGTTTTTTGGGCTTTGACATTTATTTCGCTTGTTCTCGTTGTTATAATGGAACAATTTCTTGGAGAATGGTCACACAACTATACATTTTTATTTTCCGGATATTTCCTGAGTATGTTTGGCATTTTCTTTTATGCAGCAAGGGCTGTTAGAAATAATTGAATCAGGATTTTATATTAATTCTTTGAAATAAAAAATCGGAAAGTTTTTTAAGTGCAATTGCCCTGTGACTAATCCTGTTTTTTTCGGCTTCTTCCATTTCAGAAAAAGTTTTTTCATAACCATCCGGAAGAAAAACCGAATCATATCCAAATCCCTTGTTACCACTTGGAATTTCCTTTATTTTTCCGTCGATTTGCCCTTCAAAAAAATATTCTTTTCCATCAATAAACAAAGATATAACAGTCCGAAAAAAAGCACGGCGATCCTTCACTCCCTTCATTTCAATTAAAAGTTTTTCAATATTTTCAGCAGAGTCAGCATTGGGTCCGGCAAATCGGGCAGAAAAAACCCCGGGCCGGCCATTGAGGGCAAAAACTTCAAGTCCTGTATCATCGGCAAAACAATCCATACCATATTTTTCAAAAACATATCTTGCCTTTTGAGATGCATTGGATTTAATTGTCAGCCCCGTTTCCGGAAGATCATCGAAGCAATCAATATCTTTAAGACGTAACAATGTAAAATGCGAAGGAAGAATACTGCTTGCTTCTTTAAATTTATGGGTATTGTTAGTAGCAAATAGTAGACGCATAAATGGCAGATTTGAAAGCTACAAAGTAATAAGAATTTAGAATCTATTTTTGTAAAATTTGTAAACGGTTTATAACAAAATAATTATTATCCGAGAAAACCTGCAGGTAATTAACAATCGTTTTTATCTTACACCCATTAAAATCGGTATGTTAAACGATAACTTAAACTCATTACATAATTAGTATCTTTGAAAACGTATCAAAATAAAATGAAAGTAGCATTAATAACAGGTATTACAGGTCAGGATGGAGCATACCTGGCAGAATTTCTTTTGAATAAAGGATATTTTGTTCATGGTATAAAGCGACGAAGTTCTCTATTCAATACAGAAAGAATCGACCATCTTTATCACGATCCTCATGAAAAGAATGTAAACTTTAAACTGCACTATGGCGATTTAACAGATAGTACAAACCTGATCCGTATTATCCAGGAAACTCAACCGGATGAAATTTATAATCTGGGAGCCATGTCTCATGTAAAAGTCAGCTTTGAAATTCCTGAATACACGGCCAATGCTGACGGTATTGGTACGTTAAGAATTCTTGAAGCGGTAAGGTTACTCGAACTGACTAAAAAAACTAAAATTTATCAGGCTTCCAGTTCTGAATTATATGGACTTGTTAGAGAAGTTCCTCAAAAAGAGACAACACCTTTTTATCCGAGATCACCGTATGCTGCAGCAAAATTATATGCTTATTGGATTACCGTTAATTACCGGGAAGCTTATGGAATGTTTGCTGCTAATGGAATTTTGTTTAATCATGAATCCCCTATCCGAGGTGAAACTTTTGTATCAAGAAAAATTACCCGTGCGGTTGCCCGCATAGCTCTTGGTTTACAGGACGAAGTTTTCTTAGGAAACCTGGATGCTAAAAGAGATTGGGGACATGCTAAAGATTATGTAGAAGCTATGTATCTTATATTGCAGCAGCCGATAGCCGAAGATTTTGTAATTGCAACAGGGATTACAACTTCTGTTCGTGAATTCTTCCGCCTTGCTTGTCTGGAAGCCGGAATGGAAATAGAGTTCCGCGGAAGTGGAAAAGATGAAAAAGCATTTGTCGTTAATTGTAATAAACCTGAATTTAAAGTTCAAAAAAACAAACCAATACTCAATATCGATGAACGATATTACAGGCCTTCCGAAGTAGATTTATTAATAGGAGATGCAACAAAAGCAAAAGAAAAATTAGGGTGGTCGCCTAAGTATGATTTAAAAATGCTTGTTAAAGAAATGATGGCATCCGATATTGATCTTTTCAGAAAAGATAAATACCTGAAAGAAGGCGGACACAATGTTTTAAATTATCATGAATAAAACATCGCGGATATTTATTGCAGGTCATAATGGAATGGTCGGATCATCTATTCTTCGTATCCTTAAAAAAAGGGGATTCGAAAACCTAATTTATTTAAGTTCAAAAGAGTTGGATTTGCGTAATCAAACTGCTGTTCAGGATTTTTTTTCCAGAGAAAAGCCTGAATATGTTTTTATGGCGGCGGCTAAAGTCGGCGGTATACAGGCAAACAATATTTTCAAAGCAGAT
>JANOVV010000090.1:0-13712 GCA_031417555.1 Bacteroidota bacterium
CAGTTGTAACTTATGCATGGTCAGGTCCTGGATTAAGCAATCCTGCTATTCAGAACCCACTAGCTTCAGCGCCCAATGGAACTACGGTTTATACGGTTTCTGTAAACAATTCCGGTTGTTCTTCAACTGCAACTGTTTCTGTTACTGCAGGTACTCCTTTAGCATGTCAGCCAGCAACTCTTAGCAGTGCTTCAGTATGTGCAGGAACTGCATTTACTGTAACTGCAAATCATACCGGTGGTGGTGGACCATTCCATTATTCATGGAATGACAATGGACTAGGTGCCGGACCTTATGCTGATGCACAAAGTATTACGGTTACAACAAGTACATTAGGTAGCTTCCAATTCGATGTTACAGTTACAGATAGCTGTGGTAACTCTTGTGTGAGTACAGTAAATGGTACTATACTATCTACACCTTCATCTAACATTAGTGGCCCTGCCGCGGTTCCTGTTTGTTCTGCAGTTGGTTCAACAACACTGAATTCAACAACTAATACACCTGGATCTACACGTCAGTGGAAAAAAGACGGTGTAGCTATCGGTGGTGCAACAGGTGCATCTTTAGTTGTAACAGCATCGGGAAGTTATACAGTTGTTTATACAAGTCCGGGTGGTTGTTCAGCAGAATCAGCACCGGTTGTTGTAACAGTAACACAAAATGCAACTTCTCCAATAGCTGTATCTCCACTTATCATGAATGCTTGTAATGGTGCAGCTGCAGTTCCTAACTTTACTGGAAATTGTACTGCAACTACAGTAATCGTTGCAAGACCGGATTCAGTATTCCCTGGAAGCACTTCAACGGTAATTACTCATGGTCCGAATGCATCTATTGATTGGACAACAGGAGCAGGTGGATTTATGAATACAACGCTAATCAGAATCCCTGTAACTACATTCCCTGCCGGTTCAATCATAACTAATGTATCCTTAACATTAGGTATCGCTCACACACACGGTGGTGATATGAACTTAGGAATAGCTGCACCGGGTACTCCTGTTCAGCAGTTCTTCTTCGACGGTTTAGATCAATTAAGTCTGTTTGGTAGCACAGGTGGTATTCCTCCAACATTACCTTATACATTTAACTCAACAGGTTCAACGATTCCTGCAACGGGTGTTGTTGCTTCACCTGGACCTTATGCTCCTTTATTCTCATTCTCTTCGTTTAACGGTGGAGCTGCTAATGGAAACTGGTTTATAAGCGCTCAGGATATTATCCAGGCTGCTACTCAAGATGGTGGTAGAATTGATAATATATACTTAACAATTACTGCTACTTCTCCAACCGGTCCGGTTCTTTGGTATAATGCAGCTGTTGGTGGAACTCTACTGGCAACTACTTCAGCATTCAATGCGGTTACCGATGGAGGTGCAAGTACAGCATCCAATGGTACAACAAGCTTCTGGGCTGAATGTAACAATGGCGGTTGTGCAAGTTCACGTACACAAGTTGATTTTGTTGTAGCTGACTGTGGTGTTACATTATTAACTAATGTATTACTTGAAGGTTACTATATTGGTGGTGGAGAAATGAATACATTGCTTTATAATTACGATCAATCTCTTCCTTCTCCAAATCCATTAATTACATCTGACATGTCTGATACAGTTTATGTTAGTGCAATGGATTCAATAGACTTCTCACATGCTCTTGTTGATCAACAAACAGGAATCCTGAAGAAAAATGGTGACGTATCTGTAACATTTGGCCCGGCAGTAGTAGCAGGACACCAGTATTACATTAAAGTAAATCATCACAATCACGTTGAAACATGGAGTGCAGCTCCGGTGTTATTAACGACATCTTCAAACTACAACTTCCTTTCTGCTCAATCACAAGCGTATGCAAGCAATCAGGCATTAACATTCGATGCTCTTTATGCAGCCATGTATGCAGGTGACTTTAATCAGGACGGTGCAGTTGACGGATCAGATTTCCTTGACTTTGACGGACCAAGCCAGGCAGGTGCCGGTGGATATGAACCTACCGATCTTAATGGTGATGGTGCTGTTGACGGATCTGACTTCTTGATTTACGATCCTAATGCGCAAAATGGTGTTGGAGCAGCTGTTCCAAATCCATAATCAAAATCTATAAATATCATGGGGTTTTTAATCCCATGATATTTATAAATTAGAAATTATTTTAAACTAGAACATTAGATTTAGTATTGTTTTAGATTATTTACAAAATGAAAATGATCCTGATTTTTTATCAGGATCATTTTTTTTTGCCTTAAAATATTTTAAGTTGAATCTTTTTTTTACCCTTTTTGCAAGCAAAACATTCAACTATTTTTATTATAAAAACCTAACTTGCACCGGTATGAAAGTTTTAATAATTGGTGCAGGCAATATGGGTAAAACCTATGCCAGAAGTTTTCTTACCTCAAGATTTATTGAGGCCAAAGATTTATTTATTTTGGCAGGTAAAAAAATGCCGCTTGAATTACCGGTTGAAATACCAAAGGATAATATTCAACAAATAGCTGGAGAATTTATTTCTGAAGTAGATATAATAATTTTAGCTGTAAAGCCACAGGATATTGTAGGCCTGGCTGTCCAAATTGAACCTTTTATTAAGCCGGAACAATTGATTTTGTCTATTATGGCCGGTATTAAGATGACTTCTTTATCGGGACTATTAAATGCAAAAAAAATTATACGGTCAATGCCTAATTTGCCGGCACAAATAGGAATGGGAATGACTGTTTTTACTGCTTCAAATGATTTAGATAAAAAAGAACTTTTTATAATTCAAAATTTAATAAATACTACCGGAAAATCAGTGTATGTCGATAATGAAATATTGATAGATGCTGCCACAGCCATATCCGGAAGCGGTCCGGCTTATGTTTATTATTTTATGCAGGCAATGATTTCAAGTGCTGTTAAAATGGGATTTACTTTATCGCAAGCAGAATTATTGGTAAATCAAACATTTATGGGAGCCGTTCATCTACATAATCAAAGTGAATTTACCTGCGAAGAATGGATTGAAAAAGTAGCATCGAAAGGTGGCACTACAGAGGCGGCTTTAGGAATTTTTAAAGCCGAAAATGTGAATCCAAATATAGAAATGGCCTTATTTGCTGCTTTTAAAAGGGCTAAAGAGCTTGGGCAATGATATTTATTCGTAACTCAATGTCAATGAATGTCTCTTTGTGTTGATTCTTCTTAACTTTTAATTATTCCACTGACAATATTTAAAATACAATCCTTTCTAAAAAAAGAAATAGCGATATTTATAAAGATAATATTATTTAAAAAACAAACAGTTAATCCTGCAAAAATGAAACTAAGTTCAATTTCAACACGAGCACCTAAAAATTTGTCAAAGGAAAAAATTAAAAAGAAGACAGATTCTTTACGACAATCAATTGCAGAATTGCAGAACCTGATGTATGCCGAAAATAAATATTCTTTATTAGTTATTTTACAGGGAATGGATGCCAGCGGAAAAGACGGAGCAATTAAAAATGTTTTTAAAGAGGTTAATCCAATTGGATGCAGAGTTATACCCTTTAAAAAACCAACAGATGTGGAAATGAAGCATGATTTTCTTTGGCGCATCCATCAACAAGTTCCTGAAAAAGGAATGCTTCATGTTTTTAACAGATCTCATTATGAAGATGTGTTAATTCAACGCGTTCATAAATGGATTGATGAAGACACTGTAAAGAAAAGGTTTATCCATATTAATAATTTCGAAAAATTACTTTTTCAAAATAATACAATTGTATTAAAATTTTTTCTTTATGTTTCAAAAGAAGAGCAACTAAAAAGATTAAAAGAAAGACTCAGCGATGAAACCAAAATGTGGAAATACAACGAAGGCGATCTTAAAGAAAGGACTTTTTGGCCGCAATACATGAAAGCTTATGAGGATGCAATTTCGAATTGTTCATCAGTTCCCTGGCTGGTCGTACCATCAGATCAAAACTGGTATAAGGATTATCTGATTGCTGATAAAATTGTAAAGGAATTGATTAAATTAAAAATGAAATTTCCAATGATAAAAAAAACAGTAACAGTATAATTAAATAATTTTTAATATTGTTTTGATGAATGAAAATATTAAATTTCTATAATCATAATTAATAAAAAAAATATTCATTTTATAAAATAGGTTGCTATGATATTTAAACATGCTATAAGTTGGTTTGAGATACCAACAATGGATATTGAAAGAGCGAAAAATTTTTACGAAAAAATTTTCGATATCAAAATGATAACCATGGATACAGCCAATCTCCAAATGAGACTTTTCCCCATTGAAAATATGATGAACATTGGTGGTTCCCTTGTGTGCCATAAGGATTTTTACAAACCGTCTTCTACCGAAGGCCCACTAATTTATTTAAATGGTAATCCTGATGTGCAATTAATCCTTGATAAGATTGAAAACGCCGGTGGAAAAATACTCGTACCCAAAACACAAATATCTCCGGAATACGGTTACATGGCTGTTTTTATTGATACCGAGGGAAATAGAATCGCTTTGCATTCTGTCCCCGGTATCTAACGTATAAAAAATTGTAAAATTAAATTTTTCAAATTGAATCTTTTTCTATTCTTAAAAAATTAATATATTCCTCAATATTGCCATTAAACTTTTTTAGTAGTACATTCTTCATTTCATCTTTTTGAGCATCGTACCGGATAAAGTCAATGAAATATGCATTATTTGGAAGTGTTTTTTTAAATAAATTTTTGTATCGTAATGGATTATTAAAAGTAATTGTGTCGAGTGAACGAACTATTGCTTTTATCATTAAGTTCTTATTTATCTGTTTGAAAATTGTATTTGAGTCAATTATATTTTTGTATAAAGAATCTAATAAATGAGTGCCAATCAGCATTTGCCTGCTGAATTTGTTATAATCTTCTTTAATATCAAGATATTCATCTAATTCTTTAGAATCCATACCATAAGTTGAACAAAGAAAATGAATTGCTCCCTGCTCTCCGCAAACGGATGCAAGATTTTCATTTAGATTTACATTGCTTTTTAAATATAAAGTTGAATGAGTTAATTCATGTATAATCAACTCGGCCAGTTGTCCTTTGGTGCGGCGGAGCATGCCGGACAGGATTGGGTCGTGAAACCAACCCAATGTACTCCAGGCAGAAACTTCACCATAATCAGTATCTAAGCCTTTTGCTTTTAAAAGTGCTTCTTCTTTTTTTCCTTTGTCATAATCAAAAAAACCTTTGTAGGTTACTTTGCCTAACAAAGGAAACTTCCATTCATATGCTTTTATTTCAAAAGGTTCGCTTGCAGTAATAACCCAAAGAAGTGGCTTATTTTTTTGGTCATAAAATGTAGTATAGTTTTCAGAAGGTTTTAATCCAATGGTATCAATTGCAAACTTTTTTACTTTTTCGATGAAATATATTTTTTGTTTTACGGAATCGGGAATGGATGTATCGTCGATAACGTCCTGAATATTTCTTGCATTCATTACAATATGCATTTGTCCTTTGAGCTGGTCTATGCCATAAAGTACAAGTGAAAAATTAAAGGCTGACCAGACAATGATTATAGTCAGTAATAAGAAAATAAAACGTAAAAAATATCGTAAAAATATTTTCATCTTGTCAGATACCATTAAAGGTATTTTTCCTTGCTGATCTTTTTTGTAGATTGAAATTTAAACAAAGAACAGTGAATTATTTGTTGTTATTACATCACTTTATTAAACTTATAATCAGCAAATGTTGTTTAAATAAAATTGGCTGTATATTTTAATTAAAATATAATTTGATGAAGTGCGCAATTAATTATTTTTAATCCCATCGGCCTTTAAATTATTTAACCCGAAAAAATTATTTCGAATTTAAAGGAGCAAAGATTAATTAACTAGGAATAAGAATTCATTAAGAGACAGGAATCAATCCCATCAGTTAAAGCAAAAACAATAGGTTAACTAATTGCTGAATTTAGCAAAAGAACCATTGATCTTCTTTATTTGAGTCCTCAACTATCATTCTTAAATAATAAACTTTGTTTTTTTCGATTCTTTAAACTTAAAAGTTCCGCCAGCTGGCGGATGACGTATATATTGTCTGTTCATGTGCCGTCCACTTGCCGCCAATCTAAAATTAGTTACCTCTTAAAATCTGCTTCAGCGGCAAGTGGATGGCACACCCGCTTCAAAGACACTGTCATCCAGAAGGGCAATGTCATTAAGTTAAGAAATTAGTCATGTTTTTTTTGCCACAAAAGCACAAAAACACTATTAATAAGAATACCAACAATTTTGTGTCTTCGTGTTTTTGTGGCAAATGAACCTTAACTTAATGACATTTCCAGAAGGGAACTTTTGACTTTTATCTTTGGTTACTTACTTCATCCCCTTTAGTTGCTCTTCAATCGCTTTAATTTTTGCTTCTGAATCTGCTTGTTTCTTTTTTTCGTTTTCTAAAACTTCCGGTTTTGCATTGGCAATAAAACGATCATTGGCAAGTTTAGATTGAACAGAATTTAAAAAGCCTTTATTATATTCAAGTTCTTTGATCAACCTCTCTTTTTCAGCATTTACGTCTATCGTTTCTAAAATTGGAAGATAAAATTCAAATTGGTTTACAAGGAAAGACAAGGCATTTTCGGGTTTTTTATCTATGGATTTAAATTGTTTGAGGTTTCCCATTCTTATGATTATATTTTTAAAACTTTCATCGAATGTTTTTTCAGTTCGGATAAATAATTCTAGTGATTCTTTAGGAGAAATATTTTTCTGTTTACGGATATTTCTCATTTGTTGAATTATTTCTGACGCTATTGTAAATCCTGAAAGTAATTTGGGATCATAAGCGGAAATCGATGGCCATTTTTCAATTATCAGGCAATCTTTTGATTTTCTGTCTTTCAATAAATGCCATAGTTCTTCAGAGATAAAAGGCATCCATGGATGAATTATTTTTAAAAGATCTTCAAAAAAAGAAATGGTGATATCAAGAGTTGTTTTACTGATAGGATTTGGATTGCCGTCAATAAATTCTGGCTTGATCATTTCAAGGTACCATGCACAGAAATCGTCCCAGATTAACTTATAGGACGCCATCAATGCATCACTCATTCTGTATTTAGAATAATGATCATTTATGATTTCTAATTGTTCATTGAAGCGTGAACGGAACCATTCTATTGAGATACGATCGCTTTCGCTTTGATGTTCATCGTGAACAGTCCAACCTTTGATCAGACGAAAAGCATTCCATATTTTATTCGCAAAATTTCTGCCTTGTTCGCAAAGTGTTTCATCAAATGGCAAATCATTACCGGCCGGTGAAGCAAATAACATTCCTACACGAACACCATCAGCGCTATATTTTTTAATAAGGTCAATTGGATCAGGAGAATTTCCGAGTGACTTCGACATTTTTCTTCCTTGTTTATCCCGCACAATTCCCGTTAGGTAGACATTTGTGAAAGGTTTTTCTCCCATGTATTCATAACCCGCAATTATCATTCTGGCAACCCAGAAAAATAAAATTTCAGGAGCAGTAATAAGATCATTTGTCGGGTAGTAATATTTAATGTCCTTGTTATCGGGATTTTTAAATCCATCAAATACGCTTATTGGCCAAAGCCATGAACTGAACCATGTATCAAGAACGTCTTCGTCTTGTTTTAAATCTTTTTCGGAAAAATCAAAGTCAGGATAATTTTTTTTGAATTGAATAATAGCTTCTGAAGAAGTTTTCGCTACCACAAACCTGCCTTTAGGGTCATACCAGGCAGGTATTTGCTGTCCCCACCAAAGTTGACGTGAAATACACCAGTCGTGCACATTTTCCATCCAGTGACGATAGGTATTGATGAACTTATCAGGTATGAGTTTTATATTCCCGTTAAGAATATTTTCCAATGCAGGTTTGCTGATGGTGTCCATTTTCAAAAACCATTGCATCGAAAGTTTGGGTTCGATAACGGCATCTGTTCGTTCCGAATACCCAACTTTATTTTTGTAATCTTCAATCTTAACAATATTTCCTGAGGCTTCGAGGTCTTTTACTATTTTTTTGCGAACTATAAAGCGGTCTTCACCCACGTAGAAACGAGCAGCCTGACTCATAGAGCCATCATCACTAATTGTATCGATTACTTCAAGTCCGTGTTTTACGCTAAGATTATAATCGTTAATATCGTGTGCAGGAGTAACTTTTAGAGCGCCCGTACCAAATTCCATTTCAATATATTCATCAAATATTATGAGCACAGGACGATTTACCATAGGGATTACAGCAAATTTACCTTTCAGTTTTTTATATCTTTCATCTTCCGGATGAACGCAAACACCGGTATCACCTAAAATTGTTTCAGGTCTTACAGTGGCAATTGAAATGAAATCAGTTCCCTTATAATTTTTTCCGTTTACTTCTGTCGACCAACCATTTTCATTAAGAGTCCAGTCGGAATGATTTTCCTTGAGTATAGATGCCAACGATGCATCGATAATAGGGTAGCGAACATAAATCAATCGTGAGTTAACTTCTTTATGTATTACTTCTTCATCACTTAAAGCAGTTTTACCAACCGGATCCCAATTCACCATTCTTACACCGCGATAGATAAAACCTTTCTTATGTAGATCGATGAAAACTGAAATTACGGCATCGCTAAGATCTTCTTCCATGGTAAAACGTGTCCGTTCCCAGTCGCAGGATGCCCCCAGTTTTTTTAATTGTTCCAGAATAATTCCGCCATATTTTTCTTTCCATTCCCACGCATATTTTAAAAAGTCTTCACGAGAGATATCTTTTTTATTTATTCCTTTTTCTTTGAGCATGGCAACCACCTTGGCTTCTGTTGCAATAGAAGCATGATCGGTTCCGGGGACCCAGCAGGCATTTTTTCCCAACATTCTGGCGCGACGAATGAGTACATCCTGAATGGTATTATTAAGCATATGTCCCATGTGCAATACACCGGTAACATTCGGCGGAGGAATAACAATTGTGTAAGGCTCCCTTTCATCAGGAAGACTTCTGAAAAATCCTTCTTTTATCCAGTAAGAATACCATTTATCCTCTGTTTGTGAAGGGTCGTACGTTTTTGGGATTTCTGCCATAGGATGCGAAAATAATAAAAATTGTATCAAGTATCGGGTATGAGTTATCGGGACAAAAACGAATCTTAATGGACATCTTAATTTGAAACAGGAACAACAATTCAAAACGTCTAATCCTGTATCGGATGTTGTTTTTTAATACGCCATTCTTTGGGGTAATAGTTGTTGATTCGGGTGCCGATGTTTTTTATCCAGCCTAATTGGAATGACTTATAATTGACAAGTGACCAGCCTTTTGGAATTTCTAATTGTAAATTTCCGCCTTTTAGATATTCGATGGCTTCCATTTCAGTTAATTCTTTTGAAGGTTGATCTTCTTTCAATTGCAATGATAATGCAATTGCAGACGAAGGAATAAAATCATCGCCTTTAAAATCTCCCAAATAAATTCCGGCAAGCCTGACATAAAGATTTCTGTTTAGAGTATTTAATGAATTCAAGTGTGCATTTGGAATAGCAAACAATCTGTCATCTTTTAAAAGTGCAGAAAATAATTCTTCATTCTTTAAATATCGAACAAGGTGTTTTTTAAATGGTGTATCGATTTTATCGCTTACTTTTTTAACAGGAATTTGGTCACCATCTTTTTTTTGTAATAAGGATATATAAAATCCTTCTCCACGAATTCGGTGTGGGAAAAATACCAGACCATTTTTTGTTTTTAAAATACCTGGAAAATTGGATTCGATTGTTTGAATTTTCATATCAAATTTTTCGAAAAGTGATTGAACAGGTGAATCATTTTCATCCTCTTCGAATGTGCAAGTGCTATAAATTAAAAAACCTCCTGGACATAATGATGCATAAGCATGTTTTAATATTTCATGCTGACGAACAGAGCAGCGCTGAATATTTTCTTCACTCCATTCATTTTTCGCATTTTCATCTTTTCTAAAAAGGCCTTCACCGCTGCATGGGGCATCAACAATAATTATATCAAAAAAACCAATGAGTCTGCTGAAATCGGCAGGATCATTTTGAGTAACGATTACATTTTCTTTTCCCCATTTCATAATATTCTGACGTAAAATATTATTTCTGGAGGATATGATTTCATTACAAACGAGTAAGTCTGTATTTTCAATCATAGATAAGATATGTGTACTTTTTCCACCGGGCGCAGCACATAAATCCAGAATTCGAATAGGCCTTTTCAAATTTTTCTTTGCTTGTTTAAAGGCTTGTTCCAAAAATTGTGAACTTGCGTCCTGAACATAGTAACAACCGGCATGGAAAAGAGGATCAAAAGTGAAAGAAGGTCTTTCTTTTAGATACCTTCCTTCTTTAGACCACGGAATTATTTTCTCGGTTGCATAAGTACCTTCTCTTTTAAATGGATTAATGCGAATACTTACTGATGGATTTTGTGATAAACTTTCTATAAAAGCATCATATTCATTTCCCGCAAATTTTTGTGCGTGTAAAAGAAAGTTTTTGGGTAGCTGGGACATAAAGGAGAGTCAAGAATCAGGAGTCAAGAATCAAGAACGGTTATTTAATTGGAATTATGAATAGCGAAAAACGAATAGCGAATATCAAGAGCCAAGAACGGTTATTTAATTAGAATTATGAATTATGAATAGCGAATATTGATTAACGATTAACGAATTACAATTAACGAATAACGAATAACGATTGGCCACTCGTAAGCGAATCAAGGTACTAAGAATAAGATACATAGAATATATTTTTTGGAAATCTAAATAAAATCCTGATACTTGGTACTTTATTCTTATCATGTTTCTTGATCCAAGATTCATGATACATGATACATGATACTTGATACATGATACTAGATAAAAAGACACCGGGTCTCTCTTTAACAACCCAAATTATCATCGGATTAATTGCCGGAATAGTTCTTGGTGCCTGGTATAGAGGCATGTGGCCTGAGCCGGAACAGATTAAACCGTTTGCTTCAAACATGCAAATTATCAGCGATATTTTTCTGAGGCTTATAAAGATGATAATTGCTCCGCTGGTTTTTTCTTTGCTGCTTACCGGAATTGCAAAAGCGGGCGATTTTAAAACCGTTGGACGTATTGGAATTAAAACACTTATTTATTTCACTGCTGCAACTATCGTTGCTTTATTTCTTGGACTTGTTATCGTAAACATTTTCGAACCCGGAAAAGTTTTACAAATGCAAAGTATGGCCGCCGTGCCGGTCGAAGCAAAAGCATTTAACGGCAGTGAATTTATAAAACATATTTTTCCTGAAAGTATAGTCGATGCTATGGCACGCAATCAGATTCTTCCTATAATTATTTTTGTTCTTTTTTTCGGTGTAGCTGTTTCAGCATTGGAAGAAAAAGGAAAACTAATTGTTGAGTTTTTTGATATTGTCGCACATGCCATGCTTAAAGTCACATCTTATGTCATGAAGCTTGCTCCTTTGGCTGTCTTTGCTGCTATGTCTTCGGTAATTGCATTGAAAGGGTTAGGTGTATTAAGTGGTTATATGAAAATAATTTTGTGCTTTTTCGGTGGATTGTTGTTTTTTATTTTCGTTGTATTGTTTCTAATCTGTGTGATCTTTAAAATAAATTTCAGAAAACTTTTTGATCATGTGAAAGAACCCATGTTGCTTGCCTTTAGCACAGCAAGTAGCGAAGCCGCAATGCCGAAAACTATTCTTGGGCTTGAGCGTTTTGGTTGTCCGCCGAAGATAGTGAGTTTTGTTCTTCCGCTTGGGTATTCTTTCAATCTGGATGGGTCGATTATGTATATGACTTTTGCAACAGTTTCAATAGCTCAGGCATATGGAATGGAATTAAGTACCGGACAACAAATCACAATGATGTTGATACTTTTAGTAACCAGTAAAGGTATGGCCGGAGTCCCTAGGGCTTCACTTGTAGTAATTGCAGGAATGCTTCAGACTTTTTCTATTCCTCAGGAAGGAATAACTTTATTGCTTGCTATTGACTGGCTGCTTGACATGGGTCGGTCAGCAACCAATGTAATGGGGAATGCAGTTGCGACGGCGGTGGTAAGTAAATGGGAAAAATCGATTGATTAGAATGCCGTCAGTTTTTAAACAGCAACAAACAGATCATCAAAAAAACTAATTTTTATTTTGTTTCATTAAAGCATAAACTTCAAACTTCTGTTTTATAAAAATACAGAAATCATATTGAGTGGCTGATTTCATATAATTTTCCGGGACGTTACAGAAGTTAATAAAATCGTCGAATTCGAAATTATCGAGATTGATGATGTCATGCGAAACATAATTTGCCAAAAGCTGACGAAGTAATTCTTTTCTTTTATCAGCATTGATTCTTTCGGCATTGTGTCTTTTAAGGCGTTCGAGTTTGCTGAATTCCTGGTATAGAAATGTGATCGGGCTTTGGAAGGCATCAACACCGCTTAATTGGAAATCTTTTTTATTATAACCTAGCTTTTGAATGTCGGTATAAATTGATTGAAGATCTCTGGGAGAAAAAATGTTGACATCCTTCAGAGTGACATTTAATTTTATAAGCGGGACATTGATATAATATTGTGGTTTAAATACAGAATCTGTAAAACAAATCCTTTGGAATTCGTAGCCTGTTGAAGCAATTACTATTGTATCTGTTTTGAATATAGATGCTTTGAAAGTCCCATCGGCTAATCCAAAAACGCCTTGAGAAGTTCGGACATTTATTATCATTAAATCGTCGAGTCTCTTCTTTGGATTTTTTGAATCAAAAGCATAACCGTTTATGTTAATATTTAAAGAATCAGGTTGTGCAAAGACTGAAGACTGAAAAAAAATACAATACAATCCTAAGACAACAATCGGCTTCAGCATAAGTTTTCAAATATAAGAATTTAAATTCCGTTGTTTGAACGATTTTGGAAGTGTAAAATTTTATAAATTTTTTTTCTAATCAATTTTTATTCACTTGAATTTTAAGATCGGTACAAATAAATATTTTAAGAAATAGAAGTTTATTCTGAATTGAATAAAATGGTTAAGGAAAACATTTAAATAGGAGTCTAAAATATCCCTCATAACCGGCAGTGGAAAACCGCCTTTTTTCATTAGTCAATTATCCCCTTTTTAGCCTTAAAATTCATAAGAAAAGTGCCGGGTATTTGTTAAGGCCGAGGGCTTTCACTATGTTTGCATTTCTAAAGAAAACACATTAAAATATACAAATATGTCAGATATTGGTGATGTAAGGGTAGGGACTATTTTACGCTATAATGGCGAACTTTGCATGGTTACGGAATATATACACCGTACACCCGGAAATTTACGCGCATTTTATCAGGCAAAGATGAAAAACCTGAAAACCGGGAAAATTGTTGAAAATCGTTTTCGTGCCGGGGAAGCTGTCGAAATAGCCAGAGTTGAGTATAAAGAAATGCAATTTATCTACCCTGAAGGAGCTCATATCGTAGTAATGGACAATGATTCCTATGAACAAATGCATATTCCAGCTGAAATGTTTGGTGATAATGCAAAGTTTTTAAAGGAAGGAATGACGGTTAAAATTGCTTTTGAAAATGACCAACCACTTCTTGCAGAAGCTCCTACTTTTGTTGAATTAGAGGTTACGTATACTGAACCGGGAGTCAAAGGTGATACTGCTACAAATACCTTGAAACAGGCTACGCTTGAAACCGGTGCTAT
>JANOVV010000091.1:0-25027 GCA_031417555.1 Bacteroidota bacterium
ATCAAGCAGATTGATAAAAACAGTATTGAATTAAAGTATTCCTTTTTTGGATCAGATACCATTCTGAAAAAATATAATCGTATGACTTTTAAATAATAAATATCAGTATATAAAATTATGGAAGTCCACCACCACCCTAAATTAAATAACAATCCAAAACCATGGAAAGAATATTTTCTGGAATTTTTAATGATTGTACTGGCTGTTACGACGGGATTTTTTGCTGAGAGCTATCGTGAATATCGCACCGACAGAGAAAAAGAAAAACAGGCAATCGAAAGTCTTGTAAAATGTTTAGTGAGCGATACACTTCAATTAAATAATATCATCGAATCAAACCTCCAGATTGCAATGAATTTAGATAGTTTCGTTCTGTTAAAGAATGAAGATCTTACGCTGGATGCAAATAAAAAAAAGTTCTATGCACATGGAAGTACAGGTTTTTTTCAGGATTGGT
This sequence comes from Bacteroidota bacterium, assembly GCA_031417555.1. Classification (GTDB taxonomy): domain Bacteria; phylum Bacteroidota; class Bacteroidia; order AKYH767-A; family 2013-40CM-41-45; genus JADKIH01. The sequence continues at coordinate 458 of JANOVV010000091.1, forward strand.
ATTTTAAGATAAATGATGCAGCCATGCAACAATTAAAATCATCGGGCATGTTGCGTTTAATTAGAAAACAAAATATAATCGATAATATTTTTGGGTATGAGTTAAAAAATAAAATAACGGTTGCACAAGAGGCAGACTGCTATAATTTTTTCAAGCTTTCATTGACTGACTATACAAAAGTTGCAGATCTTACAAATTTAAAAGATACAAACGTTGTTGGATATACTATTACCAATCGTTTTGTTGCATTTAAATATAAAAATGTAAATAATATTTTTATAAATCAGGATAAGGAAAAGCTAAGTACAGTATTCAACAATGCGGCATTAATGTCTGCCGCGGTGGAGGCTTATGCTCAATTCATGAAAGAACAAAAGGAATATGCGATAGGTCTTATTGATTTATTAAATAAAGAATATCATCTGGAAAATGAATAATTTTCCTATCAAAGTTCCTGCAATTGAAAATGGAAACTCTCCATTATAGGATTTGATAAGAGTTTTTTGCATGCTTCTTCTACTTTTTGTTTTGCAACTTCATTTGAAGTTGCATCTATTTCTAAAGTTATATGTTTTCCGATTCTGACATTTTCAATTTCAGTAAATCCCATATTGCCAAGTCCATGAGTAACTGCTTTTCCTTGTGGATCAAGAAGCGCTTTTAATGGCATTACATCGATTTCAGCTATGAATTTCATTTTAACGATTTTGCTTTAGTACTATTTTGAATGACGGACAAAAGTATGTAAAAGATAATTGCTATTGGTATTGTAGCAAATAAAAAAATAGGGAAGAGAATTATTATAGCTATTATAAGTACATATTGAAATATATTTTCCTTAAAACCTTTTGTTTTAAACTTCAGGGAGAAAAGCGGTATTTCCGAAATCAATAAAAATGAAAATAGAACAGTAACAATAAATAATGCATATGGGTTTAAAATAAGGTCATTGAATTTTCCGGGTTGTTGAATTAAAATCAATGGAAGAGAAACAATAAACAATGTAGTTGCCGGGGTTGGAAGTCCGATGAATGAATTGGTTTGCCTTGTATCAATATTAAATTTTGCCAGTCGCAATGCCGAGAAAATCGTAATTACAAATGGGAAAAACTGGAAAATTTTTATGAAAATTTCAGAATGAAAATACATTTCCATATTCGATTGCTGAAGAAGCTTAAACAATACTGCACCGGGAACAAAACCAAAACTGATTACATCAGCCAACGAATCCAGCTCTTTTCCAAATGCCGGATTCGATAAAAATTTTCTTGCAGCCATTCCATCCAATAAATCAAAAAAAGCAGCGAGAAAAACAAAATATGCTGCTAAATCTAAATGATTCCTGAAAACCATCACCGATGCAATGCATCCACAGAAAAGATTACAACTCGTAATAAAGTTAGGAAGATGGATTTTCATATAAAGTTTGGGTGAATTAATTGCTCCAAAAATAACCTTTAAAAGTCTATTTCAAATATTCAATTTACATCAACCACGAAAGGATGGTTTTTTGACGGAATATGACAAAATCAAAGCAAAGGAATCACTAAAAAATGATATATTTCCATGATTGCTTTTCAATAAATATTAACTAAAAAAAGATGTTTTAAAAACTCTTATGGATGGAAAAACTTCTGAACGATAGAATACGTATGACATTCAAGCAAAATCAATAGTAAAAATATTCAGATTGGCCCTTACCCAATTTCATTAAAACCGGTTGTTGAAAACCATGTAGAAAACTATATCAATGACCGAATGTATAGACCTGAAAATGCTAACTTTACAAAAAGTAATAGTATATTAAATAAGACAATAAAAAGTTGAATAGTACGTTACGTATTATTCACCCGAACTGACTATGATATTGAAAAAAACATTTCTTACTCCGCTTCTTTTATTCATTTCATTTACAATTTTTGCTCAGGCACCAAAATACAGTAATGAATTCCTTTCTATTGGTGTAGGCGGAAGACCCATGGGAATGTCAGGAGCGGTTGTGGGTACTGTTAATGACGCTACTTCCGCTGTTTGGAATCCGGCCGGACTTACAGGTATTAAAGGAAACGTACAAGTCGCTGCCATGCATGCCGAATTATTTGCCGGTATTTCCAAATTTGATTACATCACTCTAGCCACGCATATAGATTCTTCCAGGACAATCGGGTTTTCAATTATACGGTTTGGTACCGATGATATTCCAAATACTCTTGAGCTTATAGATGCTTCGGGAGCCATTGATTATTCAAAAGTTAAATCGTTTTCAATTGCAGATTATGCTTTTCTTTTTTCTTATGCAAAAGAAACCGGTATAGAAGGACTTAATGTCGGAGGTAATGCAAAAATTATTCACCGTAAAGCAGGTGAATTTGGTAAAGCTTGGGGTTTTGGTTTTGATCTTGGTGCACAATACAAGATTGATCATTGGAAACTGGGTGTAATGTTTAAAGATGCAACATCTACATTTAATGCCTGGAGTTTTAATACTGATCTTTTAGAATCCACATTTGTTCAAACGGGAAATGAGATTCCTAAAAACAGTACAGAAATAACATTGCCTAAACTCATTTTTGGAGGCGGATATCAATTTTATTTCAGCAAAAAAATATCGGGGCTGATAGAAATGGATGCTGATATGACATTCGACGGAAAGCGAAATGTATTAATCAGCGCAGATCCTTTGAGTATTGATCCGCATATCGGCTTTGAAGTCGGTTATAGCAATTTCATCTTTCTCCGCGGCGGCATGCAAAATATTCAAAATGTAAAAAATCTGGATGGAACGGTAAGCAAAATCATTCAACCGAATTTAGGATTAGGGATAAAACTTGGAAGACTATCTATTGATTATGCTTTAACTAATATAGGACAAGAAACTTTATATTCTAATATCTTCTCACTCACACTCGATATTTATAAAAATAATAATTCCGCTAAAAATACCGGTTATTCTGAATGAAAAAAAATTTACTCCTCATTCTTTTCAGTGTTTTATTTTTCTCTGCTTATACGCAGCCTTATGAAAATTCCTGGATAAATTACAGTCAGGAGTATTATAAGATTAAAGTATGGCAAAATGGAATCAATCGCATAAGCCAGCAAACACTTGTATTCTCCGGCTTTTCTACGTTTGGTATTGATCCCAGAAAAATACAACTTTATCATAATGGAGTTGAACAATATATTTACATTCAGGGAGAAAGTGACGGAGTTTTTGATGCGACTGATTTTATTGAATTTTATGGTCAGCCTAATGATGGTTCTTTCGATCAAAAATTATACGAGGATACCAACTGGCATCCTACACCTAACTATAGTTTGTTTACTGATACCTCCGTTTATTTTCTGACGTATAGTACTACCACCAACGGCAAAAGATTAACCGTTCAGAGCAATAATAACTTTTCTTCGTTCAGCCCATCTTCGTATTTTATAAAAGAAACCATTGCCGAAGGAAAAGATCTTATTTCATCGGGAATTTTCGGTTATAACCGCGGACGAAATGATCAATCTATTTTTTATACAGAAAGCGAAGGATGGGGAGCTGTGTTTGGCAACTACGCTGGTGGGAATCATCCTGTAACACTTCCTATTGGAACCGACAAAGTATACACCAGCGGACCTAATGCAGAAATAACAATGTGTTTCGGAGGAGTCAATAATCCACCTCATAATATTAGCGCGAGTTTTCCCGGAATTAATCTAACAGATACTTATTACTATCAGGATTTAAAGAAATATAATTTCTCCATTTCTCCGGCTTCTTTTTCCGCGGCATCAAGTAATCTGATATTAAATTCTACAACAGCAAATCCTTCCAGCAGTCCGGATTACAGTATGTTTTACTGGATGACATTAAAATACCCGCATACATTCGATCTGGAGGGACAAAGCAAATTTAAATTATTACTTCCTGATGATTTGTCTCAGGCAAAATCAAGAATGGATATTACAAATTTTAACAGTGGGGGTTCAGCACCTTTACTTTACGATTTGACTAATCACAAACGTATAGATGTTTTTCAAAGTGGGAATGTTTTTCAGGCACTTGTTGATAATGACAATGGATCTTCACCAAAAATTTGTTTTATCAGTTCGCAGTCAAATATTCAGACACCATCTGTTTCGAAAATCAGTTATAACAGCAGCAATTTAGGGCACTTCAATAATATCGGAGCAATGGCTTTGGATTCTGCTTTTGTAATTATTACCAACCGATCCCTTTGGAGTGAAGCACAGTTTTATAAAAATTACCGTAATCAACAAGCACCTAATATTAATCGTACCGCACTCTTTGATGTTGATGAGCTTTACGATCAGTTTTCTTATGGAATACAGAAGCATCCATTAAGTATTAAAAACTTCTCACATTATATTTTAGATACATGGCCATCAGAAGCACAACATATTTTTCTAATCGGAAAATCTATTAGTCCTTCCGATTTCCGATTAAATCCATCTCTCTTTGCCACGAGTGCTGTTGCAACATTCGGAGTTCCGCCTTCTGACATTTTACTTACGTCGGGAATTAATGGTTCACAATGGGAGCCAAGAATTCCCATTGGCCGGTTAAGTGCATTGGATGGATCTGATGTAAATAATTATTTACAGAAAGTAACTGAATATGAAATTGCACAAGCAGGAAATCCGCAACCGTGGCAGAAAGAAATTTTACATTTTGGTGGTGGCAATGATGTTCAACAACAATCCGAACTTGCGGGTTATCTTTCTCAGTTTGAAAATATCATGGAAGATAGTCTTTTTGGAGGCCGTGTAACAACGTATAGAAAATTCAATAATGATCCTATACAAATTAATTTATCGGATACTCTTCAGGCACAGATTGATTCAGGTGTTGCTGTCATGGCATTTTTTGGACACGCAAGTGGTTCAGGGTTTGATGCCAGTACAGATGAACCTTCTCAATATGGAAATCATGGAAAGTATCCATTAGTTATTGCTAACTCTTGTTTTGCGGGAGACTTTCATACGACACAAAAAAGCGTAAGTGAAAAATTTGTACTTGAACCCGGAAAAGCTGCAATAGGATTTATTGCCAGTGTCGGTTTAGGTATTCCATATTTTCTGTTTGAATATTCGAAAGCTTTTTTTGAGCAGGCTTCTTATTATGATTACGGTGCAACTGTCGGACAACTGATGCAAAAAGCCGTTCAGAAAATACAGGTTAGTAATGGTGATGGCGAAAAACAAGTGTCAAGTGAGATGTCATTGCAAGGCGATCCCGCGATCCGATTAAATTCATTTATAAAACCTGACTATGCTATCGATGAGTCGAATATTCATTTTACTCCAACAACGATTACAACCGATCTTGATACTTTTTCAGTAAGTATTACCACGCGAAACCTCGGTAAAGCAGTTCAGGATTCTTTCATAGTGAAAATTACACATACCTATTCGAATGGATTGGATTCGGTTTATATTTTCAAAAGAGGCAGATGCTATTATTCGGATGAACTTAGAGTGACTTTAAATACAGGAGGATTTTCAGGTGCAGGAGTAAACAAACTTAAAGTTGAAATTGATTTACCGGACTCGGTGGATGAATATGAAAATTATTTTAACAATACCGTAACCCTGGATTTCTTTATAATCTCTAAAGATATTATTCCGGTATATCCACCTGATTATGCCATTCATCCTTACAATACAGTTACACTAAAAGCGAGTACGGCTAACCCATTAGCAGGAATGGCTTCTTATATTTTTCAGATCGATACAATTGATTTGAATCTTAAAGATGCCACACCCGGCATGCAGACTAGTCCCCTATTCCGTTTCTCGACAGTAAGCAATAGCGGCGGTATTATTTCCTGGGGACCTTCGAATTATAATTTAACAGATAGCACTGTTTATTTTTGGAGAGTTGCTAATGATTCAATTCAATTTGATACTGTAAATTTCCATTGGCAACAAAGCTCATTTATTTATATTCCCGGAAAAACAGGATGGGCGCAATCTCATTTCCACCAGTTCAAGAGCGATAATTATGAAAATGTACGTTACGATACGGTAGGAAGAAAATTTGAATTTGTAAATAATCTAAAGTCACTGCGTACTTTAACAATGGGGAATCCAAGCACATTTTCCCAATTCAATGAAATTGGATATTATTTTAATAATTCACCTATTGAATATAATGGATGCCAGGCAACGCCTGCTGTAATGGTAGCAATTCTTGATTCTATTTCACTTGAGCCATGGACAACTTGTGGAAATTCTTTTGGTCAGGCGAATAATTTTACTTTAACAAGTGGTACATGCGGTTTAGATGCTCAAGGTTTTATTGCAGGTTGCAATAGAACCAGACCTGAAAACTTTTTCATTTTTCGCTATAATGATCCTGTTCAAATGGATAGTTTGAATTCATTGATTAACAAAGTTCCAAATGGAAATTATATTTTGATGTATTCCTGGTTTACGTATCCATATTCCTCGGCAAATCCTTCATTCACTTCAGCTTTAACCGGTCTTGGATTTAATACAGGATTGCTTCAGGATAATCTACCATACATTTATTTTTTACGTAAAAATTTTCCGGGAACGAAACAAGAAATTCACGGAACCACTCAGGGAGATACTTTAACACAAAATACTTTACTTCAAAGTAAATGGAACAGAGGAAATATTAATTCCGTTTTGGTTGGTCCGTCTTTGCGTTGGGAATCACTTCATTGGAATCAACATTCTTTTGAATCGCAGCCATTGGCAGATATTGTACATGTAAATGTATATGGACTAAATGTTACAACAAATAAATGGGATACACTGGCAACAGGAATTCAATATTCTTCCGGAAATGATACTACATTAAGTTGGATTTCTGCAATTCAGTATCCGTATTTAAAACTTCAAACATTTGTTCAGGATGATTCTCTTCGAACACCGGCACAAATGACTTATTGGAGAATCTATTACGATGAAGTTCCTGAGTGTGCTGTTAATCCAAACAGAACTTTTAGTTTCCATGAAAATCCTTTGCAAGAAGGTGATACATTGAAGATGTCTATTGCAATAGAAAATATCAGCAACCTTCCGATGGATAGTTTAGGTGTTTCATTCTTTTTATACGATGACAATCGTGTAAAGCATACATTTCCAATTATCAAATTAGACTCTTTACGAACCAGTCAATACCTGGATGCAAGTATTATAATTGATTCAACATTTGGATTTGCAGGAGAAAACAGTCTGTGGGTAGAAGCAAATCCATTTATTGATCCACAATACGTTCATCAGCCAGAAAAATATCATTTCAATAATTTTGCTGAAATGAAATTTAACATAGATCGTGATAAAATAAATCCGATTCTGGATGTAACATTTGATGGCGTTCATATTTTAAACGGCGATTTAATTTCAGGTAAGCCACAAATTACAGTGCAGCTACATGATGAAAATCGTTTTCTTGCATTGAATGACACAGCTAAATTTAAAGTATACCTAACGTCACCAAATTCAAATGTATCACAACAAATATTATGGAATCAACCGGCTTTCGGGCAATTGATGAGATTTACACCTGCTGTACTTCCGAAAAACAGTTGCCGAATTGATTGGAATCCTACACTTCAGGAAGATGGAATTTATACGATTGAAGTTGAAGCTACAGACAGAAGTAATAATGAATCAGGGAAATATCGTTACAAAATTACTTTCGAGGTAATTAACAAATCGACGATAACTGAAATATTAAATTATCCTAATCCATTCTCTACTTCTACCCGATTTGTATTTACATTAACGGGAAATGAAACACCAACGGGAATGAAAATACAAATCATGACAATAACAGGAAAAATTGTTCGTGAGATAATGCAAAACGAATTAGGAAATATTCATGTTGGAAGAAATATTACTAATTATGCCTGGGATGGCAGAGATGAATTTGGCGATCAACTGGCTAATGGTCTATATCTTTACCATGTTGTTACAGATTTACATGGCTATTCAATTGAACATAGAGAAACAGATATTGATAAATATTTCAAAAATGGCTGGGGGAAAATGTATCTTTTAAGATAGTACTTAATTCAAAATGATTAAAACCCTGTCAAAATTGACAGGGTTTTGTTTTAATATGGATACAGGTAAATAATAAATTGCTTTTGCATTAATACTGTTTACTTTTACATTACCGTATCAACGACAGAGTAAAATAATTTAAATATTTTCTGATTTAAATTTAAGACACAAAATTATGGAAACAATAAAAGAATTAAAACTAGCCGTACTCATTGATGCAGATAATGTACCTTATTCAAATGTGAGAGGAATGCTGGAAGAAATAGCAAAATACGGAACACCCACATTTAAAAGAATTTATGGTGACTGGACGAGACCTACATTATCCGGATGGAAAACAGTTTTACTTGAAAATGCTATAACACCGATTCAACAGTATAGCTATACGACAGGAAAAAACTCGTCAGACTCTGCATTGATAATTGACGCAATGGATATCCTGTATACTGGAGGCGTTGATGGATTTTGTATTGTCTCCAGCGACAGCGATTTTACCAGGCTGGCAACTCGTTTACGTGAAGCTGGAATGAAAGTATTTGGAATCGGCGAAAAGAAAACTCCTGCGCCATTTATTGCTTCATGCAATAAATTTATTTACATAGAGATTTTAAAAAAAGAAGAGAAGATTGTATTAACTTCTAAAACAAATGCAAAAGAAACTATTAAGAAATCAAATCCGATCGTTGCTTCTGTTAACAGGGATTTGATAAAATTAATCACAGACAGTATAAATGATATTGATGAAGAAGATGGTTGGGTTTTTTTAGGAGTTTTAGGAAATCATATTCTTAAAAAACAACCTGATTTTGATCCACGAAATTACGGGCATAAAAAATTAATTGATCTTATTAAAAGTATTCCAAGGATTGAAATAGATGAAAGACAAACAGGTAAAAAAAATATTTCTCATTATTATGTCCGAACTAAGTAATTAGACCCTTTACAATGAAAAATTATGACACACTTTCTGAAGCGGTGAACGATTTAGTTAAAAGAGGCTATACCTCAAACTTTAATATTAAAAGGGATTGCTTAACATGTGTTGAAAATGAAATCAACCTTCATCCTGATGATTTTGAAATTGATGAAGTTCATCGGTTTGAAGGAGATACTGATCCCGGTGATGAAAATGTACTTTACGCAATTTCTTCCGATAAATTTAAAATTAAAGGATTATTAGTAAATGCTTTTGGAATGTACTCGGATAGTTTTTCCGGGGAACTTATTGAAAAATTAAATAAATAATTTAATAAAAATGGATATTTACAATTCAGAATCATCAAAAGAAAAACTTACATTACTTAAAGACTGGAAATTTATAAATAATTCCATCGAAAAAAAGTTTACGTTCAAAAATTTTCAGGAAGCAATTAGTTTCATGGTAAGAGTTAGTTTTATTTGCGAATCAAAAAATCATCACCCGGAGTGGACAAATGTGTATAATAAATTAATGATAAAATTATCTACTCATGATGCCGGTGGTGTAACCGATAAAGACTTTGACCTTGCAGGTGAAATAGAGAATATCAAAGCATAATTTTAATGGATAAATAAAATTATGTTATTAAATAATAAAAAGATATCATTTTACCTCCTTTCATTTCTCAGGCATGATTTCAGAGCTAGTATAACAGTTTTTTTTGTAGCTCTTCCACTCTGCTTAGGAATTTCGCTTGCTTCGGGAACTCCTGTATACAGCGGGCTAATAGCAGGAATTATCGGAGGGATTGTTGTCTCACTGATTAGCAGATCCCAATTAAGCGTTAGTGGTCCGGCAGCGGGATTAACTGCAGTAAGTGCAGCAGCCATTGTCCAACTCGGTGGAATGGAAATTTTCTTTCTTTCCGTTGCCATTGCCGGACTGTTGCAAATTTTACTTGGTATTCTTAAACTCGGAGGTTTTACACATTTTATTCCTTCCTCAGTAATAAAAGGAATGCTAGCAGCAATAGGAATTATTTTAATATCCAAACAAATTCCCTTGTTAATTGGTTATGATCAACCGGATTATTGGAGGAATGAATTATTTAATATTATCACTTTTCATCATGGATTTGAACAAATAAATCATTTGTATCACAGTATTTCGACTGGAGCTATTATAATTGCTTTATCATCTTTGGGAGTATTAATTCTCTGGAAAAAGTTTGCAAAGAAATTCAGCTTTCTACCTGCTTCATTTGTAACAGTTTTATTTGGAGTTCTACTAGCAATTGTATTCGTGAATTTTATCCCTTCACTTCAATTAAGCAATGAGCAATTTGTGCGGATTTCAGGGAACCTTTTTTCACAAGTAAAATTCCCTAATTTAAATTCTATTTTTAATGATATACATATCTGGCAAAATGCAATAGTAATATGTTTTATCGCCACGCTTGAAACATTATTAAGTATTGAAGCAATAGATAAAATAGATCCTTATAACAGGATAACACCTCAAAACAGAGAACTCATTGCACAAGGAACTGGTAATTTTCTGAGTGGATTAATTGGCGGAATACCTATTACTGCAGTTATTGTCCGAAGCTCAGCCAATGCCGAAGCCGGAGGAAAAACACGATTATCTTCATTTGCTCATGGTATATGGCTATTGCTTGCCATTCTTTTTGCATTACCATTTATTAATCTAATTCCTTATTGTGTACTTGCCGTAATTTTAATCCGAACAGGTTACAATCTGGCAAAACCATCAATGATAAGAGCAGTTTATAAACAAGGCCGGGAACAATTTCTTCCTTTTATTGTAACAGTACTTTCCATTTTATTTACTAACTTATTAACAGGAGTTTTAATTGGTATTGCCTATGCCATTTACTTTATCATAAAACATACCTACAGGGCAGGTTTTGTTGTAAAAGAAGAGGCAGCAGGGCATACAAAACAATTTACAATCAATCTTGCATTGAATGTAAGTTTTCTAAATAAAAAAAAATTAAAACTTTTTTTGGATTCAATACCACCCTATTCTATTCTTGAAATAATCGGAACAAATAGTGTTTATATTGATTATGATATTTTAGAAATCATTCACGACTTTAAAGTCAAAGCAAAAATAAAACACATTGAGTTATTATTAAAAAACATCCCGGATGTGGAAACTATTGAGTTGCATTGAAGAATTTTGCAATATCCATACCCAATAAATACAATTCTTCTTTGTGGACCTTTGTGAAAACCTTTGTGAACTTTGTGGTTAAATCCAACGCTTGTTATTAACCACAAAGTTCACAAAGGTTTTCACAAAGAGCACGGAGAATATGTTACTGAAGTTTAAAATATATTCATGTGCATTGTTTTTACAAATTAAAATCAATCTAATATTTATGTTAAAATGAAATTAGCACCGCAACCTCAAAACATTATGGAATGGATTGCTTTGAAAGCCGATCTCATTCCTGTTCCGCTGGCACATACCCATATTTGTTTTATGCTTTCCAAAGCTATACTTGAAGCGTTTTCTTTAAATGTATTTGAAGCTTTTAAAGACGGATCTAAAAATTTAGAACAGGCAGCAAAATATACTCAACTTGATCAAAGGGCTTTAAAAAGCTTATTAAATGTATTAATCTCCACCGGATATTTTACCTTCTCAAATGGCAAATATTCACTTACAAATCATTCAAGAAAATGGTGTTTGAAGGAAAGTGAAAACAGTCTTTACAATCAACAACTTTTTAATAATGTATGCTGGAATTGGATGGATCACTTTCCTGAATTTTTAAAAACAGGAAAAGGTTTACAATATCATGAAACATTTACTGAGAAAGAATGGGACTTGTATCAGAAAGGAATGGAAAGTGTTGCTTCCGGCACAGCTAAGCAAGTAATTAGAATGGCTCCCAAATTAATGAATCCCGATAAAATGCTAGATATCGGAGGTTCCCATGGACTATATTCTGCATCGTTTTGTAAAAAATATCCGTCGATGAAGGCATTCATACTTGACCTTCCTCCTGCCGTTGAAAAAGCAGAACCGCTTTTAAGAAAAAAATATTCAGGAAATAATATTATTTATTTAAAAGGAAATGCTTTAACCGATGATTTTGGGAACAAAGAATTTGATCTTATTCTTATTTCAAGTCTGATGCATCATTTTACATCGGAACAAAATACTATTGTTACTGAAAAAATTGAGAAGGCATTAAAAAAAGGTGGCTATCTAATTATTCAAGAATTTATAAGACCCGAACCATCAGCAAAAATGGAAATGGTTGGTACAATACTGGATTTGTTTTTTAATCTGAGCAGCACCAGCGGCAATTGGTCGATGGAAGAACTTATCCAATTTCAAAAGCAAGCAGGATTGAAATTCAAAAAAGTGAATAAATTTTTGACATTGCCAGGATTTGTTCAGGTCATCGCACAGAAGATTTAAATATTTTTCAGAAACATATTTTACTTTTATCGTTATTTTAAATAAATCAAATTAAAATCAACATAAATTTTTCCAATCTGTATTTTCTTAAATCAAAAATAAAAAAGAAACAGAATTATTTATTGATATTACTCATTTGAATTTATAATAAACCATTGAAATACTTTGCTAAATTTGAAAATTCTAAGCCATACAATGCTGTGTTGAATAATCAGGAAAAGGCAATTAAAACAACCTATATCAGTATCGTAGGAAATACCGGTATTGCTTTAGTTAAATGGATAACGGGGTTTCTCGGTAATTCGTATGGATTGATTGCCGATGCTATAGAATCCACCTGCGACATCCTATCATCTATTCTCACGCTCTTTGGTTTACGATATTCGAATAAACCGGCGGATAAAAACCATCCCTATGGACATGGCAAAGTGGAGCCCATGGTAACTTTTGTTGTAGTGGGTTTTTTAATAACATCTGCCGCTATTATTGCCTATGAAAGCATACAACATATTCGAATTCCACATGAACTTCCCAAGCCATATACTTTAATCATTCTGGGATTGATTATTATCATCAAAGAAATTTTTTATAGAATTGTTGTCCGTAAAAGCAAAGAAATAAAAAGTTCTTTACTAAAAGCAGATGCCTGGCATCACAGAAGCGATGCCATTACATCACTTGCTGTTTTTATCGGTATTGCCTTTGCCTTAATCATGGGTAAAGGATATGAAAGCGCGGATGACTGGGCTGCACTTTTCGCTGCTGTGATTATCCTCTTTAACAGCTATCTAATTTTTCGTCCAGCACTTGGAGAAATTATGGATGAGCACTTTTACGATGATCTGATTCTCGATATACGAAAAACTGCAGGAAATGTAAAAGGCGTAATCGCCACTGAAAAATGTAATGTCAGAAAATTCGGATTAAAATATCATATCGATCTGCATGCTACAGTTGATGCAAATATTACGGTAAAAGAAGGACACGATATTGCACATAATTTAACAAAAGAACTGAAAGACAAATTACCGGAAATTGCAGATGTGTTGGTGCATATTGAGCCGGATGTTTATTAGGGAGAGACAAGAATCAAGTATCAAGTATCAAGTATCAAGTATCAAGTATCAAGAAAATAAAATTTTTAATTAATCTTCGAAATATTTGTAGAAATTCTTAGTTCTTGATTCTTCGCTCTTGTTTCTAATTTAAGAACCTTTACAGATAAATTTATATTATGAATGAAAATTTAATTTTAAGCCATTGTTGGATTTAACCACAAAGTTCACAAAGGTTTTCGCAAAGGTTCACAAAGTAAACAGGGGAAATTACTTTAGATTATGATATACTGCCTGTACATCATCATCTTCTTCAAACTTATCGATCAGTTGTAATACTTCATCCTGTTGCTCTTCATTTAATTCAACGAAAGTATTTGGAATACGTTCCAGCGCTGCTTTTTTAACTTCAATTTTTTTATCGTCGAACGCTTTTGACATTTTTCCGAAATCTTCATACTTGGTATAAATGATTATTTCATTTTCGTCTACTTCCATGCTATCGAGTCCGAAATCGATAAGTTCCAGTTCTAATTCATCAGGGTTAATTTTTGAATCATTGGCAATTCTAAAAACACCTTTGCGTTGAAACATGAAATCAAGTGATCCTGTTTTTCCGAGTAAACCATTTCCACGATTGAAATACATTCGAATATTAGCAACAGTTCGGGTTGGGTTATTGGAAGCAGTCTCAATTAGAATTCCGACACCATGCGGACCGTATCCTTCGTAAACCGATTCTTCAAAATTTCCTTCCTCTTTGGATGATGCTCTTTTTATGGCATTATCGATACGGTCTTTAGGCATATTGAGGCCTTTGCCATTTTGTATAGCGGCGCGTAAACGGGGATTAGACTCAGGAGCAGGTCCGCCTATACGAACAGCAATAGCAATTTCACGTCCAATCTTGGTGAACGCTTTTGCCATCTTATCATAACGCGCAAACATTTTATGTTTACGTCTTTCAAATGCACGACCCATAGTCTTTTTTAAATTAGAAGAGTTGCAAACTACAAAATAATTTTAAAATGTGATTTTCAGAAGTTGTTTTTTTTAAAACAAATTGAATTTAACCCAATTTTTCAAATTAATATTTTCTTAAAATTAATTTTCATCATCTTCTTCCCTCTCGCTATTAGCTTTAGCTTGAACTTCACTGCCGGGTTTACCGATGACTTTATATTGACCATCGCCTTTTAAAATAGAGGAGTAAAGCGATTGATCCACTAAAATATCTGCGGCTTTTTTAACATCAGGATCATTTTTAAAACTGGTTTCAAGCCGGCCTTTTTGATAATAATAACGTGCTGAAATTTCTCCTTCAAGAATGGATTTAATCTCATCATGATGATTTGTTAAATCTTGTTTCTTATATTCCATCATGCGGTTTTCAAGTTGAGCAAATTCATTTTTGATTGCTTCATAATGTTTGTCTTTTTCAGCAGCTTGTTTTAATTCCTGCAACTTCTTTTCGCTTTTATCGGTGTATGTATATTTTTTCCCTTCTGCGAAGCGAATAAATTCATTGTATTCGGCTTCAGTTAATTTGAAATCTTTTGAGCTGGCAATACTAGAATGTTCACGAAAATATTTATTGGCATAATCGAAGAAAATATAATTATTCAAAAGTGCAATTGCAACATTGCTATAATAATCCGGATCTGAATAAATATCAGGAAAAATTCCGCTGCCATCAAAAACTATTCTTCCGTTTTTAGTTTTAAATTCGGATATCAATGAATCAGGTACTTTATAAACACTTCCATCAGAATTTCTATGCGTATAATCCAGTGCCTGAATACATCTTCCGCTCGGTGTATAATATTTAGCAATTGTAACTTTGAGAAGTGTATTGTATGAAAGATTATAGGTTTGCTGAACGAGTCCCTTTCCGAAAGAACGTTGTCCGATGATAACTCCGCGATCCAATTCCTGCATGGCACCTGTAACGATTTCAGATGCAGAAGCAGATCCGCGATCTACCAATACAGTCAAAGGAATATCAGAATCTACAGCCGTCTTACTTGCGAAATAATCGATATTCATTTCCTTTATCTTTCCTTTTTGCGAAACGATTTTTTGATTCTTATCGACAAAAAGATTTACGATATCGACTGATTCTTTCAACAAACCTCCTCCATTACCTCTCAAGTCAAAAATAATTCCCTTTAATTTCGGATTAAGTTTTAATTCTACTAATGCTTCCTTAACCTGATCGGCAGAATTTTCAAGAAATTGAGAGAGTTTAATATAGCCTACATTTTCATTTATCATTCCATAGTAAGGAACATTTTTAAATTTGATCTCATCCCTGACAATAGTTTTTTCAATTAAAGCCGGACTTCCTTCTCTCTTTAAAACAAGTTTTACACTCGTACCTTTTTGACCTTTCATGAAATCGGTAATATCATCTACTCTTCTGCCTAAAGTAGCATTACCATTTACAGAAATTATTTTGTCACCAACACGTACATCCGATTTCTGAGCAGGGAATCCTTCATAGATTTCACTGATTTCAATATCTCCATTTCGCTGATGAACAAGTGCACCGATGCCGCCGTATTCTGCCGAAATATGTGTCATCTTATAGTCTTCGATATCGCTTTCAGGAATATAAACCGTATACGGATCGAGGGTTCGGAGCATAGCATCAATACCCTTTTTCATCAGGTCACCGGGTTGAAGGCTGTCGACATAATACACATTTATATCACGAAATACAGTGGTAAATATGTCAAGGTTCTTGCTTACTTCGAAATAATAATCTTCAACAAATCCTAAAGATATTAGCGAACCACAGGCAATTGCTAAAACAATAACCAGTTTTTTTTGTTTGCTAATCCAAGATTTTAACCATTTTATCATATGAATAGTTTTTTATTTTTTTATTTATTGTACTGTGATAACGGCAAAAAGTTAATAGTATTTTAAGGCATTAATAACCTATCATTCATTAACTTTTCAATAACGAATTAAGATAATATTCAGGCTTTTGTTTTTGAAAATTTACGCTTAACAATACGGATATGTTCGAGATGATGGCGACTATGCCAGGCATACAATGCTAAAGCCGTTCTGAGCTTAAATTCTTTTTTACTTTCCGGATGAAAATAGCTGCGATTAAAATCTTCTTCTTTCATATTCTTTATTACCAGTATCCATCTGCGATGCAGTGCTTCAAGGAGAGAAAGTGAGATTTCGGGTGGTGCATTTTTGCTATCACTTAATTCGGCCCATTGGGCTTCTAAATAAGGCCGGATAGTAGGATTGTCTTCTGTAAGTGCAAGCTTGAACCTGATATAAGCATTCATATGACTATCAACAATATGATGAATTACTTGTCGGGCAGTCCATCCACCCGGTTTATAACTCTCCTCCAGCATTTCTTCCGTAAAATCGTTTAATTCATTCCTGCATAAGGATGGAAGTTCATTGATTTCATGAGTCCATTTATTCATGTCTTCCTGTGAATATTCAAGAGGAGCAGAAAACTTCCCTATAGGGTAACGCAATTTTTCCAACGTTTCATCTTCCATAATTGTGATATTTATTGCGAAGATAAGTAACAAAATAAGCTAATAAACAGAATCCTAAATCTTCTATTCAGCTTTTATTTACATTGCGGCCTGATTATTTAATGAATTATGAAAAAAACAAAAAAAGTTGCCTTTCTATTTTACTCGTTTTTAATAGTTCTTTTTTCTTCTTGTCATAAAAAGAAAAATGTAGATAAAATATTTTATAACGGTAATATTTATCTGGTAAATAATAATTTCAGTATGGTAGATGCAATGGCAATCGTAAATGGAAGGGTTAAGGAAACGGGTTTAAAAGATGATATTCTTGATGACTTTCAAGCTAAAGAAGTTATCGATCTTCATGGAGCAACTATTTTTCCGGGATTTATAGATGCTCATTGTCATTTTTATGGTTATTCTACCGATTTATTGAAATGCGACCTTTTTGGCACCACCTCTTTTGAGGATGTGCTTTTAAGATTGCAAAATTATTCAACAACGAATCGTTTCTCCTGGTTGCTAGGTCATGGATGGGATCAAAATGATTGGGCAAATAAAGTTTACCCAACCAATGAAAAGCTCGACAGCCTTTTTCCGGACATCCCGGTTTTTATAATGCGTGTTGATGGACATGCTGTAATTTGTAATACCAAAGCATTGACAATTGCCGGAATAAATAATGCAACTAAAGTTGAAGGAGGAGAAATCATTGTCAGAGATGGAAAACTTACCGGAGTATTAATTGATAATGCTGTTGATATTGTAAAGAAAAATATACCTGAATTTACTCCTGAGTTAATTGAACAGGCATTGTTGAAAGGACAAGAGAATTGCTTTGCTGCAGGCTTAACAACAGTAGACGATGCAGGATTGGGAAAAGACTCAATTTTTACTCTCCTCGAATTACAAAAAAAAGGAAAATTAAAAATTCGTATCTATGCTATGTTGTCTGATGATCAATCTACGCTAGATTATTTTTATAAGAATGGTCCAATTAAAAATGAAAGATTAAATGTAAAAGCAATTAAGGTTTATGCCGATGGCGCCCTTGGTTCAAGAGGGGCTTGCCTGAAAAAAGAATACAGTGATCAGAAAGGACATTTTGGTTTCTTATTACATTCTGTTGATTATTTTAATCGAATAGCCGATGAAGCAATAACTCATGGTTTTCAATTGTGTACACATGCCATTGGGGATTCTGCCAATAAGGTAATTTTAAAAGTTTATGCAGACCATCTAACAACAGAAAATCACAGGCGATGGAGAATAGAACATTGTCAGGTATTAGATCCCAAAGACAGGAAATTTTTTAGCGATTATTCAATAATCCCCTCAGTACAACCCACCCATGCTACAAGTGATATGTATTGGGTTGAAGAAAGACTTGGCGCAGACAGAATGCCTCATTCATATGCTTACCAGGAAATACGTGATGATGCGGATGGAATTATAGTTTTGGGTACGGATTTTCCGGTAGAAAATATTAGTCCTATTTACACCTTTTATGCAGCTGTGGCAAGAAAAGATCTCAAGGGATTTCCAAAAAATGGTTTTCAATCTGAAAATAAATTAAAACGTAAAGATGCTATCAAAGGAATGACCATACAAGCTGCTTTTTCAAACTTTGAAGAGGAAGAAAAAGGATCACTCGAAGAAGGGAAATACGCCGACTTTGTTATTCTAAACAAAGATCTTATGACTATCGACGATAAAGATATACCAAAAACGAAAGTTTTGGCAACCTATGTGAATGGCGAGAAAGTATATGAAGATAAATCAAAAAAGTCAAAATATTGACCCATATATTTTATACTCATATCACTCTTTTTTACAGCAGTCGGGCAATCGTTTGAACGCTTTTGGATCTGCTTTTAAAGAATCTGCATCGTAACCCGATTTAGTGATTGCTAATCGAATTTTATCGGCATCCGTTTTTTTAGGATTATAAATTACAGTTAAAATATTTTCATCTAGATTCAAAGTCGATTTTGAAACTCCTTTTTCGAATGACAAATCATTTTCTAATGTCTTTTTACACATATCGCAGACAGCAGAAGTATGAATTTTAACGGTATCCTTTTGTGAAAATACCGGATTTAATAAGATCAGTAGAATAAAAAATAAGATTGAAATGCTTTTCATTGGTTTTATATTTTTAACAATTGACATTTTAAAATTTTTTAACTGATAGATAACCTAATCCCTGCATAAATTCTTCTGCCTTGAATAGGGCCCCAGATATTAGTTGCATCGAACGAATTTCCAAAAGGATTTTCCGGATGAATGATTGGATTTAACTGACGAAAGTCGAAGATATTTTCAGCTCCGCCATACAATTCAAATTTACGAAAAACCTTTGTTGCCTGAAAGTTCATAATCGCAAATGAAGGAGAAAATTGCTTACCATTATTTTCTGAATCAAAATAAACATTTTGAAGTTTTTTCTTACCTTCTAAAGCAAGAGTGTAATCAAACTTCCAATGTTCATTGGATGTAGCATAGGATATTGTACCTAAAGCACGGTTTTTTGAAACTAAAGGCTGCTGTTCTGTTTTTCCATTAAATGTTGAACGTACATCTTCAAATTTATAGGCAAGTCGAAGATTTAATTTTTCCAGTAGTTCTATGTTCAAAGTAAATTGTAAGCTATTGCTATAAGATTTTCCATATAGGTTATTAAAAAATATTTTTGTTGAATCGGTATAAGAATCTACAACAAGCTGATTAACAAATTCGGTTCTATAAGCATCGGCACTGAAAGTTAATTCATGAGAAACAATGCTGAATTTTTTTGTAAAATTTATGCCATAATTCCATGCCGTCTCAGGATTTATTTTCTCTTTAAAGATAATCTGCCGGGATGAAGCAAGTACAGATAAATGATCGGCTATTTCATATGGAATGCGGTAACTTTTTCCTCCGCTGAATCGGACAATAAAATTTTCCGAAAAATTATACTTACCATGAACACGAGGTATAAATACGAATTTTACATTCTTATGAATATCTTCTCGTACACCACTTATAAGTGTAAACTTATCCAGATAATTATACGTGTATTCGAAGAAAATTCCAGGAATATTTTCTTCTGTTTTTACTGGAATTCCGAAAAAATGTTGTTCCAAATAATTGTACCTGTAAGTAAAGCCGGTTTTGTACTGATGGTTGCTTTGCCAAAGGATATTTTGATAAATGCTCTGAAGATAGATTGAACTTTCTGTTGCATTATAATTTTTTAAACCAAAAGAAGATTTCATATCATGAACAGATAACTGGAAAATATTACCTATGCTTTTAAATGGTTTATCCTTATAAATAAAGCCGAGTTTACCTGATAATTCTGCCCTTTTTGTATTTACCATGGTTTTATACAATTCAGTGGATTTTACATCGGCCGTTTGGCCACCTCTTATTTCATCTGAAAGTAATTTCACATTAATTTGTGCTTCCCTCTTATTGGCATTATGATAATTCCAACGGTTGTAAATATTTATAGAATTGTTATCCGGAATATCCATAAATCCATCATTATTCCTGTCCACTTCATTTTTCATTCGCCTTCCGTGGAGCATAAGCATAGAACTCCAAAGAGAACTGAACTTATGTTTTAAAATAATATTTGCCTCCATACCTCCCCTTTCATCTCCAAATAAATTAAGAAAAAAACGAGGTTGTTCCATGTCCATCGACTTTTTATATTCGACATTGATTTGTCCCGTTGTAGATTCATAACCATTTATTACCGATCCGGAACCCTTTGTAAGTTGAATAGATTCAATCCATGGTCCGGGTATGAATGTAAGTCCGTAAATACCGGCCAAACCATGCATATCAGGAATATTCTCGCTTTGCAACTGAACATAAATACCTCCCAGGCCAAGTAATTGAATTTCTTTAACACCTGTTACTGCATCTTTATAAGCGACGTTTACGGATGGATTCGTTTCGAAGGCCTCGGAAAGATTACAACATGCGGCTTTTAATAATTCAACTTGAGTGATCTTTATTGAATTCATCGGATTTATTGTTGAAACTGCAAGAGCTTCCTTCTTGGCGGTTACATCTACTTCTTTGAGATTAACAGACTTTTTAAGAAGTACTCTGACCGTTTCAGCTGAATTGATTTCAAGGGTATCATTTGTATATCCCGGAAAGCTAATTACCAATTTAGCTGGAAAACCATCCGGAAGATTTAATGCAAACCCTCCAAGAGTGTCTGTAAATACTCCTTGATTTCCCGGAATAAAATATACGCTTGCTCCGATAAGAGGAAATTCATTTGAATGAATTTTTTCAATTACGTTTCCGGCAATTTTGATTTGACCGTATAAGTGTTTGAATGAGAAAAATAAAATGAATAATAGGATTTTCTTTGTCATTGTTTGATGAGTAAAATGGATTAATTAAATGTTTTAAGATACTGCAATATAGTACTTTATATAAAACACTTAAACTCTCAAATCAACAACTGCTGATGCGTAAAGGGCGATGTTAAAGGGATAACCAATGAAATAAAACCGTGGTCAATGCTTTCGCTATTTGAAATTAAATTATAAGAAAAAAGAGGGAAACATATTAAATTAAAGGAAGGAATAGAAAGAGATTTCTGCGGTAAAAAAAGAGCATTAATTTTATGATAAGCGACTTCGGAGGTACAGCATTTTGAAGCAACAACATTCTCATGTTTGCCTTTATGTAAATCCGAATTACATGATTTATTTTTTTTAGAACAACAAGGAGGTTCGTTAAAAAATGAAATATCCTTTGAAGCCGACGACAAACAAGTATGCATTGCCAATACTATTCCATTGCCTGAAATCAATACAGAAGCAGTAATAAAATAAATTAAAAAATTATTACGAATCTTTTTCATTACGCATCAAAGATAAGCCTTTTAAGGAGGCTAGTTTATGATTAATTTGCCGGATTTAAGGGCTTTATTGTTATTAAATATATTATAGAAGTATATACCTTTCATGGATATATTTGTTTCACTTAAGCTTAATTGTTCTTTAAATTCGGTTTTAAGCACTTTTCTATTTAAAACGTCAGAAATGATAATTGTATAATTTTCATTTTTAACACCTGATATAAACAACACTTCGCCAATAGATAACGGATTCGGATAAACAGATATTGTTTCTTTTTCAATTTCACTTATTCCATCACAGAGATCAAAAACTATCCTTAATGTATCGCCATTGGTGCAGCCATTTGAATCGGTTACGAATACAAAAAAATCTGAAGTGGTTGGAAATGGACCATTCGATGCAGCAAGGAAGCTTCTGTCGGTTGAAGCATCACTCCAGAAATAGTTAGTAAAGCCCTGACCGGCATCAAGCAAAAGTTCAGCTCTGCTGCAAAGACTGGTATCCGGGCCTAGTTCAACAATAGGATTATTATAGACGATTATTTCTACAGTATCAGTAATTTTTAAGCAACCGTTTTTATTAATAAATGAAACATAATATTCACCGGAAGTTGAAACTGTTATTGATTGAGTAGTATCTCCTACAGACCATAAAATATTAGTTGCAGATGATATGGATAACTCAACTTCACCCCCATTACAAAAGCCGGAGGGACCATTAATATCAATAAACTCTTCTCCCAGATCAAAGAAAACCGGTTTTGTGGATGAAGGTGTTGAACAGCCGTTTAAATCTGTTGCAACTACAAGGAAAGAATTATTTTCTTTTGCATAATAAACAGTATCTGTTTCTCCGGGAATTAAATAATTATTCAGGTAATCGGTTGAATACCATTGATACGTTTCACCTGGCACATTATTAAATGATAACTGCAAACTGTCGCCGGCACAAACATAATTTACGGAAGGTGAAACGATAATTGGCTGATCAGGATTCTGATACAATGTATCAACATAGGATATTGCTGTATCGCTTGTACAATAATTTCTAACAATAAGTTGATACTTTCCTTTCGCTTGCGGAGTTAAATAAGAATTATTTTCACCTTGTAATAGTTGATTATTAAAATACCATTGATAGGTATTGGTTCGTTCAGAAATAAACGTATCAGCGAGAAATGCTCCGGAACAAAGTCTTAATGTATCAATTCCAAATGAAGCATTGGGAAGTTGTGAAAAATAAACAGAAGAATAAGAAGTATTAAATGTATTCCCAAGTGTATCTGATATGATAGCAGAATAATTTCCTGAAACAGTAATGCGGGCCGGATTTAAAGTATCGCCGTTAGACCAGAAAATTTTTTTATCGGGTGATGGATTCGGATTTAGATAAAGCAAAACTGTATCACCATCACAATTATACCTTCCACCTGATGTTATTTTGTAAGTTGACTGAATAATACCTGTTGAATCCGTTTTAATAATATAAATCTGATCTTTTTTGAAACTGTTTGTAGTACCTAAAATGAAAAGGTTTGATCCTTCTTCCAACAATTGTAATCCCTTCTCTTCAAGTATACCGCCAAATTTTCTTGACCAAAGGCTGTCTCCATTGGCATTTATTTTTAATAATAAAAGATCGTGTTGGCCGGGAATAATCGGATCATCTATGGTTGACAACAAAACAAATCCATGGTCTTTGGTTTCAATTACTGTGTTTGCTTCTTCATTCAAATTACTGCCATATTGTTTTTGCCATAAAACGTTTCCGGAACTATCAATTCGAATAAGTACCATATCATTCTGCATTGATGTGTCTTGAATACCGCAAATAATTGCACCTTCGTCATTTGTTGTAGAAACTGAAGTAGTAATGCAATTAAATTCATAAATAGAATCCAGCATTCGTACACCCAAATCATCATGTTTCGTTATTGAAGTAACACGTGATAATTGATTGACAGAATAAAAATACTCATCGTAATAAGAGATTGTATAAAAGTATTTATTCTTAACCGCAGATAAACCATGAGAATTTGTATAGGATCCATCAAAACTGACAAAATCATTCCATTGAGTACTGAGGTCTGCATTCAAAGAGAAAATAGAATAATAATTATTTGAAATAAAACCGTCGTTATAAAGGGTAATTGAAACAGTCGAATCGCTTGAATTGGTTAGTGCTACTCCTGCGGTTCCCCAACCATCCAAAGGTGGGTAAGTAGATGAATTGATAATGTTTCCTACACTGTCGAGGACTATTAGTTCAGCAACAATTGGGTATAGTACACCGGTATGTGTTCCCAAGATGACTATTTTACCGTCTTTAATCGTTGTAATGGAATTCCCGAATGCATTATAATTATCAATAATTTTTTTCTGCCAGAGAACTGAACCATTACTATCTATCTTTAAAATATAATATCCATTTGTTTTTGATATAGAATCAGCAGCATTTCCAAGAACAACTACACCATGATCGGAGGTTGAAGCAAAAAAAACTCCGTTTGTATTGATATCTTTACCATATACTTTTTCGAAATATTCAGCGTTTATCGTTGAACAATTGAAAATTGCAAGCGAAAAAGTCAAAAATAAGCGGAAAAGCGAGCGTGGATTTAAAAAATGCATTGTTTGTAAGTCCAAAGGTAAGCCCTTTAGTAGAAGACTATATTAACAATGTAAAAATAAAGTATTAATCAAAGT
>JANOVV010000092.1:0-49685 GCA_031417555.1 Bacteroidota bacterium
AAACCAAAACTCTTTTATCACTGGACAAACAAGAAGTACTGTATATTATAAAAGAATTACACGAGCCGTATGATGGGAGACTATCACGTACGGTTCTGTGAGAGGCTTAGGGGCGAAACTCCCCTTTGCCTACTCGGCGTCCTCTGCCCGAAAAAACCGTAACCCACAACCTGATTCCGAAAGTTGTGAAAGTCCACTGTTTCATAGGGAAAAAATTATCACACAGAGATCGCGGAGCACGCAAAGAAACAGCCCCCCTGCGAGCTTAGCGTCCTCTGCGCGAAAACACCTTTACCCAACTAGCCTCATCCCAAAAATCTCTGAAATATTCTTTTTTAATTTTTCTTTAACTTCCATCATATCCAATTTTCTTCCGAGTTCTTTCTCCAAAGAAGTCACCGACTTATCTTTAATTCCGCAAGGGACAATATGATTAAAGTATGAAAGGTCAGTATTTACATTAAACGCAAATCCATGCATCGTTACCCATCGCGAACATCGTACGCCAAGAGCACAGATTTTTCGGGCTTTTCTATTGTTATCCCAATCTAACCAAACACCGGTACAGCCATCAATACGACCGGCAGCGACTCCATATTCTTTCAAAGTATTTATTACAGCCTCTTCTAAAAAACGGAGATACTTATGAATATCAGTAAAGAAAAAATCCAAATCCAAAATCGGATAACCTACTATTTGTCCCGGGCCATGATAAGTAATATCACCACCACGGTTGTTACGATAAAAAGTTGCATTTAATTTTAAAAGTTCGTTTTCAGAAACAATTAAATTACCCTCATCACCACTTCTTCCTAGGGTATATACATGTGGATGCTCACAGAAAATTAAAAAATGTTCTTGCTGCTTTTGTTTGTCTTTTTCTAAAAGTCTGTTTGAAAGTTTTCGTTCAACAACCTCATTGAATAATTTTTCCTGCAGTGTCCATGCTTCGCGGTAATCGATCAGTCCAAGATCGAGAAAGGAAACAGTTTCTAAAGAGTTCACAGAAGAATTCATTGGTAATTAAAATGCTGTTCGCGTCCGGCTTATAAAATTCAAAAAGGCAAGAATATTAATGGCTATTAATCGATCTTTGCTAATTCTCCCTTCAGGTGATTAATGATATTTACTTCCATAGCATCTATTTTTTTCTTCTCTGCCAGAATCACGGAAACATAATCTGTGAGATGAATTAAATATAGTGCTTTTTCGATATGAGAATTTCCTTTCGACCAAAGTTCTTTCACATGAGGAGTGTATTTTTTAAAAACCTCAGAACTTATTTCCAATCGGGTTTGTGTGCGTGAGAAGTCCGTATTATTACGAAGAATGATAACAGCAAGATTTTCATTCATACTTGCCCAGCCGACTAATTCATTATGATTCATTTCAGGAAGTATGTTATGCCAACAAAGCATTTTGGAATTTTCATTAATTTGTTGACGAAACCTTGTAGCAACGCCATTGTATCCGTCAACAGCATAGATTACCGGAATCTTTCCAGCTAAAAAATCACCAAGGTTCTCTGCTTCAGAAATAATATTATTTTTTTCTTTTTCCAGCAACGAAATACAATTAATAAACTGATTTTTAAATTCACTGCCAATAATCCCGTATTTATTCAGAACATAAAAAAGCTGAACCAAAGAATATCCTAAACAAGCTCGTGGAGGCATCCCTCCCGGAATTAGAATAACATCAATATTCTTTTCTTTTGCCATCTCACCAATTTTTCCGCCGGAAGTAACACAAGCAATCATTGCATTTTTATTCAAAGCAGTTTCAAAAGCTTGAATTGTTTCTTCGGTATTTCCCGAGTAAGAACAAACAATAACCAACGTTTCTTCACTAACAAAAGCAGGAATGAAATAATCTTTATTAACAGTAATCGGAACTTTACATTCATTGAAAACAATTTCTGCCGCAATGGTTCCACCAATACCCGAGCCACCCAAACCTGTGATAAGAATATTTTTTACAGATTGCTTTGGCCCATTTAATTTTGCTTTTGCACCAATTTCAACAGCCTCACGTAACTGCTGCGGAAAATTTGCCACCAGGCTTTTCATATCGCTCATAACTTTTTTTTATTTTGTAAAAGTAGACAATGTTAGGCCAAAAGTTAAAATTCAAAAGTCAAAAAACAGACATATTTAGCAACTTTATTGCATCCAACCCATTTTTTATAACGATTCGCTCCTAATATTAATTTATTTAAAGACCAAGCCTGCTGCTATTTATTACAGTCGTTCCCGCTTTCCGCTTCAAGTCCTCAGTCGGCCTCCTGTCGTCGGCCTCCTTCCGGGCTTTCCACTTCAATCGGGTCTATCTTTAAAGGTTTTATCTTTTTAATATTCATTTTTCAATATTCATTTTTCAATATTCCATAGCTTGTCTTTTCTATCTTTGTACCATAAGAAAAAAATATGGAATTAAGTGAACAAGAATTAATCCGCCGCCAAAAGCTGGAAGAGCTTACGCAACGTGGCATTGATGCTTACCCGGCAGAAATGTGGCCGATTACCCATTCTTCTTCGGAAATGCTCTCCGGATTTGCCACGAATCCTGAAAACTACCTTGATATTAGTTTCGCAGGCCGTATAATGAGTATTCGCGACATGGGAAAAGCTGCTTTCGCTGTCCTTCAAGATGGTGCCGGCCGCATACAAATTTATATTCGCCGCGATGATATCTGTAAAAGTGAAGATAAATCAGGATACGATTTTATTTTTAAAAAAAGCCTCGATATCGGTGACATCATTGGTGTAAAAGGATTTGTCTTTGTTACTAAGATGGGTGAAACAAGTATACATGTAAATGAATTTAAACTTTTAAGCAAAGCATTACGTCCTCTACCAGTTGTGAAAAAAGATACAGATGGAAATGTATTCGATGCATTCACAGATCCTGAACTTAGATATCGCCAGCGTTATGTTGATCTAATCGTAAATCCTCAAGTCAGAGAAGCCTTCATACAGAGAACAACGCTTACTAATTCAATGCGTAAGTTTCTAAATGAAAAAAAGTATCTCGAAGTCGAGACTCCTATTCTTCAGCCACTTTATGGAGGCGCAGCTGCACGTCCATTTAAAACGCACCATAATACTCTCGACATGACACTCTATTTGCGAATTGCAAACGAGCTTTATCTGAAGCGACTAATCGTCGGCGGATTTGAAGGAGTTTATGAATTTGCAAAAGACTTTCGAAACGAAGGAATGGACCGTTTCCATAATCCCGAATTTACACAGATGGAGCTTTATGTTGCTTACAAAGATTACGAATGGATGATGAACCTCGTGGAAGAAATGGTCGAACGCATTGCAATGGATATTCATGGAACTACAGATGTAAAAGTCGGCGAGCATGTTATTAATTTTAAACGTCCATGGAAACGATATACGATGTACAGTGCTATAGCACATTTTACAGGCATTGATATTACAGAAATGGATGAAGCCGGAATTGCCAAAGTTGCACGCGAACTTGGTATTCATGTAGAAAAATCAATGGGCCGCGGAAAACTGATCGATGAAATCTTTGGAGAAAAATGTGAACCTCACCTTATACAACCAACATTCATTACCGACTATCCTGTGGAGATGAGCCCACTTGCAAAAAAACACCGTAGCAAACCCGGGCTCGTAGAACGATTCGAAGCTATCTGTAATGGAAAAGAAATTTGCAATGCCTTCTCTGAATTAAACGACCCTATCGATCAGAGAAAACGTTTTGAAGAACAGCTCGAACTAGGCAAAAGAGGCGATGAAGAGGCCATGCAATTAGACGAAGACTTTCTTCGCGCACTCGAATTTGGCATGCCTCCAACCGCAGGATTAGGAATTGGTATCGATAGATTAGCTATGATTATGAGTAATTCTCAATCAATACAAGATGTTCTTTTCTTCCCTCAGATGAGGCCCGAAAAAATTACTCAGGGAGAAGAATAACAATTTTTTTTTACTTAAGATCAAATTTCAAGTTCCGTTCAATTAAAATAAAAAAAATGAAAAAAATTCAATACTCCTTTATTCTTAGTTTTTTCTTCTTATTTATCGCTTTTAATTCAGCGTGTCAAAAAAAAGAAAATAAAGTCGCTTTAATTTCTGCTGACTCATTAAAAGTAATGTTAAATAATGAGCACGGAATCCTTCTCGATGTTCGCACTCCGGAAGAATTTGCAGAAGGTCATTTACCCGGTGCAATAAATATTGATTTTAAGAATGAAGGTTTCTCTGCGGCTCTCGATACGCTTGATAAAACAAAACAATACGAAGTCTATTGCCGTTCCGGCCATCGAAGTGGCGAATCAACAGAAATGATGTCAAAAAAAGGATTCAAAAAAGTCTATGACCTCGAAGGTGGAATTCTTAAATGGCAGGAAAAAGGATTTGAGACGGTTAAATAATTTTTAAAAAACCTCTCATAGAAAAATAACATTTAAAAATCCCCCTCTGCGAGCTCCGCGCCCTCTGCGTGAAAAAACACACCTTTCAATCACATTTCGAAAATAGTGTGAAGCCGGTATTTCATAGGGTAAAAATTGTCTCGCAGAGATCGCAGAGCACGCAAAGAATCAACCCCTCTGCGAGCTCCGCGCCCTCTGCGCGAAAAAATCACCTTACAATCTCATTCCGAAAATGGTGTGAAGCCGTTATTTCATAGGGTAAAAATTGTCGCGCAGAGATCGCGGAGCACGCAAAGAATCTCCCCCTCTGCGAGCTCCGCGCCCTCTGCGCGAAAAAACCACCTTACAATCTCATTCCGAAAATGGTGTGAAGCCGTTATTTCATAGGGTAAAAATTGTCTCGCAGAGATCGCAGAGCACGCAAAGAATCTCCCCCTCTGCGAGCTCCGCGCCCTCTGCGCGAAAAAACCCCCACGATTCTATTCCGCCCTTATACTAACTAAACAAACGATTGCAAATCATACAACTTCCTGTAAACCCCATTCTTCTCAATCAACTCACTATGTTTTCCACGTTCGATGATTTCACTTTTCTGCATAACAATAATTTCATCAGCATGTTGTATTGTCGAAAGACGATGAGCAATTACCAGAGTTGTTCTATTTTTCATTAATTGTATAATAGCATCTTGAACCAAACGTTCGCTTTCCGTATCAAGTGCAGACGTCGCTTCATCCAAAATTAAAATGGGCGGATTTTTTAAAATAGCTCGGGCAATACTTATTCTTTGACGCTGGCCTCCGCTCATTTTACTTCCACGGTCTCCTGTATTCGTTTGATATCCTTCTGCCATTTGCATAATAAAGTCGTGTGCGTTTGCAATTTTTGCAGCATTAATTACATCGACTTCTTTAGCATCAGTAATTCCAAAAGCAATATTGTTAAAAATGGTATCATTAAATAAAATACTTTCCTGATTAACAATTCCCATGAGTCCACGGAGGTTGTTAATTTTATAATCACGGATATTTTTTCCATCAATTAATATTTCGCCCTTGTCGGTATCATAGAAACGGGGAAGTAAATCGGCCAGTGTTGTTTTGCCAGAGCCGCTTTGTCCAACGAGGGCAATTGTTTTTCCTTTTTCAATTTTAAGATTAACATCATTCAATGCCCAACCTTGTCCGCCTTTAAAATAGGCAAAAGAAACATTTTTATATTCTATGCTATTTTTAAATTCAGTTACAGTAAGGGAATTATCTTTATCGAAAATCGTAATTTCCCCATCGAGAATTTTATTAATTCTTTCGGCGGATGCCAGGCCCCGTTGAACATTTGAATAGGCGTCTGCAAAAGATTTAGCTGGAGGAATGAGTTGTGAAAAAATAGCAATAAAAGCAATAAAAACAGAAGGTTCAAGTTTTTGTGTTGCACCAAGTACGAGCCGCCCTCCGAAATACATAACGATTACTAAAACGAAAGCCCCGAGGAATTCACTCATCGGCGAACTGAGATCCCGTTTGCGAAATAATTTTGTCATCAATTTACGATAATCATCATTCAATGAAGAAAATTTTTCTTTAAAAAATTTTTCGGCGGTAAATGCTTTAATGATTCTCAATCCTGATAGAGTTTCTTCGATTGTAGAAAGCAAAACTCCCATTTTTGCCTGACTTTTTGCCGAAGTCCGGCGCAGACTTTTTCCTATTTGGCCGATGAGAAGACCGGCAATTGGAAGAAGAACAAAAACGAATATCGAGAGTTGCGGACTCATGAAGAGCATAGTACCCAGAAAAAGAAGTATGGTAAGCGGTTCCCGGAAAATCACTTCCAAAGATTGAACAATGCTCCATTCAATTTCCTGAACATCGGAAGTCATTCTGGAAATCAGATCCCCTTTTCTTTCTTCAGAAAAATAAGTTAGAGGAAGAAAAAGAATTTTATTATACATTTTATTTCTCAAATCTCTTATAACACCGTTTCTAACAGGAGCAAGGAAAAACATACCGAGGTAGCGAAAAAGATTTTTAAAGAAAAAAAGCGAGATTACAAGAATAGAAATTAAAAATAGTGCTTCGAGTTTTCCATTTTCGACAATAAAATTGCTGAGGAAAAAATTGAAATTACCATAAAGAGATTTTATAGAAAAACTTAATGGAATTTTTTCATAATTGGATGTCTGGCTGAAAAGAACATTTAAAAATGGTGCCACCATTGTAAGAGAGAAAAGAGAAAAAACGACAGATAGCATGTTGCAAACGATATTCATCACAACATAACCCTTATAAGCACCAACGTAACGCAGAAGACGGATGTAGTTTTTCATTTGGCAAATGTAGTGAATGGGTATCAAGT
The DNA here is from genome assembly GCA_031417555.1 of Bacteroidota bacterium. Classification (GTDB taxonomy): domain Bacteria; phylum Bacteroidota; class Bacteroidia; order AKYH767-A; family 2013-40CM-41-45; genus JADKIH01. The sequence goes on from JANOVV010000092.1 coordinate 6,764, forward strand.
ATCAAGTATCAGGAATCATGATGATTATAATTGTAGACGACTTTTATTCAAAAAAAGATTCTGATTTTTAATTGAATCCAAAACATTTAATCTTTTATCTTAAATCATCATACTTGTTATAGACTTGATACTTGATACAATCTTCACTACCTTGCCCCCATGGATTCGACCCGACAGCAAAAGTATAATCGCCTTTTTCAGAAAGAAATCGGCGAACTTTTTCAGCGAGAAGGATATAACTTCTTCGGAAAAGCATTTATAACTGTAACTAATGTTAGCGTAAGCCCTGACCTGGGTATTGCAAAAATTTATATCAGCATTTTCGGATCCAAAGATCCAAATTCAGTAATGGCTCAAATTGAAAAACATAAAAAAGAAATAAGAAAAATATTTGGCTCAAGTATCCGCCACCAGGCCCGTATTGTGCCAGAATTAAAATTTTTTCTGGACGATTCTCTTGACTATGTTGAAAAAATTGAGAACCTTTTAAAAGGCACAAAACCACCAAAGAAAGAAGAAGAATAGTTGTCGATTTTTTCTTGGTTCTTTGTTTTTGGTTCTTGATACTCTTTTCTATTATCTTCGCCCAACCCATACATCCACATGCAGTACGATCCAATCAAGCGTTCACTTGGAAATGTTTTTAACAAAACTCCATTTTTACGTAAGCTATTTTACAATTTACTGGACCTGCTTTTATTAAGAGCATGGCATGTACATAAAGAATTGCGTAAATGGTTTGTTGAAAATAAACAAGCTCTTAATATACTCGATGCTGGTGCAGGTTTTGGTCAGTATACCTACTGGCTAAATAGAAAAAATAAAAACTTCAAAATTATTTCAGTTGATGTAAAGGACGAGCAAGTGGCCGATTGTAATAATTTTTTTAAAAAAATACGAGCAACAAATGTTCATTTTGAAGTTCAGGACTTAACAAAATATATAAAAGAAAACTCTTACGACCTTGTAGTTTGTGTTGATGTAATGGAACATATAGAAGAAGATGTTCAGGTATTTAAAAATTTTCATGCTTCTATGAAAAAAGGAGGGATGCTCATTATTTCCACACCATCAGATCAGGGAGGAAGTGATGTACATGAGGGAGACCAATCTTCATTTATTGAAGAACATGTTCGTGATGGATATAACATTAATCAGATACAGGAAAAGCTAAGGAGTGCAGGGTTTCAAAAAACCGAAGCCCGTTACCAATACGGTTCACCCGGAAAAATTGCCTGGCGTTTATCTATGAAATATCCGATTCAAATGCTTGGCGTATCAAAACTATTTTTCATTATCCTTCCTTTTTATTACCTTGTTGCCTACCCGGTTTCCTTCATACTAAATTATGCTGATACTTATTCGACTCACACCACTGGAACCGGACTTATAGTCAAAGCCTGGAAATGAAATTTCGTTTACCTTTTTTCATAGCTATTCGTTACTTCTTTAGTAAAAAATCACAACGAGTAATAAATATTATTTCTGCCATTTCATCCATCGGAGTTATGATTGGAACAGCAGCATTGATAATCGTACTTTCAGTATTTAATGGTTTCGAAGACTTGATTCTTCGTTTATATAATTCTTTTGATCCCGATTTAAGAATTGAGTTGGTCGCCGGTAAATCATTCGATCAGAATAAAATTAATATTGAACAATTAAAGAAAATTGATGGTATCGCTTTTGTTGATCAAGTTGTAGAAGAAAGCGCTTTAGTGAAATATCGTGATAAACAATATATCATCAAGCTTAAAGGAGTAAGTAAAGATTTTGAAAAAATGACAGGTCTGGATTCCATGATTGTGGCCGGTTCATTTTTACTTCAAAGAGGTGATACCGATTATGCAATAGTGGGTGAGGGCATAGCCTACAATTTGGGAATAGATCCGGATAATATATTTAACCAGATTGAAATTTACGGACCTCGCAACACAACTCCATCACTCGCAGATCCTGAAGGAGCCTTTAACAGACGATTTATAATTCCTTCCGGCATTTTTTCAGTACAACAGGAATTTGATGCAAAATATATAGTCACTCCTCTTAGATTTGCTAGAGAGATTTTTGATTATGAAAATAAACTTACTGCTCTTGAAATCGGATTGGGTAAAAATAAAAATGAAGCAGAAATAATTAAAAACATTTCAACACAGATAGGAAATGATTTTAAAATAAAAAACCGCTATCAACAGCATGAAATCATCTATAAAATAATGCGTTCAGAAAAGTGGGCAGTATTTCTCATTCTTACATTTATACTTATCATAGCTATATTTAATGTTATCAGCTCATTAACTATGCTCGTTATTGAAAAGAAAAAAGATATTTCTATTTTCAGAAGTATGGGCGCGGAGATTTCATTTCTCAGGAAATTATTTCTTACTGAAGGAATGCTCATTACACTTTCCGGAGCATTTGGCGGATTAATAATTGGAATGTTGATTTGTTATCTTCAGGAAAGATTCGGATTGGTTTCACTGAGCGGCTCAGGATCCTTTGTTATAGATACCTATCCTGTAAAAATGATACCATTAGATTTTCTTTATGTTTTTATAACAGTAAGCTGCATAGGATTATTAGCAGCATGGTACCCGGCGAAAAGATTAATACGGGAGGAAATAAATCTGAAGATAATTGCCGGCGACGAATGACGTAATATTTTATTTCAACAACCCTTTCGATAATAAATATTCTCCAATCTGTACAGCATTTGTAGCAGCGCCTTTTCTGAGATTGTCGGAAACTATCCACATATTCAATGTTCGTTCCTGTGATTCATCACGGCGGATTCTGCCTACAAAAACCTCATCTTTTCCTTCAGCAAAAAGAGGCATAGGATATTCTTTCTTTTCCATGTCATCTAAAACGATGACCCCTTTTGTTGCGCGTAGAATATTGCGAACTTCTTCCAGAGTAAAATCATTTCCAAATTCAGCATTCACCGCTTCGCTATGTCCTCCTTTTACAGGAACACGAACCGTTGTTGCAGTCAGACGTATGCTGTCATCTCCAATAATTTTTCTTGTTTCATTGAGCATTTTCATTTCTTCCTTCGTATATCCATTTTCAAGAAAAACATCAACTTGTGGAAGCACATTCATATCGATAGGATATGCATAAGCCATTTCTCCTTTAATTCCTTTTCTTTCATTCATCATCTGATCAACCGCTTTTTTCCCCGTACCAGAAACAGATTGATAGGTAGAAACTACTACTCTTTTGATTTTATATTTTTTGTGAAGCGGGTCAAGGACCATGACCATTTGAATAGTCGAGCAATTGGGATTCGCAATAATTTTATCAGCCGCAGTTAGGACTTGAGCATTTATCTCCGGAACAATTAATTTTTTACCTGGATCCATTCGCCAGGCAGAGGAATTGTCAATTACAGTAGTTCCAACAGCGGCAAATTGAGGTGCCCATTCGAGCGATGTATTTCCACCGGCAGAAAATAATGCAATTTGCGGTTTAAGTGCAATTGCATCAGTCATTGATATAATCTTATAAGGTTTACCACGAAAATAAATTTCTTTACCAACAGATCTTTCCGTGGCAACTGGAATTAATTCTGTTAAAGGAAAATTTCTTTCCTCTAAAACTTTTAACATGACCTGCCCTACCATTCCTGTAGCGCCTACTACTGCAACTTTCATCCTGTTTAATTTATTATCCGTTATAAATGGAGTTATTAATAGACCTTATGACCTTTAGTTTTGTCCTGCAAAATAAAACATTCTTCCTAATGAAGATTTATCTTTCCATAATTTTTTTATTGATAATTGATACATCATATTCTCAGGTAATCGATCACTTTGATGATGGAGATTTTTCTGTCTCGCCCAAATGGAGCGGAGATAGTTCAGACTTTAACGTTAATCTATCCGGACAGTTGCAATTAAATGCTTTAAATGCAGGGAATTCATTTCTTTCAGTACCGGCCAATCTTAATACTCTTGATTCCAGCGAATGGCGATTTTTTATAAAGCTTGGTTTTTCCCCTTCTTCATTCAACAATTCCAGGGTTTATCTTTCCTCGGATCAGAATGATTTACAGCAACCATTAAATGGATATTTTCTTCAATTCGGCGAATCTTTATCGAATGACGCCATAGAACTTTTCCGGCAAAATGGAACAACAATAACTTCCGTATGTCGTGCTCAGGATGGTTTTATTGCAAATTCTTTTTCTGCAGGAGTTAAAGTTGAAAGATATAATTCAGGCAAATGGATACTTTCGGTTGATTACAGCGGCGGAGAAAATTATAATATTGAAGCCACCGGAGTCGATTCTACTTTTAATACTGCAGCGTTTATTGGTGTGAATTGTATTTATACAACCGGCAACATTAGTCGTTTTTATTTCGATGATTTTTATTCGGGCCCTTTCCTAAAGGATACGATAAATCCAAATGTTGTAAATATTAATGCTGAATCGAGCGCAACAATTTCAGTTATTTTTTCTGAAAAGATGGATCTATTATCAATGATTAATACAAATAATTTTCGAGTGGGTAATGGAATTGGTCAGCCGTTCAATATTTTTCCGGATAGTCTAAATCCTTTAAAATATTATTTTGAATTTTCAACACCTTTGATGCCGAATGTCAATTATGTTTTTACGTTTTCCGGATCAAAAGACATAAATCTGAATTTATTGAATGACACATCTGTAAATTTTGTTTTTACTCCTTTTGCTATAGCTAAATTAAATGATATTGTTTTCTCTGAAATTTATTTTGAACCGTCTTCATTAAGCCCGCTTCCTAAAGCGGAATTTGTTGAATTATATAATAGAAAAGATTCTTCAGTATTAATTTTAGGTTGGAAGATCAGCGATGGTGGTTCGGGTGGATCGATACCGGCGTTTCGTTTGAGACCGCAAAGCTATTTGGTTTTGTACTCTGCAAATGATTCGCTTGAGTTTCTTTCCATTCCGAATGCCTTAGCTGTCGAATCTTTTCCAACACTGAATAACGATGTTGGAGATCGCCTCATTTTAACAAATGAAAGCGGTCAATTCATAAATGAATTAAAATTCAATGATGAATATTATCACGATAATAAAAAAAATGATGGCGGATGGACCATTGAAAAAATTAATGAAGATTTTATTTGTAAAAATAAGGAAAATTGGATAGCATCTTCTTCAATTTCACATGGCACACCCGGACAAACAAATAGCGTGAATGGTGATTTTAAAGATGTTGCTTCCCCTTATGTTTCAAATATTTTTTTAATTGATAGTAATTCGCTTATTGTTGTTTTTAATGAAGCTATTTCTGAAGGGATCAATGATGTAAATAATTTCAGGATAACAAATAATAATGACTTAATACCCGGACCGGACTCAGCTGTTCAATTAGGAGAAGATTCTGTTGAATTAAAGTTTTCAATTCCCTTTTCAAAAGGTATTTATGTTTTGCAGATTTCGTCATTGATTAAAGATTGTCCGGGCAACTCTATTAATACAATTCAAACTATAAAATTCGGATTTCCTGAAAAAGTTGAAACAAAAGATATACGTATCAACGAGCTTTTATTTAATTCTAATGAAGGAGGAAATGATTTTTTAGAATTATTTAATGCTTCTTCTAAAATTATTGATTTAAAGGATTGTATAATTTCAGAAACGGATTATAATGATTCTTCAGACATAAAAGAAAGCGCAAAAATATTTTCATCTCACAAATATATTTTCCCGGAAGATTATCTGGTACTGACTGAAGATGAGAAAAAAGTAAAAAGTTATTATTTCTATAAAGACGAACATGTTTTTTTAAATGTTTTATCGATGCCGGATTTCAATAGTGATAAAGGACGAGTAATTATTAATGATGAATTCGGAAGAGAGATTGATGCATTCGTTTACTCAGATGAAATGCATTTTGCTTTGCTATCGGATCATAAAGGCGTTTCATTGGAAAGATTAAATGTTAAAGAATTTTATGATAGTGATAATAACTGGCATTCAGCGGCAGCGACAGTGGGCTTTGCGACTCCCGGGTATGAAAATTCTCAACGGTTGGATCATTTTATCAGTGATGGTGAGGTTTCTATTGAAATTGAGATTTTTTCTCCCGATAACGACGGCTATAATGATGTATTACCTATTCATTATAAATTTCCGCAAACTGGCACTGTGCTGTCGCTAAATGTTTATGATTTCAATGGACTGCCGGTCAAACAGTTATTGGCCGGTCAAACCATTGGCAATGAGGGAACGTTGATTTGGGATGGTCTTAACGATGATAAATTAATGTCGGCAAGTGGTATTTATATTCTTCTGGCAAGAAGTTTCGATTTAGAGGGCAATGAAAATGTAATAAAAAAAACCTGTTTTCTGACACGAAGATTTTAATAATCATTATTAAGTAAAAATTTAACTTTTGATAAAATCAGGATCGAACACCATTATCAAAATATCTTTTTAGCTTTTTATTTTCTACTTTTTATTTTATTTCCACTATATTTTTTCTCGAATCATAATTATTTTATTCCCAACTTGCCCGTTAATATGCTTACAGCTTCTTTTTTACGCGGACTAGAGGGTCAACTCGGAAAAAAACTCAAACAGAAATTACACTTTAAACGTGTTAGCCCTATTTCGGGAGGCAGTATTAATCAGGCAGCCCGACTGGATACAACTTTTGGCACATTTTTTCTGAAAGCGAATGATACATTTCTTTATCCAATGATGTTTGAAAAAGAAACTCATGGATTACAAATTTTAAAAGAAAAAAATTTGATTACCATTCCCGACATCATTCTGATTGGTGAAGAAGAAGGTTTAGCATTTATGGTATTGCGATATATTGATAGTAAGCCGAGAAATAATAACTTTTGGGAATCTCTCGGAACATCTCTAGCTAAAATTCATCGACACACTTCTCAGCGTTTTGGTTTTACTGAAGATAATTATATCGGATCACTTTTTCAAAGTAATAAAGAATACAATCGTTGGACAGATTTTTTCACCGAAGAGAGATTGGAAAAACAAGTACAACTGGCTTTGAGTACAGGAAGAATGAATGAGTCGGATAGAAATTTATTCTCAAAAATTTATTCTCGTTACGAAACGATTGCAGTTGAGGAACAACCTGCTCTCCTACATGGTGATTTGTGGAGTGGAAATTTAGTCACCGGTACTAATGGTGAACCTTGTCTCGTAGATCCGGCTGTTTACTTTGGCCATAGAGAAATGGATATTTCTATGTCAAGACTATTCGGAGGCTTTGAAGAAGAGTTCTATCAAGCGTATAACAATGAATATCCGTTGTTGGCAGGTTTCGAAGAACGTATGGATATTCATAATTTATATCCATTGATGGTTCATCTTAATCTTTTTGGAGGATCCTATTTAAGTCAAGTGAGAAGTATTCTTAAAAGATTTGTTTAGAGACTAATTTTTTTTAAATCTTTCTTCACATTTCTTAAAATATAAGTAAATCGTAACTTTGTTTATACTCTTAATCGATGCCAGATATTAATAACACATCCAAAGCACCCGAACCCGTAGGACACTATCCGCATACAAGACGAGTAGGAAATCTTTTGTTTCTCTCAGGTGTCGGGCCAAGAGAAAGAGGCAATAAAAATATACCTGGAGTAGAGCTCGATTTGAACGGAAAAATTCTAAGCTATAATATCGAAAAGCAATGTCATTCAGTTTTTCGAAATGTGAAATATATTTTGGAAGAAGCCGGAAGCAGTTGGGATAAAATTGTTGATGTAACGGTTTATCTTACCAATATGAAGGATGATTTTCAAATTTATAATAAGTTATGGGCAGAATATTTCAAGGAAAATCCACCTTGCCGTACAACTGTTGAAGTCAATTGCTTGCCGACACCCATTGCCATAGAGTTAAAAGTAATTGCAACCATTGACCGGCCTGTTGGTTAGTTAAATTTATTTGATCTTTAAAATACAAAACCAGTATTAATAATCATTTTGTCAAATTATTGCCTAAATAAAGCGATTATAACATCATTTTAAGTGTTTTGGCTAATTTTAATTACTCAAAAAGACAATTTAATATCTTTTTGTATGGCTAATTTTCTTATTTTTGCACCCATTTTTATAAGGCTTTTGGTTTACAAAGCCTCTGTTTATGCCCAAATACAAAGAATATAAACAACTTGATCTGCCTGCTATTTCAAAAGAAATTTTGAAAAAATGGGATGATGAAAAGACTTTTGAAGCGAGCATAAATGATCGTGAAGGCAAGCCTGTCTTTACATTTTACGAAGGGCCTCCATCTGCAAATGGCTTACCGGGAATTCACCATGTTATGTCTCGGGCCATTAAGGATATTTTTTGCCGTTATAAAACCCTCAAAGGATTTCAGGTAAAAAGAAAAGGTGGTTGGGATACTCATGGACTTCCAATTGAGTTAAGTGTAGAAAAAACATTAGGCATTCGGAAAGACGATATTGGAAAAACGATATCAATTGAAGAATATAATAAAGCCTGCAGAACGGAAGTAATGAAGTATAAAGATATTTGGGATGACCTCACCCGCAAAATGGGATATTGGGTTGATCTTAAACATCCATACATCACGTTTGAAAAAAATTATATAGAGACTTGTTGGTGGTTATTGAAAGAATTTTACAAAAAGGGTTTGCTTTATAAAGGATATTCTATTCAACCTTATTCACCTGCAGCAGGAACCGGCTTAAGTTCGCACGAACTCAATCAGCCGGGTACTTATAAGATATTAAAAGATACTTCAGCCATAGCGCAATTCAAACTGAAGGAAAAATTTTTGAAGGAAAATGGCGATACCTATTTTCTAGCATGGACAACTACACCTTGGACATTGCCATCGAATACAGCCTTGGCGGTAGGGAAAAATATTACATATGTTGCAGTAAAAACGTTTAATACTTATACAGGTTTACCAATCAATGTCATTTTAGCAAAAGATCTTTTAGGAAAATATTTTCCTGAGAAAAACGCTGAATTAAAAATTGAAGAGTTTAAACAAGGAGACAAAGCAATACCATTTAAGGTTATTGCCGAATACAAAGGGAAAGATTTTGAGGGCCTCCGGTACGAACAACTTTTAAACTATTCACAACCGACAGACGGCGATGCATTCAAAGTACTCATTGGTGATTTTGTTACAACTGAAGATGGTACAGGCATTGTTCACCTTGCACCAAGTTTTGGCGCTGATGATTTTCGTGTTGCCAAACAAAACGGCATTGGTTCATTAACTCTCGTTGATAAAAGAGGAAAATTTACGAAAGAAGTTACAGATTTTACAGAAGAATTTGTCAAAGAACAATATCTTACCGACGAAGAAAAAGAAATAGAAAGAAAAAAACAAGGAGGAGAAAAATATCTTTCTGTCGATGAGCGCATATCCATTAAGTTAAAAAAAGAAAACAAAGTTTTCAAAGTGGAAAAGTATGAACATACTTATCCTCATTGCTGGCGTACAGATAAACCGATTCTTTATTATCCTTTGGATTCTTGGTTTATACGTACAACTTCCCTTAAAGAACGCATGGTTGAATTGAATAAATCAATCAACTGGAAACCCGAGCATACGGGTACCGGACGTTTTGGAAATTGGCTGGAGAATTTGGTTGATTGGAACTTGTCTCGTTCTAGATTTTGGGGAATACCTCTTCCTATCTGGAGAACGGAAGATGGTTCGGAAGAAATATGTATCGGATCAACAGAAGAATTTTCAAATGAAATAGACAAATCTGTTAATAACGGATTTATGTCAGCTAATCCGTTAAAAGGAAAAGATAAAACAGAACCTTTTGATCTTCATCGTCCTTATGTTGATGATATAATTTTGACATCTCCATCCGGGAAAAAAATGAAGCGGGAATTAGACCTTATAGATGTCTGGTTCGATTCGGGAGCAATGCCTTATGCACAATGGCATTATCCATTTGAAAATAAAGAAGAATTTTTTAAATCTTTTCCGGCGGATTTTATTGCAGAAGGAGTTGATCAAACACGTGGATGGTTTTTTACTCTTCACGCTATTGCAGTAATGATTTTCGATTCTGTTGCTTACAAAAATGTTGTTAGTAATGGACTTGTCCTCGATAAAAATGGTAATAAGATGTCGAAGCGGCTGGGAAATGCGGCCGATCCATTCGAGACCATTGACAAATATGGAGCAGATGCAACACGATGGTATATGATCAGTAATGCTCAGCCGTGGGAAAATCTTAAATTTAATCAGGAAGGTATTACAGATGTTCAGAGAAAATTTTTCGGAACATTATATAATACCTATGCATTCTTTACGCTTTATGCTAATATCGATGGATTTACATTTAATGAAAAAGAAATTCCACTTTCTCAAAAGCACGAATTAGATCGATGGATTTTATCTGAATTAAATTCACTTATACTTTCGGTAGATGAAAGTTATTCAGATTATGAACCAACAAAAGCTGCACGGGCGATTACAGATTTTGTATCGGAACATTTGAGCAATTGGTATGTTCGATTAAGTCGCCGCCGCTTTTGGAAGGGTGATTATTCCGAAGATAAAATAGCAGCCTATCAAACACTTTATACCTGTCTTGAAACTGTTGCAATTCTCATATCACCCATTGCACCTTTTTTTAGTGACAATTTATATTGTGATCTGAATTTAATTACCGGTAAAAGAAAAGCAACTTCCGTTCATCTGGCTGATTTCCCATTGTACAATTCATCACTTGTGGATAAATCACTTGAAGAAAGAATGGAGTTAGCTCAAAAAATTTCTTCCATGGTATTATCACTTCGGAAAAAAGTCAATATTCGAGTGCGTCAACCGTTAAATAAAATCTTATTGCCTGTATCGGGAGATGGATTCCGTACAATTGTCGAATCGGTAAAAGACCTGATTCTTGCAGAAGTAAACGTTAAGAACATAGAATACATTACGGACGCATCCAATATGCTGATTAAAAAAATAAAACCCAATTTCAGGGTGTTGGGTAAAAAAGTTGGTTCCCAAATGAATGAGGCAGCTGAGCTTATTAATAAAATGATTCAGTCTGATATTCAGAAACTTGAGCAAGAAAAAAGCTTTGATATCATCATTCAAAATAAACTGTTTACTCTGGTTGAAGAAGACGTAGAAATAAGCTCTGAAGACATACCGGGATGGCAGGTAACAAATGATGGGAAATTGACAGTCGCTCTGGATGTAACTATCAGTGAAGGCCTCCGAGAGGAGGGTATTGCGCGAGAATTCATTAATCGAATACAGAATTTAAGGAAAGAAATGGGTTTTGAAGTCACAGACCGCATCGATTTAAAGGTACTGGAACACGCATTAATTCACAGTTCACTGATGAATAATAAAGATTATATTTGCGCCGAAACTTTAGCAGAAAACCTCGAATTAGTCGACCGCCTGGATGGCGAAAATGCGGTCAATGTTGAGGTTGATATAGACATACAAACACTGATAAGTATTAAAAAACACGAATCCGTTAGTTTAAATTAACGGTCGCCATCAACTCCAACCATCATTTTAAATTGTTTTCAAATGAGCAAGAAAACCAAATCAAAATCAAAAACTGTTTCTAAAAGCAAAGCGAAAAAGAGCACAGTTTCTTCTAAGAAATCCGTTACTAAAAAAGTAAAACCTTCTGCGAAAAAGGCTTCTGCGAAAAAAGTTGTTAAAGCAAAAGCAACTATCAAAAAAGCACCTGCAAAGGTCATTCATAAAATAAAACCAAAAACGGTTGTGAAAGCAGCAAGCGGGAAAAATGTAAAATCGAAGACTCAGCCTAAAGCTCCAATTAAGTCGTTGATTAAAGCGAAAACTCATTCAGAAGAAAAAACTAAAACGACATTGAACAAAGAAATCAAAAAGAATATAAAACCTACTCCCGCGCAAGATCATAATGAAGAAAGTAAACAGGAGACACCTTCAAAAAATACTCCTCCTGTTAATCGACCTTCAGTGGGAAGGCCAATTCCTGTAAACAGAAGACCGGAACCTGCCCGAGCGATAATTAGTAACAGCAAACCCGAAGTGGAAACCGGAAAAAACCGTTATTCAGATAAAGAACTAGAAGAGTTCCGTGAAATTATAAATAAAAAACTTACGAATGCGCGCAGAGAATTAACTACGCTTCAGGCGCAGATGACGGCGGCAAATGACAATGGAACTGATGATACAGCAAGTACTTTTAAAATACTTGAAGATGGTTCTGATTCTCTTGCCAAAGAAGAAGCAGGTCAGCTTGCGAGTCGCCAGAAAAAATTTATCGAACAGCTTGAAAACGCTCTTGTACGTATTGAAAATAAAACATATGGTATATGCAGAGTTACCGGAAAATTAATTCCGAAAGAACGTTTACGTGCAGTACCACATACAACGCAAAGTATAGAAGCGAAATTAAATCAGTACCGCGACTGAGACAATTAATCAACTTTAATTTTTCTTTTCAACAATTGAAAATTGAAAAATGAAGATTGAAAATTATTTATACTAATCTTCAATCTTCAAATTTTAATCTTCAATAATTTCCTTCTTCTATTGAATCCAATTATAGAGAGTATTAAATCAAAGAATTTGAGACGCGCTGTTTTCATCGTTTTCGGTGTGCTTCTTATTGATCAGGTTTCTAAATTTTGGGTGAAAACTCACATGTTCCCCGGAGAAGAATACAGAATTTTTAATTGGTTCTTAATACACTTTACAGAAAATAACGGAATGGCTTTCGGGTTTGAATTCGGAGGCAAGGCCGGTAAGACTTTTCTTAGCATCTTCCGAATTGTAGCGTCTCTTGGTATCGGTTGGTATTTATTATCACTGATTAAAAAAAATGCACATTCTGGAATTATCGCCTGCTTCTCATTAATTTTTGCCGGAGCAGTTGGTAATATAATCGACAGTACTTTCTATGGATTAATTTTTTCTGATGACATGAATAACCTTTCCAAATTTATGCCACCCGAAGGAGGATATGCTCCTTTACTGCATGGCAGAGTAGTGGACATGCTTTATTTCCCAATTGTTAATTCACAATTCCCAACTTGGTTTCCTTTTTTTGGTGGTGAACCTTTTCAGTTTTTCCGTCCGATATTTAATATTGCTGATTCAGCTATAACTATTGGAGTTTTACTTTTTATACTTTTTCAAAAGAAATATACATCAGTAAAGACACCTGAAAACATTGAAAAAACTGAAATATTGGATCAGGTTTAGATAAGTTCTTATATTTTTTGTTGAAATTATTAATTTTCAATATCTCATATTTAGATTTTTGCCTTTTAACAAACCTGTTTTGACAATTCATTTCCCTTTAGTACTTTGTACCATCTTCAAAAGACAACCATGACTAAATACGTACTTTTCTCAGCGCTTTTATTTTTAACTTCCACGACAACGTTTAGTCAGAATAATGATTCACTTATTATAAGAAAAATATATACAGAGACATTAGAAAACGGTAAAGCGTATGATTGGCTTCGTGAGCTTACCGAAGAAATCGGAGCCAGACTTAGCGGATCTCCTGAAGCAGCAAAATCTGTGGAATGGACAAAGGAAAAAATGATTGAAGCAGGAGCGGATACCGTTTATCTGCAACCTGTAATGGTTCCTCATTGGGTAAGAGGCGCAAAAGAAAGTGCTTACATCCTTGAAACAAACGGAAATAAATCACCTGTGCCTATTTGTGCACTTGGAAATTCAATTTCTACACCCAAGGAAGGGCTCAGTGCTCAAGTTATAGAGATTAATGATTTTTCTCAACTTGCAAAATTAGGAGCGGAAAAAATTAAAGGGAAAATTATTTTCTACAATCATCCTTTTAAAGAATCATTTCAAAATACGTTTCAAGCATACGGTGAGGCAGTCGGCTATCGTTGGGCGGGTCCCAGCGAAGCTTCGCGTTATGGGGCAATAGCAACGGTTTGTCGTTCAATGACAAATGCCTCAGACAATAATCCACATACCGGTGCTATGCATTACAATGATTCTTTGCCAAAAATTCCATGCTGTGCTATAAGTACCAATGCAGCTGACTTGTTGAGTAAAATTTTACATGCAAATAATTCCACAAAATTTTTCTTTAAACAGGAATGTCATTTTCTCGATAGCGTTCTTTCTTACAATGTTATTGGCGAAATCAAGGGGAAGGAATTTCCAGATGAATATATCGCTATTGGCGGACATCTCGATTCCTGGGATTTGGGCACCGGTGCTCACGATGATGGCGCCGGAGTTGTTCAGTGTATAGAAATAATTCGAACATTGAAAGCAGCAAACATAAAACCAAAAAGAACGATACGCACCATTGCTTTTATGAACGAGGAAAACGGATTACGTGGGGGAAAAACATATGCCATGATAGCCGAACTAAAAAAAGAAAAACATGTTGCTGCAATGGAAAGCGATGCAGGAGGGTTTCTTCCCTTAGGATTTGGTTTAAATATGAAAGAAGAGAAGAAAGCTAAAATTCAAAAATGGGCTCCTTTATTTCTTCCATATTTTATTTATAATTTTACGAATGAAGGAGATGGTGCAGACATTTCTCCACTTGAAAAATTAGACGTACCCTGCATGGGCCTCGAAGTAAATCCACAAAGATATTTTGATTATCATCATACAGCGATTGATACTTTCGATAAAGTGAATAAACGCGAGCTTTTACTTGGTTCTGCTGCAATGTCGGCTATGGCATATTTGTTGGCTTTTTATGGTTTATAAAAATAAATATTATTGTGGCCAAACCCATTAAAAAAATATTTTAGACTTGGCGATTAAGCAATTTTTTTACGAATTTTTCAAAACCACATTCGTACTTTTGTTCAACTAATGTCCACTCACTTAGAATCTGTCATTTCCGTTTTACCCGATAGTCCAGGGGTCTATCAATTCTATGATAAGGACAATAAATTACTTTACATCGGGAAAGCGAAATCATTAAAAAAACGAGTGGTTTCTTATTTCAGAGAAGATACAAATGTAAATGGTAAAACAAAGGTGATGGTTAAAAAAATCGCCGATGTTCGTACAATTGTAGTTGACTCCGAAATGGATGCTCTTCTTTTAGAGAACAGTCTTATTAAAAAGCATCAGCCAAGGTATAATGTAAATCTTAAAGATGATAAAACGTATCCCTGGATATGTATTAAAAATGAACCTTTCCCACGAATATTTTCAACGCGTAAAATGATCAGAGATGGTTCTGAATATTTTGGGCCTTTTACTCCCGTGAGAATGATCAACACACTTCTAGAGCTTATTGGCCAGCTTTATAAACTTCGCACATGTAATTTAAATTTAACGGAAGAAAATATTCAGAAGAAAAAATTTAAGGTTTGTCTCGAATATCATATAGGCAATTGTTTAGGGCCATGCGAGGGATTGCAATCACGTGAAGATTACGATCAGTCGATTAAAGAAATCAAATTGATATTAAAAGGAAATATCAATATGGTGATTCAACATTTAAAACCTTTGATGAATAAATTTTCAGCTGAATTTAATTTCGAAGAAGCACAGTCGGTAAAAGAAAAAATTGAAATGCTCGAGAAATTCAAATCGAAATCAGTTGTAGTTAATCCGGCTATACACAATACAGATGTCTTTTCAATAGTAACAGAAGAAGATTGTGCATTTGTAAATTATTTAAGAATTATGAATGGCGCTATCATACAAGGCCATACAATTGAAATAAAAAAGAAACTTGACGAAACACAGGAAGAACTTTTAGAACTTGCAATTGTAGATTTGCGAAACAGGTTTCTTAGTGATGCCAATGAAATAGTTGTCCCCTTTGAAATGACACTTGCATTTAAAGATGTAATTTTTACGGTTCCTAAAATAGGCGACAAAAAACATTTACTCACACTCTCCGAAAGCAATGTTAGAAATTATATTCGTGAACGTGATTTGCAGGATGAAAAAATTAATCCGGATAATAGAATTTTGCGACTTATGGAAAAGATGAAAAAAGATCTTCGCCTTAAGACACTACCCCGTCATATCGAATGTTTTGATAATTCTAATATTCAGGGCGCATACCCTGTAGCTGCTATGAGTGTTTTCCGAAATGGAAAACCATCGAAAAAAGAATATCGACATTACAATATTAAAACGGTAGAAGGGCCAGATGATTTCGCTTCAATGGAAGAAGTAATTTTTCGTCGGTATAAAAGAATGCTTGATGAAGCTCAACCTCTTCCTGATTTAATTGTTATTGACGGAGGTAAAGGCCAATTAAGTTCGGCACTTAGCAGTCTCGATAAATTGGACTTAAATGGAAAAATTCCAATTATAGGAATTGCAAAGAAATTGGAAGAGATTTATTATCCAGGTGATTCTGCACCTTTATATATCGATAAAAAAAGTGAAACACTTCGAATTATCCAACATTTACGCGACGAAGTTCATCGGTTTGGTATTACCCATCATCGAAATCGCAGAAGTAAAGGTGTTGTTAAAACAGAATTGTCTGAAATAAATGGAATTGGAGAAGCAACAGCACAAACACTTTTAGTACATTTTAAATCTGTAATAAGAATAAAAGAAGCGACGATTGAAGAGTTAACAAAAATAATTGGAAAAGCAAAAGCAAAGCTTGTTTTTGCTTATTTTAATAAATAGACGTTTATTTATTTTACGACAATTGATCACTTAACAACTTCATCTCAATACGTGGAGCTATCTTTTCATAAAGCACATGATAAACAGCGGAAGTTATTGGCATATGAATATTATATTTTTTATTTAATTCATAAATACAATTTGTCGCATAATACCCTTCAGCAATCATATTCATTTCCAGTTGAGCAAATTTTACAGAATAACCTTTTCCTATCATCGTTCCAAACATTCTGTTTCGACTAAACGATGAATAAGCGGTAACAAGCAAATCACCCAAGTAAGCAGAATCATTTATATCGCGAGTTATAGGATGAACAGCAGAAACAAAACGATCAATTTCCCTTATGGCATTCGAAATTAAAACAGCTTGAAAATTATCTCCATACCCAACTCCATGACATATTCCGCTGGCAATTGCAATTACGTTTTTCAATACAGCCGAATATTCTGTTCCATAAATATCATCACTCACTAATGTTTTTATATATCTGCAATTCATCAATGTTGCCAGAGTTGTTGCAGTGACAGTATCTGTTGAAGCAATTGTCAGGTAAGATAATCTCTCCATAGCAACTTCTTCTGCATGACAAGGGCCGGTGATAACACCAATTTTGTTTAATGGTATACTAAATTTTTGACGCAAGTAATCACCAATAATTAGTAAATCATCCGGAATGATTCCTTTAATGGCAGAGAAAACGATTTTATTTTTAAAATCTTCTATTTTTATTTTTTCTAGTGTGGGTTTTAAAAACGCAGAAGGAACTGCGAGAATAATTAAATCAGAGTTTGATATCGCTTTCGTAAGATCATTGCTGACTTTAACCTTGTCGAGATTTATCTCAACATCACTTAAATAATTTGGATTATGACGGTACTTACCTATAAAATCAGCAGTATCAGCATTACGTACCCACCAATGAATCGTATCCACATTATTTGAAAAAATTTTCACCAGAGCGGTTGCCCAGCTTCCACCACCAATGATTGCAATTACGGGTTTTGACATTTATAAATTATTTACAAGGCGAAAGATACCTTCTTTTAGTAAATTGACATTAAAATTAGTAATAAGTCCTAATTTTATTCCAGTTAACCTCAAATATGTTAAAAGAATCTTTTTATGCAAAGGGATGATTGTTTCAATTGATTTTATTTCGAGAATGACTTTTTTATCTATAATGATATCTGCTCTAAATCCAATATTCATCATTACCCCTTCATAGTCAACTCTAATCCCTTGCTGCCGCCTAAATGGAATTTTCCTTTTTGTTAATTCTAAACAAATAGCCTCTTCATATACAGATTCAAGTAAACCAGGGCCAAAGACTTTGTGAATTTTAATGCAAATTCCAATTATTGTTTCAGAAATTTCATTTTCAGTCATAATAAAATAATTTTTGTAAAAAGTTGATTAACCCAACAAAGATTAAATTGTTGTTCTATTAATAAAATCTATTTAATGAGGATAATTTCTTAAGAAAACCTCTACTTACTCAGGGCCCTCTGCGTGAAAAACATCAACGGTGGTTTGGAATCGCGCAAAGGTCGCAAAGCTCGCAGAGATTGCATTGCTAATAAGAAATAAATCAGCAACCTCTCTGCGTACTCAGCGCCCTCTGCGTGAAAAACTTCAACGGTTTTGAATCGCGCAAAGTTCGCAAAGCTCGCGGAGATTGCATTGCTACTAAGAAATAAATCAGCAACCTCTCTGCGTGAAAAACATCAACGGTGGTTTAGAATCACACAAAGTTCGCAAAGCTCGCGGAGATTGCATTGCTAAGAAGAAATAAATCAGCGACCTCTCTGCGTACTCAGGGCCCTCTGCGTGAAAAACATCAACGGCGGTTTGGAATCTCGCAAAGTTCGCAAAGCTCGCGGAGATTGCATTGCTAAGAAGAAATAAATCAGCGACCTCTCTGCGGACTCAGCGCCCTCTGCGTGAAAAACTTCAGCGGTGGTTTAGAATCACACAAAGTTCGTAAAGCTCGCGGAGATTGCATTGCTAAGAAGGAATAAATCAGCAACCTCTCTGCGTACTCAGCGCCCTCAGCGCGAAAAAAATCAACGGTGGTTTAGAATCACACAAAGTTCGCAAAGCTCGCGGAGATTGCATTGCTAAGAAGGAATAAATCAGCAACCTCTCTGCGTACTCAGCGCCCTCTGCGTGAAAAACATCTACGGCGGTTTGGAATCTCACAAAGTTCGCAAAGCTCGCGGAGATTGCATTGCTAAGAAGGAATAAATCAGCGACCTCTCTGCGCACTCAGGGCCCTCTGCGTGAAAAACATCAACGGTGGATTGGAATAACACAAAGTTCGCAAAGCTCGCGGAGATTGCATTGCTAAGAAGGAATAAATCAGCAACCTCTCTGCGTGAAAAACTTCAACGGTGGTTTGGGATCGCGCAAAGGTCGCAAAGCTCGCGGAGATGGTATTGTAAAGAAGGAATAAATCAGTGACCTCTCTGCGTACTCAGGGCCCTCTGCGTGAAAAACATCAACGGTGGTTTAGAATCACACAAAGTTCGGAAAGCTCGCGGAGATTGCATTGCTAAGAAGGAATAAATCAGCAACCTCTCTGCGTACTCAGCGCCCTCTGCGTGAAAAAAATCAACGGTGGTTTGGAATCTCGCAAAGTTCGCAAAGCTCGCGGAGATTGCATTGCTAAGAAGGAATAAATCAGCGACCTCTTCCTGAAAAAATCAAAAAGTAATATCCTTTTCTACCACGTCATTATTTCTTTTCACTTTCACCTTTGTTGTATCGCCCTTATTAAATTTACCAAGCGCTTTCATATAACTCATCATGTCTAAAATTTTATATTCTCCAAGTTGCAATACAACATCACCGGGTTGCAAACCAGCATTTGATGCCGGCTTTCCATCTGTAACACCGTCTATGCGCATACCTTCGCCATCAAAAGCATAGTCAGGAACAACACCGAGAGTAACTTTAAATTTAGGAGCATCCTCGTTGTTTTCATCTTTTGTTTTTATAAAAGGTAGTTTTCCCTGATCATCAAGACGTGTAAGAATATTCTTTATCATTTTAATAATCATCACTTCGCCTTCGTAGTTGATTTTATCTTCATCGTCAGAAGGTTTATGATAGTCACTATGAGTACCGCTGAAAAAATGTAACACGGGAATATTCTGTAAATAAAAAGAAGTATGATCGCTTGGCCCAACTCCTGATTCTGTTTCTTTTATTTTTATGGAATCAATCTTACATGAATCTATAATTCCTTTCCAGCGTCCAGTTGTTCCTATTCCATTTATGATTAAAACTTTTTCGTCAGGCTTCAATCTGCCAAGCATATCCATATTAATCATATAATTTAAACCTTTAAGATCAAGAATAGGGTGTTTAACGAAATAATTAGAACCTAATAAACCTTTCTCCTCTCCACCGAAAGCGATAAAGAGATAATTATTTTTTTTAAGAGGACCATTTTTAACAAAACCGGCAAGTTCAATTAACGCTGCAGTTCCGCTTGCATTATCATCGGCACCATTATGTATAGCTGGTGTTCCACGGTATAGGGATCCCTCTTCACCATAACCCAGGTGATCATAGTGGGCGCCAATGACAACAGTATTCGTTGATTTATTATTAATAAAACCTATAACATTATGACCTTTTCTTTCTATTTTTATTATTTCAACTCCAACAGTACAATTTGTAACTACACTGTCTTTAAGAACGCGAGCAACGTTTTTCTTTGCAAAAATTACAGGTATAGATGATTGTGTGGTATGATTTTTCCAATCCGGTTTTGGGTCCTCCGCAATTGTATCACTATTGATAAAAATTATTGCAGTTGCACCATGTACGATAGCCAAATCGATTTTTTTTCTTAAATCCATCCAGTCGCCGAATTTACCATGAGGATCGTTTCCATCAGGGGTACCGGTTTCAATTAAAAATATTTTTTTCGAAAGATTTACTTTTCCTTTATAATCGTCTCTGTTATTTTTTGCGTCAGTAATCCCATATTGTACTTTTGTAATATAGCCGGTAACAACTCCATTTGATGAATATGGAAGAGAATAGAAATCATTTCCAGTTTTATAGATTGTAGAATTAATCAAAAGTTGGGTACTAGGACCATTTTCAGCTCCGGCAGTAAAATTAAATTCTTGCAAGAAGCCACTACTCCCATATGGTTTGAGGCCTTTCTTTTTAAATTCTTTAATGATGTAATCTGATGCTTTTTTTTCACCAGGCATTCCTGTTTCTCGTCCTTCAAATGCGTCAGATGCAAGTGTAATGATATGTTTTTTTAGATTGCTTTTTAGTTCGTCATCTGTTAATGGCAGATAATGAGAGCTACTGCATGATGCAATAAAATAAATTAACACCCCGGAAAATAAAATTCTTTTTTTCATATACATGCAAAGTAAAGAACTTTTACATTAATGAAGCGGATCTAAAAAATTTATTATTATCAAAATTGATTTGTGGAATTTAAGTATTCTGTTTATATATTTGAATCTTTATAGAAATGTTATGCGGTTCTTTATTTTATTTTTTTCTTTATTTTCATCTATATTTTATTCAAACGCCCAAGTTGTTTTGAAATCATTCTGGCAATTGAGCTGCCCTGAAAAATACTGGGTAGTTACACACCCATTTGTTGCCCATAAAGTTTTGGCTCTAACTAAAGAAGCAATAATAGCCGGACATGAAATGAAACAAGATACATTATTTGATGGCGATGAATCAGGCGGGCAAGTTGATGCTTTTCGTCATTCCTATTGGATGGCATTACTATCTCAAAAGATTAGTCAGAAAAAAGCAGGATCATTAGGAAAGGCGCATGAAAAAGGAAATTACAGGAAATATAAAAAAGGAAAAACTGAAGAAAAATTAATTATACCGGATTCAATATCTGGCGTGATGGATTTATTTAATAACAATATAGGAATTATGATCGGTTTACAAAATCAAAAATTGAGTTGTGATAGCTTAAAAACAGTTATTAAAACAGCCATTCTTGAAGGCAAAATGAAAATAATATCTAAAAACTTCAAAGGTTTTTTTCTAGACTGTAATGGGAATGTCATTGAGCAAAAATCATTATTAAATAGCTGGAATAACCCCAAATGCCTTATACCATCTAATATCCGTAGTAAGAATATATATTCTCGCAATTAATCAATATTGAAAATTTTTGATTCTTTCCGGATATCTACCGGGATAGATTCTTGTTTTAGTATATTGCTTTTTACTGCATTTTTCTTATTTTTACCCAACAACAAAAATAACTATGAAATACTTTCCGATCGACAAAAACTTATTTATCGAGAACAGAAAAAAATTTACATCTCATTTGCTTTCTGATTCAATTGCAATATTTCATTCGAACGATGAAATGCCGCGTAATGGAGATCAAAATTATCCATTCCGGCAACAGTCCGATCTATTTTGGCTTACTGGAATTGATCAGGAACAAACCGTCTTAATAATTTCACCTAATCATCCATTACCTGAATATCGTGAAATTCTTTTTTTAAGAAAAACGAACGAACATATTGCAGTTTGGGAAGGGCACAAATACACAAAAGAGGAAGCTCGTTCTGCAAGTGGGATTCAGAATATATACTGGACCGACGATCTGAATGCTATGATGCCGGTGCTTATGCATCATTCCTCAACCGTCTACATCAATCTTAATGAGAACGATCGATTCGTTACTGAAGTTATTTATCGTGATGAAAGAAAAGCGAATGAAATTAAAAGTAAATATCCGAATCATCGATATGAACGATCAGGCACAATAATGGCAAAGCTGAGAGCAATTAAATCAGAAACTGAAGTTAAACTTATTAGTCAGGCTTGCGAAATAACAAATAAAGCTTTTAAGAGAGTTTTGCAAATCACACGTCCGGGTATAATGGAATATGAAATAGAAGCGGAGATTATTCATTCATTCATTCGTAACCGGGCCAGCGGTCATGCTTATTATCCGATTATTGCCAGCGGTGCCAGTGCCTGTGTTTTGCATTATAATGAAAACAATAAAGAATGTAAAGACGGTGAAGTTATTCTTATGGATTTCGGTGCAGAGTATGCTAATTATGCCGCAGATTTAACACGAAGCATTCCTGTGAATGGAAAATTTACTTCACGTCAACGTGATGTTTATAATGCAGTACTTCGAGTTATGCGGGCTGCAACGAAAATGTTAGTTGTTGGAATTACCATTCCTAAATACCAGGAAGAAGTAGGAAAAATAATGGAGCAGGAGTTGATAGGATTAAAACTTATAGATAAATCAGAGGTTTCAAAACAAGATCCAAAGCAACCACTTTATAAAAAGTATTTTATGCATGGGACATCACATTTTTTAGGACTGGATGTTCACGATATTGGAAATCGTTATCTTCCTATTCAGGCAGGGATGGTCTTTACCTGTGAGCCCGGAATTTATATTCCTGAAGAAGGTTTGGGTATAAGAATTGAAAATGATATTTTAATTACCGAAAAAGGTCCGATTGATTTAATGGCTTCTATTCCCATTGAAGTTGACGAAATAGAAGAGCTAATGGCACGTCAGAATGTTGCAGTAAATTAATTTGGGAAAAATGATTTGTAAAATTATTAAAGGTAAAAACAAAACGAAGAATTTATTTTCGTTATTTTTATTTCTTGCTATGTTTTTTAATTATTCCACTAAAGCATAAGGAAATTAAGATGTTTTTTTATTTTTAATATAATACAAAATTTTATTTTTCAAAAAATAACAGCGCTGAGATTTCTGAGTCACCGGCACCTGCAATAACAATTTATTTTCCACGAACTGATTTATCAACTTATTAAAATAAATCATTTATAAGTATCAGCAGAGAATATTGGATTTTAATTCTTCGAAACATTTCATTTAAATATATTTCTAATGAACCCTTTATTTCAAACAATTTTTATTCAATACTTAGGTCGTCAGGCAAAAAAACAAGGAGTCAAACAATTTTCTCCAACACCAAAGGATTTTAAAGTTTTTAGTATACATGTACGAACGCAATTGATTCATGGAATACTTATAATTTTTGGAATGCTTTCTGCTGGACTGGGACTAAAAGGCTTTCTTCTACCAAATGGATTTATTGATGGAGGCGTTACAGGAATTTCACTTTTGATAGCGGAAATAACCGGTTTCAGCTTGCCGGCCTTAATCATTTTGATAAACCTTCCCTTTATTTGGCTTGGTTATCGTCAGATCAATAAAATATTTGCTTTTAAGACTCTTGTTGCAATTATCGGGCTTGCACTTTGTATAATTTTCATTCCCTATCCTGTAATTACTTCTGATAAACTACTCGTCGCAGTTTTTGGGGGATTTTTTCTTGGTGCCGGTATTGGCCTGGCAGTCAGAGGAGGCAGCGTTATCGATGGAACTGAAATATTAGCATTAAGCCTGACAAAAAAATCTACTCTCTCAATTGGCGACTTAATATTAATTATTAATATAATTATCTTTACCGTCGCTGCATTTTTATTATCGTTTGAAAGGGCATTATATTCTATACTTACATATCTTTCTGCAGCAAAAACGGTTGATTATTTAATTTCCGGCATCGAAGAATATACAGGCGTTACAATAATTTCAAACTTAAGTGAAGAGATTCGAAAAATGATTACGAATAAACTTGGTAGAGGAGTAACTATTTATAAAGGTAAAAGTGGATATGGCTCACATGGTCATAATCTTAAAGAAACGGACATCTTATTTTCAGTAATGACCAGACTCGAAATCGCATCATTAAAAGCTGAAATAGAGAAAATAGATGAGAATGCTTTTGTAATTACTCATAGTATTAAAGATACTAAAGGAGGAATGATCAAAAAAAGATCCTTACAATAGGCGAAAAGGATAATATATTTATTAGATTTTTTTAACTGTCAAGAACCCTTAAACAATTGGAAATATGAAAATCCTCCAAAGATATTTAGCATTTAATTTCTGGGCGAACGAACTATTACTTTCAGTAATTTCTAAGGAGTTAAAGGATGATTTACTTGATAAGGAAATTGTTAGTAGTTTTCCATCTTTGAGAAAAACCATTTACCATCTTTGGGATGCAGAATTTATCTGGCTTAAACGACTTAAAGGTGAATCATTAAACGATTGGCCGAGTAAAAATTTTAATGGAACATTTTCTGAAGCAAAAGAAAAAATCCTTTTGAATGATAAATTATTTATTGATTTTGTTGAAAGATTAAATGACGAAAAATTATCTGAATCATTTTCCTATAAAAACATTGAAGGAAAATCTTTTTCAAATCCAAGGTGGGAATCTGTACATCATTGTATGAATCATAGCACATATCATCGTGGTCAGATTGTTACAATGTTACGACAACTTGGTATTACAAATATTCCATCAACTGATTTTATTTCCTTTTGTCGAAAATGAACGAAGTGAACCCCAAGCGCAATAGTTGAAATTCCTTCATATAATTCACTTTCCTTCTATTTGGTTTTTATATTTTCCAATTCACAAGGTTTATACACTTTTAAATCGTACATTAGTAATCTAAACCTTTTAAAATGAAAAGAGAAAATATAGAGACCGGTTGGGTTGACATTTCAGAAAAGCTTATTAACCGTTTTCCAAAGTTGAGAAAGATTAATATGGATTTTATTAAAGGGAAAGAAGAAGAATTACTATCAAGAATTGAAATGAGGCTAGAAAAATCCCGTGCTGAATTGCTAACATTAATAGATACACTCTAAACTATTTTCAATTTTTTTTCATAATTCAGATAAATTAATTTATTTATTATTTCCGGTTACTAAAGGAAATTTTTATCCTTTGCATTTAGCATATTGCCTTTATATGTAATTTTAATTACGATTATATAGATCATTGGATCAACGTAACGATTATTTATTATTTATGCAAGCATCGGTGGTTCAAGTATCTTGTAAACTTTCGGAACAACCAACCACATTCCGCACAATGTAATTATTGAAAGTATTCCCATTACCCACCACAATACATTAAAACCAAAATGTGTTACTATTCTTGTTCCAATTATAGGCGCTAGAACAAAAGCCGCAGACCAGGCTGTTGAATAGATACCGGTAAATATGCCGCGATTACTAGAGTCTGCTTGTGAAACGGCAACTGTCATCATAAAGGGCATTGCAAAAATTTCTGAAAAACTTAGAATAATCATTGAGAGGATTAATACATATCCGGAATGAAAAAAATTAAGCATAACCAATCCTATTCCACTTAATATGACTCCGACAATAATAATTTTTTTAGGATGTACTGCATTCTCCAATTTAAATACGAGCATCATTTCAAAAAGAAATACAATAAGTCCGTTTAAAGCAATCAGATATCCCGTTTGTTTTTTCAATAAATGATGAACCTGATCATAATACAAAGGCAGGGTACAAAATAACTGGAAAAATATAATAGCATAAAACATGCAAAGGATAAGAAAAAGAATAAATGATTTACTTCGAAGCGGTGAAGGTGTTGTAGTCGTGCTCTTTTTCGAATATCTGGCAGCTTTAATTTTTTTATGAAAATAAATATACAAAACAATTCCTGCCGCTATGCTGGTAATTCCATCACCAACAAAAATCAGTTGAAAAGAATATCCGGCAAGAATTCCTGCCGCAGCCGGACCAATTCCTGCACCCAGATTAATTGCCATACGGATCAATGAAAATGAACGGGTAATGTTTTCTGCTTTTGCGAACGAGCTTATAGCGGCTGATAAGGCCGGACGAAGAAGATCCAGTAAGGAACTGGTGATTAACATTCCAATACAAAGAGCTTCAAAACTTGTAAGCCAAGCTAAACAAACACAAGACAAACCGCCAAGTACAAGACTGGCAAGTTGCACACTGAAATAACCGAACCGGTCACTTAGCCATCCTCCACTGTATGAACCAATCATACTTCCGAGACCAAAGAAAGCAGAAATTATTCCTGCTTGAGCAACAGTAAAATTTAGGGCACTTGTAAGATAAATTGTTAGAAATGGAAGAACCATCATTCCGCTTCTATTAACAAGCGTAACAAAAGCTAATATCCAGGTCTCACGGGAAAGTCCACTGTATGATTTGCGAAGAAGATTTAACATCAGTCTTGCAATATTGCAATTAATAAATGCTTAGACAAATAAAATTTTTAAATGCAATTTCAGTTTAATAGGTAAAGTTTTTTATTTTAATTCCTACTATACAATATGCTCATCTGTACTCATGATCAATCGAAAATGAGCCTTCCTGTTGAAAGAACTTGATTCCTTTTATTAGTCAACCGGTAAATATAGACTCCAGGAGCAACAGAACCCCGATGAACTATAAAATGAGATGAGCAAACATTTATGTCAATTAATTTTTTCCCAACTATAGTAAATAGGGAAAACACGAAATCATTTTTGGATGTTTCATTATTCAACTGTACCTCGAATTTATCATGTACAGGATTAGGTAAAACGATCAAATTAATTTTTTCATTCAGTTCAGCTATTCTTGATGTAAAATTCCGATAAATAAATTTATTATAACATCCAAATCCATCTGTAGAAGTTGATTGAGAATAAAAATTCATGCGCCCAATCCCCGATCCTGAATCAATATCATTTGGTAAATTTAAAGTCGCAGCAAATTCTCCGTTAACGACAGGGTAGGTAATACTTAAAAGGGTATCATCGTATTGATAAAAAGGTGCAGCTATGCTAATATTAAATAAAGTATCATTGGCGAGTGTATAATGCAATGTTGCCTGATCATAGAGTACTATGTCTACAGTTCCATTGAATGAAGCTAAAGCAGTCCCAATATCATCTTCGATCCTTCCTTGAATTGAAAGCGATTGCCCCGGAAGTAATGTATCCAGAGTTGTAGAAACCGGTGAACCATTAAACATTGATAACACAACATTATAAGTTGGAATATTTAATCTGATTGCCGGATCTCCAAGTAGGCAAAAAGGCACCACGTAGGGATCGAATTTCGATTGTTTCGTTTTCTTTAAAACATCACCAATCATCAACCCTTGTCCGTTTTCTCTTTGAAGAAGATATTTATGTAAGATCCTGCTGAAGGAATAATTAGACGAAGAGAAACCGCTGCGAGTAGCTCCGATAGAAGCAATTCCGGCACTTGAACTGCCTAAAGCAACTATCTGTCCGCAGGATCGTTGACTTGGATTGTCAAACATATTCCATTCGGCAGTAATTGCTAAATAAAAGGGTAACCGATATATATTCGTAGCATTCATCAACGATAGTGAGTCAAGGACACGTTCACTCGCCCAGTTAAGAGCCGAGCCATGCCCGACATATTCTATAACAAGACTACCCTGATCGATGTTCGTAGTTATGTCATTTTTCGCTATCGGATATCTTGCTCCACCACTTAAGCTGTCA
The DNA here is from genome assembly GCA_031417555.1 of Bacteroidota bacterium. Taxonomy (GTDB): domain Bacteria; phylum Bacteroidota; class Bacteroidia; order AKYH767-A; family 2013-40CM-41-45; genus JADKIH01. The sequence continues at coordinate 34,762 of JANOVV010000092.1, forward strand.
GTTTGTTGCACATAAGCATCTAAGTAAATTTTACGAAAATTGTAAACGCATCGGGCACTATCAAGAGAGTCAACGATATGTTCCATCTGTTTAAAGTGAATATTGTTATCCTGATCGTCTGCAACTGCAATAACTTTAGTTCTCCATCCACCAAAAGATGTTGGGGAAGAATAGTTCATAATCTTATTAATTACCATTGCATCCCCACTGTTTGTAGCGGGAATTCTTCCGATTGCAATATCAACGGTATCATTAAACTTATCGCTATCCCAAGGATTAAGGAGCCCATAAAAATCATCGGTGCAGTAAGAAGTTAAAAAGATTAACGATTGGTCGGATTCATAAGTTGGAATAATGTCATGAGATATTCCTGAATGATTTTTGTAATCATAATCGCCGCCCCCGAATAATAATAAGTATTTAAGGGTGTCATTGGAGAGAAGTGCATTATAATAAACCTGTCTGATAAAGTCGCGGATACCAACAATATCCTTGGTGCCGGTTGAATATTCATTATAAATTTTACTTACAGGGACTACGATGCAACTTAGGCCATCATTTCTTTGATGAAATGAACATAAAGTATTCGCTTCGTTAACAAACTCATCGCCGGTAATAATTAACATTTTTGCAAAACCTATTCCATGTAAATTTTGATTATCAATTCTGTAAAAAGAAAGAGGCTCATTTGCACTTCCGGTTTGATCATAGAGATATTCATGTAAAATATCACTTTGGGCATTGAATTTTATTGAATTACTTATGAAAGAGTAATCCTGAATAGTCACATTAATCGGATCGGTTATATCATAAATAGTAGCTGTTGATGAAGCATTATCTATTGTATAATTAGTAATGTTGCCAGCACCTACATTTCGCAAGTCCCGAAAATAAAATTTAGGTGAATAAACTTTTAAGTTACGAATAAAATTTAATTCAATATAATCGAGCCAACCTTTTCCGGCCGTATCATTGCAACTATAGCTTATAAATAAATCTCCATTGATTACAGGTGGCTGAACCACTAAATCAAGTTTTCTAACCAATGCAGTTGAATCCTGAATGGAATTATTGATTCGTTTAATGTTAATCGATATATCGCTACTATTTGAAGTTAATGTAAACGTAGAACTGTCTGAATAGGACCTTCCCAATAACTTTGAATGAAAGTATAAAGGTTCGGTTGTTACAATTTCACTAGTGTTAAATGAAAATAATCGTAAAGGTTGAAAATTTGAATCAAACTGTTCTCCATACCATTCTTTTCCAGAGTGATAAAAATTAAAAATGTCGGTTTCATGAACATCGTGATCGGTAAAACTAATCGAAGTTGTATTATTTGTAGACAAAGATGGGCTATTCAGTATTCGCTTACCAGAATGATTCAAAATTGTAAGAAAATAAAATGTAGTATCAGAATATATATTTTTTGTATGATAAAACAAATGCTGAAGTGAATCTGCTTTCCATTTTACCTGAGATTGACCGAAAAATTTAATTGAATCTCTCTGATCGAATGTTCCGTCTGCTTCACCAGTAACTGTTATTGCGAGTTCCTGCAAATCATTAATGTGTAAAACATTATTTTTGACAGGGAGCATACCTGCCGAATTACCAAATATTGCAATGTTACGGGGATCCATCGTTAAAGGGTTGAGTCCTGCAATAATCAAGTCGTTGCTTGTAAGGCAATATATTCCGTTTTCTATAATACCAATTTTTATCCAATCCCCTGTAGCCAAAAAAGAATTTTGACAATAACCTTCATATGTAAAACTCAGGATTGAAATAATTATTGAAATCGATGTTTTGATAAAAAACACATACCGTTTTTTCATAATTAAAAATTTTACTTCAGTGACAGAGTTGTTAAAAGAAAGTTTAATAATCAGTAATATACAAAATATGTTAGTTCTATCATTGGCATTTTTAATTTAATTTTTATTTTTTTGATACTTCGATCTATTTCTATTTAGTAGACCTTTTATTATTTTATTTGAGAAATCGTTCAAAATAAACCCAATTTAGTAAATATGCCACGATTACTAGAGTCTGCTTGTGAAACGGCAAGTGTCATCATAAAGGGCATTGCAAAAATTTCCGAAGAAGATTTAACATCTGTCTTGCAATATTGCAATTAATAAATACCTAGACAAATAATATAAATAAAATCAACATTTATTAGAGTAAGTAATAAAATATATTTATTGAACCGGTATTTGATGAAAATTTAAATATGGAAAATATTTTTAATGCAAATCAAAGGTTCTTACCAGATCACGATTAGCTGAACCAGAATGGCAACTTATGCAACCGTCTCCTTTTTTTGATGAACTGAATGTTACTGTTTGATCCGGTTTAATTTCAGCCCACAAATAACCACTACCGGAACTGCTATTCCCCGGCTCCTTTTTCATTATTGCATAAAGACTAATACTTCCAGTAGCAGATGAATATATTTCTTTGACAATAATAGAACCTGCAGCGAAAGATGCACCGGAAGGAAGTTTACCTGTTGAATCCAATGCAGCCTGAGCGATGGAATTGAAACGCACGCGTTCAAATCCGTGAGGGCTATTCCCTGTTCCCGGAGTTATTCCCGGAGTTCCGACATAATAAGTATAACCACTACTACTGCTTATTTCATTAAAAAGGTTTTTATCAGTCGATGTGGCCTCATCATCTTTCTTGCAAGATTGGACAGATGTAATTATTGCAAACAGAATAATAAACAATGTTAGGTAGGTTTTCATTTTTATTTTAGTTAATAGTATTATTTATTTATAAATCCGTTTTAATTATTTTGATAAAGTGGAAGGCGAAAAATAAATGAGCTTCCATAGTTTTCTTTACTAATTAAGTCAAGAGTGGAATTATGCAGATCAAGAATTTTTTTTGCAATTGCCAGTCCAAGACCAGTACTATTTTTCAAGTCAGTAAAGTTGTTGGCTTTGTAGTAGCGCGCAAAAATTTGTTCACGTTCGGTTTCCGGGATTCCAATTCCATTATCTGAAACTGTTACCTCGGCATCACCTTCGATACTTTTTAATGTCTTAATAATAATTTTTCCACCTTCTGGGGTAAATTTCATTGCATTATCTATTAGATTTTGCATGACACGTTCAATTAATGACACGTCTGCAAAAACAGGCGGCAATTCTTTTGATAAAACTGTATCAATGGTTATATTTTTTATTTTTGCAATTAGTTGATATTTATTACTGATATCGCTTACCAATTCACTAATTATAAAAGGTTCCTTTTTTGCTTGTACCTGATTCGCTTCTAATTTAGATAATTCAAAAAGTTCATTAACAAGTTTTTCTAATTTTTCAGCACTTTCACGTACAGTATTGATATATCGTTTGCGTTCTTCGGGAGTGATTGTTTCTTCTTTTATTTGTAATGTTTCAACATAACCCCGTATTATTGCAATTGGAGTTCTTAAATCGTGTGAGACGTTCGCAATGAGTTCACGTCTTAAGTTTTCAACTTGTTTTAGTTTCTCTATATTGCCGGTTAAAATATCTGCCATTTCATTAAATATTTCAGCAAGTTTTTTTTCATCACCCTTTGACTGAACAATTATTCGTGCACTTAAATCTCCTTGTTTAAATTTTTGCATTACATTAATAATTTTTAAATAATTATTAGTTATAACTCGAATTATAATTAGTCCTACAATTAAGGTTACAAACAGAGTTATTAGCATTGTTCGAGATCCAACTTGCATTATATAATTTCCAAAAAGGAAGTCAGAGGCAGCATTATATTCTGTTCCGGCCAATACTACATAAATGTATGCATAAAGCATATTATTCATGGTAAGAGGTGAAGCGGAAAAAACTTTTTGTATTCCGGGATTAAGTGGATCATCACCTTTTATACATTTTTCGTTTTTGTCATTAATGAAATTTAGAACAGGTTTTAGATTCACAGAGTTAATTGCAATTTTTTTTTCCGGTGGAAACCAGGCAATTATTTTTCCTGCGGTATCAATTAAATAAACTTCAAGACTTGGATTAATTGCCATAACGTGATGAAACATTTCTTCAAGTGCGGGTTGTATTACTTTTCCGTTATAGAACGGCGTAGAGTGTTCAACAATATTTTTAGCAGTATTGCGATTAAGTCGCTGATTGACCTCATCAAGATATTTCTGTGAATAATCAATGGTAATATAAATATGTGTAATACCTACAATCGCTAACAGTATAAAAAAGACAATTGATATTTTCAAATATAAAGAACTAAATGTTTTTTTTATCATGATATTTTTAATTCATCTGTAAAGCGATAACCTACTCCCCAAGTAGTTAAAATATATTTCGGCGAGGCCAGGTCACTTTCAATTTTTGATCGTAATCTATTTATGTGAGAATTTACAGTGTGTTCATATCCTGAAAACTCATACCCCCAAACAAGTCGTAATAAATTTTCTCTTGAATAACTTTTACCTGGATTACTCATAAATAAATATAATAAATCAAATTCTTTAGGTGTCAAATCAATTTTATTTTCTTTTAATAATACTTTTCTTTTTTGTGGGTCAATTGTTAGATGCTCGCAGGATATTATTTTTTCTGAATTATCTTTACTATTGTTTCCCATTTCTGTACGGCGAATAATTGCTTTTACACGGGCAATAAATTCACGAACACTAAATGGTTTTGTCAGGTAATCATCTGCGCCGGTTTCAAGACCTATAATTTTATCTATTTCTTCACTCTTGGCAGTAAGCATTAAGATGGGAGTGAAATTTTTCTCTGATCGTATTGTTTTGCAAATTTCAACGCCATCAATATCGGGCAGCATAATATCAAGAATAATTAAATCATATTTATTTTTTAAAGCAAAATTCAATCCATCATTACCTGTATAAGCTTTTGTTGTATTACAATGAATATCTTTTAAATGAATATCAACTAATTCAACAATTGATTTATCGTCTTCAATCATTAAAATGTTTTTCATTGGCAACAAATTAAAATATTATTAATTAAAAAATTCTTTTTCAAATTTAATGAAAGAATTTGATGTAAACTTAAAAAGAGGCATAGATAATTAAAGCCTCTTTTTAAGTTATTAAAATTGGGTTGAGATGATTTTTTTATTCTGCCGCCATTCCTACTGATCCAACTAATAATCCCGGGATGTCACCAAGGAACATAAGTGAACCATTGTTATTTACCCGAAACATACTTATAGAATGTCCGGCACCATTTAATGTATAAAGGAATTTAGAGTTTTTACTTAATGACATATCAATTGGGCCAGCTCCTGTAATTCCTGTAATTCCATTTGCATCTAGTAATGATAATTCACCATTATTTCCAATATTGTAACCTGATACATTTCCACTTCCCGTATTTGTAGTATAACAATATTTTCCGTCTTTTGTTACAACAACCCAACATGCTGCAGTTTGCGTTGTTGCAACAGGACCGGTTATCAGATTTATATTTCCATTATTGTTTAAAGAATATGAAGTAAGGGCACTCTGTCCGGCGGCTCCACCAAAAGCGTCGGAAACGATAAGTACATTGTTTTTTCCAAACTCAAATCCGAAAGGAGTTGCTCCAACGGAAGCATGAACTATTGCATTTCCCGTTAAACCAGAATTATCTACTTCATATGTTAAAATATTATTCGTCGCTTTTTCAGTAACTACTAATTGATTTCCGGAGTGATTAAATTCTACTTGTGCAGCACCTGCGGATGAACTACTTAATGGTCTAGCTGAATTTTGAATATAGTTCAAATGAAAATTAGGCATAATTCTAAATCCACTTATGTTACCCGTACCACCTGAATTCAATACATAAAGCAAATCGTCATGAACAGTAACGCTTACAGGGTTCATACCATTAGAAGAAACTTTGTGTATAAGAGTTAATCCGGATTTGGTTGTTTTCAAAACTGAGATTTCATTACTGCCTGGATTGCAAGCAAAAAGATAATCACCTTCAATTATCAAGGAACCCTGCGAACCAAGTCCGCTTCCTTTTCCAGTTCCTCCTGTAGGAAAAATACCACTCGGAGTTAGCTGACCGTCGTTATCACGATCATACATAACAATGTTATTGCCGCTTACCGCATTATCCATAATGTAAACGGCTCCTTTGCCCTCTTGTCCTCGACGTTCAAATGAACCATCCGATAAATTATTGGAACTTGTTGATCCCGCTAGTGAATCAAAATTTTCTTTCTTGCATCCGTATATCGTAATAAAACTGATTGCAAGACCTGTTAAAATGAGATTTGCTTTTTTCATAGAATTATTTTTATAAATTATTTTTATACAAACGTCAGTTGATTGTATCACAGAAGTATCACGGAATAATATAATTTTCAAAACGCATTATTTTAATTTAGAATCAAATGATAAAAAGGGTTCTATGATATAATAAGGCAGCGGAAATACCATTTATCATTATCTAAAACCCGAATGTGTTGTTTTTAACACAAAAACGAGCCAATTTGCACATTATATTTTGTTTAACTAATATTGCAATAAGTTAAACAAAATGTCGAATTACTCTATTACCCAACTGGAAAAATTAACCGGAATAAAAGCCCATACTATTCGTATTTGGGAACAGAGATATCATTTGCTTAAACCGGAACGAACGGATTCAAACATCAGAATGTATAATGATGAAGAATTGAGAAAACTCCTTAATACTTCTTTATTAATAAATAATGGCCATAAAATTTCAAAAATTGCTTCATATTCGTCCGGAGAAATATCAGAAATAATTAATAAAATGATTTTAAATCAGGAATCTTCTGATTTGTTTTCCGAATCAATCATTAATCAATTAATTTCTTCAGCGTTTGTTTTTAATGAAGTAAATTTTGAAAAATATTTTTCAATGTCAATTGCAAAATTAGGGTTGAATGAAACATATACAAAAATAATTCACCCTATGCTTGTAAAGCTAGGCATGATGTGGACAACTTCCGAATTATCACCCGCACAAGAACATTTTATAACAAATTTAGTACGACAAAAATTTTTTGCTGCAATAGATTCATTGCCGATACCTTCAAAAGCAAAACGAAAATGGGTTCTATTTTTACCTGAAGAAGAAGATCATGAAACAGGGTTATTGTTGGCTTGTTTTATTTTAAAAAAAACGGGGCATCAAGTAATTTATCTGGGACCAAAAATACCCTATGAAAGTTTAAAAGAAGCGATTTATTTTAATCAACCTACAGACGCACTTTTTTTTCTGGTTAAGCATCAACCAAAGAAATCAATTCAGATGTTAATTAAAAATCTTGAAAAAGATTTTAAAAATACATCCATTGTTGCTTGCGGAAAAAAAGAAGTATTTGATGGGATAAAAAATAAAAAGAAATTACAAATTGTAACATCCGTAGAGCAATTCAATATGTTTATTAAATAAAAATAGTTTCCATTAGAAATAATAATTAAATCAAATTGGGAAAACCCGTTGCTATTATAGGTTCTGGATTTGCGGGATTATCTGCAGCGTCCTTTCTTGCAGCCAAAGGATTAGACGTAAATGTCTATGAAAAAAATGCAACTGTTGGAGGACGTGCCCGTCAATTAATTGTTGATGGCTTTACATTTGACATGGGTCCCAGTTGGTACTGGATGCCTGAGGTATTCGAAAAATTCTATAATAATTTCGGTTATACTTCAACAGATTTCTATTCCCTTAAATTATTAGATCCGTCTTTCACTGTTATTTTTTCCAATAATGATGTAATGAAAATACCTAACAGTCTTGAGAAACTCTGTGAATTATTTGAAGAAAAAGAAAAAGGTGCTGCTGATAAATTAAGATTATTCATGAAAGATGCTGAAACAAAATATACTGTTTCTATGAGTGGGATGATTGATAAAACGGCCGATTCAATAATTGAATATCTAAGTTTTAAAACCATAAAACAAGCCTGGAAAATCAAACTTTTTTCATCCTTTAGTAAACATGTAAAAAGACATTTTAAGAATCCACATCTTGTTTCTTTACTTGAATTTCCAGTTTTATTTCTTGGTTCTGTTCCGGAAAAAATTCCCGCAATGTATAGTCTGATGGATCATGCTGCATATTCGTTAGGAACATGGTATCCAATGGGTGGAATGGGTAAAATAATTGATGCAATGAAAACGATTGCATTAAATCTGAATGTGAAGTTTCACTTAAATGAACCGGTTGAGAAATTTGAAATTCAAACAAATCGCATAACCGGAATTCAAACAAATAAAAATAAACTGGAAGTTGATGCTGTTATTGGTTCTGCTGACTATAATCATATTGAGCAAGATTTACTTACACCGGAATTTAGAAGATATTCAAAAAAATATTGGGAAGAACGCATACTTTCACCTTCTTGCCTTATTTATTACCTTGGAGTTAATAAAAAAATTAATAAACTTGATCATCATAACTTGTTTTTTGATGAAGATTATGATGTGCATGCAAAAGAAATTTACCAGACAAAAAAATGGCCTTCCCGACCATTGTTTTATGTTTGTTGTTCTTCAGTGACGGATCCCCATGTTGCACCGGATGGAATGGAAAATATTTTTATTTTAATGCCTCTCGCTACCGGTCTTGTTAATGATTTTGAAGAGAAAAGAGAAGAATATTATAATTTGTTAATGACAAGGCTAGAAAAATATACAAACGAAAATATTCGGCAACATGTCGTTTATAAAAAAAGTTATTGCGTTTCCGATTTCCAAAAAGATTACAATGCTTTTAAAGGAAATGCTTATGGATTGGCAAACACACTTTTTCAAAGTGCAATATTCAAACCCAAAATAAAAAGTAAAAAAATTAACAATTTATTTTATGCCGGCCAACTCACCGTACCAGGGCCCGGCGTTCCACCATCTATTATTTCAGGACAAATCGCATCAGAAGAACTTCTTCAAAGTTTAAAAATTAAAAGATGAAAATAATTTTCGATACCATTTCTGCAGCATGCAGTAAAAAGATTACTCAGTCTTATAGTACCAGCTTTACACTCGGTATTCAGTTTCTGGACAGAAAGCTGCATAAACCGATCTATAATATTTATGGTTTAGTGCGATGTGCTGATGAAATTGTTGATTCATTTCATCAGTATGATAAAAATTATTTGCTTAGTAAGTTTAAGACAGATGCATTGGAAGCTATTGAGCAAAGAATCAGTTTAAATCCGGTCTTAAATAGTTTCCAAGAGACAGCAAACCGATATAATATTGGACTTGATTTATTAAACACTTTTTTTGAAAGTATGGAAATGGATCTTGAAAAAAAAGAATATAACAAAGAAACATTCGATAAATATATATTAGGTTCAGCTGAAGTTGTTGGACTTATGTGCCTTAAAGTATTTACTGAAGGCGACATATTGAAATACGAAAAACTTAAACCTTATGCTATGAAGCTTGGGTCTGCATTTCAAAAGGTAAATTTTTTACGAGATATCGGAAATGACATTAATGAATTAGGAAGATTTTATTTTCCAAAATCAAATGGCAATTTTACTTTCAATGAGAAGAATAATATAGAAAAAGAAATTGAAGCAGAATTTAAAATAGCGTTAGAGGGTATAAGGATGCTTCCTTTAGGTTCACGAAGAGGAGTTTATCTAGCTTATAGTTATTATATAAATTTGTTCCGAAAAATAAAAAAATATTCTGCAGAAAAAGTTCTATTGGAAAGAGTTCGGTTGCCGGCAAGTAAAAAAATAAGTCTAATGTTTAATTGTATTTTAAAGGAAAAATTAAATTATATATGAAAAATTTTGTTGCAGTAATTTTTCTTTTGATTTCTCAATTTTTATTTGCACAAAAAAGCGATCTTATTCAATTGAGGGAAACTTGTTTTAGAGCCTTTGTTGAAAATGACCCTTCAGAATTTTTAAATAGAATAAATCAACCGAATCAGATTAATAGTCCAATATTAACAGCATATAAAAGTATTGCAATTTTATTTGAAGCAAAAAGAACGTTTTCTCCGTTTGATAAAATAAAATTATTTAACACGGGAAAAAATCTACTTGAATATTCAATATATACTGATAAGTTAAATCTGGAATTGCGGTTTCTAAGGTTTTGTGTTCAAACCAATCTGCCATTTATCTTGGGATATTCAAAAAATATAAAAGGAGACAAAGAATTTATTCTAAAAAACTGGAATTTTTCAGAGGATAAAGATTTAAAAGTGAGAATAAAAATATCCATGATCAATTCAACATATTGTAGTGAAATTGAAAAAAAGAAATTTTCCGATGGATGAAAAGATAATACTCATAGATGAAAACGATAAAGCTATTGGAACTATCGATAAATTAGAAGCTCATTTAAAAGGACTTCTTCATCGGGCAATTTCTGTTTTCATCTTTAATGATAAAGGAGAATTACTCATGCAAAAAAGAGCAGACAATAAATATCATTCTGCCGGGTTGTGGACTAATACATGTTGTAGCCATCCGTCTCCCGGTGAAAGTACATTAAATGCAGCCATTCGGAGGCTTGATCAGGAAATGAAAATTTCAACACCCCTCAACTTTCTTTGTTCTTTTCAATATAAGTCTGTTTTTACTAATGGATTGATCGAAAATGAAATAGATCATATTTTCTATGGAATTTCCAATCAACTTCCTCATCCAGATCCACTGGAAGCAAGCGAATGGAGATATATTAAACCGGATCAACTAATAACAGATATCGAAAAAAGTCCCGACCTTTATACATCATGGTTGAAAATATGTATCGATCGGAATATTTTTGGCGATTTAATAAAAGTTAAAAATAAATACAATGATATACACTAAAATACTTGTTTTACTAGCAGCCTTCTTTAGTATGGAAGGGGTTGCATGGTTTACTCATAAGTATATTATGCATGGTCTTCTTTGGTCTTTACATAAAGACCATCATCGTAAAGACACTTATGGTTTTTTTGAAAGAAATGATTTCTTCTTTTTGTTTTTTGCTATTCCCGGTATCATTTGTATTTTTTCCGGCTTTAGTACAATGAATTATGTATTCTATGCCGGGCTCGGGATTACGCTTTATGGCTTAACATATTTTATTGTTCATGATGTTCTGATTCATCAAAGAATCCATTTTTTAAAAAGACTCAGTTTTCCTTATTTCAATGCATTAAGAAAAGCCCATAAAGTTCACCACAAACATCTAAACAAAGAAGACGGTGAATGTTTCGGCCTTTTATTTATACCTAGGAAATACCTTAAAGAGGCCGGACTTTAATTATCATGATGCGTTTTACATACGTTCTGGTCGACTTGTCAGCTATACTCGTACCATTTCTCTTTTCATTTCATCCTAAAATAAATTTTCATAAAAAGTGGAGAGCATTTTTTCCTGCACTTATTTTAACGGCAATTTTTTTTATTATTTGGGATATTATTTTTACAAATGCAGGAGTATGGGAATTTAACAATCGCTATTTAATGGGTTATTATTTTTTCAATATACCCGTTGAGGAAATTCTTTTTTTTATTTGCATACCCTATGCATGTGTTTTTACCTATCATTGTTTTGGAACATTAATAAAACCCAATATTCAAGGCCGTTCTATTATTGTATCATCAATATTGCTTTTATTTCTTGGATCGTTCTCATTGATTTATCATTCACATTTATATACATCAGTAACATTCACCTTACTTTTTATTTTAATACTCTATAACACTCTTGTCAAAAAAGCCGATTGGATGAAATTATTTTATGTTTCATACCTGGTTTTATTAATTCCATTTTTTATCTGTAATGGAATTCTTACAGGCACAGGACCCGATCAACCCGTTGTGATTTATAATGATGCAGAAAATTTAGGAATTCGGCTTTTGACAATTCCTGTTGAAGATGTATTTTATGGGATGCTTTTAATTCTCCTTAATATAACTATTTATGAGTACTTAGGTAAAAAGTATTTTCTTAAAAAGAATTAATTTATAATAAATGCAAACACATAATTTAACGCAAAGTTTAGCTTTTAGTAAATGATAAAAATAATGGATTTAAAAATTTGAATCCTCTTTCTTAAGTAAACCATCCCATCCTTGTGCAGTAAGCTTGACTACATTTTCCGATTTATCAATTAAATTAAATCCTGAAGCAGCATCTGTAATATGACCGATAATAGAAATATCCAAATGTTCACGAAGCTTCTCATAGTCTTTCTGATTAATTGTAAACAGCAATTCGTAATCTTCCCCGCCATTTAAAGCACATACTGTTGGATCTAAATTAAATTCACGTGCGCGTTCATAGGTCTGAGGATCGATAGGAATCTTGTCTTCGTAAATACTACAACCAACGCCGGACTGCCGACAGAGATGTAAAACCTCGGAGGAAAGTCCATCAGAAACATCAATCATTGAAGTAGGAATTACACCAAGCTCTTTTAATTTGTCTACTATATCTTTTCTTGCTTCAGGCTTCAACTGTTTTTCTAAAATATAATCATTACCACTCAAGTCAGGTTGTATTTTAGGATTCTCAATAAATATTTTTTTCTCTCTTTCTAAAAGTTGCAAACCAACATACGCTCCTCCAAGATCTCCGGAAACACAAAGCAAATCATTTTCTTTCGCACCGCTGCGATATACAATTTCATCTTTTGAGGCAATACCAATTGCAGTTACGGAAAGAATAAGTCCGGATGTAGATGATGTGGTATCACCACCTACCAGGTCAACATTATATCGTTCACAAGCCATTCTTATTCCTGCATACAATTCTTCTACAGCCTCTAGAGAAAAACGGTTTGATATAGCAATACTTACTAAAATCTGTTTAGGTGTTGCATTCATCGCATAGATGTCGCTTAGATTTACAACAACAGATTTATAACCGAGATGTTTCAATGGATGAAACATTAGATCGAAGTGCACACCTTCTACAAGCATGTCGGTACTCACGACAGTCATTTTATCGCCAATCGATAATATAGCAGCATCGTCACCAATACCTTTTATACTTTCCGGATTTTTTAATTCTATTCCTTCAGATATGTGATCAATAATTGCAAATTCACCAAGGGAACTTAATTCAGTTCTGTTATTTTTATTTTCAAACATAGCTGCGAAAGTATCGGTTTTTTCTCTTGAGATTTCTATAAACCGGCGGTCAATTAAAATAACCCTATCTGATTGAGATTGAAAGGTTGTTGTTTTCAAAAAATCAAACATTAAGCATTTGATTTTTGACCTATTAATCCTTGTTTCTCAGTGTCTCAAACCCTACCTTTGTAGCTGATTTTAAAGCAGAAAGGCAAAAAATGATAACAGTAACCGAGCGTGCAAAAGAAAAAGCTCTGGAATTAATGCAAAAAGAGCATAAAGAAACGGAAGCCTTCATTCGAGTGGGTGTTGAAGGTGGCGGATGTTCCGGTTTAACTTATAAGCTGGAATTTGATACTATTCAAAAACCGGAGGACAAAGTATTTGAGGATAAGGGGATTAAGATTGTTTGTGACAAGAAAAGCTTCCTTTATTTGATTGGAACTGAGCTTGATTTTAGTGATGGATTAAATGGAAAAGGATTTCTGTTTCAGAACCCAAATGCCTCCAGAACATGTGGTTGTGGCGAGAGTTTTTCAGTTTAATTTTTTTTTGTCCCGATTTTCTCTTTAGATTGAATATAAATAAGCATTAATCTGTAGCAAAAAGAGGGTTTTATATAAATATTGAATGTAAATCAAATGTCAGAAGATTTAAAAATAATTGATGATGTAACACAAGGCGATTACAAATATGGCTTTGTAAGTGACATAGAATCAGATAATGCTCCAAAAGGGTTAAGTGAAGATATTGTTCGTTTTATTTCCAAGAAAAAAAATGAACCAGAATGGTTACTCGAATGGAGGTTGAAATCATATCGTCACTGGTTAACAATGACAGAACCGAAATGGCCGAATGTACATTATCCGAAAATTGATTTTCAAGACATCATTTATTATTCTGCGCCTAAACAAATAGTAACGCTGAATAGTCTGGATGAACTGGATCCTGAAATAAAAAAAACATTTGATAAGCTAGGCATTTCACTTGAAGAACAAAAACGATTAGCAAATGTTGCAGTCGATGCAGTTATTGACAGCGTTTCTGTTAAAACCACTTTTCGCGAAGCACTTTCAGAACTTGGAATTATTTTTTGTTCGTTTAGTGAAGCAGTTCAGGATCATCCGGATCTTATAAAAGAATATTTAGGTTCAGTAGTTCCGCCGACAGATAATTTTTATGCAGCACTTAATAGCGCAGTTTTCAGTGACGGATCATTTTGTTATATTCCAAAAGGTGTTCGTTGTCCGATGGAGTTATCTACATACTTCAGAATAAATTCTGCAGGGACGGGTCAATTTGAACGTACTCTTATTATTGCCGATGAAGGATCGTTCGTCAGTTACCTCGAAGGCTGCACGGCACCAATGCGTGATGAAAATCAATTGCATGCTGCAGTTGTAGAAATTTTTTCTCACAAGGATGCACAGGTAAAATATTCGACAGTTCAAAATTGGTATCCCGGAGATAAAAACGGAAAAGGCGGTATTTACAATTTTGTAACAAAGCGTGGAATATGCTCAGGAGATAATTCAAAAATTTCCTGGACACAAGTCGAGACAGGTTCTTCTATCACATGGAAATATCCAAGTGTAATATTAAAAGGAAATAATTCAACCGGAGAATTTTATAGTGTTGCTGTTACAAATAATTATCAGCAAGCAGATACCGGAACCAAGATGATCCATCTCGGTAAGAATACAAAAAGCACAATCATCTCGAAAGGGATTTCTGGCGGATTCAGTAATAACAGCTACCGCGGATTAGTGAAGATTTCAAAAAAGGCTGACAATGCAAGAAATTTTTCACAGTGCGATTCATTGTTACTTGGCGATAAATGCGGAGCGCATACATTTCCTTATCTGGAG
>JANOVV010000093.1:0-10315 GCA_031417555.1 Bacteroidota bacterium
GTTACCCGGATTCGCGCTTATAGAAACTGCCGGAGAAACAAATTGATTCACAGTCATTGTAATATTACTACTGGCAGCTGTAACCGATGACACACATGTCAAATTGCTTGTCATGGTACAAGAAATAACTGCATTATTAGTAAGTGAGTTATCAGAATAAGTATTGCTGTTCGTGCCAATATTACTTCCGTTCTTTTTCCATTGATAAACCGGTGAACTGCCGCCATTAACTGGTACTGCCGTAAAAGTCACATTGGTTCCCGCACAAATCGAACTTCCGGGATTTGCGCTTATACTTATGGAAGGAGTTACATTTGTTGTTACCGTCATCGTAATTCCATTGCTCGTTGCAGAAACCGGTGAAACACAAAGAAGATTGCTTGTCATTACACAGGTAATAACATTACTGTTTGCCAGTGAAGTAGTCGAATATGTTATACTGTTTGATCCAACATTGCTTCCATTTTTTTTCCATTGATAAACCGGCGTGGAACCGCCATTAACAGGAGTTGCCGTAAAAGTCACATTAGTTCCTGAGCAAACTGAACTGCCGGAGTTTGAAACAATGCTTACCGAAGGAACTACATATTGATTTACAGTTAATGTTATACTATTGCTTGTTACAGAAGCGGTAGAAGGACAAGTAGCATTGCCGGTTATAATGCAATTAATAACATCTGAATTTGCAATTAGATTATCAGAATATGTACTGCTGTTAGGACCGACATTGACTCCGTTTTTTCTCCATTGGTAAACCGGAGACGTTCCTCCATTAGTTGGCGTTGCAGTAAACGTAACATTGGTACCACTGCATATTGTATTTCCGCTACCTGATGAGATAATTACTGAAGGAGTGACAATTGCATTTACCGTCATGGTTAAGCTATTGCTTGTTGCAGTTAAAGGAGAAGCACATGACAAATTACTTGTCATTACACAACTTATAATGTCATTATTTGCCAAATTACTTATTGTATAGAAATTGCTGTTTGTTCCAACATTTGATCCATTCTTTTTCCATTGAAAAACGGGAGCGCTGCCACTATAAGAAGGAGTGGCAGTAAAAATTACAGTTGTTCCAGAACAAATTGCATTTCCGGTATTTGCAGAAATAGAAACCGCAGGTGTCACTGTACCGGAGCCGCTTATACTGCTTACTGTAAAATTCGGGGAATTACTTTTGCACCCATTATTTGTAACAGCAACAGAATAGGTACCGGTAAAACTTGTTGTATACGTTGAGCCTATTGAACCATCATTCCAAAGATAAGTACCACCTGCAGGATTAGCCATTAAGGTAACCGAACAGGAACTTGTACTTTGAGTAGTAATTGATGCGGAAGGATATGTATTTATTGTAACCGGTATTGTATTCGATCGGTTTGCAGAACAACCGCTTACAGAACTTGTAATCAGACATGAATAAGAATGTGATCCTGTAGATGAAGCACTCGGTGCATATGTTGAAGAAGTTGCTCCGCTGATTGCTGTAGTACCGTCATACCATGCATAGGTAGTAGTTCCTCCGCCAGATGAATTTGCCTGCAGGTAAACCGGATTACCCTGGCACACGGTAGTAGGAGTCAGTGCTACTATTTTACCTGAATTTACAATGCTAACACGAGTTAAAGGAGCGATATATTCGGAACAATCATTATTATAACTGAGTTCAAAATGAACATCATAATCGCCAACGGGCAATGAACAACTATTTAAGGCTGCATTTAAATCTATAGATGTCTGTGTTGCCGGATTATAAGCAGGCCAAGCAATGGAATTTGCAGATCCACATCGAATCGTGGAATTACCTGAATTGGTTATATAAAATTTATAACTCAGACCTTGTTCAATTGGTCCCTGATATTCAAACTGCAAGCTACCGTTTTGTCCCGACGGAACACAAACGGGACTGTTTGAAGTATATAAAACAGGATCATTTAAATGATTCACTAATTGACTTGCACTAAACCAAACAACTCCTCCCGGTTGAACAACTGTCCCTAAAGTTGGACTCCCAACTGTGGTAAGATGGAAATTTACTGCATCATCATACCAATCATCATAAAAGTATTTTTCGGCGGTGAAAATGTTATTATTCACATTTTGAGAAAACCAACCTCCGAGATAAGTTCCACCGGCACCCCATGGAATATATTCAGAACTAAAAATCGGGTGAAAATTAGTTTGATTGGCTGTAGAACTCTGGCAAAAATCTAAAAAGCGAGTTAGATAATAACCGCTATTGTTCTGGCCGGCTGTCGTACGGCTGTATAAACGGGAAGGATCGGTACCATAATAATGGTTGTTAATCCTGTCAACTCTTCTTTTACCGCTGTAAGTAGTATCAATCCAATTGGCAATTGCCTGATGAGAATAGGCAGAGTTTTGATTTATATAGCCAAGATAAGTTTCAACATAAATTTGATGAGATGCATGTGATGAATTGTAATTATCACGTATCACATCCATATTATTAATCAAATTCTGATAACGTAAATACTTTTGATCCTTTGTAGGAAGATCACCGAGGCAATCATCAACAGAAGCATTCCAAAATTCATATTCGGAAACCATAAGATCAAATTTCTCAGCGCATCCATCATTAAAAACGGCCAATCGCATATTGAATTTAGTTGCTTCCGAAAGATAAAATAATGAATCGCCGGGGAAATATTGAGTTTCAACAATGCTTAATTTATTTTGATCTTCAGAAGAATAACGATTGGCATTAACTCTTTCTGAAAATAAAATTGGTGCAGTTGGCACAAGAGAAAAAACATTATCAAATAATGAGGTACAAGATGAGGCCGCTCCGATTTTTTCTATACAATACTTTGTTTTTGCTTTAGTAATAAAAGCGCATAGATAATTTTCAAAAGTTGTATTGCCGAATACGTAATGAAGATCATAAAGAATTAAATAAGTAATATGATTCTCTCTTGCATAGTTTAAAAGGGAATCTTCTTTTGCCTGGACTCCAAGAATTGAAAAAACAGGATTTACAACAGTAGCGCCACTTGTGTTTTTAGCAGTTCTGAAAAACTTGTCGACATACATTCCTCTCCCTGCATGGGAAAACTGAGCCGACGATTTAAAAAATATCAGGCTTAATAATAAAAAAAGAAATACAATTCTTTTCATATAATTAATAATCAAATAGTTAAGGGCTAATATTTTTCTAATTCCCGGTTAAAGGATTCTGTGGTGGAATGGCGAAATTGACTGTGGAATGCATTTTCAATAGGCCAACTAAAATAGGCATTGATTATGAGGTATGCAAGCCGGTTTTTTATACTTCTTTTAAGCAGTTTAAGAAATATAAGCTTTCAATGTTTTTTTTAATTGAATGTATCTCTGTTTATTAAAAGTCATACAAAATTCCGTCTCTAACATGAAGTTTTACTCTTTTTTTGCTTTCGAATGTCTTCCTGAGCTACAATAAGATTACAATGATGACATTACACAAACAATTTATTTGTCTGAATTTTCCAGATAATCTTCCAAATTAAAATATTAAAGAAATTCGGTCTATTTTTGGCAAATAGTTTTTCTTTAATAATACCATTATTTAGAAGAAATGTTAAACACTAATTTTAGAAGTAATAAAATTTTTAAATCAGGGACAAACTATTTTGTTCAGATAAGCAAGTCTATTAAGCCAAAAGTCTACCGGCTTATTCTGTTTTTACTTTGTATTTTTTTAGGACAAAATTCATTCGCACAATTTTCAAACGGAAATTCTGTTTTCTCCAACGACTCTGTACATATTGTTCGTTTGTTTTTTACACAGCCACATTATTGGGATACACTTGTTCAACGTTACGATACGGAGCATAGTGAATATGATCATTACGGTGATGATAGTGCTAAACCTCTTCTGGCGAGTATACAAATTGACGGTAAAAAGATGGACAGTATTGGTGTAAAATTAAAAGGCAATTTATCCAATTCAATACCAACAAATAAAAAACCGTTAAAAATATATTTTAATTCATTTGTAAAAGGAAGGACATTTGATGGATTATATCGTTTGAATCTTTCCAATGAATTTCCGGATCCTAGTATGTTACGAAATACGGTTGCATATAAAATATTTAGAGATGCTGGCATAATGGCACCACGTACTTCTTTTGCAAAAGTATATGTGAATAATAAATACAAAGGGTTGTATGCAATGATTGAGCAGGTGGATAAAGCTTTTTTCTCTAATTACTTTAAAGTACCCAGCGGAGAACTCATCAAAGCGCTTGCCGGATATTTATATTGGTTTGCCGATGACACATTGTCTTTTAGAAATAACTATGAGATTAAAGCAAAAAATACTCCTGAAGCCTGGTCTAACCTTATTGGTTTATCAAAAAAAATTAACACAACACCTGCCAATGTATTTTATGATAGTTTGAAAACAGATTTTGATTTTAATTCTTACATTACTGTATTTGCTGCTGATATAATTTTTAACAATTGGGATAGTTATTTTTATGGACAAAATTATTACATCTATAGAGATTCAACTGAAAAAAAATATTATTATTTACCCTGGGATTATAACATTTCATTAAATAAGTATGATGAAACAAGTGCTGATTATTACATTTTACCCGGCAGGGAGAATGATGATTTGTTTCAATTACCGCTTCCTTCTAAAATAGTAAATAACGATATTTTGAAAAAAAAATATTTGAATGAAGTCGCAAGAATAAATGAATATATGTCGTTGGATTCGTTGGAAAACTTTATTCGTAAAATGCACAAGTTAATAGCTCCTGCACTCAAAGCAGATTCCGGAAAAGTAATGACGATGGTGCAGTATGAAAAATCACTATTAGAGAATGTGGCGATTTCCGAATTTGCTTTCAAAGGCTTGCTTTCTTTTATCCGTTACAGGCATGAAAATATAAATACAATGCTAAAAGATGTTGGAATAATTTATAAGGAAGAAAAAAAATAAAAATTTATAACAATGCTTACAAATAACGACATCCTTAAAAAATTAAGAGTTGCGCTTGAATTAAAAGATGATGATATCTTAAAAATATTAAAGCTTGTCGATTATGAGGTGAGTAAAAGTGAATTGAATGCAATTTTCAGGAAAGAAGATCACACTAATTATATGCCTTGCGGCGATCAATTGTTAAGAAACTTTTTAAATGGATTAATTATTTACAAACGAGGACCGGATCCTAAAAATAAAAACATCGCCTGAACCTTAAAAAGAAGAATGAATGGATTTTATTTAGTTATAATGTTCAAAAATAGTTGATTTTGGTTCATCTCTCAGGCTAATTCAATCTCTGATTTACTACCATTACTGAATTCGGAAGTTGTATGAAAATGAATAGCAGAAAAACTCTGTTTAATCATTTTCAGCATCCAGTCACTTTCTGAAAAATATACGGGACGGTTTTCTTTATCGTAAGAAATTGCTGAAGCTCGGTTACTAATAAATTGTTCAAGAGCTTCATTGCTATCGGCAGTAATCCAACATGCTTTTGTAAAACTCAATGGTCGAAATTCACACTTCGCTCCATACTCATGTTCCAATCTAAATTTGATAACATCAAACTGGAGTTCTCCGACTGTACCTACAATTTTCCTGTTACCGGGTTGTTGGGTAAATAATTGAGCAACGCCTTCTTCAGTCAATTGCTGAATACCCTTCTCGAGTTGTTTCGTTTTAAAAGGATCACGGTTTTCTACTTCTTTAAAAATCTCAGGTGAAAAACTAGGTATCCCTTTGAAGTGCAGCATCTCCCCTTCCGTTAATGTATCGCCGATTTTAAAGATTCCATTGTCAAACAATCCAATTACGTCTCCGGGAAACGCCTCTTCAATGAGCGTTTTTTCATTGGCCATAAAACTTGTCGGATTATTAAATCTTACTTTTTTACCTAAACGAGTATGCCAATAAAATTTATTTCTTTCGAATTTACCTGAACATATTTTTAAAAAAGCAATTCTGTCGCGGTGATTTGGATCCAGATTCGCATGAATCTTAAAAACAAATCCTGAAAAATTATTCTCAGTAGCCTGTATCATTCTTTCTGTTGCTTCTCTTGATGAAGGATAAGGAGCTATTTCCAGAAATGTTTCCAGAAGTTCGAGAACACCAAAATTATTTACTGCACTTCCAAAAAATACCGGCGCAAGCAAACCATCGCGATACAATTCACTATTAAATGGTTCGTAAACACCTTCAATGAGGTGAATATCTTCACGCAATTTCTCTGTATGTTTTTCACCGATAAATGCTGCAATTTTATCATCCGCTAATTCAACAATCTTCGCTTTATTTTCTGATATACCCGTTTTATTAGGTTCGAATATATTTAATTCTTTCCTGTATAAATTATAAACTCCCTGAAAAGATTCACCCTGGCTGATCGGCCACGATAAAGGACGTACATGTATCTTTAACTTGTTTTGTAGTTCGTCAAGCAAATCGAAAGGATCTTTTCCTTCACGATCCATTTTGTTGATGAAAATAATAACGGGTGTATTCCTCATACGGCAAACGCTCATAAGCTTTTCCGTTTGCTCTTCAACTCCTTTAATACAATCGATAACCAGAATAACTGAATCAACGGCTGTTAAAGTCCGGTATGTGTCCTCGGCAAAATCTTTGTGTCCGGGAGTATCGAGGATATTAACGCGCTTATCCTTATAATCAAAACCCATTACGGAAGTCGCCACAGAAATTCCCCTTTGCTTTTCGATTTCCATAAAATCGGATGTTGCAGATTTTCTAATCTTATTGCTTTTTACAGCTCCAGCTGTGACAATAGCTCCGCCAAACAACAGAAATTTCTCCGTTAAAGTAGTTTTACCCGCATCGGGGTGACTAATAATCGCAAATGTCCTTCTTCTGGATATTTCTTTTTCCAACTCCATATGTCTATAATCTTAATTCCGGGAAAAAATCAGGTCTTTAATAAAACGTAATTTTTAAAATAATGAGCGCAAAAGTAATAAATCAAAGTGGATAATTGTTTTTCATAGCGTATTAAAACGAATCATCGACAAAGTTGATTCATTGCTTCATTAGCCCGGCCGAATCCAAAATTTATGGCTAGTTTCAGGTCATTGCAACCGGCATCTTTTTTTCCTGAATTAATACTGGCAATTCCCCGGCTAAAATATGCTAAGCCATAATCATTTTTCAATTCGATCGCTTTTGAAAAATCAGTTATCGCTTCATCAAATCTTTTTTGATTGGCCAATACGTTGCCTCGGTTAAAATATGCTTTTGGGTCTGCAGGATTAAGTTTTATGGCTTTGTTAAAATCGGGAATAGCTTCTTCAAACCGGTTCATTTCCTGTAAAGCAATTCCGCGGTTGATGTAAGCTTCTGTAAAAGATGGAAAAAGCCGGATTGATTCACTGAAATCAGTAGAGGCTAAATCCGTTTTTTTATTTTGCATCATAAGTAATCCACGACTATAAAAAGCCTGACTGCTTGATGGAAATAACTTAATGGACATATTATAATCACTTAAAGCCTCATCAAATTTCTGCATATTCTGAAAAAGATTTCCTCTGTTCAGAAAAATTTCTGCATCGTTTGGCTGCAATCTAACAGCCATATTGTAATCATTGAGAGCCATATCAAATTTCCTCTCATCCATAAACAGATGTCCGCGATTTGTTAATGCACTTACATACCCGGGACGGAGTTCCAATGCTTTATTAAAATCAATCAATGCTTCTTTATTATTATTAATCTTTACAAGATCTATACCCCTGTTGTTGTAAGCAACAGGTACCGTTTGATATTTGCTAATCACATCGCTCCATAGAGAAAGTCCGTTTTTCCATATAAGATTTCTTTCATATGTTTTTATTGAAAAAAATATAACAAATATTCCAATAAAGATTACAGCCGGAAATATTAACTTCTTTTTAAACATGCCATTAATTCCTTCAGCCATTAAATAAAAAATCCCAATTAAAGGAACATAGCTATAACGGTCAGCCATAATTGCTCCACCTACCGGTAAAAGTTGTAAAACAAGAAAAACGGCAATTGCAAAAAAAGCAATTCCGAAAAAAATTTTCTTGGTATATCGAATTGAATAAACAACACCCGCGACTAATCCTATGAATAATAAAAAATAAATAAAAAAAATAGCAGGAATCGTTTCTCCGCTTTTGATCGGATAGGGATAATAAGCACTCAGATTAACAGGTAAAATTGATTTAATCAGATAAGACATAAAACCATATCCGGCAAAAATTACTCTTTCGAAAAATGAATAGTTAGTAATATCCTGAATACTTCCGGATGATTTCTGTGCGAAGATGGCAAGTATGCCCATTGAAAAAGAAATTAACAAAAAAGGCAGCTTCTCGAGAATTGTTTTCGAATTTATTTTTCTGCCTTTGAAGTAATCAGTAAGAAAAAATACAACAGGCAGACAAACGGCCATGGCTTTGGAAAGAGTAGAAGCAAGAAAAAGAATCAATGATAATATATAAAATTTATTTTTCGAAAACTGAATATATCTGATATAGAAAATATAAGATCCGAGGAAGAAAAAGGTGTAAAGTAAATCTTTCAACTCCGATATCCAGGCAACAGATTCCACATGTAAAGGATGAATGCCGAATAATAAAGAAACTAAAATCGCAATAGTAGGATTACCATTTAAAAGAAAAACTACATAGAATACCAAAACAATATTTAACAAATGAATAAACAGATTAACAGCATGAAAGCCGGTTTCATTCAAGCCAAAAAAATAGTATTCTGTAGCAAATGCCAGCATTGTAAACGGATGATAATTCCCCATTTCAAAATTGAAAAGAATATTTTTCAGATTGAATGACTGGACATTTAAATTATTCAGCACATATGGACCATCGTCCCATACAAAGCCGTTGAAAAAAACAGGACGATATATTATTACTGTTAATATAAGAATTGCAAAAAGAGGAAAATAATATTTAGACGGAATGTTTGTATTAAAAACAACTTGCTTTTTATTTGAAGTGATTTTATTTTGTTTATTATTATTCTTGCTTTTCATAAATAGATAATTAATAAAATAAAAATATTGTCGGCAATTCTAAACAAATAAAAATTATTGACAGAATAATATTTCAATTACTTCATAAATTTTTTATCATCAATTAAAAAATGATATCGGCTTTATAGGGTTCCTTTTAAAAAAAATAGTAATTTTTGTTGATAAATTATTAAAAAACAAATGTTTCCCAATTTTATTTCATATGAAATTAAAACCATTATATTTGACGTACTCAATAAAAGCATCCAATATAATTTACACAATAACTAATTTCAAAAACCAAACCTATGAAAAAAGGATTACTCTTAATTGCCATAATGGCTATTGCAAATTTATCGATTGCGCAGAGTGGAGATTTATTCTGGAAGGCAACCGTCAAAAACAGTAAGTCTGTTTTGAACGATAACAAAATTGGTCTAACAAAATTTAAATTGTTTGAATTGGACATTAATGCATTAAAAAATGTCCTAGTCAACTCACCTAAAAACAGGAATAGTAGTTCAAATGTTATTGTTTCTTTCCCGGATGCAGATGGTTCAATTAGTCATTTCAGGGTTCAGGAAAATTCCAATATGGAACCTGAATTAGAGGCAAAATATCCCAGTATTAATTCTTATGTAGGACGCGGTATTGAAGACCCATCAGAGGTTATTTATTTCAGTGTTTCTCCATTGGGATTACAAACAATGTTAATTAAAGCAAATAAATCTGCAGTATTTATTGAGCCGTATACAACAGATCTTAGCAGTTATGCGGTATATCGCAAATCTGACAAAGCATCTTCATTAACTCCATTTGAATGTTCCGTAATGTCAGCTGTAAATACAGGCAACAATCCTGCTTTTGCGCCTAATGCTGATGACGGAATACTAAGAAATTACCGTTTAGCATTATCTTGTACAGGAGAATATACTGTTTATTTCGGAGGTACAAAAGCATTGGCATTAGCTGCTATGAATAACAGCATGACACGTGTGAATGGTGTTTTCGAAATGGATTTTGGTGTTCATATGACATTGATTGCAAATAATGACCTGGTTATTTATACAAGCGCTTCTACAGATCCATATTCAGCAGCAGCTACGGGTGCCGGCGGAGCATGGAACCAACAATTACAAACCACTTTAACGAATGTAATTGGAAGTGCAAATTATGATATCGGCCACTTATTTGGTGCATCAGGCGGTGGTGGAAATGCAGGTTGCATAGGCTGTGTATGTACCAACGGATCAAAAGGTAGTGGCTTTACTTCTCCAAATGATGGCATACCACAAGGTGATAATTTTGAT
>JANOVV010000094.1:0-4465 GCA_031417555.1 Bacteroidota bacterium
ACAATCTGACTTGCCAACATTATTCTATCACTGGAGAATGGGTATTAATAGTTGATTGGATAATAAGAGCCGTATGAAGGGAGACTTTCAAGTACGGTTCCGTGAGAAGCTTGGGCTGCAATGCCCTTGCTTACTCGACCCTGTGATTTCAATGCATTAATTTAATGATTGCTTTAAGTTACTTTTTATTTTTTATTGGATAATTCTTTAAAAGTAAAAAAATATAGGACATAAACGTATTCTCTCTAATTATTTGAACGGTTTACGTGTGAGTGTTGGTGTACTTCCATGGTTTGATATTAGCTATTAAATGTCATTTCAAAAATAATCTTCATACAATTAACTCACAAGTTCCCTTCTGGATGTCACCTTAGTTGAAGGTAGAGAGAAAAAACTCACAGGATTCTTTCTGAATTTAGCATTCAATATCTGTTGATAATTTTCCGCAAATAAATTCTGTAAGAATCCTGTGAATTTCTTGTCCATTTATCCGTACGAATTGTTATCCAGTAGGGAACCTGTGATTTCAATGCATTAATTTTATGATTGTTTTAAGTTACTTTTTATTTTTTATTGGATAATTCTTTAAAATGAATAAATAGAGTGCATAAACGTTTTCTTATAAATTATTTGTATGGTTTTCGTTTGAGTATTTAAGTACTTCTATTCAAATTCTTAATTCTTAATTCTTGGCTCTTGATTCTTGCTACTATTCAAAATGATATTCTTTTTTTAACAAGGCAAGTAATTCAATGGCAGATTGTTTTAATGGTTTAAGGAGATTTTCATTTTGCTGAAAATAGATACGTGCTTCGAATTTCAACCAGCCTACAAATTCTTTCATGAGCAAAGTATCATTGTTTATCAAAGGAGGGTTAATTTTATATGCCGTGTCGCGGGATTGTTTTCTGATTGAAGGATTAAATAATTGAGTTTTGATGAATCCGTCAAAAATTTTAAAATTCAATTCTTCAATTTTTTCAAATTCACTTCTTGATAATAAGTATTCAAACTCCAATTCGTGAAGTCTTCTGCCGTAGTCACTTATTTTCTGTGATACTTCATTTCCCATTATTCTCAAATTTCCAGAGCCTTTTAATTGCTCAATGGTTGTATTATTTGAAGTGAAATTGTAAACGGCAGTGGCGTAAGATGAATAGTAATAAAGCATGCCATTGTTTACCTTTCGTTCAGTTTTTTCCCGGATGTAAAGACAAAAAGTATCAAGTTTCCCAACTACTTCATAGTTGTCTTTAATAATTTTAGTTAAACTTTGTGTATCCAGCTTAAGTTCTTCATAAAGATTGAAAGCGTAATCTTTTGCCCGTTGGTGTTCAACCATATGCTCCCGTTGGTTTTCTGCCATAAATCCAGCGAAAACGGCGAGGAATAACATTAGAAACTCCCAGAAATAGTGTGACCATTTTTTCCTTTGAGTATGTGAATGTTGGTGTACTTCCATGTTTTATTTTATATATTGGTATTATAGGGATTTAGTTTTCTCACTTATTTCTTTTTCTACCTTATGTCCCGGATATTTTCTGCAAGAAAGCCGCAGAACACAGCAAGAAAAAGTTTAATGAATTCCCATAGATAATGAGTCCATTCCCCCCCCCCCCGATAGCTATCGGGGCTGTGTGAGGATGGTGATGTACTTCCATTTTTAAATTGTTCCTTTACTGTGATTTGAGCCAATTTTTCAATACCTAATTTTCAATCGTCCCAATATTTTCTATTGTAATTAGTCCAGATGATATTCTTTGTTAAGTAATGTAATTAGATCAATTGCCTGTTTTTGCAGGCTAAGTAAATTCTTCTTTTGAAAAAGGATCGATTGACTGAATTGTTCTATTAGATTATATAAATTTTCAAATTGTGTTTTGTCTTTTATTATCCAATAGTCTCCTTCCGGAACCTTCTTTTTTCTCCATTCAGTTGAGTTTAATTTTTGATTTAATAATTTAAAACTCCACAACCTGAAAGATTCATCAACAACTTGTTCATGGATGCGACCAAGATAGTTTGCTTCTGTGATAAAATCTTTATTTGCATCATCGTAATCAACAATAGCATCCGAAGCTCTTTGGATTCTTATCAAGCGCATACCACCTGAATTTTTTAGTTGCTGAAGCGTACGATCCGTATAATAATAATCGGGATAACCCCCTTTTACAATCCTCACAAAATTATTGCTCCATGATTGAGAAAACTTAGAAGTACCTTTATCGAAATTCTTGAGTACAGTATCAAATACCAGCGACAATTTTTCAAAACGAATTACTACGTCCTGAATATTCGCAGTGTCTTTTCTCAAATCTTCAATCATCGATTTAACGTATTCAATTTCTTTGTGATGTTCCACATTTTCTTCTCGCATATTCTCCGCAAAAAAACCTAATGTAACCGCGAGGAACAGCATTAAAAATTCTAAAAAATATTCTTTAAATGTTTTTTTTCCGGTATGAGACGAGTGTGGGTGGTGAACTTCCATTATTTAGTTTATTGTTTAGGGTTATATTTTAAATTTGTCTTGATTCTTAGCTCTTTTTTTATAATGCTATTCGAAATGATATTCTTTCATAATAAGTTTGATCAGCTTGGCTGCTTGAGCTTTTGTTGATTGCATATTGAGGAGGTAATTCTTTAAAACATTTGAATTATTATATCGTCGGTTTGAATATTGTGCAATCAATTCGGGGTTATTATTAATTAACTTTGCTTCGGGTACAATGCTGGTCTTAGAATGAACCGGATCTAGTTTATTAGTATTCAAAATAAATTTATTGTGAAAAATTTGTATGCTAATATCCTGAGCTTTGTTTCTTAAATCTTCAAGACGACTACTGATGCTTTCTAAAACTTTTATCGTACTCCAGTAATTTCGAATGGAATCTGCTACATTGTTATTCCTTATTAACCGCATATTACCTGCATTTTTCAATTGAGAAGATGTACGATCTTCAAAATCGATGTTCACTACCCGGCCGGATCTAGAATAAATTTTATATAATTCTTCATCAGGTGTATTGACAGAAAATTTATTAAGGATAGAAATTAATGTATCAATACGCCCACTCATAACTTTGCCAAGTGAAATTGCTTCAGTTAATTTTGATGTATCTGTTTTTAAATCTTCTACCAACGTTCTCATAAATTCTTTTTCTCTCGAGTGCTCAACTTTCTCTTCCCTGAAATTTTCAGCCAGAAATCCGCAGAATACAGCAAGAAACAACATTAAAAATTCATAGAAATAATGTGAGAATTTTTTACCTGAAGAATGATGAACGTGTGGTGGGTGTGTTTCCATGGATCTGAGTTTACTGTTTACTGTAACTGTAACTGTTCATTGTTTATACTATTCCATATCATAATTTTTTTCAAGGTAAGTAACCAATTCATTTGCACTTTTCTTAATTCCATTTTCTGATCTTAGAATAGACCTGCGTGAACCATTTATTTGAACAATGAAAAATCCAAGCTCCTTCAATAATTCAATATCGTACGTTCGCAATTCAGGATGAATTGATGTTCTGCTAATTGCTCCATCTTCCATTTCCATTTTTCTCAATATAACCGGGTCAAATATTTTTGAAGCAATTATTTTATATTGTGAAAACTCATCCATATAAATTCCTTCCAGCAATCGTACAGTCGGGAATTGATTGTAGTAAAACATTATTTTATCTGAAGTCTCTGTTTTTCGAATCAAACGGAATCCGCCGGAGTTTTTTAATTGATCAAATGTCTTTGTATTATTTAAAAGAATTCCCAATCTCGGTCCAACCCTGGCTGCATAATAAACATCATCACTTTTTACTTTAACAAGTTCGGGATCGCTTACCATCGTAAGCAGACTATCCATGAGAATTAAGCCACTTTTCTGTAAAGTCATATTCTGATCCAACAATTTAATATCATCCTTCAAATCAGAAACCAATGATTTAATAAACTGTCCTTCCTTTTCCTTTTCAATCTGATGTTCCAAATAATACTCCGCCATAAATCCAAAGAAAACAGCAAGGAACAACATTAAGAATTCGTAGAAATATTGGGAGAATTTTTTCCCTGATGAATGATGAACATGAGGAGCATGAGTTTCCATATTTTTAATTTCTCTATTTCTATTTTTTATTTCAGATCGTATTCTTTCTTCAATATACTTAATAATATTTCGGCATTATTTAATACAACATTAGTAGCATCTACCAGACCTTTATTGTTATAGGATCGCATCTGGCAAATATTTGAATATTGAATAAAGTCTTCTTTATCATGACTCAAAAGAGGAATTGTTCTTTGTTTAAATGATTCGACAACTTCTTTTGAAACATCATAATCCATGATTTCATCAAGATAATATGAATCAAACAATTTGTTTCTTGAAAATATTAGCTGATTATACATAGCTCCCTGAGTTTCCAGGCTTAATTGTAAATCTCTGCAACTCTGGTCGTAGTGAGCAATG
>JANOVV010000095.1:0-3687 GCA_031417555.1 Bacteroidota bacterium
AAAAACAAATTAATTCCGGAACTATAACATTTGAAGAAGCAGCAGAAAAATTTTCTGACGATGATGAAACAAAAAACAATGGCGGTCTTATGATAAATCCTGAAACTAATACAACACACCTCGCACCTGATAAAATTGATCGCGTATTGTTTTTTCAAGTCGATAGCATGCAACTTAATAGAGCATCTGAACCATTAATGATGACATCATCGGATGGAAAATTAGCTTATAGAATTGTAATTGTTAAATCAAGAACAAAACCACACAAGGCTAACTTAAAAGATGATTATCAGAAAATTCAGGAAGTTGCTCTCAGCGAAAAACAAAATAAAGCATTAAGTGAATGGATAAAAAAGAAACAAAGATCAACTTATATACATCTTAATAACGATTTCGGAAATTGCGAAATCCTAAAACACTGGAATAAATCAGCAAATTAAATTTTAAATAAACTTTAAGCTCTATCAACAAATATTCAATTACAATTAACAATTTACCATTAACCTAAATCCAATATCCAATATCCAATTTCTAATATCTAACATCTAACAACCAATAACCAAATAAAAATTATGCCTGCAAACTATACATCTGACGTTGAAGCCGTTCAGGACCTTGTAAATAAATATAAACGATTACGTACTGAAATTGGAAAGGTAATTATCGGCCAGGATGAAGTTGTTCGCGATGTGCTGATTTCAATTTTTAGTCGTAGCCATTGTTTATTGGTTGGTGTACCCGGGCTTGCAAAAACTCTTTTAGTAAATACAATTGCTCAATCGCTTGGATTAACCTATAACCGTATTCAGTTTACGCCTGATTTAATGCCTTCTGATATTATTGGTACTGAAATTCTTGATGAGAACAGACAGTTTCGTTTTATTAAAGGGCCTTTGTTTGCTAATATTATTCTGGCCGATGAAATAAACAGGACTCCTCCTAAAACACAAAGTGCGCTTTTAGAAGCCATGCAGGAATATGCAGTTACTGCTGCCGGAAAACGATATGAATTAGACCTCCCGTTTTTTGTTCTTGCAACGCAGAATCCGATTGAACAGGAGGGAACCTATCCTTTACCTGAAGCTCAGCTCGATCGTTTTATGTTTAATGTTTTCCTTACTTATCCGGAATTCGATCAGGAAGTTTTAGTCGTAAAGAATACAACTTCCGATTACAAACCAAAACTTGAAAAAGTAATTAATGCTCAGGAGATTCTCTATTTTCAGGATCTTATCAGAAGAATTCCAATTCCTGACAATGTATTGCAATACGCCGTAGCTCTTGCTTCAAAAACTCGCCCGAATACTGCTTCAGCAACAAAAGACGTCAATGCTTATTTATCATGGGGTGCAGGTCCACGTGCTTCGCAATATCTTGTTGTAGGAGCGAAATGTCATGCTGTTTTAAATGGGAAATATTCTCCCGATATTGAAGACGTTAAAGCAGTAGCCATGCCAATTCTTCGTCATCGCCTGGTTAGAAATTATCGCGCAGAAGCAGATGGTGTTTCGATTGAGAAGATTGTAAATGATTTAATGGTTTAAATTTTAGTTCAGCATTTCTAAAATGTGAGCACTAAATTCTGATTATTTGCTAATCGGTATTTTCTGCCAATTCTAAATTCTCTAAACCAACTTTCGCCTTCATGTTCCCGAAATTTACATAAACAATATCTTTTCGGATTTCTTCTACAATACCAACTTGCTTTCCTTTTAACATTCTTACTTGCGATCCTACCTGTATTTCTTTTCTTAGTTTCTCCAACAAGGCCTGTTTCCTGGCAACAAGTTTTTGTGGCGAGTTTTCTGCTGCTTTTTTCTTTTTTTCTGCAGTCATGCTGCCAACAAATTTTTTAATTACGGCTTTCTTATCTTTTGCTTTTTCCCATTCCTGCGAGAGTGAATTAAATTTTCTTCCTAAGTCTGCAAGCTTTACTAATTCTTCCCGTTTTTCTTTATCCTTTTCCATTTTTTCGGCCAGTTTTTGGGAAAGTTGCGAAAATCTTCCACCGGCCTCTTCAGTTTTGTTCTGCTTTTCTTTAAGAGTACGTAACTCATCTTCAATTTTATTTTTCTGTTGATGTAGGGAGGCCAGCATTGTATTCAGGTTGAGTTTTTCTTTCTGTACTTTTTTCTTTGCACGCTCTATGACATGTTGTGGCAAACCTATTTTTTCAGCAACTTCAAACGTATAGGAGCTTCCCGGTTGTCCCATGATTAGCTGATATTTAGGTTGCAACGATTCGGGATCAAAAAGCATGGAGCCATTCCCAACGCCATTTAGCTGGTCGGCTAAAAGTTTTATATTCGTATAATGCGTTGTAAATATTCCAAATGCTTTTCTTTTATTTAATTCTTCAAGAACAACTTCAGCTATGGCACCACCTAATTCCGGATCTGTACCGGTACCAAATTCGTCTATAAGAATCAATGAACGGTTATTTGCAGTTTCCAGAAACATTTTCATGCTCAGTAATCGAGAACTGTATGTACTTAAAGCGTATTCGATCGATTGGCTGTCGCCGATATCTGCCAGAAAATGATTGAAGAAACACATTTGCGATTTCTCATCGGCAGAAATCAGTAATCCACTCTGTAACATTAGCTGAAGCAGTCCGACCGTTTTCAAAGTAATCGATTTACCGCCGGCATTGGGCCCGCTTATTATCAAAATTCGTTTTTCAGAATCAAGTGAAATATTTAATGGAACTATTTTTTTCTGAAGCGCTTTATTATGAAGATAGAGAAGAGGATGTACAGCATTAAATAAATTGACAACACTATTCTTATTAATTTGCGGGAGTACACCGTTTATATCCATTGCAAATAATGCTTTCGAACGAATGAAATCAAGATTACTCAGGAAAACATGGTAAGCTGTAATTAAAGTTGAATGAATCCTGAGTTGATCCGTTAATTCCCTAAGCAACCTTCTAACTTCATTTTTTTCATCCTGATCCAGTTCAGCAATTTCATTGTTTAATCCAACCAGAATTTCAGGTTCAATAAAAGTTGTTTTACCACTTTCACTTTTTCCGTGAATCAATCCACGAATATCTCTTTTAAATTCGGACGGAACAGCAAGTACACGTCTGTTGTTATAAAAATTTTCTTCGTTTTCTCTCAACCATCCCTTTTTTTTAAGATCAGCAATGTATGCACGAAAGCGGCGATCAGCCTCTCTCCGTTTGGAAGAAAGTGCTGATCGTA
The DNA here is from genome assembly GCA_031417555.1 of Bacteroidota bacterium. Classification (GTDB taxonomy): domain Bacteria; phylum Bacteroidota; class Bacteroidia; order AKYH767-A; family 2013-40CM-41-45; genus JADKIH01. Next base: position 3,210 of record JANOVV010000095.1, read on the forward strand.
TATCACTTAATACATCAGAAGCAGAATTTTTAACCTGAGAATGTGAATCAATAATTTCATCGATTTTTTCTATAATTTCTTTCGTTTCAATTAAGCCTTTAGTCAGTTTAATTAAATTGGGATATGAACTTTCTCTTTCATTCAGAAATTTTATTACACTGTTAACGGTAATGGAAGCTGATCGGATCAGACTTAATTGAATTTCTGTCAACACAGAACCAGACTTAGCTAATAACCTGGCTTCGGATTCAAAGTCATCGAAAAAAATATCCGGAAAATATCCTCGGGCTTTTAATGATTGATAAAATTCATCGGTTTGGTGAAGCGTTTGTAAAAGAGTATCCCGGCTATTACTTCACCGGCGACGGCTGCCGCCGCGACGCCGACGGCTATTACTGGATCACCGGCCGGGTCGACGACGTGCTGAACGTCTCGGGTCACCGTCTGGGCACAGCCGAGGTCGAAAGCGCGCTGGTCG
>JANOVV010000096.1:0-9675 GCA_031417555.1 Bacteroidota bacterium
CTGAAGAAAAACTGGAAATGCTAAAGCGATTTAGAAATGTATTTGATCTTGCGTATCGAAGATACATTGACATTGAACAGGCAGAAGCTCAGGCAAGAGAAGCTCAGATAGAATTATCATTGGAAAGAGTAAGGGCAAGAACAATGGCCATGCAGAAAAGCGATGAGCTACCAGAAACATCGCACATCCTTTTTGAACAAATGAAAGAATTGGGCGAACCTGTAGAACAATTAACTATAGGTATAATGCAAGAGGAAAATAATGTGATTGAAATCTCGGCAACGCTTCATGGTGATACATTGAAAAAAATATACCTGCATAGCATTGATGAACCTTATATGATGACTAAGGTTTATAAAGCCTGGAAAACACATCAAAAGACATTGATCGTAGAATTAAAAGGTGATGAACTTAATTCTTATAACAAGTACCGCAATGAGCTGACAAATTCAGAGATGTTTCCAACAAATCTTGGAGATGAGCATCGGCGGATTGTATATGCTGCTTTTTTCTCCAAAGGAATGCTTGCTTTAGGAGCCAATGAACCACGTCCAACTCAATCTCTTCAGTTGTTGGAAAGATTTGCTTCAGTGTTTGATCTCACTTACACCCGTTTCCTTGATCTTCAAAAAGCAGAAGCACAGGCAAGAGAAGCACAGATTGAAACTGCATTGGAAAGAGTGCGCAGCCGTTCCATGGGTATGCAAAAAAGCGAAGATCTCATAGATGTAATTCAGGTGGTATATGAACAATTCGTTCACTTAAATATCAAAGTCGAACATGCTGGATTTGTTATGGATTATAAGGCAAGGGATGATTACAATATTTGGATAGCTGACCCACTGGGGGTTTCCTCCCAGATAACAGTTCCTTATTTTGATTCTATATATTACAATCGTTTTAATGAAGCAAAGAAAAACAGAGAGGATTTTTTTGCCACCAATCTGACTTTTGAAGAAAAAAACATATTTTATCAAAAGCTTTTTGAGTATATCCCCGGATTGTCGGAGAAAGCAAAGGAATTTTATTTTAGTTGCCCCGCCCTAGCAGCATCCACTGTATTGTTAGAGAATGTTTGCCTGTACATCGAGAATTTTTCGGGTATTCCTTATTCTGATGAAGAGAACGCCACGCTAATGCGCTTTGGAAAAGTATTCCAGCAAACCTACACTCGTTTTCTCGACCTTCAAAAAGCAGAAGCACAGGCAAGAGAAGCTAAAATTGAAGCTTCACTCGAGAGAGTCCGTTCCAGAAGTTTAGCCATGCATAAAAGCGAAGAATTGGTCGATGCATCTACAGTTTTATTTAATGAATTGAAATCACTTAATATTGAAACTATACGAACCGGTATTGGTATTGTTGATGAATTAAACGGGACCATTGAAGTTTGGTCCTCACAATTAATTAATCAAAAGCAAAATAATATTCTAGGAACTGTTCCATTTAATATTCATCCTTTTTTCAAGGGCTATTTTGAATCGTGGAAAAGAAAAGAATCCTACTTTACTTATGAAATGGTTGATGAAGAATTAAAAGAATATTATAAAAAAGTATCGCCCCTTCTCTCCTATCCTGAAAAAAAAGAATTTAATTCTAAAGAATCGTTTTATATTTTCTTTTTCCCAGAAGGATCACTTAACGTAATCTCACGGAATAAATTATCAGACGATGAATGCAGTTTGATGATTCGGTTTGCCCGTGTGTTTGGATTAATCTATAGACGTTTTCTTGATCTAAAACAAGCTGAAGCTCAAACAAGGGAAGCAAAGATTGAAGCCGCATTGGAAAAAGTGCGGGGTAGAGCGATGGCAATGCATAACAGTAATGATCTTTCTTCGACTGCAAGCATTGTGTTTTCTGAACTGAGAAAACTTGGCATCCAACCCATTCGTTCGGGCGTTGGCTTACTCACAAAAGACTTTCATAAAGTTCTCCTGTACGCTGCAACTGCTTCTTTGGAAAGTGATGAACTGGCATTAGTTGGACAGATTGATATGTCAGGTAATCCTTGCCTTAAGATGCAATATGAATCATGTTTAAAGAAAGAAAATTATTTTCCTGTACTAAGCGGTGAAGATTTGAAATCATACTACAAAGAGCTCGCTATTCAAATCTCTGTTCCTACTCTCACCGAGGAGCAGTTCCGACACGAACACTTTGGTTATTATTTTCCATTTTCGGAGGGATACTTTTATGCATGGTCAGAGAAATCATTTTCTGAAAACGAAATCAATATTCTCAACCGCTTCAAAGTGATCGTTGATCTCACCTTCCGTCGTTATCTTGACCTTCAAAAAGCAGAATCGCAGGCAAGAGAATCTCAAATCGAAACTGCTTTGGAACGTGTTCGAAGCCGTACGATGGCCATGTATAAAAGCGATGAACTGGCAGAAACAGCAGCCATTTTATTTAAGCAGTTGAGTGAATTAGGTATAGCACCTAATCGACTCTACATTTTTATCTTCAATGATGAAACTGGTGATTTAGAAGCTTGGATAACTGAAGAAGATGGGAAAAAAGTCAGCCAACGGTTTAACGCTAACATAAGTCAATCACCTGTCTTTGGAAAAATATATGATGGCTGGAAAACCAAAAAAAAATCAATCACCATTGACTTGCAGGGAAATGAACTGACTGATTATCTTCAATTTTTAAGTGAAGAACTACATGCTCCCGTAACAACCGGGCATTCACAAAAACGAAGAGTTCAAAGTGTTGCTTATTTCTCTCAAGGTTGTATAGGTATTGCTTCCCCTGAACCTCAACCGGATGAATCTATTAACCTGTTGGAAAGATTTGCCGGTGTATTTAATCTCACTTATACACGCTTCAACGACTTGCTACTGGCAGAAGCACAAACACACAAAGCAAACATTGAAGTAGCATTGGAAAGAGTGCGTGCTCGTGCATTAGCAATGCAGCAACCGGAAGAGTTGGTTGAAGTAGCACAGGTAATGCGTCATGAGATGGGCTTAATGGGTGTTGAAGAATTAGAAATCAGCAGTATTTTTATTCATGATGAGGGATCTGATAAAGCAGAAACCTGGTATGCTATTAAAGAAGGAAAGGTGTCAGAAAAAAAACTGGTTTCCGGAAATTTTATTATTAATTTAAATGAAACGTGGGTTGGCAGACAAATGATTGAGTTTTATAATTCAACTAATCAACAAATATCCATTCCAATGGTGGGTGCTGACCGAAAAGAATGGTTTTATTATTGTTCAAGGCAATCAAAAGTTTTAGAAGGGTTCTATGATGATACTATTCCTGATCGTATCTATCATTTATTAAAATTTTCAAACGGAGCCATTGGTGCTGCTACTGCCGGTGAGATTTCTGAAGAAAGCCGGGATCTATTAAAACGTGCCGCCTCTGTTTTTTCGCTTGCTTATTCCCGGTTTAAAGACCTGAGCAAAGCACGTCTTGATCTTCAAGAATTGAAAGAAGAAAAGAAAAAGTCCGATGCTCTGTTATTGAATATTCTTCCTGCCGAAGTAGCCGATGAGTTAAAAAAGTTTGGCAAATCTTATGCACGAAAACATGAACAGGTAACTATTTTATTTGCCGATATAAAAGGGTTCTCTTCTATCGCTGAAAATCTATCTGCAGAAGAATTAGTAGCACAATTGGATGAATGTTTCAGGGCCTTCGATAACATTGTTGAAAAACATGGACTGGAAAAAATTAAAACCATCGGAGATGCATATGTCGCTGCTTGCGGTTTACCAAAACCTGTTACGGATAATGCGTCAAAAACTGTACAGGCCGCTTTAGATATGATAGAATTTATCAAAGGATTTGGAATGACAAAAAAGATTCAAAATCTTCCTACTTTTGAATTCCGAGTGGGAATTCATACAGGCCCGGTGATTACTGGTGTCGTAGGACTAAAGAAATTTACTTATGATATCTGGGGTGATGCCGTAAACATGGCTGCACGCATGGAGCAACATGGTGAAGCAGGGAAAATTAATATTTCAGGTAATACCTATCAACTTGTTAAAGATAAATTTACTTGTATTCATCGTGGAAAAATTGAAGCAAAAAATAAGGGAGAAGTAGATATGTATTTTGTTCAAAAGGATTTGTAAATCTATTTTCCTTTTAAAAAACTCCATCCATATTTTTCCATGAATATATTTATTTCATCTGAAAATGATTTTTTTGAATGATGCGATTCCTGATTGTGAATATAATTTCTAACTGATTCCAGACGACTTTCGCTTACACCCACAACCCAGTAATCATCCTGCCAAATAAATTTTTCTGCCGTCAATTTATTTTGATTAATCCAAAATGACGATTCGCCTTTTATTAACTGGGCTACTTTGCTTATACTTTGCTCTTTACCAAGAGAGATTAAGCAATGAGCATGATCCTCATAGCCATTTACACAATCAAGCCAAATTTCCTTTTCTGTTGCATTTTTCTTAATGTGTTGAAAAACATTTTTTCTTAATTCCGACGAATTTAAAAAAGGTTCTCTATTTTTTGTAGAGAATACCATATGCAAATAAACTCTTACCCAACTCATGTTTTTATTTTATTCCCCAAAAATAATTAATTAATATATTTATTTCAGTTGCTTAAAAGCATTTGAAAATAATATCCTGCTTTTTATCAAGATATTTAAAAGCAACTTTAATAAATGTGTTGAATAAATAATAACAAATATCCGGGGACCAATTAGATAAACCAATTCAATTTCCATAACTTGCCCTTATAAAATTAAAAAAATGCCCAATTCACGCAAGCTTGCTGCCATTATGTTCGCCGACATCGTCGGTTACACATCTATAATGCAAGAGGATGAAGCATTAGCAACCCTACTCCGTGATAAACTTAAAAATAAATTAGAAGTTGAAGTCCATCTCCACAAAGGGAGAATTATTAAATATAGCGGAGATGGCGCCCTTTGTAGCTTTGACAGCGCCGGTGAATCTGTCCGGGCAGCGTTTGCTGTTCAACTTGCCATGCAGGAAGATCCGAAAGTCCCTCTGCGTATAGGAATCCATCAGGCCGATGTTGTTTTTGAAGAATCGGATGTGCATGGAGATGGTGTCAATATTGCGTCAAGGTTAGAATCACTCGCTGTTCCGGGCAGCATATTTATATCCGCAAAAGTTTATGACGATATAAAAAATCAAAAGGACATTCAAACTGTCTCTTTGGGAAAATATGTATTGAAGAATGTCAAAGAGCCGATTGAAATTTATGCAATAAGCAATCCCGGTTTACAAATCCCGGATTCAAAAGCCCTGGAGGGAAAAGGAAGTCGATACAAAGAGCACATTTCATCAAAAGACAGGATAATTAATATAAGCAGGATTGCAATACCTGTTTTAGTTTTAGCTGTCCTTGCACTTTTATTCATTCCACCATGGATGAAAAAACAAAATGCACGCACTAAATTAATTCCGGCAATTCAGATGCTAACTAACGATAACTTTCGTCCTCCGACCGAAGCATTCGACATGGCAATGGAAGCAGAAAAATACATTCCCAACGATTCAGATTTGATAAAATTGTGGCCACTCGTTTCAACAAAAGTTACTATCAAAACAAATCCAGCCGGTGCAGAAATTTTTTGGAAAGATTATCCTACACCTGATGCAGAGTGGAGATCTGCAGGTTTAACTCCGCTAAAAGAATTGAAACTTCCTCGAAATTATCTACGAATGGAAATTAGAAAAAAAGGATATGAAACTGTTCAATTTTCCGGACCAAGATTATATGGAGCTCTTGATTTACCTACTCTAAAATTAGATTCTATAGGTAGCCTGCCCGAAAACATGGTACGAATTCCAAAAGGTAAAACAAACATGTACATTGTCGGTCTCGAAGAATATGGTGGAAAAGAAGTGAATGAATTCTTAGTTGATCGATTTGAGGTTACGAATAAGCAGTACAAATATTTTATGGATGCGGCAGGATATACTAACAAATCTTATTGGAAATATCCCTTTTATTTCGGCGGGAATGAAATTTCATTTGACCAGGCAATAAGTCTATTTGTTGATAAGACCCAAAGAAAAGGTCCGGCTACATGGGAAGCGGGTTCCTATCCCGATGGTCAGGAAAATTTTCCTGTTACTGGAATATCGTGGTATGAAGCCGAAGCGTATGCCGATTTTGCCCACAAACAATTGCCAACCGCATTTCACTGGAGCCGTATTGCCGAGACTTCGAGAACTGAATTCATAGTACCATTAAGTAATTTCAATGGTAAATCAACAACGGCTGTCGGAAGCATGCCGGGTTATTGTTCATTTGGCATCTACGATGTAGCCGGAAATGCCCGTGAATGGTGTTTTAATGAAACTACAGTTAATGGGCAACGATTTATTTTAGGTGGCGGCTTTAACGACCCCACTTACTCTTTTAACGATGGTTACACACAACCTGGCATAGACCGAAGTGTATCTAACGGTTTCAGATGTATGAGGGAACTTCAGGAAGATTCTCAAACGGATAGTTTAAAAATATCTTTAGCAATGGCTTTCAGAGACTATCGAAAAGAAAAACCGGTAGACGATAAAACTTTTAATATTTTTCTTAATCAATATGCATACGATAAAACTCCGTTAAATGCAAAAGTGGAAACTACGATTGAAAATGAATTCTGGACTGCTCAAAAAATTAGTTTTGATGCCGGTTACAATAATGAGAGAATGCTGATCTATCTTTATCTGCCAAAAAATTTCAAACCTCCTTATCAGACAATTCTATTTTTCCCTGGATCGGGAGATATCTTTTCAAAGAAATTCGATCCACAGGCCTTGTGGAGGACCGATTTCATAATGAAAAACGGAAGAGCATTTGTTTATCCTATATACAAAGGTACCCATGAAAGGCACGATGATTTAAAATCCGATCTGCAGGAAGAAACTGTATTTTATAAAGATCATGTAATTATGTGGAGAAAGGATATAGGTCGCACGATCGATTATTTAGAAACCCGTAACGATATTCAAGCAGATAATATCGGTTTCCTTGGCTGGAGCTGGGGCGGATTTTTAGGAGGAATATATCCCGCCATTGAAAAAAGAATTAAAGCAGTTGTTCTAAACGTTGGCGGTATGGTAATGACGAAAGCATTGCCCGAAGCTGACCAGATTAATTTCCTAACTAGAATTAAACAACCAGTCCTTATGCTGAATGGAAAACACGATATGTTTTTTCCATTGGAGACATCTCAAAAGCCCATGTTCGATTTGTTGGGAACATCAAAAGAAAATAAGAAAATGATCATTTATGAATCCGGTCACCTTGTGCCTAGGATAGATTTTGTTAAGGAAACACTTTCTTGGTATGATAAATATCTGGGGCCGGTGAAATAAAAAAAAACAAGAAGCAAGAATCAAGAATCAAGAAATAAAACGCAAACTCGTAGTCATTTTATTCAACGAAATTTGATTTACGAACAATGAATAACCCTGCCTGCCTTACGACGGCAGGCAGGGATTTTTGATCTAAGATTAATAAATACTATAACCTAAACGCTCCATGTCCCAATCCCGTCAACTTGCTGCTATAATGTTTACCGACATTGCTGGCTATACTTCTTTAATGGAAAAGGATGAACAAAAAGCAATTGAATTACTAAAGATTAACAGAGAATTACAAAAATCTAATATTGAAAAATACAGAGGTCGATGGATTAAAGAAATGGGTGACGGTGTACTTGCCAGCTTTTCAACCGTAACCGATGCTGTCATGTGCGCAGGTGCGATTCAAAAAGCATCAGAAAAGATTCCGGATCTTAAACTTAGAATCGGCATTCATTTAGGCGAAGTGGTTTTTGAAAACAACGATGTATTTGGTGATGGTGTTAACATTGCCTCCCGATTACAGGCTCTCGCTCCTGTCGGTGGAATTTTTGTTTCCGAAGCCATTTATAAAAACGTAATCAACAAAAAAGAAATTTTCTCTGAATTCATCAGGGAAGAAATATTGAAAAATGTCAGCGCCTCTGTAAAAATATATGAAGTCAAAGTTGAGCTCAATCAAAATTCACAAAATGAATCGTCAACTGATTTTAACAAAACTAGTCGGCTAACTTCGACTACTAAGAAAAAAATAGGGTTAAGTATCGGAATCGTTTTAGCAATTGGATTATTAATTACATATATATTTTTAAAACCAAAGCAAGTCACCCCTACTTCTACTATCGCTTCTACAGAAAAATCCATTGCTGTCTTACCATTTGTAAACATGAGCAACGATCCGCAACAGGAATATTTTTCTGACGGACTAAGTGAAGAGTTAATAAATATGTTTACCAAAATTCCCGGACTGAAAGTAATCGGCCGGACTTCTTCCTTTGCCTTTAAAGGTAAGAATGAAGACTTACGTACGATCGGACAAAAATTGGGCGTTGAATATTTGCTGGAAGGAAGCGTACGTAAGTCAGGAAATAAAATACGCATTACTACTCAGCTGATAAAAGTAGATGAAGGTACACATCTTTGGAGTGAAACTTTTGATAAAGAAATGACTGACATTTTTAAAGTGCAGGATCAAATCAGTTCATCAGTTTCAGGTGCTTTGCGCTTGACAATATTAGCTTCTGATAAACCCTTACATCAAACTAATGTAAATACAGATGCATACAATGATTTTTTGCAAGGGAAATATTATTATGAAACAAATGGTCCGAATGGAAATCTGAATGCAATGAAGTATTTTAAAGAAGCCATTGCAAAAGATTCTACTTTTTCATTACCGTGGACTTATCTTTCAATGATAATCTGGAGAGGAACCACAAATGCTGGCCAGCCTGAATTTAAAGAAGCAAAGGAAGCTTCACTCCGCGCACTCCAGCTTGATCCTTCTTCAGGAATTGCAACTATCAATATAGCAGAGTTTCTCGACAATGAATATGATTTTCAAAACGCTCTTGAAAAAATAGAACAAGCCTTGAAACTGGAACCTGAAAACCCATATGTACTAAGAAATGCAGGACGATTCTATACCCTCCTTGGTAGAAAAGAAGAAAGTATTAAACTATGTAAAAAGGCCATGGAAATTGATCCCATTCAAACTACATCTCTGTTTTATCTGATTAGAGCATATTATTATGCCGAATATTATAATGAAGCATATGACCTTGGGAAAAATTATGATAAGTCAGAGTTACTAAATTTGGATTTAGTAACAACAAACCTGATCATTCAATTGAGCAGTCAGGAGGAATCACGCAAAATCATTGAACGTTTTCCGGTTAGCCTCTTTCAATTGTATGGAAATACAATTATTAATTTCAAATGGGGAAAGAAAAAAGAATCCAATGAATTACTAAATCAATTCATCAAAAAATATCCGGAGGAAGAATATGTGATTTCTGTTGCATACGCACGTTTGGACATGAATGATAAAGCAATTGACTGGCTGGAAAAAGCATATAAATCCGGAAGCAGAGATCTGACTTACATAAATGTAGATCCGGCATTTAAAGGAATTAGAAACAATGTTCGGTTTCAAAAGCTACTACAGCTGATGAATTTTCCTAAATGATTGTTATTGGTTACTTGTTATTAAAAACCTTCTCAAAAATAAATTTAATACTTTGAACTCAAAAGTTCCCTGCGGGATGACAGAGTTTTTAAAACGAGTGTCGTCCACCTGTCGCCAATCAACACTATTAATTAATTTTAAAGAGTTGATTGGCGACAG
>JANOVV010000097.1:0-5338 GCA_031417555.1 Bacteroidota bacterium
CTATTTTACAAATTCTATCTGTTAGTTTATTCGAGAAAATGCCCATCAAACAAGCATTTCAAGAAAATGAAAATAACAACTTAACTGAACAAGTCTGTAATCAATTGAATATCTTTGAGTAATAACCGGACACTATTGATACTTTATAATAAAAGAATATTGATTGGAAGACGGCTACTCAGGAATAAAAAATCAATTTAATATACAATGAACCTTTTCGAAACATTAATAACGTCTCCTAAAATATTTACTAAAAATATTCCCGGAGGTAAGTTTTTCATTGATTTGTTAAAATATAGATCTTCCCCTTCTGGCTTCAGAAATGATTTTTTGAAAATAATATTTCCTGTAATATCGGTAATGGTTATTACAATCGTAGCTTTTACCCGATTATTAAACCTGATATGAAAATTGCCATCCGAAGGATTAGGGTAGATGAAAACCGGATTGTCCGGATTAATTTGCTCTGACGAAATACTACGGTAAATTGCCGGTGGAATAGTTTTAATAATAGAAAACGAATCAGCTACTACTCCGACACTTGTTAAGAATTTACTTGTCAATGTGTCACCATATACATCAAGTATCAGACTTCCACTAACATTGTTTATTGATGTGAACATTGCATTGTGAGGATAGCCCGGTGAAGTACCTGTTCCGATTTCTCCGGAGACCCCACAAACGACATACACAGTCCCTGAATAGTTTTGTGCTGATTTAAAATAAGGGCCGCCGCCGCTTTGGACAATATTTCCTGTAGAAGAAAATGTTGAATCGAATGTAGATTCAAGTCCATAATGATTTTTAATAAAATAACTTCTTTCATAATTGTGGCTGTGTCCTGATAATACCAAGTCCACCCCGAAGGATTCCAATAAGGGAATGATATTGTTTCGCATATCTTTTAATTCTATATCGATGTCAGAATTATGGCTTCCTTTTGAATATGGCGGATGATGAAAAAATGCAACTGTCCATTGCTGATTATTATTGGTTAAATCGTTTCGTAGCCATTGATACATATTGCTCAAAGAATCATTATATGATCCGTAACTATCGAGCGAAATAAAATGAATATTTCCATAATTCGTCGAATAGTATTTTTCAGTTCCTGAAGAAAGAGGTAAATTGAAAATAGAAAAGTATGCAAAATTATTTCCTAATGATGCTGCACTCTGATAACCCGAACTTCCATAATCATGATTTCCGAGACTGGGAATCAATGGCAGATTTTTAAAAATTGATTCGTAAATATTAAAAACGGTTGTCTGGTATTCAACGTCTGTTCCTTTAACATATGCATTATCTCCGAGCCAAAGCCAGCCATTTATTATTTGACCGGCTTTAAAATTTGAAAATGAATTTCTAACAGCTAATTGCGTATTTCCAATGATTCCAAAATCTCCGGTCACCCAAAATTTTAAAGGCACAATATCTTCTTTAACCGGAGCAGTATAAAAATAATTATTAATATCTCCTTGTAAAGAGGCCGAAGTTGTTCCGACAGAATAATAATATTTCGTATTTGGAGAAAGGTTTCTTAATACAATCAAATGTTCAGTAGTTAATATAGAATCAATTAATGAATCACTCAGGTTAGAAACCAATTGGCCAAATTTAACCATACTGTTCGAAGGGATATTTGTTCTCCATTGAATAGAAATACTGTCCTTTGTAGGAATAGTCATGTATGGACCTCTCAGTAATGATAGTGAAGGTGGAATAGCCAATGTTGTAAAAATACCAATCGGTGAGATGGAGCTTAATGAATTTACAGAACAAACAGCTTGAACAGTAAATTCATAATTTGTCGATGGCTGTAGATTATTTAAAACAAGAGAAGTTGAATTCGTGACGATTGGAGAAGAATATGCTGCACCCACATTACGTTTCCTAAACCTGACGTTATATGAAGGAGCACCAATAACGGCAGTCCAAAATATTTCTGCAGAATTAGTTGTTTTATTTATAGTGCCGAATAAATTTACATTGGGGGTTTCACAAGGGTTTGCAAGTGTTAAAAAACTTTTTGGCGATGAAATTGCGCTATTTATATTTCCGGCACAAACCGATTGAAGAGTATATTCATAGGTAGTAGATTGTAGTAAATTTGATAAATAAACAGTCGGCGTAATCGTATTGATTGGACTAGAATATGATAATCCCGAATTTTTTATTCTGTATCTTAATTTATACGATTGTACACCTGAAACCGGAGGCCAGTAAATTCTCGCGGCATTAAATGAAATACTATCCCCGCCGGATAAATTGATATCGGGAGTAGAACAAGGTGGTGGATTTCCAATTAATTGCAGGACAAAAGTTACGTCGCTTGATGTTGCAGTTACGTTATGAACTTCGGCAGCGATAACATTATTTCCAGCAATAAAATAAGATGTCGGAAAATTTACTGTATAAGTAGTATTGCCATCATCGGAACAAGTTGAAGAGGCTTTCGTATTATAACTGATGGCTCCTGCCGGCATATTGTTTCTGTAAACTTCTGTGTTGTTCACATAAACAACAATGCCATCATCGCGTCTTATCTTTAAAACAAAACCGGAATATAAAGCTGGATTAATGATGGTCAGATTCTTTCTAAAATAATAACCTATTTTTCCACTAATGATGTTTGTTGTGGGAGAATCTCCAAAACCCAACTCGGCAGCACCAGAACGCCATGAAGAATCAACAAATGTATTTAAGCGCCAGTTAATTCCTTGGTTGGAGCCATTGTCTAAATATTTCCAGGTAGTATTAGTGGCGATGAGCGTTGTTTGTGCGTTACATGAAAAGGTTTTAATAAAACTTAACAATATGCTGAGTGATATTGCCAATAAATAAGGATGGTTTGTTTTCAAGGGAAAGGAATAAAGAAATGAGGCTTACTAATATAAAGATCGTTTATTTTTATTAGAAACTTTAAAAATATGAAATTTGTATTATGAGTCTTAATTTAGAGTGCAGAATTTGTAATCATAACCATTTTATTCTTTGAAAAAAGCTTATAAAGAGAAAGTATTGTCAAAAGCGATAGAATCTTTTATTCATAATTGAAGAAAAGGTATATTAAAAGCAAAAGCACAAAGCAAATTCTACCTGTTTTCCCGATGGCAACAATAAACAATTTAACTCGGTGATTTTTTAAACAGAAATTTTATCTCTCTCATTTTAATAGTTGCTTCTTTAACTAACAATCGTTTAATTTGATGGGACATATTTTCTAATGTCAACCTAAGAAATTATTTTTTAACAATAAAAAAATTAGCTGACTGACATGAAAAACAAAAGTGAAATAGTAATATACAAGGCAGAAGATGGTTCTACTGTAATTGATGTTCAGTTACAGGCGGAAACCGTTTGGTTATCCCAAGCACAAATTGTTGAACTTTTTCAATCAAGTAAGGCTAATATAAGCGAGCATATTAAGCATATAGTTAAATCAGACGAACTTAGTCGGAAATCAACTGTTCGGAAATTCCGAACAGTTCAATTGGAAGGGAAAAGGAAGGTAGCCAGAGAAATTGAGTTTTTCAATCTTGATATGATTATCTCATTGGGATATCGTGTCAACTCAAAGAGAGGAACTCAATTCCGCATTTGGGCTAACAAGATATTAAAAGATTTCCTCCTTAAAGGATATGCTTTAAATGAAAAACGGCTTAAAGAACAAACACAACAAAAACTTTTAGAACTCCAACGTACGGTAAAATTAATTCAATCTGTTGCCGGGCAAAAAAAACTTTCTACAATCGAAGCCACAGGCTTACTGAATATTATTTCTGATTACACCTTAGCGCTTGATGTTCTGGATAAATACGACCACGAACAGCTGAAAATTACAGGCACCGAGAAAAAGCAAAAGTTCCTTATTGATATTGAACAAGCTCGTAAAGCAATTGATGTATTGAGAAAAAAATTCAAGTCATCTTTACTGTTTGGAAAAGAGAAGGACGAATCCTTCCAAAGCTCAGTAGCTACCATTTACCAAACATTCGATAAAAAGGAATTGTATCCTAGTGTTGAAGAAAAAGCAGCACACTTACTTTATTTTGTAGTGAAGAATCACTCTTTTGTAGATGGCAATAAACGCATCGCTGCATTTTTGTTTGTATGGTTTTTGGAAAGGAATGGTTTGTTATATCGCAAAGACGGAAGCAAGCGTCTTGCTGACAATGCTCTTGTTGCTCTTACGCTGCTCATTGCAGAAAGCAAAGCAGAGGAAATGGAAATGATGGTAAAGGTGATTGTGAATTTAATAAATAATAAAAATTAACCTTCGCTCGTCGTAGTCTTAAGCAAGTATTGCATATAAATTAATAAAGAAGGTATTGTTTGCGAGACTACGACGCCTTATTCCCCGGCTAAAGTTTATAATGCGTCTAACATAGTGTAGTAGGTTAGGCGACGTTGTCGTGCGAAGTGCTGGATTAGGAAAATATGTACTCTCCCTACTCCCGAATTAAAATCACATTTAAAAATCTAAAGGTTTTCCAAATAAAAATATTATGGTATTTTTAATACCCATGATATTTTCATTCTTTAATTGATTATGGAATCGCAGCACCTATACCCATTTGAACATTCGGATCTAACAATAAAAAGTCAGAACCATCCACAGAACCATCACCATTGAGGTCACCAATATTATAACCGCCTTCTCCATTCTGAATCTTTGGATCGAGTTCAAGAAAATCAGAACCATCAACGGCTCCATCCTGATTGATATCACCGCTATAGATTGCAGCGTAAAGGGCATCAAAGGTTATGGCTTCATTGGATAGAAACGCTTGTGATGTCGCAGAAGAGAATGAATAATTGGTTGTCGCAGTTAACAGCACCGGAGCCGCACTCCATGTTTCGACAGAATTCCTGTGATTTATTTTTAGATAATACGAACTATTAGCAACTACCGCCGGACCGAATGAAACAGTTACATCTCCGTTTGTTTTTAGAATTCCCGGCTGACGATCGACTTCTGCATAGGGTGAATTTGGATCCATGGCGCTGACGAAAATTGTATCGGCATCAAATGGATTCGGCGAAACTCCGGTTATGTTTAAACAATTGCTCATCATTCCTCCTCCGAGGTAGTAACCTTCAAGAAAAATATTTGCACTTATCGTCAAGTTGCAATCAGGAACTACAGTAAATGTTACATGTGCCCGTGCACTGGAACAACCACCATTTAGGCATTCTTGATATTCCGCGCAAACAAGTCCACTCTTTCCGCGCCAAAGAAGACCGGTAAAGTTAAGTGCCTGATTTAAGATGATTGCTTGCTGTTTCACAGGTTACAATTTTACATTTTTTTTGTTAATTATTTCTACTTGTTCAT
>JANOVV010000098.1:0-2988 GCA_031417555.1 Bacteroidota bacterium
TAAAGGTGAATGGTTAGAAACCGAAAGTCCATCTTCTTTTAATCAGCTTCCTGAAAAAGTAAAGACCGGATTTAACAAATTACATAATGGGGCTAAAGTTAAAGGTGTTTCTAAAATTGACACCTCAAAAGGAATAACCATTTTTGAAATTGAAATAATGAAAGGTGTCAGTATCGTCGAATTATTTTATACAGAAGATGGAACGGAGATAAAAGAATAAATAACCAAAAGATAAAACGTCAAATGACGTTTTATCTTTTATAAATGCAACTTAATACTTGAACAAAGAGGGACAAACCTCTACCTTTGTAAAATGGCAAACAATACATCTCAACATATATTAAGCACATCGGCAAACCTTCTTGGGTTTTGTCTTTTCGTTATCACTTCATTGCATATAAGCAATCACGCCGAAACGAGCTTTATTGATGAGTTCACTTCCGTTATTGCATTGATACTTATTTTTTCTTGTTTGTTTTCCTTTATTTCCATACGAACTACAAATCAAAAAAGAGAATTACAACTTGAAACTATTGCAGATTATTTATTTGTTTCTTCTCTTGGTGGAATTCTGATAATCATTTTACTTATCTCTTTAAACTTTATTAAGTGAATAGTATAAACAAACTTCCTGAAATCACATTTTCATTTTGGATAATGAAAATATGCGCTACAACTTTAGGTGAGACTGCAGGAGATTTATTTTCGATGACAATGAAAATTGGTTATGCAATTAGTTCAGTCATTCTTTTAGGTTTCTTTTTCAGTTTGCTTTATGCTCAACTTTCATCTAAAAAATTTAAACCGATCATTTATTGGGCAACAATACTTGCAACGAGCACGGCCGGAACAACTATTTCAGATTTTATGGACAGGACATTAGGATTGGGTTATGCAACAGGTTCTATTATAATAGCTTCTCTCTTAACCGCCACTCTGATAGCTTGGAAAGTAACGGAAAAATCTCTTTCAGTTTCAGATATCGTAACAAAACGTGGGGAAATATTTTATTGGACAGCAATTCTAATTTCAAACACTTTAGGAACGGCTTTGGGAGATTTCCTTTCCGATAATTCAGGACTTGGTTTTGCAGGGGGTGCAATTTTAATTGGTAGTCTGCTATTGATTATTGTTCTGTTATTTTACTTCACGAAGATTTCACATATAATTTTATTCTGGCTGGCATTTGTTTTAACAAGACCTTTTGGTGCAACCTTTGGTGACTTACTCACAAAAACATCTGAAAAAGGAGGATTAGATTTTGGAACCAAGGGTTCGTCATTAATCTTATTTATTATTCTTGTGGTATTAGTATCGCTTTCAATTTTCAAATTAAAAAAAGAAGCCAAAGTTGTTTAGATACTGTGGTTACCATATTCAAAAGCGTCTTTCAATTCTGAAAAAAAAGTAACAAACTGGACACTTTCTAATATATTTTCAATATATGTTCCCAATTAGGGAACTTATTCGTATATTTGAACCTTGAGAGTGATCGCTAAACGTACGCTTCGAAGTTTTTGGAATAAGCACAAAGACTGTGAACAGCACCTCAAATCCTGGTACAAAGAGGCTGAAGATGCTGTTTGGAAGAGTCCTGGCGATATTAAGATAGATTACCCTTCAGCCAGTTTCCTGAAAGACGACAGAGTTGTATTCAATATAAAAGGAAATAACTATCGGCTGATTGTAAAAATAAATTATAGTTATAAAATTGTTTGGATAAGATTTATTGGTACTCATTCCCAATATGATAAAACAGATGCTAATAATATATAAGACATTATGGTTTGGAAAGTAATTAAAACTGAAAAAGATTATCAAAAAGCTTTGAAGCGGCTTGACACTATTTTTGATTCCAAAAAAGGATCAAAGGATGGAGATGAATTAGAATTGCTTTCCCTTTTGATCGATAATTTTGAGAAAGAAAAATTTCCTTTTGATTTACCTGACCCTATAGAAGCCATCAAGTTTCGGATGGAACAATTAGGATACACACAAAAAGATCTTACCGATGTATTTGGCTTGAAGAGTAGAGTGAGTGAAATTTTAAACAAGAAAAGAAAACTAACTTTGAACATGATTAGAAAGCTCCATGAAGTTCTGGGTATTCCGACAGAAGTTTTGGTACGTGAATATTAAGAAGGCACTTGAGCAAAGTCGATAACCGGAATTATCTATTTCAATCCAGGATTATATTGATGAATTAAACCCTGACATGATTGAATACTATCCAATATTTTAATTTATGTAAATCTTTGTTAGAAAAATATCTGCTTTGATTTTTCTTAATAAATAAATTTCATGTTTATCAAAAAAAAAATTATATTAGTATTAGGCAAAATAGTATCTATTCCTGATTAAAATAAAATTAATTTCCAATCTTCAATTTTCAATATTCAATCAATTTACCGTCCACGTTTCCCTGCCTTTTAGTAAAGCATCCAAATCCCCAGCACCTTTTTTCGCTTTGCTGTCATTGATCTGCTGCATCATTTTGTCTTCGTAGCAATCTCTTTCTTCCACATAAAAAACTCCGAAAGGTCTTGGTAAATGATTTTCCTTTTTAGGATTGTCGAAGAAACGGGAAAGTATGCCTGCTTTAACTCTGTCCTTTTCATCATGAATCCAAAGATCGTCTTTAGAAACTCCTGCATTCAGATCAGCAACGACAGGAGTAAATCCATCGAGTCGAATTCCTTTATCATTATTTTCACCGAAGATTAATGGTTGTCCGTTTTCCATGAAAAGTGTTTCATTCTTCTTGGAAGATTTTTCTGTAAATACTTCGAAAGCTGCATCATTAAATACATTACAATTCTGATATATCTCAACGAAGGATGCTCCTTTATGAGCATCTGAACGACGAAGAATTGCTTGCAGATGTTTTGGATCACGATCCATTGTACGAGCAACAAAAGTTGAATCTGCACCCATACATAAAGCTATCGGATTAAATGGATGATCAACAGAACCCATAGGTGTTGACTT
>JANOVV010000099.1:0-31612 GCA_031417555.1 Bacteroidota bacterium
CTATTTTACAAATTCTATCTGTTAGTTTATTCGAGAAAATGCCCATCAAACAAGCATTTCAAGAAAATGAAAATAACAACTTAACTGAACAAGTCTGTAATCAATTGAATATCTTTGAGTAATAACCGGACACTATTGAAAAAATATTATCTTTTAATTTTAGTCTTTGGCTTAGATCCAAGTCCTACAGGACTACCAACACGAGTCATTGCACAACGGAAACCTAAATCATTCGTGCTTTGATTTTCATCGGTAAACCGACGAACTCCCGGCGATAAGAAATAAGCACGGTCTCTCCATGATCCGCCTTTATAAACACGGGCTTTATCATTTATAAGAGAAGTGATTCCGTAATCATATTTAATATTTTCCGATTCATCAGCATCAAGGTAATTGATATTGTCTGCTTTTGTATAATTACGACGATCCGCACTTTCTTCAGGAGTAACTTCGCGGTAAGGAAGACGACCCAGACTATCTTTTTCAGCTATCGTTCCTTCTTCATCACGTTGTGGAGTAGAAAACACATTACCACGGAAAGGATTAAAGTCACTTTTGTCTTCCGGAGAAAGTGGACGGTAAACATCCATTACCCATTCATTAACATTTCCTGCCATACAATACAAGCCGTAGTCATTTGGCCAAAAGGAATGAACAGGAGCCGGAATATCTGCATTATCATTTAGGAAACCTGCAGTACCCATGTTGTCACCTCGACCACGCTTATAGTTGGCAAGCATTTGACCTTTGTATTTTTCATCCTTATTACGAACGATGTGACCATTCCAAGGATATATTTTCCGATCTGTTACTCTTTCGTAAACAGTACTTCCAATTTGAGCAAGAGCGGCATATTCCCATTCAGCTTCTGTCGGTAGCCTGTAGCGAGGCAAAAGAATTCCATCTTCCATTCTAACTTTCCTAGTTCCATTCGTACCGGAACTTGGATTAAGATCCTGAAGATCACTTTTTACAAGTCCTTCATATTGACCGGCCAGATATGCTTCGGAATTAAAATTATCTTCATTGATCTGATTAGGATTTATTCGCATAATTCCTTCACGGACAAGTATTTGCTCATTTACACGGTCTGTTCTCCAGGCACAAAAATCACTTGCTTGTAACCAGTTTACGCCAACTACGGGATATTGTTGATAAGCAGGGTGACGCAGATAAAGTTCAACAAGCGGTTCATTATAGGCAAGCCTGTCACGCCACACTAATGTATCAGGTAATGCTTTTTTAAATACTTCAGGATAATCGGCAGCAAAAACGCGCGACAGCCAGTAGAGGTATTCTAAATAGTGTATGTTAGCAACTTCTGTTTCATCGATATAAAAAGAACTTACCGTTACCCTGCGAGGAATGTTGTTCCAATCACGTGTAACGTCTTGTTCTGTACGACCCATTGTAAAGGTTCCGCCTTCTACTAAAACAAGACCCGGACCGGTTTCCTGTTCATCGTAAGGAACCACTTCAAATCCACCGTTTTTGGGATCATTATAATTCCAACCGGTAACAGAAGATTTATCCTTGCTGCATGAAGCCATGAACAAGCATATACTAATAAAGAGTAGGTAATTCTGATGGATGGTTTTCATCATTTTTCTAGGAGAGGGTTATATTATTTTCTGAAACGAATGTCAAATGTATTTATTTTATTTTAAAAATCTAGAAAGCCGGACATTTGATAGTCCTAAAACGTTTCTTTTTGGCATGACAGCCTAATTGAAGACCTAATGAAAGTTCGTGAGAACCGGCAGAAGTGCTATAAAGTTTTGATACAGTTACATCATAACTATATCCGAATTTAAATATGCCTTGTTGCAAGCCAATTAATGCAATAAAAGCATCTCCTCCGCGATACCATAAACCCGCAACCAGCGGAGCTTTTGAGATATAAAAACCGATATTATATTGTTTGAAATCGCGTTGTTTTTGATAAATAAAATTAGGAGAAATATAGGTAGATCCATCCCTGCTTCCGGCAATTGGAATGATAGCACCGGCGTGAGCAGTAATCTTCATTGGCAGTTTACTTCCTTCAGCAGCTTTTATGTAAAATTCCTCCGGTTCAGTAAGATGATTCACTGCAATTCCGCCATAAAAGCGGCTGCTGTAACCTAAAATTCCTGCAGAAAAATCCCAAAAACTTTTATTGGTATTTGGTCTGATTTCCTGCGTTTCATAAATGAAGCCATATCGGGGATCTATCATGTCACCAAAGGTGAGTTTATCCCAATCTACTTTCTTTTGAACATACGTTCCTTGCAATCCGAAACGAACGGAAAATTCGCGAGTAACATTTAATTGGTAAGAATAAATGCCGCTAATATTTGTAGTTGTAAGAGTTCCTTGGCCTGCTTTATCACTTAAAACCAACAATCCCAATCCACCGCCGAGTCCTTCAACATGTTGATCATAAGATGCGGTATTTGTTACAAATGTTCCTGAAAGTGCAGGCCATTGATTTCGGTAATTGAGAGAAATGCGCGGACATCTGGTAGAGCCGGCAAAAGCGGGATTCAGATAAAGTGGATTTGCATAGAACTGAGTAAACTCAGGATCTTGCGCAAGCACAGTTCCGGATAGTCCAACAAATACCAAAATCAGAAACTTCCTGAGCATTGGGGATAATTTAGTCTTAGTAGTACGAGAGTAAAGATAGAGGGTTACGCAAGTATAAGCGGTCTAATAATCACAAACCCGATGATTTGTAAGATAATGTTACAATTTTAAACAATTTTTTGTTGTTTTATCTAATATTAATATTGAAAGATAGAAATTTTCATTTGAATCGAATGTCATAACATTTTCATTTCTCCGTCAAAGCATAATTTATCTGTCATCTTTTAGAAAAATGGTTAATTATTTATCGGTAATTTCGCTGTTAATTAAAATATAGATTAATAAAGACCGTTATCTCAACACCATCGAAATTTATTAATTTTTCCTGTTAGAAATATGCACATCTACTGTTATCTTAAAAGAGTAATTGTTTTTTTACTTTTTCCATCATTATTATCAGCTGCTGAACCAAAATCCTATTCAATTGAATGGTTACCGGCGTATGAGAAAAAATTTTCTGCTGAGGAAACTTTTCGGTCACTGAATTTTACAGGTGCTTCTTTTGATGAAAATTATATGCCTCAATTTGTCGTAACGAAATTGATGCCATCAAACATTTCTGATGTAAAAGCACAATTAAAAAATATTACAACAGAACCATTGATTGATATAAATCTACTTCGAAATCCACAATTGATAGGAAACGATTTCATACTGGTTTCAAAAATTGTAAATCATAAAAAGAAATCAATCGCTGCAATTTCTATATTACCTGTCAGAAGGAATAATTCAGGAGGATATGAACGTCTTGTTTCTTTTGATATAGAAATTCAACCGGTAAGTTCGGTAGCCAGAATTGCATCAGCTCATACTTTTGGACCGTCAAGTGTTCTTTCTCAGGGTGATTGGTATAAAATTGCTGTTACACAAACAGGAATTCATAAAATCGATTATTTATTTCTCAAATCTTTGGGAATTGATGTAGACAACATTGATCCTTTAAATATAAAAATATATGGCAATGGAGGCGGTATGCTTCCTTTTGCAAATAATAAATTCCGATACGATGATTTAGAAGAAAACAAAATATTTGTTGCAGGAGAAAATGATTCTCATTTCGATGCACAGGACTACGTTTTGTTTTATGGAAACAATCAAACTCAATGGAAATTTGATCCTGCCACCAATCAATTTAACCATCAATTGAATCTTTATGCTGACACAACCTATTACTTTCTGACCATCTCTTCTTCGCCCGGCAACAATCGAATACAGCTGCGCAATTCCATTACAGGATCTAATGTTACAGTCACTTCTTATGATGATTATATTTATCATGAAGCTGAGCTATATAATTTTTTAAAGTCAGGACGAGAATGGTTTGGAGAATCGATGGACAATCTGAATAACAATGTTTCGTTTCCAATTTCTATTCCAAATCTGAGCCTTAATGATACCATCCACTTTCGATCAGCCCTGGCGGGAAGAGCAACTACCGGTGGTTCTAATTCTTTTTCTTTTTTAGCAAATGCTTCAACAATCGGATCTCAGAATTTTACTAATGTTGGTATAAATGTGCAAGACAACTATGTATCGCCATTATCACTCAATAGAAATTTTTTAGCAAGCAGTACTTTATTAAATTTAAAATTTGTACTAAATTCTTCTGATCCTAATTCACAAGGATGGTTAAATTATTTTGAAATAAATTTCCGGAGAAACCTCAATGCATCCAGTATGGGTAGCCAATTTTCTTTCCGTGACAGACTTTCTGTCGGAACAGGAAATGTAAGCGAGTTCAGAATTTCAGGGATAAATAATAATTATTCTGTTTGGGATGTTACTGATCCCATCAAACCTGTATCACAGGGATTAATTTATTCAAATGGAGTTTCTTCTTTTGCTGTAGCAACTGATTCATTAAGAGAGTTTATTGCCTTTGACGGACAAAATTATTTAACACCATTTTTTACCGGCAAAGTTGAAAATCAAAATCTACATGCACTTGCACAAGCGAAAATGATAATTGTAACCAATTCTTTATTTCTTCAGCAAGCATATGATTTGGCAGATTTTCATCGCTCACACGATAATCTTTCAGTAATTGTAGCGACAACACAACAGATTTTCAATGAATTTTCGAGTGGATCACAAGACGTTTCTGCCATCCGTGATTTTATTAAAATGTTTTACGATCGGGCTGGAAGCGATACATCATTATTACCTAAATATCTTTTATTATTTGGTGATGCTTCCTATGATAACAAGAACAGACTTTCAGGTAATACTAATTATGTTACCTCCTATCAATCTGCAGGGTCAATTAATCTCACTCAGTCTTATATTTCTGACGATTTTTTTGGATTACTGGATGATAATGAAGGTACATGGACAAGCGGTGAAATTGTCGATATAAGTATTGGAAGATTGCCAGTTAAAACAGTTACCGAGGCTCAGTCTGCCGTTAACAAAATTAAACATTACGTCTCAGGAAACGGTACAAGCATGGCAAACCCAACGTTAGGAAACTGGAGAAATACTGTTTCATTTGTTGCAGACGACCAGGACCAAAACGTTCATTTAAGACAAACTGATACTCTAGCAAACAGAATCAAAAATTCTTATTCTTTATTAAACGTTGATAAAATTTATCTGGATGCCTATAATCAGGAATCAACTCCCGGCGGACAACGTTATCCTGATGCTCACAAAGCCATAATAGACAGGGTTCAGCGAGGTACATTATTTATGACTTATATTGGTCATGGCGGAGAACTTGGCTGGACACATGAACGTACTCTTGAAGTTAACGATATAAACAGCTGGACAAATTATGACAGACTTGCAGCATTTTTGACAGCGACTTGTGAATTCACAAGAGTAGATGATCCATCGAGAAATTCTGCCGGTGAATTAGTATTTTTAAATCCAAATGGTGGGGGTATATGTTTATTCACCACTTCGCGATTAGCTTTTTCCAGTTCTAATTTTAATTTGTGTCTGAAATTTTTTACGCATGTTTTTGAAAAAATAGACGGGCAATTTCCAACATGCGGAGAGATCTTTGAACGAACCAAGGTGGATTATTTTGCAGATCCATATGTAAGAAATTTTATTTTAATTGGAGATCCTGCAGTAAAACTTGCCAATCCAACTTATACTGTCAAAACAAAATCATTGAATGGAATTGATATATCTCAACCGACAGATACATTAAAGGCATTAAGTAAGATTACAATTACCGGTGAAATAGATGATGATTCGGGTAATAAACTTACAAATTTCAATGGCACTATATATTCGACTGTTTACGATAAAATGGTTACTTATTATACATTAGGTAATGACCGAGCTGATGATCCTTCTTTTGTGCAGCCATTCTTACTTCAAAAAAATGTTATTTACGGAGGTAAAGCAAGTGTAATAAATGGCGACTTCGCTTTTACGTTTGTTGTTCCAAAAGATATTTCTTTTCAGTTTGGAAAAGGAAAGTTGAGTTATTATGCACAGAATGGGCAGCAGGATGCAGCAGGTAGTGATTCAAACATTGTCGTTGGTGGTGTTAATAGCAGCAATTATTCTGACCTGGAAGGACCAAAAATTCAACTTTATATTAATGATGAAAAATTTGTTCGTGGCGGAATGACTGATAAGAATCCGGTATTATATGCAATTGTTAAAGACAGCAGTGGAGTAAATACAGTAGGTACCGGAATTGGTCATGATATGGCAGCGGAAATGGATTCTAAAACAGAGAATAGGTATGTCTTAAATGATTATTTTGAAAATGATCTTGACAGTTATCAATCCGGAAAAGTGAGATACCCTTTTAAGAATCTGGAATCCGGCCCGCATACAATTAGTTTTAAAGTTTGGGATGTATATAATAATTCAAGCGAAGCAACAACGGATTTTATTGTTAGCGAAAGTGCAACATTGGCATTAGATCATGTATTAAATTATCCGAATCCATTTACTACACATACTACTTTTATGTTTGAGCATAACAGACCTTACAGTCCGCTGGATGTTCAGGTTCAGATTTTTACTGTTTCAGGAAAATTGATAAAGACGATCTCCGATAAAATAATTACAGACGGATACCGTTCAGATAAGATGCAATGGGACGGCCTTGATGATTTTGGCGATCGAATTGGAAAAGGGGTCTATATTTATAGACTTCGGGTTAAAGCAAATGATGGAGAATATGCCGATAAATTTGAAAAAATGGTAATTCTTAGATAATTAAAACCAAAATTTTTTATTAACGTATATTACACGAATCACATTTAACTATAAAAATGCATTTAAAACTCACAAAGGCCTATTTACCAGCCATCGTTTTGTTATTTTCGGTAAAAAGTTCATCTGCACAACTTTCAACCTTCAAAGATTCTTTGTTGGGGCAGATAAATACTATAACAACTGCAGTCCCTTTCTTACAGATTGCGCCTGATTCAAGAGCAGGTGGAATGGGAGATTATGGTGTAGCAACTACGCCTGACCCCAATTCTATTCACTGGAATGCTTCAAAACTTGCATTCATTGAAAAATCCGGAGGGTTTTCGATATCCTATACGCCCTGGCTTCATGCTCTGGTTAATGATATAAGCCTTGCTTATATTTCGGGATATAAGAAACTGAAAAATGATCAGGCTATTGCCGGTTCATTGCTCTATTTCTCTCTGGGAAATATAGATTTTACGAATGAAGGTGGAGATAAATATGCTTCCTTTAATCCAAATGAGTGGGCACTTGATCTTGCTTATGCAAGAAAACTAGGTGAGAAAATCTCAGGTGGTATTGCTTTACGATATATTTATTCAAATCTTACAGGTGGTGTTGCAATAAGTAATGGAACTATTAGTACACATGCTGGAACAACGGTAGCAGCTGATATTTCCGGATATTACCGTACAGACCTGAATTTGTCCGATAAGAAATCTCTGTTGGCTTTAGGATTGAATATTTCAAATATTGGAGGTAAGGTTTCTTATACAGATACAAAAACAAAAGATTTCATTCCTACCAATTTCCGTTTTGGTTCAAACTTAAAAGTAGATCTTGACCAATACAATTCAATCGCTTTTGGAGCCGATTTTAATAAACTACTGGTACCTACTCCACCGGTTTATGCAAAAGATGCATCAGGAAATTTTATAATTGATTCGAACGGAAATAAAGAAATAGCAGCCGGAAAAGATCCAACCAATATTTCAGTTCCTTCCGCATTATTCAGCTCATGGTCTGATGCACCGGCAGGATTTGCAGAAGAAATAAAAGAATTTACTTATTCGATAGGTGCCGAATACTGGTACGACAAGCAATTTGCTATGCGTGCAGGTTATTTTCATGAAGCTTCTACCAAAGGAAACAGGAAATTTTTTACAGTTGGTGCAGGCATCAGATACAATGTATTTGGCTTTGATTTCGCTTACCTGATTCCAACAACTCAAAGAAATCCATTGGAAAATACATTACGTTTTACCTTACTCTTTGATTTTGACGGAATAAAAAACAGCAAAGAAGGCGATAACAATTCTTCGGAATAATAAATTTTTAAAATATATTTGAAAGCGGATGAGATCTCATCCGCTTTTTTTATTTACTAGATTAATACTACGAAAATGAAAGTGGGTTTTGGTTTTGATGTTCACCGAATGATAGTAGGCAGAAAATTTTACCTTGGAGGCATAGAAATTCCTCATAGTAAAGGCGCTGAGGGGCATTCCGACGCTGATGTACTAATTCATGCAATCTGCGATGCTTTATTAGGCGCAGCGAATTTGGGGGATATTGGCATCCATTTCCCAGATACCTCAGCAGAATTCAAAAATATCGACAGCAAAATATTGTTAAAGAAGGTTTGTAAACTATTAAAAGAAAAAAAATATTCTATTGGCAATATTGATTCAACTATTTGCCTGGAGAAACCTAAGATTTTCGAATACATTCCTGCAATGAAAAAAACGCTGGCTGATGTAATGGAAATTGATGAAGATAAAATATCTATTAAAGCAACTACAAATGAAAAAATGGGGTTTGTCGGGCGCGAAGAAGGAATAAGTTCTTATGCTGTTGTTTTAATTGATTCAGAAAAATAGTTTTATAAAAGTCGTAAGACAAAAGCAATTGTATAGCTTCGTTTCTTTATAAAATAAGTGATTAAGGATACTGGTGCAATTTCATTTTATTATTGCTAAATCAAAAATCTAACTCTTTACTTTTAAAAAGAATAAGAATAAGATACACCATAAATTAATTCAATGAAATTGGTTGATCGGGTAATCTGATATAAAAGAAAAGGATTGACGCTATGAATGCGATTGAATTCGTAATTGATGCCGGTTTCATAACGAAAATCGGTTATGCCGGATTCTTCTTTTGCATTATCAATTAAATAAAACATTTCAAAGCTTACATACGGAGAATATTTTTTATCCAGATCAATTTTTGCAGTTAATTTGCTTCTTAAAACCCATTCTGGAATTTTACCGGTTTCACTTGAATTATAATCAGAGAATTGTTCCTGGATTCTTTCCCTTAAAGTAAAGGAAATAAATTTTACTTTTTCTTTCCATGCAATGTCTGCATAAAATCGATGCCGTTTACTGTAATAGTTATCCTTATTGCTATTTATAAATCTGTAGTGTAAGCCTACTTTAAGTTTTTTATTTATGCTATAATCTAAACCAAGGTCGGAAAGAAGCAGATTGATCCTGGTTATATCATTACTCAAACGTAATTGCTCTGTTAATGATCCTTCTAATTTCCTTGTAAATTTTGACTGCAATGTTACTCCCATCCATAAGCCAACATCATCAATTTGCGCCAGGCAATGAAATGGTGCCATAAAAATTAAAAAGCAAAAAACAATTAAGGAAGATTTAACAGGCTTCAATATATTAAGATTTTTTATCGGACCGTCTTTCTTCGTAATAATAAATCTTAACGACAGCCACATCTTTTAGAAAATCTATCCGAGTAACGGTTACTCTATGAATATTAAGTCCTGTTCGGTTGCGAAGATCCTGAAGCAAAGCATCATAGTTCTCAGGTTTTATCATGTCAATATTTTCATATTGAACATTTTTAACCATTTCATTACGAACAAGCCAATTTCCATCAAGCGTATATGTAAATCCAATTAGAATAGCATTTATAATTCCCAGCTCGAAGTAAGTTGCTTTACTTACTGCACAGATAAGACCCATAGCAATTACAATAAATAGATAAGTCATGTCTTTTGTTGTAATGCCTTCTGTTCGGTAACGAAGCATAGAAAACACTGCAAATAAACCAAAAGCTGCACCCATCGACATATCTACCTTATTTAAAAGGTAGGTAATAATGAAGATGATGATATTAAATAAGAAGAATGTGAATAAGTAGTCCTTCTTTTTATAAATTTTAAAATAAATAAATCTCACTAGAATCAGCATTGAAACAATGTCAATGAGAAGGCGAAGGAAAAATTTATCGGATAGTTTATCGAATAATTCGAATTGGCTTATTGGATCGTTCATGATGCTTTTAGAAGTTTTTGAATATATAAAAGTGTGGGTTTAAAATTATTCTTTTTAATTGTATTGTTAAGGCTTATAACACCCAGACAATATTTACTTATTGATTTTTCTTTAATACGATATTGTCTCATCAAAGAAATAAACGGACTCTTATCCCGTGAACTGCCTTGCTTTACTTCGGCGATAACAAGTCCGACAATAGGAATTGTCTGATGTTCATCAACGAATGTAAGTTTGGTGTCTATAGTAAGTCTTTCTTCGGAATGTTTGTTAACAAATGTCATTCGCCGGTAATTGACCCATAATTTTGAAACAAGACTATCAGGATTAATGTTAGAAATATTTTTCACAAGTTCGTGAGAGCTATCACTGATTTGATGAGAAATTTCAGGTCGTTTAATTCGGTCTTTGATTGTTCTTCCTTTGCTGTTTTTAAATTTAACTTCAAAAAAATGAAGGTTTGATTCAACATATTTCCTTGCACGAAATTTATACCTGTTAACACCGCCATTGTGGTGACGAAGGTAAAGGTCGAAATTTTTGGTATCAAAATACAAGGTTTCGTAATGATTATACCTGAGACCTTTAATGTCTAAAATAAAATAATTTTCCTTCATCTGATCCAGAATCATCGGAAGAATATTTTCACGTAACATAAATTTTGTGTCTATCCGGTTTTGCAGCTTGACATTATCCATTTGCTGCAGTGTAATAGGATCAAACTCACTCAATATTTCCTCGATCGATTTCAATTTAATAAAATTTTAATATTCGTATGTATAACGATCTTCCTTAATAAGTTTACCTGTTGCATCAACCGTTTTCTCCTGAATTGTCATTCCTTTTTTATCATAAACATAGAAAGTTTTATCTATTGGATTATTGGATGCATCTAAACTAACCTCAGAAACTTTATCACCATTGGTATTATAACTGATAACAACTTTCTGTGTTACTTTACCCGTCGGATCTGAATGGATTTCTTCAATCCGATCTCCTTTAGCATTGTATTTATAAGACTTTTTCTTTTTTAGTTTTCCGTCATCTGAGAAAACCTGTTCTTCAGTTTTATCTCCATTCTTATCATAAACAGCGATGAAATGGGTTTTGACTTTACCATCTTTATCATAGTTGATTTCTTCTACTAAATTTCCATTGACGTCAAATCTTTGAAAAAGAGCATCAACGGTTACCTCTTTTCCATTTTCAACGTTTGTATGAACTTGGCGGTATGATTTGACTTTATTCTTTTTTAATTCTTTTTTACTCTGCGCATTCACAGACAAAATAGAAATAAAAAAAACAATCATTATAAATATACTTTTAAGTTTCATGAAAATCATTGTTTGTTATCGAGAATAATTAAATCAGGCGCAGTGATAGTGGATCCATTTGAAGTAATTTCAACTTCAATAAAAACAGGAATCTTTAAGTCTTTCAAAAGACCATTTTTCGCTCCTGTCGAATCTTTTGAATAAGCAAACAAGCGGTAAACACCCTTTTGAAGGTGTTTAAATTCATAAGAACCATTGAAGGAGGTTTTATAATTATCATCATAAGTAGAATGATCATTTCCATAAATAATATATGTATCTTCTTTAGCTACAGGATGTATTGCAATCGGAACGGGGTTTTGGAAACCGCCATCAAAATCGTGGACGATTACTTTTCCTGTGATCGTTGATGTTCCTCCGGGTCCTTCGGTCTTTTTACAACTTATGACAAATAGACTTAAAACTAAACAAATGTAAATTGATTGTGTTCTAAATTGAGTTTGGAACTTCATCTTAATATGTTTTAATTTTTGCAAAGATGAAAAATATTTTCAAGCATTAGATGTAGGTTTAATTAAGAGTATTTTTTACGTTCAAACCATTAGAGAGTTATGAAATAGCATATATAATTACCAAATAATATATTTCACTTATAAAACGAAAAATAATGCCTTGTATTGGGGATAATAATGCACTTTTTTAAAGTAATTACTTTATTCTCACTACATTTAGCTCCTCAAATTATGCTATGAAAAATATTGAAATCATCAGCCATCTTACAGAATATGAAAATCAGGATGAGTTAAGCAAGGAAGACTTACAATTGATAAAAGAAGCAAAAGCCAGTATGGAGGATGCTTACGCTCCATATTCCCAGTTTCGGGTTGGTGCAGCTGTTTTACTGGAGAATGGAAAAATTATTAGAGGAAACAATCAGGAAAATGCTTCTTATCCGATTGGTTTATGTGCCGAAAGGGTGGCTATTTTTGCTGCCGGTGCTAATTATCCGGGAATTGCAATAAAAGCCATTGCTGTAACGGCAAGTTCTGTCAATTTTCATGTTGATAAGCCTGTGGCACCTTGTGGCGCATGCCGTCAGGCAATAGCTGAGTATGAACATCGTTATAAAAAGAATATTCATATGATTTTATCAGGTGAAGAAGGCAAAGTTATAACTACCGAAAATATAGCCACTCTTTTACCTTTTCAATTTAATGGCGACGATCTGAAATCCAAAGGAAAATGAGCGCTATTGCTGAACTCTATCTTTTAGAGACATTAAAAAACTTAAAAGGACTTAAAAGTATAGCTGAAAAGGCTATTTCACAAATTAGTAAAGAAGAATTACATTATAGTCCGGACAAAGAATCAAATTCCGTTGCAATAATAATGAAGCATTTAGCCGGAAATATGTTGTCGAGGTTTACGAAATTTCTGACTACTGACGGAGAAAAAGAATGGAGGAAAAGGGATCAGGAATTTATCGATGATAGTAGTACATATGAAGAACTTTTTGAGACATGGAATAAAGGATGGGATTGTGTATTTGAAGCACTTTCTAAATTGCAACCGGAAGATCTTTCAAAATTAATTTATATTCGAGGCGAAGAGCACACAGTATTGCGTGCTTTAAATCGCCAACTTGTGCATTATGCTTATCATACGGGACAAATCATTTACATTTGTAAACTAATTCGGAAATCAGATTTTCAATCATTATCGATACCTCGCAAACCGGATAATTCAGCTTCACAAACATCAAATTAAATCATAACGTTTATGATTATTTTTAGCCGGTCATTTATTTTTTTTAAAAGATTTCTATTTCTTTTTTTTATCCTTATTTCATCTTTGAAAATAAAAGCACAATACAGTATACGTGATTCAATAATTACTTTTCCGATGATCGGCGCAACCTTTGCTTACCAATTTCCGGGTGGAGATATTGTAGAAAGATTTGGTAATAATTATAATGTTGGTTCTGTTTTTCAATGGAAATTACGAAGGAACTGGATTATAGGTATTGAAGGTAATTTTCTATTTGGTGAAGAGGTAAAAGAAAGAAATATTCTAGACAAATATTTTACTCCAGATGGAAATATTATTAATGGTAATGGTCAATATGGAACTGTTTCACTTTCAGAAAGAGGATTTAAAATTGAGATGAAAGGTGGAAAAATTATTCCTGTGATTGGGCCTAATAAAAATTCAGGTTTGTTAACTACTATTGGACTCGGCTATCTACAGCATAAAATTTTAATTGAGACACCTGATAGTCCGATACCTTATCTGGAAGGAGAATATCGTAAAGGATATGACCGATTAACTTCAGGATTATCAATTTCAGAATTTATTGGTTACATTAATTTCAGTAATAGAAAATTAATAAATTTTTATGCAGGATTTGAATTTACACAAGCTTTTACAAAAAACAGGAGAGTATTAAATTTTGATACAGGATTAAGGGATGATAAATCGCGCTTAGATCTTTTTACAGGATTAAGAATAGGATGGGTCTTCCCTATTTATAAACGGATTGCAGATAAATCATATATCAACTAATATTGTGCGAACTCTTTATGATTTCATACTTTCCATTTATAATACTTTAATTGGCCTATCTGCTCTTCTCGGAAATCCAAAAGCGAAACTATGGATTCAGGGAAGAAAAAACTGGGAAGAAAAAATCTTTAAAGCTGTTGCTAAAGCGGGAAAGAATCGTATTTGGTTTCATTGCGCATCATTAGGAGAATTTGAGCAAGGAAGACCATTGATCGAAAAATTAAAAGCGAATGATCCATCTGTATTTATTGTTTTAAGTTTTTTTTCACCCTCAGGTTATGAGCTTAGAAAAAATTACCCGTTAGCAGATTTGGTTTGTTATCTACCGGTTGACACAAAATCAAATGCAAAAAAATTCATTTCGATTATTGCGCCAACTTGCATTGTTTTTGTCAAATATGAATTCTGGTATCATTATTTCAAAGAAGCAAAGCAAAATAAAATACCTCTTTATATTGTTTCTGTAATTTTCAGGCCGACTCAAATATTTTTTAACTGGTATGGATCTTTTTATAGAAATATACTAAAAAATGTAACACATTTTTTTGTACAAGACCGCAATTCAGCAAAATTATTATCGGGTATTAAATTAAATAATGTAACTATTACAGGTGACACAAGATTCGACAGAGTATATTCAATCACATTGGAAAATAATCAAATTCCTTTGCTTGAAAAATTCAAAGGAGAAAAAAGTTTATTTATTGCCGGTAGCACATGGATGGAAGATGAAAAAATATTTTTGCCTTCGATAAATTTATTAAAATTAAATAATTATAAATTTGTAATAGCTCCTCATGAAGTAAATGAAAATAGAATAAAAGAAATAATATTTAATGTTTCAAAACTCTTTAGTCCATCTGAAATAGTTTGTTATTCCTCCTGTTCAAAACCAGAAGAAGCAAACGTTTTGATAATTGACAACATAGGAATACTATCTTCAGCTTACCGTTATGGAAACATTGCATGGATTGGAGGTGGGTTTGGAAAAGGCATTCATAATATTCTAGAGGCTGCCGTGTTTGGAATGCCTGTTATCTTTGGTCCTGAATATAAAAAATTCAATGAAGCTGAAGAATTAATTTCACTCGGAGGAGCTTTTACGGTTAAAAATACAAATCAACTGACAAAAGTTTTGGAAGAATTAGTAAACAATGAACAAAAGTTAAACGAATGCGCTCTTATTTCATCAAATTATGTTAATTCCAAAGTTGGTGCCACAGAAAAAATAATTTCGAAACTCAATGATTCAATCAACTTCAAAATAGATTAATACAAAATGCTCCGATATTTTATTTTCATAATACTCTTTTCATTAAATAATAATTTTGATGATGGTAATTTTTATTATAGTAATACCGGGACCATATTATTCCGTTCAGAAGCTCAACAGGAACTAATTAAGGCATCATCGTCAGATTTAATTGGTTTGCTTGATGTCAAAAAAAAGACATTCGTTTTTAAAGTTATAATAAGAACTTTTAATGGTTTTAACAGCGCCTTACAACAAGAACATTTTAATGAAAAGTATTTAGAATCAGAAAAATTTCCAGAAGCCTATTTCAAGGGTAAAATAATTGAAGATGCAGATCTTTCTGTAGATGGCACTTATGATTTAAGGGCAAAGGGTAAACTGCAATTACATGGAGTTGAAATGGAAAGAATTATACGTAGTAAAGCAGTAGTAAAAAATAAGACTATAACCATTGAATCACATTTTAGTATTTTATTATCTGATCATTCTATAAAAATACCAAAAGTTGTTCATGAAAAAATAGCGAGTGAAATTAATGTAGATATAAAAATTGAATTAAAGAGAAAAGATAAAATTGAAAACTAAATTCCATATTAAAGTACTTTGTTTTCTATTTTGTTGGCTTTTTGCGTGCCAGGTATTTAGCCAGCAACCGGTCTTTAAATCATTTGACATTCGATCAGAAAATAACCGTCCGCGAATATTAAAATTATTAACAGATCACAATGGAAGAATATGGGTTGGAACAGATAATGGTATTTTCACTTTTGATGGAATAAATTTTACAAAAATTTACAGTATCGATAGTTCCAAAATTAATGTAAGTGCCCTCTTCGAAGATAAATTATTTTGCATTTGGGCTGGGTTCTCTGATGGTAAAATAATTTGTATTAAAAACCAAAGCATAATTCCATTTTCGTTAACCGAAGGATTTCCAAAAGTTGCAATAAGTGCAATCAATGAAGATGATGGCGGAAGAATATATTTTTCTACCAAAGGTGAAGGAATTTACTGTATAGAGGATAAACACATTTACAATATAAACCATGAAAATGGATTGAGTGATGATTATTGTTATGACATGATCAAATTTCCTGATCAAAGGATGTGTGTTGCTACCGATGCAGGGCTTAATTTTATCAATATAAAAAATGGAAAAAAAATAATAACTAAACTAGGAACTTCTGAAGGATTATCTGATGACATAGTTAGAGCACTTGATTTTGATAAAAATGAAATTCTTTGGATTGGATTACAGGAAAAGGGCATAGCACAATATGACTTCAAAAATAATTTATTGACAACCGACTATCAAAAAGATTTATGGAGATATGGACAGATAAATGATATTTTGAGTGTTGACGACAGGTTATACGTCGCAACAGAAGATAAAGGAATTATTGTAATAGATTCAAAAGGTATTTCAAGCCAGTTTAACTTTGATAATACCCGTACAATAAAATCCAATTGCCTTCTTCTTGATAATGAAAATAATGTCTGGATAGCCGAATCAATTCATTTATACAGAACAAGTGGAAATAAGATTTCAATAATTCAGTCAATAGGAAAAAAAGAATTAAAATTTATTCATTGCATTAAAAGCGACAAACAAGGAAATATATGGTTCAGTCCTGACCAAAAACTAGGTAAGATTTCCTCTTCAGCAGAAGGAAAATTAAATTATAAGGAATATTCTATCCTTGATAAGCACATAGATATTGTTACACTTTATGTAGACCCCTACGGATTTATTTGGATAGGAACCATGGGTGCAGGTTTATACAGGTTTAATCCAATGGATGGGCATGTTAGAAAAATAACCGAAAAAACAAATGCGACAAACTCCAGCATACTATCTATCAATGGCAGCGAAAATATAATTTGGGTTGCAGGTTTTAATTCAGTTATGAAATTTGTTATCAAAGAAAAAGGAAACTCCAATAATGCAATTATTCAGTTAGATCCGGTATTTTCTGACAGCAAATTACTTAGTGATTATGTGTATTCTGTTTTTATTGATTCTAAAGGAAGAACATGGTTTGGCACAGACGGCAGTGGAGTGTATTATTATGATGGAACAAATCTTAAAAATATACCGGTTGCTGAAAACGCTGTACACAGTTTTACGGAGGATAAAAAAGGGCGTGTATGGTTTTCATTAGCAGATGGAGGGCTTCAATATCTTGACAAAGATGAGAAGGTTTATAAATTTCAGACAATTGATGGTTTATCAGACCCTTCGCCAACATCTTTACTTTGCACCCAAACAGGGAATATTATTATTGTTAATGCCAACGGTTTTGATGTATTAAATCCGGAAACAAAGAGTATTATTTATCACTCATCCGAAGAAAACCTGGCTGATTTAAACTGCGATCTTAATTCTATCACAATATCACCGGACAGCAATGTATGGATAGGAACTGAGCGCGGAATAATTCTTTATAAGCCATCGTATGAAATGCAAATACAAAGGCCTAAGATTGTTTTAAAATCAGTTTCATTATTTCTTGAATCAATTGATTTTCATAAAATAAATAAATTTAATCATGACGAAAATAATTTACGCTTTGATTTCGATGGGTTGTGGTATATAGATCCGCTAAGAATTAATTATTCATTTGCGCTTGATGGTTATTCAACCAAATGGGAAATTACGAAAGATCATTCAATTACATTTCCCAAATTATCACCGGGAAAATACACATTCAGAATTAAAGCTTCGATAAATAATAATTTCGAAAATATTGAAGAAGCATCGTATGCTTTTGTAATACTGGCTCCGATTTGGCAGCGTTGGTGGTTTAGAATTTTGATTGCTGGTATAATATCGATGGCTATTCTATTAATTATAAGAAGAAGAGAAAACCGTTTGCGAAAATTCGATCGTTTGCAAAAAGAAAAAATTGAATTTCAGTTTGAAACTTTAAAAAGCCAGGTAAATCCGCACTTCTTGTTTAATAGTTTTAATACACTAATTTCTGTAATTGAAGAAACTCCCAAGAATGCCGTAGAATATGTAGAAAGACTTTCGGAATTTTTCAGGAACATAGTTACGTTCAGAGACAAAAACCTGATTAGTGTGGCTGAAGAATTAAAATTATTAGATACTTATATCTTTATCCAGAAAAAAAGATATGGTAACAATCTAAGACTTGAAATTAATTTGGATGAAAGTATCAGCAAAATATATTGTCTAGCCCCTCTTACTCTGCAATTACTGGCAGAAAATGCTATAAAACATAATGCTATTTCAAAAGAAAGTCCTTTAGTAATCACAATTAATTCCGAAAATGGAAAATTGCAAATAAGTAATAATATAAATTTGAAAATTGCAAAAGAAAAATCGACAGGATTCGGGCTTCAAAATATTAAAAGCAGGTATGAGCTGCTAACAAATGAAAAGATTGAAATTATTCAGGAGGAAAATAAATTTATTGTAAAAATACCATTAATAAATTCTAAACATGAATATATTGATAATTGAAGACGAAGAACCGGCGGTTCAGCGACTCAAAAAAATACTTTTAGAAGTTAAACCCGAATCAAAAATTCTGGATGTTTTAGTAAGTGTTCGATCAGCAATTGAATGGTTTAAAACTCATGCCGCGCCTGATATTATTTTATTAGATATTAATCTGGCCGATGGATCCAGTTTTGAAATTTTTTCTGTTATTAATGTTGAGTCGCCGATTATATTTATAACTGCTTTTGATGAATTTGCTATTCAAGCTTTTAAATTAAATAGTGTTGAATATTTGTTAAAGCCCGTAAAGAAAGAAGTACTTGTAGCTGCCATTAATAAATACAAAAAGCTGCATTCAAGTAATTCATCGATGCCCGATTTGAAAATGTTAATTGATACTATTCAGAAAAAACAAGAACCATTTAAAAAAAGATTTTTAATCCGTTACGGTGAACATATTAAAGCAATAGATACAGAACAGGTAGCATATTTTTATACAGAAGAAAAAATAAATTTTCTTAAAACTAAAGACGACCATACTTATCCTGTTGAATACAATCTCGACAAACTTGAAACAATGCTGGATCCTGATCGTTTTTTCAGAATTAACCGGCAGTTTATAATCAGTATTGATTCAATTGTAGAAATGTTTTCATTTTCCAAATCAAGAGTAAAAGTAAATTTGAAACCAGCCATCAAAATGGATACAGTTGTTAGCACCGAACGTTCCCCACATTTTAAAGAATGGCTATCGGGAAAAGAATAAGTTTTATCCCATTCAGTTCGTAATATTTCCCATTCAGCTACTTTCATTTTCTATTGTTTTTATCAATTGGTAAGTTTGTACCGGAATGTTGAATAAGAAAATCATATTTATGGATGCGGCACTTGCAGGATTACTATTTATTATGGTTATGTTGATGCTGATCCTTTCTACTTAAAAGCATTTTATCTACAGAAACCTTACAATATTATGACAATTTGAGTTCCTAAAAATTAAAAAACAACATAAAATATTACAATACATTAAATTTTGCCTATATTATAAATAATCTATTCTCCGCAATCGTTATATTAAGATTATAAATAGTAAATGGCATTATAACTGTCATATAGAACTCAACGAAGATGCTTCAAAAATATAGTATATCAAGTTTCATTTTTAACACAACATCTTCACTTAGTATTACATTGTAATCGTTTAATTTGTAAAAATGGAAAATAAAAAAAGTGCTTCACAATTTTCACAGAATCAAAAACGATCTTCGACTTTAATGATGAAAAAAATAGTCTTGTCAACAGTGTTAGCACTTTCAACCGGTTTGGGATTTGCTTATTATTTATATAATAAGCCTCATCAGGGAATTTCAAATGAGACTCCTGCATTTGTACTTAAAGCAGAAGCGCTTGTAAGCGAATATGATCTTGATGAGAAAAAAGCAAACGCAAAATATTTAGGAAAAATAGTAGAAGTTTCAGGTATTGTTTCTGAGAAAACCAAAGACAGAACAGGTAATTACAATGTAACCCTGCAAGGACCTGATCTAGCCGGCATAGGATGTGAATTTGAAAATAAAGTACAAGATAAGTTAGCAAGTCTCAAAGAAGGACAGGAAGTAAAAATTAAAGGAATTTGTACCGGCGTTTTAATGGATGTTGTTCTTGTGGACTGTGTAATTGAAAACAACGATTAAGCTAAAAGGCAGATAATTTTTATGAGAAAAATATTATTATCCATTTTATTGTTGATTATTGTTTATTCAGTAAGCGGGCAGACTCGATATTTTACAAAAAACGGAAAAGTCTTTTTCAGTGCATCTTCCTCAATGGAAAAAATTGAAGCCACCAACGAAAAAGCAACAAGTATTATTGATGTTTCTACAGGAGCCATTGAATTTGCCGTGTTAATGAGAGCATTTAATTTTGAAAAAGCTCTTATGCAGGAACACTTCAATGAAAACTATGCTGAATCAGAAAAATTTCCAAAAGCTGTTTTTAAAGGGACAATTACAAATATTAAATCAGTTGATCGAAATAAAAACGGTACTTATCCGGTAAAAGTAAAAGGAATGTTTACTCTTCACGGAGAGACAAAAGAAATTAATGTGGATGGTACATTGACTGTAAAAGACGGAAATATTATCGCAGGCAAATCACAATTTAAAATTTTCTTGGAAGATTATAAAATTGAAATTCCTTCACTTGTAAAGGATAAAATTTCAAAAGACGTACAAATAGATTTAGATCTGAATTACGAGGTATATAAGCCTTCTTAAAATAACATGTGTGTTCATGTGGTAAGCCCTTTTGACGGAAATTTAAAACTTCCTGTTGAAGGGGTTTTTTTATTTTATTCCAATAGAATATAAATAGTCTATTGAAAAAATATCTGATGAAGGAGGCAACATTAATAAAATAAAAATCAAAAGGAGACGCGGAAAGTAAAATTGTAAATCCCACATTGGTTTGATACAACTAAAAATAAAGGCGACAAAAACCAAATTGCCTGCTAAAAAAAACAGCGACAT
This sequence comes from Bacteroidota bacterium, assembly GCA_031417555.1. Classification (GTDB taxonomy): domain Bacteria; phylum Bacteroidota; class Bacteroidia; order AKYH767-A; family 2013-40CM-41-45; genus JADKIH01. The sequence continues at coordinate 21,180 of JANOVV010000099.1, forward strand.
ATTTTTAAATAATCCAAAAAATAAAAATAATCCGCAAACCAATTCTATAATAGATGAAATTCCAATAGCCGGTTTTAAAAGAAATGCAGGAATATGAATTTTACTTAATGGTTCACTAAATGTTCTTACAACATTATTAAGCTTTACATTAAAAAGTTTATCATATCCCTGAAAAAAAAACAATAATCCGGCAACAGTCCTAAGTAATAAAATGGCAATTGCATTATTGATTAATTCAGTGAACATAATTTATTTTTTAAAAAGCTTCTTTCAAAATTACATAAATTCCACTACTTTTTTTACTAAATCCAAAATCTACCCTTAAATTTAATTTTTCCTTTTCCTGCAGGACCAATCTTAAACCAAGACCATAGGCATAATGAAAATCAGAAAGTCCGAAATTATTAATATGGTTACTTACTTGTCCCGCCGAAACAAATCCTGCCAGACCAAATCGCCAGAATAGATATTGACGTATTTCCGACTGAATAGCAAACATATTCTGATCTGAATAACGCCCTTTGTACAATCCTCTCATCATTTCAGTACCACCGAGCATTGAAAGATACCGGATCGGTGTTGGACCATGATTCGCCTTTGCTATGGATTGAAAAGCCAGTACCCTGTTCCTTCCGGCGGGCATAAATTTTCTTATATCAACCAAGTAGCTCGAAAAATCAAAATTACTACCTAAATGCTTGGTAAACCGTGTCAAATTTACTTCGGCAAAAACACCATGACTTGGAGAATATGAATTATTGCGAGTATCCCATGTAAAAAGTATTCCTGCTCCTGAAGTCAGGCCGCCATTGGTACCTTTTATATTCTGAGAATCAAAAATGCCACCATCCACATATGAAAAATCTGGCACATTTTGTAATTCCAAACTGGCACCTATGAATAAATTTTTATATAATTTAATTATGTATTGCGGATTAAAAAATACCTGCTTCAATGAATAGTCTTCTTTTGTATTATTAGTTGCATCGTTTCCCAATCCCCAAAATTTATCAGGATAATTACTGAAAGAACCTTGAAATCTAAAAATGCCTTTTTCTTCCGGGAAAAAAATAGTTGAACCAATTACAATTACAGTTTGTTCACGCAGCGTATACAAAAAAAGAAGATTAATATCAGATGTTCTTATTTTATCATCATTTTTTTTTGATTTGAAAAAAAAAGCTCCTGCCCCACCAAAACCCCAACTGGTTTCAGGAGAACGAATAATAAAAGGAAAAGCAAGTGTGCGGGAAGACACACCTTTTGGAAGAGTATCATCCAATGCGGCAAGGCAATTATTTGAAAAAAAGTAAATAACAATGAAAATACGGATCCATTTCATAAATCGCACGCAATATAAGCGTTCGAAGTTAATTAGACTACTCCTGCGAAATGCTATTTTTTCGCCATTGATAACAATCTTAAAACTTAAATAAAAATGAGTTGATAACGTTTAAGTGATATGAGAAAATACCTATTTCTAATATTAATACTTTCCTTCCCGATAATATTGTTGGCTCAAACTATTCCCGATATCAATGGTATGACAGCAGAAAATAAGCAAATAAAAATTCCGCAGGATTTAAAAGGTAAATATTCCTTGCTTTGTTTTGCGTCATCATTAAAAGCTCAAGCAGATTTAGAAAGTTGGCTTGACCCTATTTATCAAAAATTTATAGCAAAGACAGGTTTAATGGATGATGCTTACGATTTAAATTTGTTTTTTATTCCAATAGCAACTACTTCCAATGCTACTTTTGCAAATTCAATGAAAAAGAAGTTAAAAGAGAATACACAAGCTGATTTGCTTCCGAATATATTATTTTGTGAGGGTAATGAAGAAGAAATTCTAAAACAACTAAATATCTTAAATAGTAATATACCTCATTTCATTTTACTTGATAAAAACGCAAAAATTATTTATCGTACAAGTGGAAAATATACAGAAGAAAAATTTGACGCTATTGATGAATTAATTGAAATGTGAAAAAGAGAGACGAGTATCATTTATCAAGTATCATGTATCAAGTATCATGTATCAAGAATCAAGATTTTAGAATTTAGGTTTTAGAATTAAAAATAATTTGGGCGGATTTCGTAAGGTTATTTAATTTTGAATTTCTTTATTAGAAAATTTAAAATAACAAATTCAAAAATGCAGGTTTTAAACCTTAATTTTATTTCATGAAGTCAGCGTTTTATAAGTAACTTTCGTACTGAAAGGAACCATTAGGTTTAGCCGCATTAAATTTATTTATTAGATGCTTTCTAGCTACAGTTATCAGAGAATTGTGTTTCCATGAGTCTTTCTTATTAACCATTTTTCAAAAGATGGAAAGGAATGAATAATACTTAAGGAAACTGCTGTTAGGTTTTTATTTCCATAAATTTCCTGTAAAGTGCGACCCCAGAACAAACGGCTTGAAAAAGCTGTTTTCCAAATTTTAGTATAATCATTTTCAATTTTCAGTCGTTGTAATGTATTAATATTATTCTCCCGGGATAAATTATCAATTAGAATTTCGGATAAAATTTTTGCGCCGTGAATAGCCATAGACATACCATTACCACATAAAGGTGTAATTAAACCGGCAGCATCACCACAAAGAAAAATATGGTCTTCGATACAAGTTTTATCAGTAAAAGAAATTTCATTAATTACTTCGGGATGTTCATTTATAAAAAATGATTTTTGGAAAATTGTACGGATATTTGGATTGGAGAATAGTTTTTTTTCTTCTAGTTCCCGAATACTTTTAAAATTGTCATTTTTATTTCGTCTGTATAAATAACAAAGGTTGTATTTATCGTCTTCTATTTTTACAATACCACAATAACCTCCTGAAAAATTATCAAGGCCAATTTCATTTACCGGATAATCCAATTTAATATGATACTTAACACCCAAATAACCGGTATGACTATGAATAAATTTACGATTTAATTTTTTATCGAGTAAATCTCGTTTTCCATAACTGCCTATAACAAATCGTGATTTAAATAAACCGGTAGAAGATGAGACTGAAAATACATTTTCATTAAAAGTGATATCATTAACCCTACAATTTTCTAAGAGCAATGCACCGGAGGTTTGAGCTATTTTTGAAAGAGAATGATCCATGGTAAATCTACTGATGCCGAAACCTCCCATGTCAAGATCAACAAAAATATTTTTTCCGGAAGGAGACGATATACGCAAATTATCTATATGAGAAGCATTGTACTTAAAAGGATCGAAACCTAAAGAATTGAGAAATCCTATAACTTCATTACTTACATATTCGCCACAGACTTTATTAAAAGGATATGATTTTTTTTCAAGTAGTAATATTTTAAACCCTTTACGCGACAATATGATTGAACAAACCAATCCGGCAAGTCCGCCGCCAACAATTATTACATCATAGATTGTCTTCTCAAGATTTAAATAAGATTTTTCCGAAGTCAATTGGTAAAAAGTTAATTAATTTAAATTATCAGCTACAAAATTAATTTTAATAATCCAGATCCTAATAATCTTTATTGAGTTACTGAATGTGTTAAGCAACTTTTAAAATCATTGATTCCATTGTAAGTCCGGGACCAAAAGCGCATGACAGGATATTCTTACCGGAATCATCCTTTGTAAGTTTTTCAAAATATTTTTTGAGAACAAAGAAAATGGTAACTGAAGACATGTTTCCATATTCTTTTAAGACATCGTAGGAGTAGGAATTATCCAGCTTGGAAATATTGAGTGCTTTTTCGCAGGCTTCAAGAATTTTTATTCCACCCGGATGCAGTGCATACCAATCTATATTTTTTTGATTTAAACCGGCCTTTTCAAAAAGTTTATTTATTAGTCCTGCGATATTTTTTTGAATAAGAGCAGGCACATACGTACTTAATTTTAAATCGAAACCAAAATCGCCAATTCGCCAGGCCATTTCGTCGATGCCAGATGGTTCATATTCGGAGTAAAATTTATCGAGGATTAGACCAGGATATTGTTGATCAACTTTATTATCTGAAGAAGTAATTATAGCAGCAGCGGCTCCATCACCAAAAATAGCATTGGCTATTAACTGATCCTGAGACTTACTTTTTTGATAGTGTATAGTACAAATTTCAATGCCACAAAGTAAAACAACGGCATCTTTTTGAGAAGTAACAATATATTTAGCCATTCTCAGAGCATTGATTCCGGCATAACATCCCATGAAGTTAATACATGTTCGTTCAATGTTTCGGCTGAGCCCTAGTTTTTCAATTAGGTTTATGTCAACACCGGGCGCTGACATGCCTGTACAACTGAATGTGATGAGATGAGTAATTTCAGTGGAGTTTAAAGAGATATTTTTCAAACAATCGTTTACAGCCATATAACAAAGGTCAGTTGCAAATGATTCGAAAATCTCCATACGGCGAGAAATTGACACTTGAGCTGATTTACCGGCGGGATGAAATATTTTATTCTCCGGAGCATCGTTATTGCCAAATTCCTCCAAAACACTGTGTCGCGATAATATTCCGCTATTTCTGTATACGCTTCTTAATAAAAGTCTTTCGCCACGACTAATACCATTAGCTGATTCAAGAATAAAATGATGAAGTTCCTGCGAAATTTTAAAAGGAGGCACTGCTGTCCCGATTGATTGAATAATAGCAGAATTGAGCAATGTGTCCATAAATTATATATTTTGCAATTTACTAAAATCATTTTGATTGCTTTGCATTTTTGAAATTTATAGTGAGTGTAATCCAATTAAGCATCAATATATTCGAAACCTTTAAGTAAAAAATAATTTAACCCAAAATAGTCAATTATTAAGCGTTGCGAAACTTTGCGGATCTTCGCGTTCATTGCGTTTTATTTAACTGTCCTCGGATTTTTAACGCAAAGAGCACGAAGATGTACAACACGAAAGAAATGAAATAAATAAATAATCTTTTAATATTTGCTATGAATTAAATCACTTAATGGTTCCTAACAATAGTAATTAAGTATCCCCAATATTGGTACAATAACTATATACAGAATTAAATGAAAAATATTTTACTGCATTTAAGATTGCCCTTTTCGTATTTTTTATTGCCTGTTTTTATTTTTGGTATGGCACAATCGGCACAAATCGACATATTCAATTCGATCATACTATTTATCTCATTGCACTTTTTTATTTATCCAGCCAGTAATGCGTTTAACAGTTACATGGATAAAGATATTGGGAGTATAGGAGGATTAAAGAATCCACCACCTGTTTCTATAGGTGTTTATATAGCGAGTATTTTTTTAGATATTATTGGATTACTAATGGTTGCAATGATCAATTTTAAAATGATCCTATTGATTATTGTTTATATTTCTGTTTCCAAAGCATACAGTTGGAGAAAATTCCGGTTGAAAAAATATTCAATAGCAGGATGGTTAGCTGTAATTATTTTTCAGGGAGGTTATACATTTTTGCTTGTAAGTATGGCTTGTGAAAATAATTTCACAATAAGTTGGTTTACTCTTCAAAAAATAGAAGGAATGTTGTTATCCACAATGCTTATTGGGGCTTACTATCCACTAACCCAAATTTACCAACATAATGAAGATAGCCAACGAGGAGATTTTACGATTAGTTATCGATTAGGAATAAAGGGAACTTTTATTTTTTCGGCTATAATGTTTTTGATATCTTTTGTAATAGCCTACTGCTATTTCAATAAATATTTTGATTCCTTTCAATTTTATATTTTTGGATTATGTCTTATTCCTGCAATTTTATATTTTTTGTATTGGTTTATTAAAACGATTAAAGATATTAGAGAAGCAAATTTTACTCATACTATGAGAATGACATTTTTATCTTCGACTTGTTTATTAATCGGTTTTCTAATTTTATTTTATCTGAATCATATGTTGAAATCCGTTTAATAATTAACGTATAGTGACGATTTATCCCATTTTGTAATAATTTGATTCTCGGATTTACAATAAGCTAGTCTCCAAACTGAGTTTACTTGATCATTAATCATCAGATTTTATCTAATTAATCAAGATAGCCTGTAAAAGGCAAAAAAACTTACAGATTTTATAATACTTTAATGAAAGGTAATAGTTAAAAAATGACGCTGCTTTTTAAAAAAAAACGGATGAATTATCAATAATTCAATAAAATAAGAGGATATTCTAAACCATTCAATAATTCCAAACCTGAAGATTTTCATAAAAAGCTTACAGATGTAAGTGAAAGATATAAAGCCAATTATTTTAAATATGATGTGAGCGTAAAATTCGGTGGATTAAAATCAATACTATAAAAAATGGGATATTACCTACCACCGAAATCTTATCTTAGGCCTAAGCCAAGAGTCAATTTAAAACAAAAAGCAATTGCTATTACAACAGCAAGCCTTATGCTTTTAGTTTCAGGAATTATTTTTACAACATTTCATTTTGAAAGTATTAATGCAAATGCTAATGTTGAAGTTAAAAATAAAAATGCTGATGCTATTATTCCCATTCCTTTAGCGAATTCAAATCCGGCAATTGCAGAAACAGAACAAGGTAAAAAGGGCACAATGGAATTTCCCGTACAGCTCGCATATTTTAAAGTCATTAAAGATATACACTTCCTTGAATTGAAGTGGTCGACGACTTTAGAATATAAAAATGAGTACTTCATTATCGAAAAATCAGACAACGGAACAACTTTCAAAGAACTAGGAACTGTTGAAAGTAAAAAAAGTAATGAAAAAAGTTCTGATTATACATTTATAGACAATGACTTAAGTGAGGGTGTTATTTTTTATCGTTTACGTCAAGTCTCGAGTGATCAAAAAAGTACTTATATAGCACTTGAAAAAGTAATATTAAATAATGTAAATGAAGATCTCACGCTTTATATAGAAGATTTAGGTCCTCAACCATTTGAAAAGTACTTCAATATAAATTATTTTTCAGATAGAGAAGGCGGAATATCAGTAGAGTTATTCGATAAAAGCGGAAAGAAGATTTACAAAACATATACAGAAGCTAATCAAGGATATAATACTTGCCGGTTTATTGAAGGACAGAAATTAACAGATGATGAATATACTGTCAGGATTGCAAATTCGGCGGGTGCATTTGTAAAAAAAATAAAGAAGAGAGGGTAAAATCTCGATAATTATAAACTAAAAAGAGGAAGATGCTATCTTCCTCTTTTTTTTCGTCTATGAATTAAATTTATCTACTTTTGAATTTATTCTTTTAAACGAAAAATGAACTCAATAAAAAATCAATGGGAATATAATATTGCTGTTAAGCTTTTTATTTTTCTCGCAGTTTTAGCAATATTAATTATTGGAAGAGATTTATTAATTCCATTAATGATTGCTGTTTTTTTTACTTTTCTATTATACCCAATTTCAAGAAAACTTGAGTCATTTAAAATTCCCAGAGCTCTATCCATTATCATCAGCATTTTATTATCAATTATAATATTTGGTTCGCTTATTTATTTTTTCATTGATCAGTTAAATAGTTTTTCTGATGATTTGCCAAAGTTAAAGAATCAAATAGCCGTAAAGGGTAGCAGAATATTGGAATGGATAGAAATGCGAACAAATATTTCTCAGGAAAATCAAATTTTCTGGTTGAAGGAAAAAGCGGTTGATTCGGCAAAATCCAGTCCGGAGATGTTGATGGGAATATTTACATCTACAGGTGCATTTATAGCTTCTCTTGCTTTGATTCCATTCTATATTTTCTTTCTGACTTATTTCCGTGAAAAATATAAACGATTTATTATTCTGGTAGCAGAAGAAAATAATAAACAAACTATTGAAATAATTAAAAAAATATCTCTTGTTTCAAGAAGATATTTGAAAGGAATTTTTCTTGATGTTCTTATATTATCTGTGTTGGGCTCAATTGGTTATTTGATACTGGGAATTGAACATGCCATACTTTTTGCTGTAATTGCGGCGATGTTAAATATCATTCCTTATATCGGAGTTTTAATTGGAAGTTTGTTGCCTGTGATAATGGCTTTAATAACAAAAGATGATATTGGGTATGCATTTGGTGCAATTGGTGTTGCTGTTGCTGTTCAAATGATAGATAATAATTTTATTTCACCTTATGTTGTAGGATCAAGTGTTAGCATAAATCCATTAACGGCAATTATTGCTCTTATTATCGGAGCACTTGTTTGGGGAACGGCGGGAATGGTCCTTTCCATTCCTCTCACCGGAATGTTAAAAGTTGTTTTCGATAATATTGATTCATTAAAACCTTATGGTTACCTGATTGGTGAGGAGGTAAATTATCTGGAAAAAGGATTTTTTCATAAAGGGAAAAAGTGACACAATCTAACTCTTTAATATTTTATCAGAATAATTCCTTTTACTATTTCATTTTTTGTAATCAGTGAAGCAAAATAAATTCCACTTTCCAACTCTTCCATATCCAAAACAACAGGATTATAATTTACGTTCGCTGATTTAACAATTTTTCCATAGGTATCATACACTTTTAAAACTCCTTCAGGAGAAAATTCTTTATCTATAGAAATTTCTATTTGATTATTAAATGGGTTTGGATATATATTGATTTTGTTTTCTTCAGAAACATTTAAATTTAAATTTGTGAAAAGACAGGCATCATCATTGGAAGGATTGAAAGAAGTTTCAGTCAAAACGAATGTGTTGTAAGAAATGCCGGACGATTGAATAAAATTCACGGATTGAAAAGGCATACCGATAATGCTGTCTATTGGGTTTACTCTTTCTTCATGGCAACCCGTTAATCCCATAGAATCTGTTTTGATGAAAACCATTTGACTGCTATCATTAAAAAGGTAATTATTAGTGAATCCGGAGATTACATATCCTCCATCGTTTGCCTTGGCAGATCTGAAAGCTTCGTCTTGCAAACCATCTCCATAAGTTTCCATCCATTGCAAGTCACCATTTATATTTGTCTTCATTAAAAAAATATTTGCGCTATCGCCGCCATTTTTATGACCGTAGCCAAGGCTTTCCGTATATCCCGATATTATAAAAGAGAAGTCGTCAGTAATATGAATATCATAACCGGCATCTGTGTAAGAATTTCCAAATGTTTTAGACCACAGAACATTACCGCTGCTATCGGTTTTCATTAGAAGAATATCATAATTACCGGCACCGAAAGTAGAAGTTGATCCTGTTAAAATAAAACCATTGTCAGGTAAGAGTCTTACAGATGTCAATTCCTCCCAAAGTGAATCACCATACTGTTTTGTCCACGAAAGATTTCCGGAAGCATCCGTTCGCAACAACAATCCATCTGATTCTTGTTTCCCTCCCGGAAAAGTAATTTGTCTACCTGAAATAATAAAGCCGTTATCTGGCAATTGAATTATACTTAAGCCGTCTTCCCTCTCAACTGATCCGAACGACCTGGTGAAAAGAGTATCGCCGTTTACATCTGTACGAATTAAAAGTATATCTGAAAAACCGGAAGAAAGACTTGCTGAATATCCTACAGCCGCATATCCGTTATCTGATGTTTCAATTACCTGAACAAGATTATCATTTCCTGTTCCTCCATAAGATTTAGACCAAAGTAAATGTCCTGCAGAATCTGTTTTAAAAATAATGGCCGCTGTTGGAAATCCGGATTGTACATTACTTCGTCCGACACATAAGATATCATGATTAGATGTCTCAATAGCAAATTCAGAGTTGTCGTATACAGATGTTCCATAAGCATAACTCCATATTATTTGTCCGAAGATATCCGTTTTAATTAAAGTAGCATCAACATTACCGGCGCCGAATGAAAATGATGCACCATTAATGATAAAACCATTATCAAAACTATTAAAAATAGTTTGCGCTCTGTCGTGATCACTACCCCCAATTAAATGGTGAAAGTTTAATTGACAAAAAGCTACATTAGAATTAAAAACAAACAGAAGGAGAAATAATAAATACTTTTTAAAAATCATATTCAATATATTTAAATCAATCTTAAAAGTATATACCAAAAACAAATATTATTGAGGTAGGTTTCAAACTTTATTAACCATCCGACAGGTATAACAAAGGGCTTAAACTACCTGATAAAAATGGGAAGAATGTGGCCGAACTGAGTTTTAATAAGAAATAATTATCTCATTTACCTTCTAAAGAGAAATAAGCTCACTAATTTTCAATAAAAGTGCTTTGTTATTTTAATATTACCACTTAAATGTGGATATTTGACTAAATCTAATTTAAAGGAATTGTGGTTTTTGAGTTTTTATCAAAAGCCATAGATAAATAATATTTTTAGGTGATTTTAATGATACCTTATCTCAATAGTGTCCGGTTGTTGAATTGATAAAGATATTAAATGTATTGATTATATTGGTATTGAGTGTCGTTCTTTGATTTTTCGATTTGAATTTGATTTGGACTTTTGAGGGAATAAATCCTTCAAAATGAACCAAGGGAAA
>JANOVV010000100.1:0-19269 GCA_031417555.1 Bacteroidota bacterium
AAAAAAAAATAAAATAAAAAAAATAAAAATATATTTGGTAAGTTGATAAATAGGCTCACCTTTTTTAACTCTTATCCACTCTTTTTTAAGTGCAATTCGCGCTTCTTTATTTAACTTTTCGTGCAAGGCCGTCTGTGTATAGCTTGTTTTTTTAGGAACATACACACGTTTGGAGTTCCAGACTTCATATTCGGCGTAAGTGCCCGGGTATTCTTTAATTTCCTGGTCTTCAATAAACCAGATCTTGTTGGCTACATTATCCAGCATATATCTATCGTGCGAAACGATAATACAAGTTCCTTCATATTGCTGCAAGGATTGTATCAGGATGTTTACCGAAGCAATATCCAGGTGATTGGTGGGCTCATCCAGAACTAAAAAATTCGCGTCAGATGTTAATGCCTTTGCCAAAGCTACCCGTGATTTTTCCCCTCCGGATAATACCTTGATCTTTTTAAATACATCATCACCGGTAAATAAAAATGCACCGAGGATTGTACGCAATTCAACTTCTTTTTTATCAGGAGCAAATAAGATTAGTTCATTCAATACATCATTGTTGAGACCGAGTGCTTCCAATTGATGTTGGGCATAAAACGATGGAATAACATTATGCGTAATATCGCTTTTTCCTTCATAAGGTTCTGAGCCGTTAATCATTCTAAGCAATGTAGATTTACCTCTTCCGTTAGCGCCTATTAAAGCTATTTTGTCCCCTCTGTTTATTTTTGTTTCTGTATTTTTTAATATGTTGAGATCACCATAACTTTTATTTTTAATATGAAGATGGGAAACAAGTTTTCCCGGTTGTTTCTCAATCTGAAATCGTATGCTTATATCAGGAGTACCTGATTCAACGTCTTCAATTTTATCTAAACGATCAAGTTTTTTTATTCTAGATTGAGCCATTGTTGCTTTGGATGCCTTAGCCCGAAACCGATCAATCAGTTTTTCCTGCTCTTTAATATACTTTTGTTGATTTTTAAATTGGGAACGCTGAAGATCTTCCCGACCCGATTTTTCGCTCAGGTAAAAAGTATAATTACCATTATAAACAGTAATTTTCTGTTGAGCAATTTCTGCAGTCTTTGTAACGACATTATCCAGAAAATAACGATCATGAGATACAATTACCACAGTACCGCGATAATCCTTCAAATAATTTTCAATCCATTTAATTGAAGGAAGATCCAAATGGTTCGTTGGCTCATCGAGTAATAATAAATCAGGATTCTGAAGCATCATTTTTGCCAACATCACACGCATTCTCCAACCTCCTGAAAACTGACTTAACTTTTTACTTAAATCGGCTGTTGAAAACCCCAATCCTTCCAGTAAAGCCTCAGCTTTAGGCTGAAGATTATAACCATCTGCAGCATCAAACAATACCTGTTTATCGTGTAATGCATGCAAAACTTCTTCGCTATGGTCATGTTCCATTTTTTCAAGAAGTTCATGAATTTCTTTCTCTAATTCCAATGTCGGAGCAAAAGCCTGCATGGCGACTTCGAGAATGGTTTCGTCGCTGCTATAACTGAGTAAGTCTTGATTCAGAAATCCGATTGATAAATTCTTTATCTTACTGATTTCGCCGCTTTCGGTAAGATATTCTCCATTGATAATCCTCAATAAAGTTGATTTTCCAGTTCCATTTAATCCAACCAGTCCTATTTTTTCTCCGGGATTTATTTGCCAGGTGGCATTTTTGTATAAATACCTTCCGCCAAATTCAAAAGAGATGTTGTTTACTGTGAGCATAGCTGCAAAAGTCACAATTCTAGACGGCTAAACCAACTTTTATTCTGATTTCGATGAATGATTTTTGAAAAGTCTAAACATTTTTTTTTTTTTAAACTTTCGTTTAATATTGCGCTCCCAAAAAACTAAAAAATAATTTATAGTTCATTTTTAATAAAAGTTAAACTAAAAGAAGTCAATAACGACCTAGCATTATTTTTAGTTAAAAGGAAATTAAATCCATTAGCTTGATTTTGAACTGAATAAGCACAAGTAAATGGCCCATTAGGAAAACAATCCCTTTTTTAAACAGCTGGGATTTTCATATTAATCCACTCATCAAAAAATCCGAAATTTAATATTCTAATAATTATAAACTAAACACATTTATGAAAAAAATCTATCTATTAGTATTAATCATTATCATTTGTGGTTTTCAGGTGAATGCTCAAACTGCAGCTGTTGACACCTCATGGAAAAAAGGAGGATTTATCGGATTAAATTTTACACAAGTTAATTTATCGCAATGGGCACAAGGCGGAGAAAACTCAATTGCATTATCCAGCGGAGCAAATCTGTTCGCAAATTACATAAAAGGAAAAGTAGATTGGCAAAACTCTCTTGATCTAGCCTATGCGATGATTAAATCGGGTGATGCTTCTTTGAAAAAAAGCGATGATAAAATTGATTTTACTTCTAAGTATAGTCGTAAATTCAGTGATCATTGGTTATATGGTGTGCTCATAAATTTTAAAAGTCAATTCGCTGAGGGTTTCAACTATCCAAACGATAGCTTTGTTGTTTCAAAATTCTTTTCTCCGGCATATCTTATACTTGCCATTGGATTAACTTATAAACCCGTTGATTATTTCGAGGTTTTCATTTCACCAGCAACAGGAAAATGGACATTTGTTAATGATAAAATATTATCTGATTTGGGAGCATATGGAGTAGACCCGGGAAAAACTGTCAGACCTGAATTTGGAGCTTACCTGAATATGAAATTCAAGAAAGAACTTATGGAGAATGTAACCTTCTCAACAAAACTTGAATTATTTAATAACTATACCGACAAGAATAAAGACAATGCTAAAAAGGTTGATGTGAATTGGGAAAATATGCTGACTCTTAAAGTAAATAAATACATAACTGCATCAATAACTACACAATTGCTATATGATGCCAATGTTGTTGAACGCACTCAATTTAAAGAAACAATTGGTGTTGGTTTTGGCTATAAATTTGGCAAATAAAAATTTATTATAAATTTAAAATTAAATCTCAATAAGATTAGTTTTCGAAATTTATTGGTCATAACGAAAATTTGGATATTTAGCTCATGGGCTTTACTCCTATTTTCAATTCTAATAACTGATAAATAACTACTCTTATTGAGATTTTTTTTGTTAATAAATATATTTTCGTTTGCGTTTACATCTTGATTCCTTTATTTAAAATTACTTTTCTAAGCAGTGGATAAAAGATGAAACAAATAATTATTGTTGGTATAGGAGGATTTCTTGGCAGTATTTCCCGCTACTTAATTTCCCAATTCACACAAAATAAATTTATTTCAGTTTTTCCATATGGGACTTTAACTGTAAATATTATTGGATGTTTGTTAATTGGAATCATTTATGGTTTAAGTGAAAAATCCAACATATCATTCGAATGGCGATTATTTCTAGCAACAGGAATTTGTGGTGGGTTTACAACATTTTCTGCTTTTTCAATAGAAACCTTTGGACTCCTTAAGGAAGGAAATATTATTTATGCCTTATCCTATGTTTGCGCAAGTATTTTGGTTGGATTGTTAGCCACATTTATAGGAATATCTGCCTTAAGGTTTTTATAAATTATTGAACTTTTCTTTAAAAAATTAATTTCCTGAGATTGCCATTCTATCAAAATATTATCAAGTAATTTTCATCGAAATACTATTTTTAAAATCACCTGTCTTTTTGATGAAGATAATTGTTTATTCATCCAATGATCATTCAAAGCCATATAAATTTGATGCTTAATTTAAAAAAATTAAAAAATGAAAAAGATTCTTGTTATGGCAGTCACTGCCTTGTTTATTGTATCAATTAATGCACAAACAGCAACTCCTGCAGCAGCATCAAAAGTACCTGCAAAGATGGAAGCAAAACATGCAAATGTTTCTGAAGCTAAAAAAATGGAAACGTCAAAGCCTGCACATGTCGTTAAATCTAAAATGGCCTCAGCAAAAAAACCTAAAGTAACTGTTGCTCCTGAAGTTAAAGCAGATGTAAAGAAGTAATTTTTTTTATTTAGTAGTATTAAAAGCCATTAAACGTAATGTTTGATGGCTTTTTTATTTAAACAACCGTATTTTATAATTCGTTTATATAAATGTAATTGTGTATTTCTAACTTGTTAATTTAGCACCATGATTAAATGGGTCAGAATAAATGTTTATCTCATCTTTCAACTTTTCAATTATTATTCATACGCCCAAAATTATCAGCCTGTCTATATTTCCGGAGATCATCAGGGTGGAATAACAGTAATGGCTAAAGATCCCGAAGAAAAGTTTTTGATTGCCGGAGATACTAAAGGTGAATTATATTTTCATGATTTGAGTTCCGGTAAAATTGTAGAAAAATTAAAAGCACACGCCGCAGAAGTTTGCAGGTTACAATTCAACTCAAACGGAAAACTCCTGATTTCGGCTACGCATGATGGAGAAATTAAGATCTATGATTTCAGCCGTGGCAAAATTATTCAAGCTATTTATTCTCCCGATTACTTCGGAATCCGTTTCGTTCTTTTTTCCATTGCTGATGGATTTATCTATTTTAACGGAAATAATAGATTGTATAAAACACGGTCTGACCTCACTCAAAATGTAAGTGAAATTTTAAACGAAAAAGATACAATTACTGATGCTGTTATAACTAGTGACCGAAGTTCCCTTATATTCTCTTCAGGAACAAAATTAAAAGTTTTAAATACTAGAACAGATCAGATTATTCAGGAATTCAATACCGGTTCTTCTAAAATAAATAAAATCGCTCTTGTAAAAGATACATTGCTTGCAACCTGGAGCAACGACGGCACTATATATTTCTGGCATTATTTACTTGGACAAATTAATCCTGCACCATTATATTTCCTTAAAGCCGGTAATCCAACCGTTATGAATTTTTCAGATGATGGTACACTGATGAGTAGCGGCAACATTGGAAATTGGGCAAGAATCTGGGAGCCACTAAAAAAAACAATTGTGCAAGAGCTTTTTTCTCATACCAATACCGTAACATCAACATGTTTTGGTTCAAGTAATGATTTTATTTTTACCGGTGGACTAGATGGAAAAATTATTTTATGGAAAAAAGGTGCTCCTGCTTTTACTGACACATTATCACAACTCAATCCTATACATGATTCTACGCAATCCGAAATTAAATTAACCCCACCGATAAAAAATGAAATAATAATGACTGAAACAAATATTCCAAAAATTATTTCCGGAAGAAAAGTAGTTTCAGATTTAAAAATTGATGTAGAAACACCTGTGATAAATGTATATGTTTATGATAATTCATACTTGGATGGTGATACTATGTCCTTGTTCTTTAATGGTACCTGGGTTTTGGATCATTATGGAGTAACTAAAATAAAACAAGCCGTTCAATTAAATCTAGTTCCTAATACCAATAATTACCTCGTACTTTTTGCCAATAATCTGGGTAAGAGTCCACCCAATACGGCAGCAATTGAATTTGATGATGGAAAAAATAAACGTATATTTAAATTATCGTCAGATTTAAAAAATTGCAGTGCTATAAATTTTTATTTTAAAAAATAGATATACTTTTTAATAAAATACTTTCGTGGATTTAATGTCCCTGCCATTTAATTTATTCATTTAATAACATGTATTTTATACAAGCGTTTGAAAACTCTATAAAACCAAACTTAATTACTTATTTTTTCAATTTTTTACCCTTATTTTTCTAAAAAATACATTATATTGTGATACCGGAAATATGAATGATTTAAAGAATTTTTATTTAGTTAAAAAATGAAATTTGCTATTGTCGATATTGAAACAACAGGTGGAAACGCACTCAAAGACAGAATTACAGAAATAGCCGTTTACATTCATGATGGAAATAAAATCATTGATGAATTCTGCTCGTTAATTAATCCTGAGTGTTTAATACCTCCTTTTATCTCCCGATTAACCGGTATCAGTAACGAAATGGTCGAAAATGCTCCTCGATTTTTCGAAGTAGCTAAACAACTAATACAAATTACAGATGGAGCTGTATTTGTTGCTCACAATGCTCCTTTCGATTATGGATTTATACGACAGGAGTACAAATCCCTCGGCTTCAACTTTTCACGTGATTATCTCTGTACTGTTCGATTGAGTCGAAGAATAATTCCGGGATTCAGATCTTATAGCCTTGGAAACTTATGTAATAGCTTAAATATTGAAATTGAAAACAGGCACAGGGCCAGCGGTGATGCACTTGCTACCGTGAAACTCTTTGAAATGTTACTCGAAAAAAACAAAGAAGAAAATGTTATTTCAGAATTTATAAAGAATGACTATATAAATCTTAGATTTCCGCCTGGTTTCAACAAGGCTATTATGGACAAGCTTCCTGAAACTTTTGGCGTTTATTATTTACATGATGCAGACGGGAAAATTATTTATATCGGTAAAAGCAATAATATACGGAAAAGAATTTTGAGCCACTTCAGCAATAAGCAATCACGAAAAGCATTAGAATTAAGAAATAGCATTACAGACATAACTTTCGAAGAAACAGGAAATGAATTAATAGCATTATTGTTAGAATCTCATGAAATAAAAAAAAATCAACCATTTTATAATCACGCACAAAAAAGAACTGTTTTTAATTACTGCATTAATGTAATTACAAATGAAAATGGTTACATGACTTTTCAAATTGGCAAGGAGAAAAAAAATGATAATTTACTTTTTACAGCAAGTTCTTATGACCACGCACTTGAAATAATTGACAAACTAATACTCAAATTCTCTCTATGTCAAAAACTTTGCGGCGTCTATAGTATTGTTCATGCCTGTTTTGGATATTCAGTTAAACAATGCAATGGCGCATGTGTTGGAAAAGAAAGTCCTGCAGAATATAATAACCGCGTTCAATTGGCAATTGATAGTCTGGATTATAAAAATAATAACTTTATGATCATTCAAAATGGAAGATCCGACTCAGAAAAATCTATCGTACATATTGAAAAAGGAAAATACGTCGGTTATGGATATTTTGATACGGAATTCGTTAATCCAAATCCAGAATCTTTAAGAGATTTTGTAAAATATAAAGAAGACAATAGAGATGTAAATAGGATTATAAGAAATTATTTAATAAATTCCCAAGATAAAAATGTACTCGTTTACCAATAATACATTTCTTAAAATCAATCTATGAACATAAGGAAATTATTAATTGTATTTCTATCTTTAAATCTATCTCTTACCACAGGCAATTTCTTTGAATTTAAACTTCTGAACCTGGATAATAAAACTATATCTTTTTCTGATTTCAAAAAAAATAAAGCAACTATAATTGTATTCCTTCTGAGTGATTGTCCTGCTTCTCAAAGCTACACACTTACACTAAATAAACTGGCGAAAAAATATGATAAAAATAAAGTTGAAATGATCGGGGTGTTTCCTGGAACATTTTCGACGGATGATGAATTAAGAAAATTTAAAAGCCAGTATAAAATCAACTTTCAGCTAGTTAAAGATCCTGAAATGAAACTTGCAAAAAAATTAAATGCAACAATTGGCCCCAGTTGTTTTTTAATTGATGAAACCGGTAATTCAGTTTATAAAGGCAGAATTGATGATTTGCTATATTCTATTGGTAAAAAACGACAAGTGATTACTGAAAACAATTTGAATGATGCCATTCAATGTGTAATTTTAAATAAGCCCATAAAAATTTCGGAAACCAAAGCTATAGGTTGTATATTGGAATATGATTAAAAATATTAAAAATGAAAAAACCATTTTTCATTTAAAAACTTTTTTCTTTTATATACTTCTTTTAACTCAAAGTTCTTGTAATAACACAGGTAAGAAAATTATAATTGACATCCCTGTTTTTTCAAATGAAATTGCTCCTATCATTTATAAAAATTGCTCCTCATGTCACAGACCGAGCTCCGGAGCTCCTTTTGACTTAATTACCTATGAAGATGTGAAAAAGCATTTACATACAATTCAACTATCCATCAATGAAAAACTAATGCCACCCTGGCCTGCTGATACAGGTTATTCACACTTCAGAGATGAAAAAGTATTTACAAAAAACGAATTTTTGCTTTTAAACAAATGGATTGACAATGGAGCACCTATTGGAAATATCTCACTAATTCCTACTCCTCCTGAATTTTATATTCAAAGCAGGTTTGGTAAACCCGATTTAATTTTAAAGATGCGACAAGAGTTTTTAATTAAAGGAGACAATAAAGATAATTTTATCATGCTTAAAATTCCTTATGAGCTTTTAAAAGATACATTTATCCGGGGAATTGAAATAGTACCCGGAAATAAAAAACTTGTGCATCACATTAATGCACATTTAATACAATATGAGCCTGGGGCTAAAAAGAATATATCATCCGGAGTACCATTTGTAGACACTGAAAAAAAAGATAAGCGACAAGCCTTCGAATTGCTTGATGTAAAAAACGATGATGGTACCTACCCTCTTCTTACTCCGTCGTTAACGAATTACCTTCCCGGTGTAGAGGCTTCATTTTATCCGGAAAATATCGGCGGCTATAAAATGAAAAAATCAGGAGCAATTTTATTGGATAACATCCACTATGGCCCAAGTCCTATTGATACAACCGACGAAACTTCCTTCAATATTTTTTTCAGTCCGCTTCCACCTACCAGACCCGTAAAAGAATTAATTCTCGGTACAAGTGGAATTTCTAAAATAGAACCGCCACTTGTAGTCCCTGCCGATTCCATTAAAAAATTTACAACTTCCTACCTGGTTCCTGAGGATATATCATTACTTACAATAAATCCCCACATGCATTTGTTAGGCAGTTCATTTCTGGCTTATGTTTTATTACCAAAGGGAGATACATTACCATTAATCCGTATTCCAAAATGGGATTTCCGTTGGCAATACTTTTATACGTTTAAAAATATTACTAAAATTCCTGCCATGTCAATAATACAAGTTGAAGGAATTTATGACAATACGGAAAATAATCCTTTGAATCCATTTCACCCACCACGAATAATTTCTGAACGGGAAGGAAGTATGAAAACTACGGATGAAATGTTTCAATTAATTTGTACTTATATCCCTTACAAAACCGGCGATGAAAATATTTCTTTAGAAACAAAACAAATTCCACATGGAAACTAAGAAGTCAAACTTTCAGATAATAATCCCACAAAAAACAAACGAAATTGAATCGTACTACAAATTGCGATTTGAAGTATTAAGAAAACCATGGGGACAAGATGAAAACACCGTTCGTGATGAATGGGAAGATCAATCTTTACACGTATTAATGATCGACGACAAAGGAAATGCAATCGCCACAGGACGGCTACAATTTAATTCGGATAATGAGGGTCAAATTCGATCCATGGCCGTATCGGAATCTTACAGAGGACAAGGATTAGGAACCAAGATTCTTAAATTTCTTGAAATAAAAGCAAAAGAGAAAAATTTTTCGAAGATAGTTTTAGACGCAAGAGATCTGGCTGTTGAATTCTATATTAAAAACGGCTATACTATTGATGGTCCCTCATATACATTGTTTGATGTAATTCCACATTTTCATATGATAAAAAACATTTAACACTATATTTAATGTCATATTTAAAATCCCATCATTTAGTGATCTTATTTTTGTCTATAATATCAATAAACTATCTCGACTTTTTTAAGGTAAATGTAAAAGTAGTACCAATACCATATGTACTGCGAACATTAATATTTTGATGATGGGCTTCTATAATATGTTTAACAATTGCTAATCCTAGTCCGGTCCCTCCTTGTTCACGGGATCTGCTTTTGTCAACCCTGTAAAATCTTTCGAAAACTCGAGGCAAGTGTTCGGGATCTATTCCAATGCCATTATCCGTAATCTCAATTAAAATATTTTCGTCCATATCATAAAATCCAACCATTGTTTTTCCGCCTTTGCGACCATATTTGATTGAATTGACAATTAGGTTGCTAACTACCTGGCGTATTCTCTCTTTATCGGCATAAACGTAAACGGAATTGTCGCTACCTTCTTTGAAATCCAATTGTATATTCATTTCTTTAGCTCTCAATTCGGCCGATTCAAAAACATCTTGAAAAAGTTCATTTATATCAAAAGTGCGTTGCTCCAGATGCAGTTCTCCACTCTCTAATTTCGATATTGATTCTAGATCTTCGACAATTAAACAAAGTCTTTCGGCAGACTTTGCTGCTCGTTGCAGATAATTGATGTTTACATCAGGGTCTGCATGAGCACCGTCTATTAATGTGTGAATATATCCTTGGATGTTGAACAGAGGTGTTTTAAGTTCATGGGAAACATTACCTAAAAATTCTTTCCGAAAATTTTCCATCCTTTTTAATTCGGCAATTTCATCCGTTCTGTTTTGCTGCCATTCGATAACTTCTTTTCCAACATTAGCAAGAATATCCTCGTTTGGTATAACTTTCTCCAATGCTTTTTCCTTCGAATTCTTTGAACTCGAAATTGTTTTATAGATGAGTTTTATTTTACGATAGATAAAAATTCGCAAAATGTAACTGAAAATAAAATAAGAGCTAAAAAAAGAAATTAAAAAAAGGAAAGCCTTGCGTAAATAATTTGAAGAAAATAAACCGGAAGCAACAGAAAAATAATCAGCGGTTATAATTATTAACGATGCCATAAGAGCAGCAATTAAAGCTAGTCTGTGCGGCGTAGGATTTTTAGGTGCGGGAATAGTAAAATTTTTATCAGCCAATTTTAATATCGTATTATTAAAAATCAAATTTATAACCAATGCCTTTGACAGTGCGTATCAATTCGTCACCAAGTTTTTCACGGAGTTTCCTAATATGAACATCGATGGTACGATCACCTACAATAACATCATTTCCCCAGATTCTTTCTAAAATTTCATCTCTTGTAAAAACCTTTCCCGGCTTTGCTGCAAGTAAAGCCAGTAATTCAAATTCTTTCCTGGGTAATTCTATTTTTTCAGTCCCACGAAATATCATGTATTGCTCTCTGTCAATTTTAAGATTACCGACAGTCAATACATTACTTTGACCAGCTTCTTTTCCATTCACCGGATTATAACGTTTAAACAATGCATTAATACGGCTGATTAAAACACGCGGCTTAATTGGTTTCGTTATATAATCATCAGCACCAACGTCGAAGCCTGCGATCTGTGAATAATCTTCATTACGAGCAGTCAGAAATGCAATCATCGTATTTTTAAACTCAGGAATGGCCCGCAAAGCATGACAGGTTTCAATTCCGTCCATTTCCGGCATCATTATATCAAGAAGAATTAAATCGGGTTTTTCTTTTTTTGCAGTTTTAATTGCTTCCCTTCCGTTGCTAGCCTTAAAAACTTCATAATTCTCTTTTTTTAAGTTGTATTCCATGAATTCTAATATATCCGGTTCATCATCAACTAGCAATATTTTAAGCTTTTGTATCATTTTAATTTTTCCTTAAAAATATTCAAGATCCGGCCTTTCAATGTTAAGCAAATGTAAAGAAAAGGTTATGACAAAAAGAGTATCAGGAATCAAGAATCAGGTTTATGAACTATATATTAAGATTTAACATAAATTATAAAAGAAAGGATTCTATTTCAATAAAGGATATATTAGTTAACTTAATTTTTTTAATAGGAGTTTTGCTTTTATATTGGTTTTATCCCTTTTGAGTACTTCATTAAGAAACACGGATGCTTCTTTCTTTTTACCTAAAAATAACATGACACCTGCCTTATTAAAAAATGCCTGAAGGTTGTCGGGGTCGAGGGCCAATGCCATATCATACATTTTTTCTGCTTTTAATACATCTCTTTCAGTCGTTAATATTAAAAAGCCCAGAGAAACATAAGCACTTACATATTCCGGATTTTCACTTAAAATGAATTCATAATTTTTGCGTGCTTCTGCGAAAAGTTCTGCGTCCTGTTGGGCACCAGCTAATTTATTCCTAAAGTCCAACTGATAGGGAGCAAGATCTATTGCCTTTTGAAAAAACAAGATTGCATTTGAATTATCGTTTTCTGCATTAAAAGATTCACCTATTCGATAGGCCGTCCAAGCATCGTCATTGGTAAGAGAAATTGTTTTTAATGAATTTAAAGCGCCGGAAAAACTATTTACATATTGAATAACTAGTTGATTATTGTTTTTCAAAAACGCCCAACGAATTAGTGTTTTAAAATTGGCTTTGATACTATCTTTGTTATCATCATTGATATATTTTTTAGCAGAATCCAGAAATGCAGGATTCGAAGTAAATTTTTCGTAATAAGATAGAAAAGCAATTCCTTTCGATCTATTTCCTGCGGCTGAATTATTAATACAAACCAAACCGGTGAATTCTTTTATTCTTTGAATTTCTTTTTGCTTTAAAGGAATACGTATCCAATGATCAGTAGTCGTTACGTGAGGAATATCAATTGTTCCATTCTTAGGCATATGGCATTTTACACAATTGTCGCTTACTGCAATTCTTGCTTTCATAGTCTCTGTGCATGTTTTATTACTAAAAGAAAAATTTTCAATTGTTTTAGTCTTGTCAATTCCTGAATGACATTTATTGCATTTGGAATTGAATATTGATTCATCTGTCGCTTTTACACTAATATGAGGATCATGGCATGTTACACAGGTCATGGCATTTTTATAAGGAGTCAGAGATGGATGATCTAAATTATAGGTATTAGCATTCGCTACTGAATTAATAAAACACTTGCTCATTTTCATTCGTTCTGCATGTGAAGCCATGATATGAGAATTGTCGTCATTTTTATATTGAGGCATGTAAACATTCATGACATCAGACAAATTCATTCCCGGACGAAAATCTAGAAATGACTTACCTTCTTGTAAAACCGCATTTCCCTGGATATGGCAGCGCTGGCAAATATCCAATTGCAAAGGAATCGGCAGCTTGGCAGGATTAACAATTGAATAATCAATTTCCTTTTTTACATCGACAATACTTCCTGCTAATTTTTCTTTTACATGTTGCCCACCCGGGCCATGACAACGTTCACAATCGATGCCGTTGGGAACAAAAGAAAATTTGTTTTCAGAACCGGGAATAATTTTAGGGTAAGCATTGTGACACGTCATGCATTCAATCTCAATTTTTCTGGAAAACCTACTGTTAAATCCACCTTCAAATCCGGGTGGCAAGTCCCATTTCCCATCCTGAGTGTAAAATGTAGCTGGAACCTGATAAACGTATCCATTCACATTCATGAGATGTGAGTTGGTATGTTGTCCTGAACCGACTATCCATGAAACAGTTTCATTCCTTTTAAAAATGGTATCCCTGCCGGAAATCCGGAATTCAGAAACTATAAGAGAGTCATTTCTCCAGAAGGGATGATAATTCAGATTCTTGTATTTATCATGAATGACATCGTGAGCAGAAAATAAGGCAGAAGATTTTTTCTTCGATGCTACATCAAACGACATTCCCATGCCGGTCTCGATATAAGATTCATATTTATCTGAATGACAACTTCTGCATGATTCAATACCGACGTAAGAAGTTGAATCCGATAAAGACGCATACGTTTTTCCGGTTTCATTTTCGGCAACTTTTTGATGGCAGGAAAAAATTGAAATCGAAAATACAATAACACAGAAGTGTTTAAAAAATTTCTTTAAAAGCTGTGGTTTAGGACACATTAATCTTTTGATAATTTAATGGATATTCAAAACCAGCATTTAATTTTAATATTCTTTCTCCCGGACAATAAAAAGATTTAGTAGATTTATTTTTTAATCAATTGTAAGAGATATTCATCATAATATTTTCCATATTCATAAATCCAATCTTGTTTTAAACCGGTAACTTCAAAACCGACGCGTTTAAACAAAGCAACGCTGTTTTCATTATCTACTCTGACATTAGCATAAATCTGCCTCATGTCAAGTATTTCAAAACAATAATCGATTAAAAGATGCAAAGCTTCGGTAGCATATCCTCTGCCTCGATCGGCTTTATTGGCAATGAGAATTCCCAGTCCTGCGCGTTTGTTTTTAGGATCAAAATCAAAAAGATCCACACATCCTATTGAATGAACTTTATCGGAAATATTATCGTCTTCATCAAAATATTTTAAGTCGATGATTAGACGTAATTGTTTATTGGTATAAATATCCTGATGCGCCTGATTAACAAATTCTTCTAAAATAAATTTCGAAAAAGGCATTAGCGTTCCGCTTACACTCCAGATGGAGCTATCATTTTCCCATCTGTATAAACGATTTAAATCTTCCGGCTCGAGCGCTCTTAACTGTATTAATTCACCGACTAGCTGCATACGTACTTTTTAATTTGGCCGAAGTTACGAATAGTCTTTTAATATCTACAAAAGGATTTTCTTGATAGGATAAAACAAAAACAATTACTCATACCTCCAATAGAACACGGATTAAACGGATCAGACGGATTAGCGCGGATTAAATCCGTGTGAACCTGTTTAATCAGTGTCATCTGTGTTCAATTATTAGAGTTTGTAAAACTGTCTGAACCTTGAATGAAAGGTCCAAAGGATTACTTTGATTATTTTATACCATCCCTTCGGGATTTTCGATGAGCGTTTGACTCATTTGATATTATAAAAATTACATCCCTTCGGGATTTGCTTTGAACGTTTGGCTCATTTACTTTTATAAAAATTACATCCCTTCGGGATTTGCTCTGAAAGTGTTGCTCATATTTACTATAAAACCACACACCTTCGGGATTTTTAACGCTGAAGGCGTGTTATGATTATAAAAGGATAAAGCAGAAAAGGTAAAAATCCCGAAGGGATGACATAAAATCTTTTTACCTATGAAATTTAAAAAGCCTCATAATAAAGTTCCCCAAAAAAGGAAATCCGATAATAGAAAACCGAAACTAATTTCTATTTATAAAAGTGACAATAATGAAAACTATTCCAACATCACAATAATCCCATAATCCCAGTCCTTTCATGGTTCAAACACTATTGAATTACAACCTTCCCACCCTGCCACCCTTTCTCTCCATCCATTCTAACAAAATACATTCCTGTTGCAAGACCGGTGCTGCTAATGGTATTGGAATTAATCCCTTCATTCACCGAAATACTTTTTTCAAAAACTTTTTTACCATTAACATCATACAAAAAAAGCTGAGCGTTTTGATTATGTTTGGAAAAGTATCTTAAGTTTAATTGATTGTTGCTTTGAAAAATATTTAATTCCATAAAAGAGTTTTCTAATTCCGGAACGGTTAATCCTAAGGGTGCGAGTTTTACTACCCAGTAATCTTTACCACCGTGGTTGGAAGTAACATCACCATCGATTGAGGAAGTAGTTCCAGCAAGAATTAATCCACCATCAGGCGTTTCCTGAATGGAACTAGCCTCATCATCTTGTGAGCCACCCAGTGATTTTCCCCAGAGGAAATTACCCGAGCTGTCAACTTTGCAAACCCAAAAATCTTCCATTCCATGTGTACCGGTGACCATTCCATCATCAAAATATGATGCACCAATCATTGCAATTCCTCCATCGGAAGTTGGACATGCTGAAAATGCATTTTCATAATTTATTCCACCGAAACATTTTTGCCATAAAATATTGCTGGCACTATCAATTTTTAAAAGCCATAAATCAAAATTCCCGATAAAGTTTGTTACATCTCCATCTCTGGAGTTTGTAGATCCCAAAATAAACACATCATTGGTATTTGAAACCATAACTTTTGGATAAAAGTCACTCGATGTTCCACCATAACATCTTTGCCATTGTATAGTTCCAATAGAATCAATTTTAACAACCCATATATCGCTATATATAGCATTATGAAAGCCGCTTACATCACCTCCATCATTTGATGCTTCACCAGCTAATATAAAGCCTCCATCGTTTGTTTGAACACACGAATGAGTATCCTCAGCAGATGGCCCTCCAAAACATTTGGCCCATTGCTTTGTTCCATTTTGATTTAACTTAATTACCAACATATCAGAACTGCCATGAAAACCCAATATGTCTGGAATACGGCCGTATGTTTCACCTATTATTAAAAATCCGCTATCCTTGCATTGAATTATCTGTTCAGCTTCATCAATTTCATATCCTCCAAGGCATTTTTGCCATTGCAAAATGCCATTGCTATCTGTTTTTACAACCCAGAAATCAGGCCAGAAATCATGTGATCCTATTACATCTCCATCTTTGGAATTTGTTAAACCTGCAATAATAAAACCGCCATCCATCGTTTGAATTATCGAATTGCCTTTATCTTCATCAGTACCACCAAAGCATTTACTTTTTCTTACAATACCAGAACTATCTAATTTTAAAAACCAAACATCATTATGTAAAAACCCGGGTGTAGAAGGATAATGATTGCTTACATTTCCATTGCTTGATTCTGAAGCACCAACAACTGCATAACCATGATTTGATAAAATACAAATTGAATATGCTATATCATCTTCCGTTCCACCATACGATTTCTGCCATTGTATGACTGGTGTTTGTGCAACTGTTAATTCTAAAAAATAATGAAATAAAAATAGAGTAATAATAATTTTATAAAATTTCATAATTTAATAAATTTATACGATTTGGAATTGCCAATATTAATAATATAAACTCCGGGAAGCTGTTTCTTCAAATCTACACGATAAAAATCAGAATCAATATTTTTTTCAAGTATTAATTCTCCCATAATGTTACAAAAATTAAGCGTAGATTCCAATGGCAAAAAACTGTCTTAACCTTGAATGAAAGGTCCAAAGGATTACTTTGATTATTTTATACCATCCCTTCGGGATTTCCTCTGTGAGTTTGGATCATTATTATTATAAAAATTATATCCCTTCAAGAATTTCTTTAAGCGTTTGGCTCATTATTATTATAAAAATTACATCCCTTCAGGATTTTTAACGCTGAAGGCGTGTAATGTTTATAAAAAAATAAAGCTGAAAAGGTGAAAAATCCCGAAGGGATGATATAAAATCTTTTTACTTATGAAAATTTAAATGGATCACAATAAAGTTCATCAATAAGGGAATTCCTATAATCCCAGTCATCCTTCCTTTCAAGGTTCAGACAATTTAAATTATTTAATCTTAACAAACTTCTCTTTAAATATTTTCTTCTCCGTTTCAATACTAAAAAAATAAATCCCTGCAGGTAAAAATGACAAATTAAAAGTGTTATTTTCAGAAAATTTTTCCTCAAACAGAACTTTTCCTAATTCATCCAGAATTATTAATTTTCCCTTGATAGGATAGATGGAATGAATCGTAATTTCCTCTTCAAAAGGATTGGGATAAATCTGAAATAGTTTTTTATCATCAAAAGGTTCTTTTATTTCATTTGTAAGCGAATCGCAGATGCTCCCCCTCATTGCTCCCAGTTCATAATCGGGATTGTTTGGCAAGCCCCAATATGTTCGCTTGCCTCCTAAATAAAAACTGAATAATGAAAAATTACAGCCCTGGCCTTGTATATCCGGATCATTAATTACACTTAGGTTCATATTCCCCGTATGATAAACAGAATCTGCATACGGATATGGAAATGCTCCTCCAATGTAATAAGCACACGACCAATAAATTTTATCATCAGGGGCTAATTTTAAAAGTCCACCGGCATACCGGGTAGTTGTTATTGTTGCCAACGTTTCTCTGGATGCCCAAATATCTGAAGCCGTTAAATCAAATTGAAAAAGATTTGATTGTTCATTTCCATCTGAAATATACAACAGATTCCCATTAGGCGAAAATGCTGCACCAAAATATTGTGCATAATTTAATGTCCATTGTGCGTGTACAATTTTTTCATTCAGAAATTCGCCGGTGCATCTGTCAAAATCAAAAATTTCGATAACGCCCCTAAAACTGACAAAAGCAAGTTTGTTGCCATCTTTGGAAAAACAGAGAGTACCAAGACCCGTAGCTGAATTAGTACCCGCTTCGATTATTCTTTCTTCAATAGTGTCAGGGGTAATTAGATATTCATAAAAAGTGAAATCTGTAGGGTCACCCCAGCTTTTAATTATTACCCACCAATCTCTTCCATTTCCATGTTTAACTGCAGTCATTGCATCGCATAATGAATCATTTTTAATTAAAATATTCTTAGTTGTTACCGCACCTAAACCATTACCTGCATTCAAATCAATAACAGAATAATGAAAATCATGAGTTGCAGTTATATCTAAGCTAAAAAGATAGAATTTATTTAAATCACTAGGAAATGGGATAATTAATAGTTCATGATACCAACCTTCTCCTGCGATTGAATCACCATTCTGCATAATTTCATGATTCTTATTATAAACTATTCCAGTTTGCGATATAGATCCATTCGCTCGAGTATTCGCATAAAATAATAGATTTCCTATTGAATCAGAAATAGAAACACAGCTTCCACGTGAATCAAGACTTGTTGAAATAGGCACGGGAATTGAAACATTTCTGAAATCAATCCCCGCACTATCGCCAAAACACCAAATGCTATTTCGGTTTTGCGCTTTTAATAATGAAAAAGTAATTGCCAAAAACAATAATATAAACAAGTGTTTTTTCAAATGACCAATTTTTTATTTCACTTAGAAATTATTAACATCTTTTGTGACACCAATATGTCGGATGAATAAAATCTTAATAAATAACTTCCGCTTGCTAGTTTTTCTGTGTTGACTAGATAGCTAATAGTTCCTTTTGGCATCACATTCAAAGATAACACTCTTCCGTACATATCAAGTATTTGAAATGTCATTTTCTCGATCAATATATCAAGTAAATTGAAACTAAATGTGTTTGTTGGTACCAATTGTAAAACTGTCTGAACCATGAAAGGAAGGATTGTAGGAACTACATGATGGTGAAGAACAAATGGAATTACTTATACCTTCAAAGAAAGTAACCCTAATAATTTCAAAAATAAAAACTAAAAGTTAATGGGGAATTCCCCTTCAAAAACCCTTTCAGCATTTCCTTCTAACCAAATATTTGAAAAAGATTTACCTTCTTGTTTGAAATGAACGGTTAGTTTTCCTCCCGGCGTATGAATTAAGCAGCCGGAAGAAATATTTTTACCTGAAACTACAGAAGCGATTACGGAAGCTGTTACGCCGGTTCCACACGACAAAGTCTCATCTTCTACTCCCCTTTCATATGTTCGAACAAGTAATGATTTTTCCAACTCTTCAACAAAATTTACATTGACACCTTCTTTTTTAAAACGTTCATTGTACCTGATTTTTCTTCCCTCATTAATT
>JANOVV010000101.1:0-18317 GCA_031417555.1 Bacteroidota bacterium
TCCCTTGGTTCATTTTGAAGGATTTATTCCCTCAAAAGTCCAAATCAAATTCAAATCGAAAAATCAAAGAACGACACTCAATACCAATATAATCAATACATTTAATATCTTTATCAATTCAACAACCGGACACTATTGATATTTTTTATATATTCAACAAAAAAATCCCTCGCTAATAACGAGGGATTTTTTTTTAGACGTTTTTATATTTTCAAATCACCGGCTTTATCATTCTTTTTAAATAAGTAATAAATCGGTATGCCGGTGAGAATTATTATTAATCCATAAATGCTAAACTTGCTTTGATAAATCAACATATTTAATGCAACCAAAGAAGCCAGTAAAATATAAATAGCGGGGATTACCGGGTATCCAAATGCTTTATAAGGTCTTTCCATTTCCGGTTTTTTAACTCTCAGAACAAATAATCCTGATATAGTAAGAATATAGAATAACATAACAGCAAACATTATATAATTCAAAAGGTCACCATAAGTTCCTGTAAAACAAAGTAAACACGCCCAAATACATTGCATTGTCAATGAATTCGCCGGCACTCCGTTTTTATTCAGTTTGGCTGCAGGTTTTAGAAACATTTTATCTTTTGCCATTGCATAATAGACACGCGCTGCGGTAAAGATGCAACCATTAAGACAGCCAAAAGTTGATATCATTATCATTGCCGCCATAAATAATTTTCCGCTATCACCAAGAATCGTTTCCATTAACAACGTTGCTACGCGATCATTTTCTGCATGCTGAATTTTTTCTATTGGCAATACATAGATGTAAGCAACATTTGCAAGTAAGTATATAGTAATAACCGTAGCTGTTCCAAGAAAAAGAGACAGAGGAAGATTACGTTTAGGGTTTTTTACTTCACCTGCCGTAAAAGTAATATTGTTCCACGCATCTGCTGAAAACAGAGAGCCTGTCATTGCCGCTCCAAAAACTCCAATCGTAGTAAGAGTTATTACATCCGGAAAAGCCGGTTTAAAATTCGCCGCTCCATTAATGCTGTGCATGCCAAAATAAATCCCTAAAATGACTAGTAAAAGAAGTGCGAGTACCTTTGATACCGTAAAAATATTTTGAAGGAAAGCCCCGGCCTTAACTCCTCTGAAATTGTAAAGACTCAGAAAAATAATCAACATGATTGCAAGGACCTGTTGCGTACTAATAGCGAATTGCCCGATTTCAAAAACATGATTATCTCCGGAAATTGAAGGAAAGAATACTCCTGTAAATTTTGCGAAAGCAACTGCGACAGCTGCAATTGTTCCTGTTTGTATTACAGCAAATAATGTCCAGCCATAAAGAAAACTAAATAATGGACCAAAAGCTTCTTTAATGTAAATATATTGCCCGCCTGCTTTTGGCATTGCAGCTGATAATTCACCATAACTCAAGGCTCCGAATATTGTTATTACTCCGGTTATTACCCAAGCCAGTAAAAGCATTCCGGGGGTTTCAACTTTACGCGCAATCTCTGCTGAAACGATAAAGATTCCCGAACCAATCATCGATCCAATAATTATCGCCGTAGAGTCAAAAAGAGAAAGCTTTTTTTCAGTATTATTTTCTGCCATATTATATTTTTTAGCCTGCAATTAATAAGTTTATACCAGTTGAACTTAAAATCCTGATAACCAATTTCGCATTTTGGATCGTTTCAACCTGTTCATATTCCTTGCCTCAAATTAAAACAAATAAAGAATACAATTGGTAATTTCGTGAAATGACAAGCAAACAACTTTTCGAACAAATCAAAAAGAAAAAGTCATACCTATGTATTGGCCTCGATACCGACATTAGTAAGATTCCGGCTCATCTTCTTAAATATGATGATCCTGTCTTCGAATTTAACAGACAGATTATTGAAGCCACAAAGGAATTCTGTATTGCATACAAGCCCAATCTGGCGTTTTATGAATCGACAGGTCCGACCGGACTTATAAGTTTGGAGAAAACACTGGCTGGCATTCCGAAAGAAATTTTTACTATAGCCGATGCGAAAAGAGCTGATATAGGGAACACTTCTCAGATGTATGCAAAGTCCTTTTTTGAATATTATAATTTCGATGCCCTCACTGTTGCACCGTATATGGGTAAAGATTCAGTTTTACCTTTTTTGGGCTTCAAAGAAAAATGGGTAATACTTCTGGCATTAACGAGTAATGCAGGATCCATGGATTTTCAACTTTCTGAAGTTTGCTTTCCGGGATCAACACGGGAGCTCAAACTTTATCAATATGTTATTCAACATGCACAAAAATGGGGGAATGAAGAACAATTAATGTTTGTAGTTGGTGCGACTCATCCTGAACTTTTTCGTGATATACGGCTTCTTGCACCAAAAAACTTTTTTCTTGTACCCGGCATAGGTGCACAAGGCGGAAGTTTAGAGGATATTTCAAAATCCGGATTTAATTCCCAATGCGGACTTATCGTTAATTCATCCCGTCAAATAATTTATGCTTCTTCCGGTGAAGATTTTGCTGATTGTGCTGCTAAAGAAGCTAAAAAAGTACAGGAAGAAATGAGCATATTGTTAGAAAGTCTAATTTAATAAACCGGTTTTTCTTTTAGCTGCTGTTACTTTGAGAAAAATTTCTCAAAATGACAGAAGCTTTTCTCCACTATATTTGGCAATACCGCCTCTTCGATACCAACAATCTTCGCACAGATGAAGGCTCAATCATAGAAATCGTGCGACCCGGGCAATACAATACAGGTGCCGGCCCGGATTTTTTTAATGCTCAATTAAGAATCGACGGTACATTATGGGCAGGTAATGTTGAAATACATATTCATGCATCAGATTGGCACAGACATAATCATCAAAAAGATCCTTCTTACGATAGCTGTATTTTACATGTTGTAAATGAAAATGATGCAAATACATTGCGAATGAATGGCACTAGAATTCCATCCATTGAACTTAAAAATAAATACCCGGCTTATCTATGGGATAATTATCTCCGTTTAATTGGATCCAAAGGCTGGGTTTCGTGTCAGCCGCGAATAAAAGAAACAGATGCAAGTACATGGAAGATTACAAAAGAAAAAATGATAATCGAAAGGTTAGAGCAAAGGACTCAACATATTTTTATTTCACTTGCAGGAAATAAAGAAGACTGGGAAGAATGTTTTTATCAATACCTGGCTAAGAATTTTGGATTTCAATTAAATGCTATGCCTTTTGAAATGCTTGCCAGGAGCCTTCCTCTAAAATATATTAAAAAAGAAAGAGATCATTTATGTGACATAGAAGCCTTACTATTTGGGCAGGCAGGAATGTTAAACGGAAAATTTAACGAAGAATATCCACAAAAACTTAAGGAAATATATTCGCATTTATAAAAAAATATTCTTTAAAAAACATTCCTTTTTCATCCTGGAAATTATTGCGATTGAGGCCTGTAAATTTTCCTGCACTAAGACTGGCGCAATTCGCGGCTTTGTTAAAGGATCGTCCAACTCTTTTTAGTGATTTAGCAGAGGCAAATTCATTAAAAAAAATTACCACCTCCCTTGAAGTAGAGGCTTCTGAATATTGGAATACACATTATCATTTCAATAAAGTTTCATCGTTTAAAAATAAAAAACTTGGAATTTTTTCTATCAATAATATAATCATTAATACTTGTATACCTTTTATTTATGCATGGGGAAAATATATTGGGAATAGCGAATTAACAGAAAGAGCAATAAGCTTCTTGCATCAGCTGCCGGTGGAAGAAAACCATCTCATAAAACGCTGGGAAGAAGTTGGCGTGGAGGCTCATTCAGCATTTGATTCACAGGCGTTAATTCAGTTAAAAATTGTGCATTGTTCCGAAAAAAAATGCTTGACCTGTAATATCGGAAATTCTTTAATTAATGTGCTTCCTTGATCAATTGTATTTTTTTTGGTGAAACTATTAATATAAATCAGGCAGAATAAATGTAAAAGTGATTATTAAGTTTTATAAAATATTTGTAATGTTTTGAATAAAAACCTGTTCAAAATCAAATTTATATTAAAATAGATTCACCGGTTTTACTTCTTATATTGTGCTTGATAAGCCTTTAATTGTAAGGCTTATGTTTTTTTCTTTATCTTTAGCGTAAATTGAAATTAATCTGATCTTTAATGAATATAATTACACTTATCAGGGATTTTTTTGAAAGACAAGCATTTGGTGTTTGCTCCTGGCTTGGTAATTTTTTACATATGCAAACTTCTGTCATTCGGCTTTTTTTTATTTATGCATCTTTTTTAACCGTTGGCTCACCATTAATTATTTATTTGATTTTGGCATTTTGGCTGAAAATGAAAAACTACGTTCGTGCACGCCGGACTTCTGTTTGGGATCTTTAATAAATGTTTCTTAGTTGAATATAACCTGACAAATAATTTTTTTATTTGTATTTCATCTGCTTTTTCATTTTATTTTTGAAAACAGAATATGAATTCAAAACTGTACACAAACCTTACTTATTTTAAAAAACTCTACATAGCAATCGGCCTGATGCTGGCTGTTTTGATTATTGGCGTTGCAGGGTATTGTTTATTAGAAAATTTTACTTTTCTGGATTCGTTTTTCATGACAATAATTACAGTCGCTACTGTTGGTTACAGGGAAGTGAATGAACTTGATGACTCCGGAAAAATATTCACTTCTTTTTTAATTATATTCAGTATTGGAACATTTACATATGCCATATCGGTTATTACCCGTTATGTTATCGAAGGAGAATTTCAAACTTATTTTAAACATTATAAGGTGAATAAAGAAATCCAAAAACTAAAAAATCATGTCATCGTTTGCGGTTACGGCCGAAATGGAAGACAGGCATGTGAGCAATTAACTTCCGGAAATGAAGTATATGTTGCAATAGAAAGTAATCCCGATATTATTAATATGATGCGGGCTGAAGGAAATATCTTGTTTATCGAAGGAGATGCAACTAATGATGATGTACTTGCTGAAGCAGGTTTGGAAAGAGCAAAAGCTCTCATAGCAGCCTTGCCAAGCGATGCTGCTAATGTTTTTGTCGTTCTGACTGCCCGCGATAAAAATCCTACTTTAAAAATAATCAGCCGTGCCTCTGATGATGCCTCCGAACATAAATTAAAAAGGGCAGGAGCAAATAATGTAATCATGCCCGATAAAATAGGAGGTACTCATATGGCAGCGTTGGTTACAAAACCTGATGTTTTGGAATTTATCGATCATATTACAGGAAGAATTAATATTCGTCTGGAAGAAATTTTATACAGCAGTCTTCCTGAAAGCATGAGAAATAAATCAATTCGCGAACTTGAAATCAGAAACAAAACCGGTGCAAATATCATTGGTTTTAAAACGGCTGAAGGAGAATATGTAATCAATCCTCCACCCGAAACTATTATGATGCAAGACGCCAAACTTTTTGTGCTCGGCACCTCCGAACAAGTTTTGAAGTTTAAAGAAATTCTTAACTGAGTTTTTATGAGAACGATACTTGTAACGGGCAGCAATGGTTTACTCGGACAGAAAATTATTTATGCATTAAGGAATCGAAAAGACATCCGATGTATTAGCACTTCGAGAGGCGAAAACCGGATGAAAGCCAGAGATGGATACTTATATGAATCTCTTGATTTGACAAATCAAAATGAACTTTTTAGAATTTTCGAAAAATATTCGCCGGATGCAATCATAAACACAGCGGCAATGACAAATGTTGATGCATGCGAAACAAAAAAAGAAGAAGCTTGGATTCAGAATGTAAAAACCGTAGAAAATATTATCGAATGCTGCAGTAAATTTAATACACATTTAACTCATCTTTCTACCGATTTTGTTTTTAACGGACTCAACGGACCTTATGTTGAAAGTGATGAGGCTGATCCGTTAAGTTATTATGCGCTTACAAAATATGAAGCCGAAAAGAAAATTGAAAAAAGCGGATTGAAATGGGCCATTCTACGAACGATTATTATTTACGGTATTGTCGATGATAATAGCAGATCTAATATTGTACTTTGGGTTATCAATTCTTTGAAAAATAAAAAATCAATAACAGTTATTAATGATCAGTTTCGCTCTCCAACTCTTGCTGAAGACCTTGCCAATGCCTGTATTTCTGCTGCTATAAAAGAGGCCGTGGGTATCTATCATGTTTCAGGAAGAGAAGTAATGAATATTCTCGATATCGCTGAAATAGTTGCCGATTTTTTCAAACTTGATTCTTCTTTTATAAAACCGATAAGCTCGGCCGATCTAAAGCAGCCGGCCAAACGACCGCCCGTTACCGGATTTATAATCGATAAAGCTGTTAAGGAACTCGATTTTCATCCGCACTCATTTTATGAAGGTTTATCCTATATAAAAAACCAGCTTGAATTGGTTGCAGGTAATGAAACAAAATGATTTTTTTGAAGCGTTAATTACGCTTCAAAATGAAGAAGAAAAAAATCAAATCTTCCTGGAAGGAATACTTTAATTTTTCTGCAAGAGAACGTCGCGGTGCTTTTTTTCTTGCTTGTATTTTATTAATTCAAATAATATTTCTTTTCTATCAAAGGAATTTGACAAAGCCATTAGCCTTGCCTGATGCAAAAATTATTTCATCACTGCTTGACTTATTAAACAAGAATGATTCAGATAACGTTTTAGTATCAAATAATATAGAATCAGTTATTATCCCAAAATCATATTTTAATTTTGATCCTAATAATTTGCCTGATTCGTCATGGCTTCAATTAGGCATAAGTGAAAAACAAATTAAAGTTATTAAAAACTATATTAATCACGGCGGAAAATTTAGAATCAAAAATGATTTCAAAAAAATGTATTGTATTTCAAACAATAAATACCGTGAATTAGAATTTTTCATTTTGTTGCCTGACAGTATACATTCTGTACCAAAGCAACCGGGCAAAAAAGCAAACTATTCCGAATTTATCAATTTAGATATTGCAGATTCTGTCAATTTAATAAAGTTGAAAGGCATTGGCCCCGTTCTCGCTTCACGGATAATAAAATACAGGGATAAGCTTGGAGGCTTTCATTCAACTGAACAGATTAAAGAAGTCTGGGGAATAAACGATTCTTTGTATCAATCCTTTACTTCAACTATCGGTATAAAAAACAAAATCCCTTTCCGTTTTATTCATCTGAATACAGATACATTCGGCATTCTTGCTTCTCACCCTTATATTAAAGGTAAACTTGCCGGTTTAATTTGTAATTACAGAAAACAGCATCAATCTTTTAATTCAATTGAAGAACTTAAGCAATTGCCATTGATAACTGAGGAAAACTTCCTTAAACTTGCACCATATTTAAAGCTTGATTAAGCAAATCTTATATTATGAATGGAAATCAAACTTCTCTCGAAGGTTCAGTAGAAAATAAACCATTGACTAATTCAATGATGGATTTTTCTATCTCTGAAAATCAGAAAATGATAGCTGAAACTGTCCGCAGATTTGCGGCTACTCATATCCGCCCTGAAATGATGGTTTGGGATGAAGCTCAGATTTTTCCTGTCGAACTTTTTAAAAAAATGGGAGAACTCGGACTAATGGGCATACTTGTGCCTACCGAATATAATGGAGCAGGTTTAGGTTATTTTGAATATGTAACTGCTATTGTTGAAATATCAAAAGTTTGCGGATCAATTGGTCTTTCCATGGCAGCCCATAATTCGCTTTGTACAGGCCATATCATGCAGTTTGGAAACGAAGAACAAAAGAAAAAGTATTTACCCAAGTTGGCAACCGGTCAATGGATTGGAGCCTGGGGATTAACAGAGGCGAATACAGGAAGTGATGCCATGCGAATGAGATGTGTAGCAAAGCAGGATGGAGACTATTGGATAATCAATGGTGCCAAAAACTGGATTACTCATGGAATTAGCGGTGATGTTACATTAGTGCTTGTTCGTACAGGGGAATCTCTTGATACAAATGGGATTACGGCTTTTATTGTCGAAAAAGGAACAAAAGGCTTTAGAGGCGGTAAAAAAGAGAATAAGTTAGGAATGCGCGCCTCAGAAACTGCAGAGATAATATTTGAAGATTGCCGGGTTCATAAAAGCCAGATAGTCGGTAACATTGGCGATGGTTTTCGTCAAGCTATGAAAGTGTTGGATGGCGGGCGGATTTCAATAGCGGCATTGTCCTTAGGCATAGCCCGGGGAGCCTATGAAGCTGCAGTTAAATATTCTAAAGAAAGGCAGCAATTCGGAAAACCTATTTCAGAATTTCAAGCAATTTCTTTCAAAATCGCTGATATGGCTACAAAAATTGAAGCCTCCGAATTGCTTATTTTGCAAGCAGCGGATTTGAAAAATAAGGGATTAAAATGTACAAAAGAAAGTGCTTTTGCTAAATATTATGCCTCTGAGGTTTGTGTTCAGGTTTCTACCGAGGCTGTTCAAATTTTCGGGGGGTATGGGTATACAAAGGATTTTCCGGTAGAAAAATTTTATCGCGATTCAAAGCTCTGTACCATCGGCGAAGGCACCAGCGAAATTCAAAAACTCGTTATTTCCAGAGAAATTTTAAAATGATTTGTAAATATGGAAGAAAAGCCTACTTTTGCAATTCTAAAATGTAAATATTAATATGATTATTGTACCAATCAAAGAAAACGAGTCAATCGACAAAGCGTTAAAGAAATTTAAAAAGAAATTTGAACGGACAGGTGTTGTTCGTGAACTTCGTCGCCGTCAGGCTTTTGAAAAGCCTTCTGTAGAACGTCGTCAGGAAATTATCCATGCTAAATATAAAGACTGGATGATTCGTAACAGCATACTTTAAATATTTTATCTGTATCTTTACTAGCATTGAACCTTTAGGTTATAATGTTGGCAAGAAAAAAAATTAAATAGGAGATCTAAATGCATCGGCATTTAGATCTCCTTTTTTTGATATATGGAACTAAAAAGTTTTCTACAGTATTTAAGTTTTGAAAAAAGGTTTTCTCCACATACCGTTTTGGCATATCAAAACGATCTCCAACAATTTTTAACATTCATAAAAAATCTATACGAAACTGAAGACACTTCTTCAATAACTCATTCAATGGTTAGGTCATGGATAGTAGATCTAATGGAAAAAGAAATTAGTCCACGATCTATAAACAGAAAACTTACTACATTAAAAACTTTTTATAAGTTTCTCCTGCGTCAAGGCAAGGTGCTTACTAATCCAATGTTAAAGGTTCAGGCTCCTAAAACGTCTAAACGACTCCCTGTTTTTGTTGATGAGAAAAAAATGGATTTGCTTTTCAGCGATAAAAATTTTGGCGAAGGATTTGAAGCAACCAGAGACCACCTCATGCTGGAGATATTTTATGCTACAGGCATGCGTCTTTCCGAATTAATTGGTCTTGAAGATTCAAGCATCGACACTTATGAATGTCAGGTCAAAGTTTTAGGAAAAAGAAACAAAGAACGAATAATACCGTTTACTAATAAACTGAAAGAGTTGATAAATATTTATTTAAAAGCCAGACAAGAAATTGTGAATAAAGCACCCGGCTTTTTTGTAACCGATAAAGGAAAAAAACTCTACCCAAAACTTGTCTACCGGATTGTAACCGGCCGCTTAGGAACAGTTACTACGCTCGATAAAAAAAGTCCGCATGTACTTCGACATACATTTGCCACACACATGTTAAACAACGGAGCTGATATTAATAGCGTAAAAGAACTGCTGGGACATGCTAATTTAAGCGCCACCCAGATCTATACACATAACACTATTGAGAAATTAAAAAAAGTTTATAAACAAGCTCACCCAAGAGCGTAAATTATACAGGAGGGAATTTAATGAAAATAAGAGTTCAATCTATTCATTTTGATGCTGACACAAAACTGTTACAATTTATCCAGGAAAAAGTTGACAAACTAATCCATTTTTATGATCATATCATTGGAGGAGAAGTTATCCTTAAACTTGATAAAGCGAGTAATATGGAAAACAAAATTGTTCAAATTATTATTCAGATTCCGGGAAATGATCTCATGGCAAAAGAACGATGCCGGACATTTGAAGAAGCAACGGACTTATGTGTCGATACATTATCAAGGCAAATTAAGCGACATAAGGAAAAATTGCGGGGTAACTGATATCTTCTTGTAAGATTTTTGTGAAATTCGCTCAACTTCATTGATTGCGAACCGTTTCTGTATTAACCGGATTATGAGAATTTTTAATTTGTTTGTATTTGTATTGTTTGTTTTTTTGTTTTCAGCCAATGCGCAGGAAACGAAACAATTTCCATTTGTAAAAAAAACGATTGTTGGTTGGAACGATACAATCAACATGAAATTTATTAAAGACTCTGCTTTGTATACCGAAGGATGGGATACATTACCTCAAACTATCTTTTGGAGAGATGTAATTAATATGACAAGTGATACATGTGTCATAAATATTGCCTATTGCAGAAAACCTGTCAATAAAATCAACAGGCTAATTTGGATGAATCAAAGTGAGCCGGAAAAATTATGTTTTAAAGACAGCGTTTGCAGAGTACATGGACTTGATACTGCCACAAATCTTTATGTTACTGCCGGTAAAGGTGAGTTCTATGAAATCAAAAAAACGCTTCCTGACATTAACAAAGCAGTATCTGTTTTTTATAAAAATAATTGTGATCCCTGGTATGCACAGGCAATTTTATTAATTGAAAGTCCGGGTAAATCAAAATCAAAATCATATGTCGGAGCAAACGGTCCTTTCCAGCTCATGAGATCTGTAGCCCTGAAATATGGATTACATGTCAATAGAAAAATTGACGAAAGAACAAATATTGAAAAATCTGCTCGCGCGGCTTCTGCCTTAATCAGTAAATCATGTATTCCGAATATTAGAAGATTTCTTGATAATCGTTCAATTCCTTATTCAGAAACAAGTCTTTGGTTTCGATTATTGGTATTACATGCCTATCATGCAGGCGCAGGAAATGTGGAATGCATTATTGATTCTTTAAATCCTGCTGCCGGAGGTGTTGAGTTATTTCAGAAAATCTGGCAAACAACATGTCGCGGTTTTAAAAATGAATCTCAAAATTATTCACAGATTGCACTTGCTTCACTATTAAATTTTGATCAGTTAATTAATCTTGACGGAGATACAGTTTTCCTGATAAAAGGTGATAAGATGCTTAAGAACTTTAATAGGAATAATTATAAGCCCTGGGATGAATATCAATTTTTAAACGTATGTATGTCGGCCTATGAAAAAGATCTTCTGGATGGAATGATTCCCTTTGATTATTTCATGAAAAGAATTTCCTTTATAAGAAAAGAATTTTCTCATCTGGCAAAAATTATTTCTAATTCAGACAGAGAAATAGTTTTAAAAAAATATCCCTCGAGTGAAGAACATCTGACATTTCTGGCAAATAGTTTAACCCGTCGGCAGAGGTATGAGGATGCTATTCGTCTTTTAAAACTGAATCTTGATATTTATCCTGAATCCGTTTCATCGTATGATAGTATTGCCAAACTTTATAGAATAACCGGCGATAAAAAAAATGCTGAATTTTATAGCGTGAGAGCAGGGGCAATTATTAAAGAAAACGTGAAAAACCCTGATTAAACATTTTTCGAAAATTGACAATTTATTCTACTTTTGGAACCGGGTGATCCTTGTCACTTTTTCCAAATGATAAACAAATTTTTCTACAGGATCTTATTATTCGTTTTAACAATAAATAACTCTGTTGCGCAGACAAAGCTTTTCAGCATTAGAAACGATCTTGAAACTGCTATCGACAACAATACCTGGATAAATTCTTCAACAATTGTTAAAGGAAATGCCTTTTCCGGAAACTTTTATTCTGCAACTGATTCAATTAGGCAATTTGGATTCGGATATAAAAGTTCTTTTCCTTTTCAATGCAGATATAAAAATCTTCATATAATTTTTAGTGAATATGTGCGAGCAAATTCAATTCAAAAAAATTTTGAAATGGTTGTTTCGGTTTCAATTG
This sequence comes from Bacteroidota bacterium, assembly GCA_031417555.1. GTDB lineage: Bacteria > Bacteroidota > Bacteroidia > AKYH767-A > 2013-40CM-41-45 > JADKIH01. The sequence goes on from JANOVV010000101.1 coordinate 11,982, forward strand.
GAGATTCTATATTGTTCTGGACATCAAAAAATATTTCTAAACGAATTTTAAAAATTCAAACCTGGGTAAAAATACAGGATGAAATCGATCTGCCTTCTTCTATTACCGGTGTTGGTTATACATTATCAGTTTACCTTTGGAATAAGGAAGAAGGCTCTTTGGTAGATATTGATGATATTAAAATTGATTTTGAAGAAAAAGCAATGCCAGGTTTTCTGCCGTCGGGATTTCGTGCAAATGTTAACAACAATAATTGGCAAAGTCTTATAACCAATCCGACCTATTCATTTTTATACGAGAAAGAAGCCGGACAACTTTTAATTTTGAATTCAAGCGGAGATACAATTATAAGTTCTTTAGCCATAATTTCTGAATGGAAATCAAATGGCAGAAAAGTAAAAAAGCAATCATGGAATTACCATTTTGATTTTAAAGAAGATTCAATTACAGATGAGGGAAATTATTTAACTTTTTCTGCAAAAGATTATTTTGCAGATAACGAAATAAAAATTTTTGCAGGATATAAGAATGAACTTTCTTTTACTGTTAATTCTTTTTTTCTTCGTCCGGTTTCTTTATACAGACATAGTTTGCAATTGGGATTTAAAATACCGTTAAAAGAAATCTATAATAAAAATACATTAATTGATTCGGTCAATTTTAATAATGAGTATTGGGTCGATAAAGAAGGATTTAAATTGTCAAATGGAAAACGTTCTGTCGTTTTATATCATCCGGAAACCGTTTCTTCACTTCAGTTAGACGTGAACAGGAAATTTATAATTGTAAATCTTGACTTTGCACCGGATCATCCGTTTTTGCATTTTCCCCTTCTGGGTAAAAACAAAAATAAATTTGAAGATCATTCCGCATCAATCTACAATGCCGGTGATTCAATTAGTTCATCGTTTACTTTTTATTCTGTTGAACCTGATTTTATAAATGCACGAATGCTCACAAACCCTTTTGGTTATTTATCTTCATTTATCTGGACTGAACATGCTGATTATTCTGACCTCAGGATTCAGAAAGCTGTTTATCTGGGTTCAGAAAAAGTCAATCAATTAAATGATGCCACAGGAGGTTTTCTTAAATACAGTATTCCGGTTACTAAAAGTATTTTCTATTCGAATCCGGATAAAGTTAATAATTCAGACAAGGCTGGTTTTTTTCCCGGACTTTCTGCATCCTATAAAGAGACACCCGGCTTTCGGGATTTTTTAAGACTACTGGATGAAAGCGGAATAGAGATTTGTTTACATACACCGGATCAATATACAAGTGACAGAAAATTACTCTCAGAAGCACTGGATGCAACAAAAAAAGATTTTTCTTCAACTACATGGATTGACCATGGATATGATAATTCCATAATAAGTAATCGTGAAGATTTGGTCTGTGATGGTTTCAATAACAAATCGAAATGGTATGCCGCTGATTTATGGAAAAAATATGGAATTAAATATTTTTGGAATTCCTACTTTGAGGATTCTAAAATATTCAAGGATTATAGTTTTAATTCTTTTTTTTCAGTTCCTTATTCCGGTTGGAGTGAGGCCATGCCAACTCCTTTGTATTGGAGAAATAAAACACAAACCGGAGATATTATTCATTGGAGAACGACAGATACAATGGATCCTGCTGATGGTGGTCTATGGTCCTATTATTTTAGTGATCTTCGGCTGAATGATTTGGTAAGCAACAGAAATAATATTATTATTCATTGTTATCCCGCACGGGCAGATTCTTCTACTGGCTTTTATAAAATTAACAATGGCATTATTGAAGTTAATGAAGAATTTAACAAAGCACTTTCAAAATTATCATTTTACAGAATGAATGAAAAGATTCGCCTTACGACTATTCGCGAAATGCTTGATTACCGAACTTCTTTGGAAGATGTAACGTTTAAGATACTGCCGAATGGAAACATAAATCTTTATAATTCCGGAAAAGCGACCATTCGTGGTATTTCTTTTTCTACAATTGCAAAAGAGGTTACGGCAGGAGCAAAAGAAATTAATAAAAAAAATACGGGTAATGAACTTGTTTTTTGGATGGATCTGTTACCGGGTGAAAATGTAATATTAAAATTGAATTAATAGTTTTAATAAAAGTTGTCGATGTGGAAGCGAATAAGGAATGTATTTTTTAGGATAATAATTTATTTTCTTGGATTAAGTATTTTTTCAGTTATACTGTTTCGGTTTTTACCAATACCCATAACACCTTTAATGATTATCCGTTGTATAGAACAAAAGAGTGCAGGAAAAGAAATGAAATTGTCAAAAAACTGGAAATCTCTTGATCAGATTAGTCCGGTAATGCCGCTGGCAGTCATGGCAGCTGAAGATCAAAATTTCGAAGAGCATTTTGGTTTTGATTTGGCAGCAATAAAAAAGGCTGAGAGTTATAATAAAAGACATCAGGGTAAAAGGCTTAAGGGGGCAAGTACCATAACACAACAGACAGCAAAAAATGTTTTTTTATGGCCATCGAGATCATGGATTAGAAAAGGAGTTGAAGTATATTTTACATTTCTGATTGAGATATTTTGGAGTAAGAAAAGAATAATGGAAGTTTATTTAAATGTAATAGAAACGGGACAGGGAATTTATGGAGTGGAAGCAGCGTCAGCTGTTTATTTTCATAAATCAGCATCAAAGTTAAATATTTATGAAGCAGCCAGATTAGCTGCAATTCTTCCTGATCCAAGAAATTGGGATCCTCTTCATCCTTCTTCAAGAGTAGCCAGAAAAACGCAGAGAATTGTACGTTATATGGGGCAATTAAGGACAGAAAATTTCTAATCGTAAACAAACTTGATTGAAAGATAACTTTGACACATCTTTGAAGTAAAAGTAATTCATAATTCTACCAATTAAAGTAAGCCCAGGTGTAGATGAAAATACAAAATGAAAAATGGCAGTATGTATTACTAGTGGTTATCGTATTGATAACACGACTGCCATTTATTTCAGACGGCTACGGGCTAGATGGTGATGCATGGTCAGTAGCAATTTCAGCTCAGCACTGGCACGATACGAGTGAATATTCAGCGTCACGTTTGCCGGGCTATCCGGTTCATGAATATTTATGTTCGTTGTTTGCCGATTACGGATATATCGGTTTAAATTTATTGACAGTTTTTTTTAGTGTTATGGCAGTTTTATTTTTTGCCATGATATTAAGGTTATTGCGTTTCAGGTATATTTTTCTGGCATCAATTACAATGTCGATGATACCGGTATTTTACATTCATAGTACAACAACAATTGATTACATAATTGCAATTTCATTTGTATTAGCAGGCATGTACTTTCTGTTAAAGGAAAAAATTATTTTAGCAGGAATATTCTTGGGTCTGGCAATTGGAACGAGGATTACCTCGGGTGCAATGCTGATACCATTTTCAATACTTTTGGTGGAGTATGATGGATTTAAAAACAATCTTAAGAGGATTTCACGACTCATTATTCCTGCGCTTATAACAGGAGCAGTTTTATTTATACCTGTTTTGCAAAAATACAGTCTAGGATTTTTCACTTATTATAATGTTCCATATCCTTCGATAGCCAAAGTTCTTTATAAATTTTCAATAGAAGTATGGGGTGTATTTGGCTTACTGGGATTGATTATTTCAACGGTTTTGCTTTTTTTACCGGACCGGATAACCAATAAAAAATTTCTTTTCCCGCGTTCAGTCAATGAGAAATTTGTAGTTGCATGGTTGGTAACAATAGACTTATACATAATTGCTTTTTTGAAATTACCAATGGAAAGCGGCTACCTTATCCCATTAATTCCCTTTGTCATTTTAATATTTGGAAAATATCTTTACGATAAAGCCTTTGTTTTTCTATGTGTGATGTTAATTTTATCGTCATTTGTTTGCACCATTTCTCCGAAGGAAAGATATGATTCAATTTCTCCTACGAAAAGTTCATTAGTATTTGAAGCTGCAGGCGAAAAATTATTTTTCGATATTTTTAAGGGACCTGTTTTATCTTATAAAGAAAGAAGAAAAAATGGGATGGATTTTGTAAATAAACTATTGACATCAACAGATACTATAAATCGTAAATCAGTGATTGTGGCAGGAAGATGGTATAATCAGATGTTTGTTCAATGTGCAGATACTGCTAAGTTGAATTTTAAATTAAGAGCCTATTTATCGGAAGATGAAGCCGTATTTTTTTATGCTAAAGGGTATATAATTTATTATTTACCTAAACAGGATATTTATAATAAGATTATGCGGAATGTTGATTTGGATGTGTATGGTGCTATTCCTTATTTAAAAGATTAAAACATTTTAAACAATTTTAAATTCCAAAACCAAAACCAATCCGTATTACGGGATTGACATATGGTGAATTTCTGTTATCATTAATATTATACAGTAATAGAAAATCAATTGAACTACGGTCACCAATCATTTGTCTGTAGCCACCACCAAGAAAAACGCTGGTAATATTTTCTCTTTTTAAATTGTTATATAAATCGGGGACTTCAAGGTTTAATATTTCATATTCACCATGTAAAAAAAGTCCCTCGAATAGAGTAAAACGAGCGAAAGGACCACCGCCATAAATATTTGTAGAATAATTTAATGTTGAGTAATTATCCTTTATCTTATAGTAGATATATTTCAAACCCAGTCCGGCAGAAAGCCTTTCTGTAATTTTATAGCCAATGAGTGGTGCAAGTTCGATATAGGTTTGAGAACCGAATTGCAAACCGAAGTTTCCGCCGAAAAATAAATTATCAGTAAAATTTTTCGATGATTGGTTTTCCTTTCTTTCTGTAATAGGCATCTGACCTTTAGCGAAGAAAGAAAAAAAGAAAAGAAAGATGGCGGTGAAGTAAATTTTTCTCATATATAATTGTAAAAATAGAAAATATTACAGCTCTTAAAACAATATTATTTACTTACTTTACTTTTTAAAATTATCAAAGAAGGAATAAATAGATGAATATTGTAATTACCGGAGCTAGTAAAGGAGTGGGCTACTTCACGGCATTGAATCTTGCAAAGAATAAGGAACATAAAATATTTGCTTTAAGCCGGGATGCTGTAGGGTTAAAGAAATTGTCTGAGTCAGCTGATTCAGGAAATATAATTGCAATTTCTTGCGATCTTACGGATGAAAAATCAATAAATGAGAGTGTTCAGAAAATAAGTGAGAATGTATCAAGTATAGAAGTTTTAATTAATAATGCAGGGTTATTAATTAAAAAACCTTTTTTGGAATTGACTTCAGCAGACTGGCAGGCAGTATATAATGTGAATGTTTTTGGAGTAGTAAATATAACTAGAGCGATGCTTCCATTGTTATTGGAAGGATCGATTTCGAGAAAGACAAATGTTCGGTCACATATTGTAAATATATCATCCATGGGGGGAGTTCAGGGGAGTTTAAAGTTTAGTGGTTTGTCGGCTTATAGTTCGAGTAAAAGTGCATTGATAGGAATAAGTGAATGCATGTCTGAAGAGTTTAAAACAGTAGGAGTTTGTGTAAATAGTATAGCATTAGGATCAGTAGAGACGGAAATGTTTCAAAAAGCTTTTCCGGGTATGAAGGCTTCGGCAGAAGTTGAAGAGATTTCTGTTTGGTTGGCGTCTTTTGCAATGAATGGCTTTAATTTTTTTAATGGAAAGGTGATTCCGGTTTCAAATTCTACTCCATAAAATTGAATAAAGAAAAAATGGAGAAGGATATATACTTTTGTATAGGATTATGATGAGTTTTATAAAAAATGAAAAAGGCTTTAAGCAGTTGAAATTGAGATTGTTTAATAAAGGTATTATTTGTTTATAATTTCTTTCATCTTCTTTTGGTGATTCGTTAAATCTTATTACATTTGCACCCCCGAATAAAGTTCTTTGATCTTAATAATTGGTGTCGCAGGATTAATCTACTAGGATTTACAGTAATAACCTAGAAGATTTTATTTTTTCCTTTTGATTTTCCGAATATTAGGAGATTATTAATAAATAATTTGAATAATGGATTGCAAGGGAAGAATCCTTTATTACCTTTGCAGCCCTTGAAAAAATGAAATACTAAACAACTCAACGGAGTTGTGGAAATAAGTAACCGTTCTTTGAAGAATTGAATAGGAAATAACAAGCCCTAAATACCGTCAATTTTTATTGACATAATTTTGAGTAACAAATCCTGACAGAGTTTATAAGAATCAACTTTACTATGGAGAGTTTGATCCTGGCTCAGGATTAACGCTAGCGGCAGGCCTAATACATGCAAGTCGAACGGCAGCACGGGTAGCAATACCTGGTGGCGAGTGGCGCACGGGTGCGTAACGCGTATGCAA
>JANOVV010000102.1:0-35810 GCA_031417555.1 Bacteroidota bacterium
AGCAGCTATAAGGTTTAAAACTTTTTCTGCTCGATCCGGATATGCTTTATGAATCCAATCATGAAAGATTGTTTCGACTGCATCATTTAAACGTACGATAGTCATGCCCATTCCCCTGGCACCAGCATTAGATGCGGCTTCGATGATGGCAGGAATTTCGTGGCTGTTAAGACCGGGAATTATGGGTGCAACCATTACACCGGTAGGAATGTCATTTACATTTAAAGTTTCTACAACTTTTAGTCTGTTGAGTGCAGTTGCAGTACGTGGCTCCATTTTAAGCCTTAGACCTTCATCCAGAGAAGTTATACTTATCATAACATGAACCAGATTCAATTCTGCCATTTGTTTTAATAAGTCAAGATCACGTAAGATGAGTTGATTCTTGCTGATTATTCCTACCGGGTTCCTGAACTTCAATGCGACTTCGAGTATGCCTCGCGTAATTTTCCATTTTCTTTCTGCCGGCTGGTAACAATCTGTATTTCCGGAAAGCATAATTGGTGAAGGCTTCCACGATTTTTTTCTGAATTCTGCTTCAAGTAATTTAGGAGCTTCAGGCTTGACTAAAATTTTTGATTCGAAATCAAGGCCGGCGCTGAGACCCCAATAGGGATGAGTATTTCTTGCATAGCAATAGATACAACCATGTTCACAACCCTGATAAGGATTCATTGAATAATCGCCGGGAATATCAGGGCTCGTGACTTTATTGATTATTTTTTTCGGATGCTCAAGAAAATATTCTGTAGAATGATTTAATAGCAGCTCTTCATCGAGGCCTTCGATGTGTTGTGTAACAAGTTCCTGTTGCAGGAATTTATTTTTAGTATTTAATTGCGAGCCGCGGCCTTTAAGAAGGTCGTTTGCATTGCGATCATTGCTCATTCGGATAATGTAATCAAAAATAATTTCAACAACCCTTCGGAACAAAAAAAATTATTTACTATCCAAAATTAAAATTTTTTCAACGTTACTAATCGTTCTTTCTTCAGCACCTTCTATAGTGCTCAAATAAATTTCGCTGGATGGCCAACTGCCTTTAATTGACAACTTTTGTTTATTGCCGTGCCAACATCGATTAAAAAAACCGGCAGTTTTTGATAAAGTAATTTTATTTTGTCCGGAAGTATTAACAGTACATAAATACTTTTCTTTTTGATTGGATGAACCATATATAATTGCTGTTCCATTCATATAAAACTCAGGATAAATATTATTTAATGTATCGTTTGTAATATTAAGAGAATTTGATCCATCTGAATTGCAAATATAAATCTGATCTTTATGATCACCTTTTTCATAAAAATAAACAATCTTTTTCCCATCGGGCGACCAACAAGGATTAAATTCTTTATGTTCGGTTCTTGTAAGGCGGAAAGGCTCTGTACCATTGATGTTCATAGAATATATATCCTGATTACCGTAGCGATTAGAAGTAAAGAGAATTTTTTTCCCGTCGGGAGAACAAACAGGGTAATTATCCGATCCGGAATTATCAGTAATTCGTTTTACGTTTGAACCGTCTATATCCATACTATAAATTTCCTGGTTACCGTTGCGGTCAGATTGAAAGAAAATACTTTTATCATCCGGTGAAAACGAAGGCCACATATCGTTAAAATTATTTTCAGTAATTTTTTTGAAATCTGAACCGTCAATCTTCATCGTATAAATTTCCCAGCGGCCATTGACATATTTTCCGCTATCAAGAATAATCGCTGCAAAACAAATCGATTTTCCGTCGTGTGACCATTCGACTGATTGGTAAAAAACAGTTTTACTTTCAGTTGATGAATCTTTAAATCCAAACATTGATATAAATAAAATACCAGTGAAAAATATATTGTTCATAATCGAATTATTAATCCGGTAATATTTATTCTCATATTTGATATCAGATATTAATATTACTTTTTCTGAATAATCAATTTTTGAGTTTTTGTTTGTGATCCTGTTTCGATTACTAAAAAATAAATTCCGCTTTCTATGGAAGAAACATCCATGCTTATCCTTTCAATATTTTGATTAACCAGAAAACTTTCAGATAACAAAAGTTCTCCTAATATATTTACCAATTTAAATTTTGCTTTAGTATGAAGTGGCAACGATACTTCAGCCGTAACGATATCATTTCCCGGATTTGGATATACTATGAAATTTTCAATTGGTTGCGTATTTGTTTCAATAACAGGATTAACAATATCTACAGAAAACTGATGGTAAACGTTATCACCAAAATCAGGATTAAAAGAATTTACTATTGTATTACCAATTGGATCTATTATTCTAAAGTATCCTGCTCCTTGACTGGGATTAGCCCACCAGCTAAGGCCGTCATGACCTTCATCCGTTAGTAAAAGTGTATAACAATCTTCAACTAAATCCACAGTGTCTTTATAAAATAAATTATTGCCGAGATTTCTGCGATTGATAATTGTATCGCCTTGCGAATTTCTTAATGTATAAGCAGTCTCAAGTCCAACATTATTTGTTCTTAAATCAAAAACAAGACGAAACGGATAAACCATAGGCGTTTCAATCGTTGAATACTTTGTATCATTTCCTTCATATTGATCGATGCCGTTATTAGGATTACTTACTGTTGCAACAAACTTATTTTGATTACCACTGATCCAATTCGGAGAAGGTAGATTAACAGGAATAGTATCTAAAAAATTGAGTGACCCTGTCCAATGATAAACCGACATTATTCCATTAACTGTTCCATAGGTGATATCAAGTGATGTTAACGTTGTAGAACCGGTATTTTTAATAACAACGACAGGTGAATTACAAATCGGATTGAATCGAATAAACTCCGTACGGTTGGAAGGTGTTTTAATATAATCAAGAGCTGCATCCAGACTAAAATTAGGCTCACCATAACTAACCAGTTGATTATTTACACGGTAATTTGAATTTCCTATGTTGGAACCGGATGGTAAAGAATATTCGAGATTGATGGTATCACCGGGCTGGACCTGATTTGTAATTTCATATTCTTTAGTGTCGACAGCAGAGCCCGGACACCAACCGGCACGATCGTAAATCCATGTTCCGCCCTGTGGATATATTGGATTATTGGCACAAGCCTTCCATACGCGTCGTGAATAAGAATAACTATTATTTAATTTGATAGTATGCATCCTGCTGATAAATTCTCCTTCCTGTCCATGGCCGCTAATTGCAGACTTAATTTTAAATGAAGTCGCTTGAGAAGAAAGTATTACGTTTCGTGGTTCAAAATATTTATTTGTGTAAATGTCAAAGTAAGAAGGAAAAACCCATGTTCCACTCGGCCAGATTTGTGAAATCGATTTAACATTGCGTGGAGGTATTCCTTCGATGAAAACAAATTTAATGTCATTTTCTTCCTGGTATTTTCCATCTTCCATAGCAAGGTAAACAGCACCTTTCAATACAGGCATATAATCTGTAACATCAAATTCCCAGGTCTTACCATTCAGTCCATCGAGGTTCAAATTGATACCATAAGGTGTAATAAAATTAATAAGCTCAATACGCATCGGGCGCTTTTGATAATAGGTTAAAGGAGTTACAAAAATTGTGTCTTGTGGGGTAATTGCAATCGAATCGATTTTTAATCCGGATGTATTGTAAACATAAGAATAACGTGCAGGCCAAACGTAAACCGAATCGATAACGATTAATTGGTTACTGATTACATTGTATGAAATCACCGAAGTAGCATTGCTGATTAAAGAATCCAAAACAGGATAATTCTGGACCGAAGAAGTATAAACACCTTTTACAAATGTTGCATTAGGCCGGTAAGTTGTTGCAGTGAAATTTTTATAAAGAGTATTTCCCCTATGAGTGCGCCATGCCGGGTTAATAATAATAGAATTAAATAAATTGGGTGATGAATCGAAAGCGGTATCCGATGAACCTTCATTCAATTTATAAAAGGCAATGAGGCTGCTATAATCAGGATGTGAATTTGTAATTTCCTTATTTATTATTTGTTGTATGGAGGATATGCTTAAATTCTTATTCCAAATACTGAGTTCATCGTAAGATCCTACAAAAGGATTAGCTCCATTCATTCCCATTCCTGCAATCATTTTTTTTATATCAATCAGTTTTGTTTTACCGGTGCCGCTGGCGAGCAACTGACCATTTAAATAAATTTCCATAATACCTGTGGTAGCATTTTTTGTAAAAGCCCAAAAATTCCATTGGCCTTTAATCTGAGTTGATGTAACAGGAATATTTATACGATCGTAACCTGCGCCGTCATTACCACAATCCCAGTAAATGTTTGAATCACTCCATGGAAGGTGAATATTAATTTGCCGTTGTTCATTAATATCATTGCCTTCTAAAATTGAAGTATTGGCTGGTAACCGTAATGAATCACCATAAACCCAAAAGGCCACTGTAATTTTATCGGTAATCAATGGAAAAACAGACGAGTCAATATTTATAAATGATACAGAACCATTTCCATTTAAATAAGAATCATTTTTTATATTGATGAGACCTACATTGGCAGTATCATTGAATCCTTTAACCAAGGTGTTTATTCCTGTTAACGGATTTGAAAAACTGAAATCAACGATAATATTTGAAGTTCCGTTCCAATTAAAAGGAGTGTTAAAATTAAATTGAAGTTTTCCGGAAGAAGTTAATGTTGTGTTTAAAAAATAAACTTCGGTGAAACCAATGGTCTCCGGATTATTTTCATTTAATACGGTTTGATTTGTATTTTTAATTTTTATTCGTAGGTTTTCTATAGGTGAACCGATTGATAGAATATTTAGTTTTATTCCTGTAATATTTCCGGCAGTTAATCCGGCAGCCGATAATTCAGATGCTTTCCAAAGATATTGGGAACGATTATTAGCATTCAAAGTATTAAATGGATTATTTAACGAAGTGTTTCCTGAACCAAGGGATACAGAATCTTCGGAAATAATATTTGAAATGGAAATTTCTTTTTGGTTGTATTGAATGTAATTCCAGACCGGAGTATTTGTGTATTTAAAAATTGTATCATTAGAGTTGCTGATGTCATGTGATTTTTGTATGGTCCTCAAAGAATCAGTTTGAGAAGAATCGACAACATAGGTATAACAATTGTAATCCCATTCTCCGCATCCCTTATTTCTATCCGTTCCCGTCGAAATTAATCCGTTCTTACATCTCATGCTGTAAAGCATGGTTACCTTCTCATATGTTTTAGTGCTATCGTCAGGGAATAAAAAAACTCCGGCACGCATAGTTGAATCGAAACGTAATGTTTGAACAACAGTAGTATCACCTGTTCCGGCGCGTGTTTGAATATTAAAACAAAATAATGTTATTAATATTATAAACAATTTTTCTGATGATAATGGATTTTTGCTTTTCACTTTATATTGATATTAGTTATTAATTTATAAATAATTATTTGACCAAAGTAAATTAAAAAACGAAGCAAGTATTAATAAAACAAGTAAAGTATATAATAATTCAATTTTTCTCAATAAATTATAGAATCATTTTTACCAAATATCTCCGTTTTTTTTAAAATTTATTAAAAATGGTATCTACCTCCTAAAACCTTCTTGATAAATTAATAATAATGTGTATATTGCTCTTCAGACTATCCTTACCCACCAACCCTAACCCATATGAATAAATTTACTAAGCAAATCTCGTTTATATTATTATGTTTATTATTTAACTCCTTTATTGTTTTTAGCCAACAAACAAATGGAAACACAACTATCCGTTCTTCAATTATCAGCTTTTCTGACATTGTTAAAAATTCATTAGAACATCAGGATGTAAATAAAAAATTTATTGGAAATGATTACGGAAGAGAAAAAGAAGAAGCTGGCGAAGAAATACTTCCTACTTACGAAGTTTATAATACAACAAATGTTATAAAAGATCCTTTTGGAAAAATTGTTTCTACTACCGGCAAAGGTACTGAAGCAATTTTTTCGCCCTCTCCTTCCGTTACTTTTAATGCACTTGATGACAATGGTACTTCCATCCCTCCTGATGTGAATGGTGCTGTCGGCCCGTCTCACATCATGACAACTCTGAATACGCAAGTAAGAATTCAGAATTTAACCGGTGCTGTTATCAGTACCGTTTCATTAAATGCTTTTTGGGCTTCATTGGGTAATCCAAGTTGCTTCGATCCTAAAATTTTATACGAACCTTTTAATAATCGTTGGATATTTTCTGCTGTTGCTAACGCACAAGCTGCTTCTTCTGCACTATTAATTGGAGTTTCACAAACTAATAATCCTACCGGTTTATGGAATTTATATTTGATCGATGCTGATGCGACAAATACAAACTGGCTTGATTATCCGAGTATGGGATATAATAAAGATTGGGTAGTAGTTACCGGTAATTTATTTTCTATTTCTGGAAATATTTTCGCTAGCGGTCAGGTTAATGTTATTAAAAAAGCCGATCTCTATAATCACGTAGCCGTTCCTGCATTTACACGGCTTACAAGTGGTGCTACCTTAGCTCCTACTGCGACTTTTGATAATAGTTTAGCAACTATGTATTTATTGCAACGTGTCAATGGTAATTCCGGCGGCAGTGGATTTATGAATCTTTATAACATCACCGGTGCTGTTGGTTCGGAAGTTCTTAATGGACCCATTCAATTCAGCACTCCTAATCCATGGAATGGTTCAGGCTCTGCCACAAATTCAGCTCCTCAATCAGGCACAACTACTAAAATTGCCAACAACGATGACAGAGTACAAAATGCTGTTTATCGGAATGGAAGTATCTGGGGCGTTCATACCGTATTTCTTCCTGCAGGTGCTCCAACACGTAGTGCTGTGCAGTGGTGGCAGATTAGTCCGGCCGGTGCAATCATTCAACGAGGAAGAATCGATGATGCTACATCCACTGTGTTTTGTGCTTTTCCAAGTATTGCAGTTAATTCCAATAGCGATGTATTAATCGGATATTCCAGATTTTCAGCGACTACTTTTGCAAGCAGCGCTTATGCAATGAGACTTTCAACAGAACCTGTAAATACATTACAATCTGAATTTATTTACAAAGCAGGTTTGGGTGCTTATGTTAAAACCTTTGGCGGAACCAGCAATCGTTGGGGAGATTATACAGCAACGATGACAGATCCGACAGGACTTGATTTTTGGACTGTGCAGGAATATGCATCCACTCCTTCAGGAGTAACAGATCCGGGAAGATGGGGTACGTGGTGGGCTAAAATTCCGGGAACACCTTGCTTACCGGCTAACCCTGTTAGTGTTTCAATTGCAGCAAATCCAAGCGGACCCATATGTTTAGGCAGCAGTGTTACTTTCACCGCTACACCAACAAACCCGGGTACTACGCCTTCTTATCAATGGATAAATAGTGGTGTAAATGTGGGAACAAACAGTTCGACATATACAGTCAGTTCATTGACAAACGGCAATCAAATTTCTTGCGTTTTAACAAGTAATATTTCCTGTGCAACCGGTAATCCTGCCACATCGAATGTAATAACGATGACGGTTAATACCGTAGATGATTTCAATGCTTGTACGAATGATGTTTGTAATACGGCAACAGGAACAGTTACTCATAATCCCATTTCAGTCGACGATGGTAATGCCTGTACGACTGATGCCTGTGCAAATTCCATTACATCATCAACGGTAACAACAAGTGGTGCAACAGGACTACCTATTACCTGGACAAGTACAACTCCAAGTGTTCCTAGTTTTGATCTTGCCACATTAAACGTAACAGGCTTTCCTGCCGGTTCGCAGATTACAAATATTTCTTCAAACGTAAATTTAAACCATACCTGGGGTGGTGATATGGAGCTTATCTTAGAACATCCGAATGCGGTTAATTTTGTAGAATTTGTTAATGATCCCACCGATTCTCAAATGCAGTTTGGAAGTAGCAGTGGTACGGTTTCACAAACGTATTCATTTACCAGTACCGGTTCAACAATGACTATTTTGGCAAACCCAAACACAGTTAATCCTATTCCTTTCCCCGGCCCATACAAACCTGTAAACGGATCCGGTGTTGTAACCACTTTCGCAACTTTTAACACGCTTAATCCAAACGGAATTTGGAAATTTTATGTGGGTGATGGTGTAAGCGGTGATGGTGGTACTGTTTCTCTTTTATCGTTAACAATTACTGCTAACAGTGCAACTGCAGTTATTACTCATACACCTGTTAGCACTAATGATGGTAATGCATGTACAACCGATGGTTGCAATACTGCAACAGGCATTTTCCACACACCGGTTTCTACCGATGATGGCAATGCTTGTACATCAGATGCTTGTAATTCATCTACGGGATCAATTACTCATACTGCTGTTAATGTTGATGACAGCAATATATGTACGACGGATGCCTGCAATACTTCTACAGGAGCAATTACTCATACAGCAGTAAATACAAATGATGGCAATGCTTGTACAACTGATGGTTGTAATACCTCTACGGGCGTTTTCCACAATCCTGTTAATATAGATGATGGTAATGCTTGCACAATGGATGGTTGTGATTCATCAACGGGATTAATAGGTCATATACCTGTTTCTGTCGATGACGGCAATGCGTGTACAACAGATGCTTGTAATACTCAAACAGGAGCGATTACTCATACACCTACCGGATGTGGTGTAACCTTTACTTCCAGAATTTATCTTGAAGGATTTTATATAGGAGGAGGATTTATGAATAACCTTTTATATGTTTATAATCAAAGTCTCCCGGTTCCTGATCCATTGATTACATCAAACATGTCGGATTACGTAACTATAAGTGCAATGGATGATATTCCTTTTTCGCATGCACTTGTAGATTCTAAAATTGGAATTTTAAAAACCAATGGAGATGTCACCGTAACTTTCGGACCATCGGTAATAGCCAACAATAATTATTATATAAAAGTCAATCACAGAAACCATGTTGAAACGTGGAGTACGGCTGCTATTCAATTAACTCCATCGACAACGTATAATTTCCATACTGCACAATCACAAGCTTATGGAAGCAATCAGGCCTTAACATTTGAT
Source organism: Bacteroidota bacterium (assembly GCA_031417555.1). Lineage (GTDB taxonomy): Bacteria > Bacteroidota > Bacteroidia > AKYH767-A > 2013-40CM-41-45 > JADKIH01. The sequence goes on from JANOVV010000102.1 coordinate 9,042, forward strand.
GCGGCAAATGCGGCAATGTTTACCGGCGATATAAATCAGGATGGTTCAGTGGATGGAACAGACTTCCTTGATTTTGACGGTCCGAATCAGGTAGGCGCAGGAGGTTATGAAGCAGCAGATCTGAACGGTGATGGCGGAGTTGACGGATCTGACTTTTTGGTTTATGATCCGAATAGCCAAAATGGTGTTGGGGTTTCAGTTCCAATTCCATAATTGAAAAATGATATTAAATATTATATATTAATTTAATATTTGAATAATAATTAAAAGGAAATTGATCCTCATTGCAAACGGATCAATTTCCTTTTTTTATTGTTGAATAAAATTGGACTCGAATTTTATCTGCTTTTTTATTTGTAAAATTCTTGAAAAATAGTATTGATAATGGCAATCCTGAGTTTTTGTAATTTAATTCATACTTGTCCGAAGATTTTTTGTATATTGCTTTATGTCACATTTCTCATTGCAAAACATAATGTCCGTGAAAAGCAATAAAAAAAAGTTTTTGACATTGATTTTTTTAATTACCCTTTTTCCTATTACTCTCTTTGGGCAACAATTACAACCAAGACCTGAAATTAGAATGTCTGAAATTAGTTTTTCAGATATTGAGAAAAACGAAATACTCAATCCTGTTCCCGTTAAAAAATTTATTGGAAATGATCGAAAGGAAAAAGATGAGGAAGAAGAACTTCCTGAATACGACGTCCCTGCTTTTACACCATTTAAACAAGACCCTTTCGGGAAAATTTTGTCGAAAGGAGTAATCGACCCAAGCCCCCTCTCTCCTGCTCCTGCCTTAACTTTTAATGCTATAGATGACAACAATTCAACCATTCCTCCTGATGTAAACGGTGCTGTAGGTCCCAATCATATTATGACAACATTGAATTCTCAAGTACGAATTCAAAATTTAACAGGTACAACCATAAGCACAGTTTCTCTAAATGCATTTTGGGCTTCAGTAGGTAATCCGAGTACGTTTGATCCAAAAATCTTATACGAACCTTTCAATAACCGATGGATATTTTCGGCGGCGGCCAATGGCGGCGCAGCAAATTCTGCGGTATTAGTAGGCGTTTCTCAAACAAGCGACCCTACAGGAGTTTGGAATTTATATTCTTTTGATGCAGACGCCACCAACGTAAACTGGTTTGATTTTCCCAGTTTAGGATTTAATAAAAACTGGATCGTTGTAACCGGAAATATGTTTTCTATTTCAGGAAACAGTTTTACCACCGGAATACTTTACATTATAAAAAAAGCCGACCTGTATGCACATGTTGCTTCACCTGTAGTCACTGTTATTTCAAATATTAACGGAGCAACAATAAGCCCGGCAGCAACTTATGATAATAACATTTCTACAGAATATTTATTACAACGATGGAGTGGAAATTCAGGCGGAAACGGATATATGAAACTCTATACTATTACAGGTGCTTTTGGCTCAGAAGTACTTTCTGCCGGTACACTAATAGGTACTCCAAATCCATGGACTTCTAATGCACCTCTAACAGATTTTGCACCTCAATCCGGTACCACAACAAAAATCAATCTGAATGATGACAGAATGAGTAATACCGTTTATCGAAACGGAAGTATCTGGGGAGTTCATACTGTTTTTCTTCCGACAAGTGGTGTAACACGAAGCGCTGTGCAATGGTGGCAACTTAATACTTCAGGTGCCATTATACAAAGAGGCAGAATCGATGATGCTACCGGAACTAACTTTTTTGCTTTTCCCAGTATTGCTGTTAATACATACAATGATGCAGTGATTGGATATGCAAAGTTTTCATCCGGAATTTTTGCCAGCGCTTGTTTTGCAATGCGACTTTCTTCAGACCCGGTAAATACATTTCAATCCGAATTTTTATACAAAGCAGGTCAGGCAAAATATGTAAAAACATACGGTGGATCACGTAACCGTTGGGGAGATTATACTGCTACGATGACAGATCCTGCCGGGTTTAATTTCTGGACCATACAGGAATATGCAGCAACTCCCGGAGGTGGGAATGATAGATGGGGTACCTGGTGGGCGAAAATTGCAGGTATAACTTGCACTCCTGCTAATCCTGTCAGTGTTTCAATAGCTGCTAATCCGTCCGGACAAGTTTGCTCCGGTACAACTGTTTCTTTTACCGCAACACCTACTAATCCCGGTACAACACCGTCCTATCAATGGATCAAAAACGGAACAAGCGTTGGAACCAATAGTGCTAATTACTCTGACAATATGTTATTAAATGGAAGTCAGATATCATGCATAATGACCAGCAACATTACTTGCGCTACCGGAAATCCCGATACATCAAATATAATTACTATGACAGTAAATGTAGTTGATGATTTTAATGCATGTACCAATGATGTTTGTAACTCAGCTTCAGGAACAGTTACTCACAATCCGATTTCAGTAGATGATGGCAATGCATGTACTGCCGATGCCTGTTCAAATTCAATTACAACATCAACAGTTACTATAAACGGAGCAACAGGATTACCCTTAATTTGGTCGAGCACCACCCCTAATGCACCCGGTTTTGATTCGGCTACTTTAAATGCAAATTCTTTTCCGGCTGCATCACAAATTACCAATATGTCTGCTACTGTTAATTTAGCTCATACAAGAGGTGGTGATATGCAACTTTTTTTATTTCACCCCAACGCCGTAAATAATGTTGCCTTAGTAAACGATGCTACCGATTCTCAATTACAATTTGGGTTCAGTTCCGGTATCGGTCCGTCGCTGCCATATACATTTTCATCCACAGGATCTACCATGGCAATTTTATCAAATCCTAATACCGCTAACTATGTTCCATCACCGGGCCCTTTTAAACCCGTTGATGCTTCGGGTGCTGTTACTACGTTTGCAACATTTAACGGACTTTCTCCCAATGGTACATGGACTCTTTATATAAGTGACGACTTTACGGATAATGGAGGAACCGTTGAACTCTTATCACTAACAATTACTGTCAATAGCTCATCAGCAATTATAACTCATACCGCTGTCAATTCAAATGATGGAAACCCTTGCACCTATGATTTTTGCAATTCGGAAACCGGTGCAATTACACATTCACAGATTCCTGTTGATGATAACAATGCTTGTACTATTGATGCCTGTAATTCAACTAATGGTGTAATAACGCATACAACAATTCCAACCGATGATGGAAATCCTTGCACAACTGATGACTGCAATTCAAGTACAGGAGCAATTACTCACAATGCAGTTATTACCGACGATGGAAATGCTTGTACGAACGATGCTTGCAATACATCTACAGGAGCAATTACGCATACAGCAGTTTCTGTAAATGATGGCAATGCCTGTACGATAGATGCTTGCGATTCATCTACCGGAATAATTTCACATACACAAGCTTCAACGGATGATGGCACCGTTTGTACAACTGATGCATGCAATTCAGTATCCGGAGCTATTACTCATACCAGCGTCAGCACTAATGATGGCAATGCCTGTACAATTGATGGATGCAATTCTATTTCCGGGATTTTCCATAATCCGGTTAATTCGGATGATGGGAATGCGTGTACATCAGACCTATGTAATTCTTCAACCGGCGCTATAAGACATATCCCTATTTATGTTGATGATGAAAATGGTTGCACTATCGATGATTGTAATACGTCTACAGGTTTTATTAGTCACACACCTGTAATTACAGATGACGGCAATTCGTGTACAACCGATGCTTGTGACCCTGAAACAGGAACCATAACTCATACACCTTCAGGTTGTGGTGTTTCTTTTAATTCAAAAATTTTTCTTGAAGGTTTTTATACAGGTGGAGGAGTAATGAATAATTTATTGTACAACTTCGATCAAAGTAAGGTTGTGAAAAATCCATTAATAACTTCCGACATGACAGATTCAATAACAATAAGTGCTATGGATGATATTCCTTTTTCACATGCCCTTATAAATTCTAAAGTTGGAATATTAAAAAGTAATGGAGACGTAAGTGTATTTTTCGATCCTTCTGTAATTGCCAACAACAATTATTATATCAAAATAAATCACAGAAACCATATTGAAATATGGAGTGCTGCTCCCATTCAATTAACTGCTATTACTACCTATAATTTTCATTCTGCCCGGTCACAGGCATATGGAAGTAATCAGGCATTAACTTTTGATGCAGCTTATGCGGCTTTGTTTTGTGGAGATATAAATCAAGACGGAGCGGTTGACGGATCCGATTTTATTTTATTTGATCCGGATAATCAAAACGCTCTCGGCGGTTATGAAATTTCAGATCTTAATGGAGACGGTGCTGTCGATGGTTCTGACTTTTTAGTTTACGATCCGAATAATCAAAATGGAATTGGAGTTAGTTTTCCGATTCCTTAATCAAAATCCCATTGAACTCTTATTAAAAAAAATTAAAACACAATAACCATATACCCCTTTTGTTCCAATGGTGCCGTTGGAACATTATTGAAAATGGTACTTTGTGCTGCCTGCATTGCTTTCGTTTTCAAATATTCACTGTTAGTCGTAGAGCCGGGAGCACCGGGAGTTGCTTTCATTACATGTCCGTATTTATCAATACTAATTTCAACAACGACGGTTCCCTTCTCCTCCGTTAAGTTATCGATCTTAGGCGGCTTACTTATTATTCGATCTGCTACCTTATAACGAACCATATACGATCCGGATGTCACCTGCTTTTCTCCCGGTTCTCTTTGAAGTGTTGATTTAGACTCGCCAACAATTGACTCGCCAGCTTCTCCATAAAGAATTGAATATATTTCAGTCACATTTATTTTTTTTACACTGCCTTTGTATAAAAATTCTACAATACCATTGTTCAGTGATTTAACCTGTCCGTTCATTTTTTCTCCGGACTTCATTTGAATTACTTGTTGCGAAAAACCCTGATATACAATAGCAACCAGAAAGCTTATTAATAATAATTTTCTCATTTCTTGGGATTTCATGCTAATGTAAAGCTCTCATTTGGAAATTGAGATGAATATTCGTTGAATTATTAACATTTAATCTTAGTAATGTATATTTCCATAAAATTATGCATTTGTAAAAACTCATACCTTTGAAGAATTATTCTTTTTCATTCAACAACCCATATTCTATAAAATATACGTGCTCTTTTTACGACTTACAATAAATGAAACTACTGTTATCCTATTTAAAGAATTATAAAAAATTCGTTTTCCTTGCATTATTTCTCGCTGCTATTAATCAATGTTTTTCACTAATGGATCCTTTGATAGCCGGAAAAATGATGGACCGTTTCGGTGTTCATGTCAGCGATTACCAAAAAGATTCCACAAAAAATTTTTATACAGATATCGTCTGGCTCCTGATAGCTTCTATAAGTGTTGCCATGGTATCGAGGATTGCAAAAAATTTTCAGGATTATTTTGTGAATGTAGTTGTTCAACGGGTTGGGGCAGATATGTATACGGATGGAATCGCACATTCCCTGGATCTTCCTTATCAGGTTTTCGAAGATCAACGAAGCGGAGAAACTCTGGGTAAACTTCAAAAAGTCAGAAGCGATTCTGAAAAATTTATCATTTCTTTTATCAGTGTCGTTTTCCAAACTCTTGTCGGTTTGGTTTTTGTTTTATGGTATGCGTTCAGAGTTCACTGGTTAATTGCTCCTGTATTTCTATTGACGGTTCCTTTGTTAGCAATCATTAGTAGTTTGCTGAGTCGTAATATTAAAAGAGTCAGCAAAGAAATTCTTAAGGAAACTACGGCACTTGCCGGATCTACAACTGAGTCTCTCAGAAATATAGAACTTGTAAAAAGTCTCGGACTTGCGAATCAGGAAATAGAAAGACTCAATTCAACGACCGGTAAAATACTTAAACTGGAATTAAAAAAAGTGCGTTTTGTAAGAAGCCTGAGTTTTGTGCAAGGGACAACTGTAAATTTTTTACGAACCTGTTTCGTTTTCCTATTGTATTACCTCGTATTTCATGATTTGATAACTCCCGGTAAGTTATTGACATTGATGTTTTTCAGCTTTTTTATTTTCGGTCCACTTCAGGAACTCGGAAATATGATTGCCATTTATCGCGAAGCTCAGGCATCATTGGATAATTTTAAAAATCTTTTAGAAACACCCGTCGAAGTGCGTCCGGAAAAACCTGTTCATATTGGCATGATAAAAGAATTAAAATTTGAAAATGTTACTTTCCGTCATATGACTGCCGGACAAAATGCCGTTGAAAAAATAAATTTTACTGTTAAAACTGGAGAAAGTATTGCTTTTGTTGGTCCATCCGGTGCCGGTAAAACGACGCTGGTAAAACTTCTGGTTGGATTGTATTTGCCGAATGAAGGAACCATTTATTACAATGGTATTCCCGGGAATACAATGGAGAAAGACGAATTGCGAGAACAGATCGGCCTGGTTACTCAAGATTCTCAATTATTCAGCGGATCTATCCGCGAAAATTTGTTGTTTGTAAATCCGAAAGCAACGGATGAAGAATGCATGGAAATGCTTTTAAAAGCATCTTGTCAGAATCTTTTACATCGAGCCAAAGAAGGACTTGACACTCTCATCGGTGAAGGAGGAGTTAAAGTTTCGGGAGGAGAAAAGCAAAGACTCTCCATTGCCCGAGCCTTGCTGCGACATCCTAAACTTATAGTATTTGATGAAGCAACTTCTGCACTCGATTCAATTACGGAAGAAGAAATAACCAGTACCATTCGCGAATTATCATCCAGAGAAGAACATATTACCATCATGATTGCGCATCGTTTAAGTACGATCATGCATGCAAATCAAATTTTTGTATTAGAGAAAGGTCAAATCGTCGAATCAGGAACACACGATGATTTGCTAGAGGGCAAAGGTTTGTATTATGCTATGTGGAGGCAACAAATTGGCGAAAGAAAACATATTATTCTTCCTGCAATGAGTCATGGAAATGTTGTAGCAGCAAATTAAATTTATGTTATCCAATGTAGGCCGGTTATTAAGGCAGAGATTAGCGTTACCACTTCCCGGATCGGAAGCACATTATAAAATGGCGAATGCAGACAGGAGAATTAACCTCTCCCGTTTTAAAATTCCGGATAACCCAAGACGCAGTGCTGTTTTGATAATGCTTTATGAAACCGATCAGGGAATAAAATTTCCTTTAATAGTAAGACCTGTTTATGATGGAGTTCACAGCGGACAAGTCTCTTTGCCCGGAGGAAGTGTTGAACATTCTGATAAAAGTTTACTTGAAACTGCTATCCGTGAAACAGAAGAAGAAACAGGCATATTCAAAAACAATGTTGAAGTTATTGGAAAACTGACTGAATTATATATTCCACCAAGTAATTTTTTAGTAACTCCCTTTGTAGGCATTCATACAAGTAAACCGCTATTCATTCCGCATTCAAGGGAAGTTGCAAGGATTGTAGAATTAAATCTTGAAAAAATAATGGATGAAAAACATATTCATGAGAAGAATATGAAACTAAGCAGCGGCGTAACTGCACTTACCCCCTATTTTGATTTCGACGGCCTGGTTGTTTGGGGCGCAACAGCCATGATACTTAGTGAATTTAAATCTGTTCTTTATGAAACAGGGTTTTGACAATTAGCCGAAGACACGTTTTGACAGAGTTGTTTCCTTTGAAGCTTCATATAATTTTTTATTTTTGAAAAAGAGAAATACAACAAAGATTGGATTAAAGAAATAACCGATAGAAAGAAAATAATGTATTGTGGTTTTGTTGTAAAAGTAATTGGTGCATTTGCTATTTTGCTTTTTTTACTGATTAAACTTTAGTCCTTACTTCAATTTATTTTCTTGCATTATCGGCTAAGTTAGGCTTAGTCTAAAGCGAGCACCACATTTTATTAAATGAATTATTCCTGTTTCGCTTGACTACGCCTGGGGGCGCTGGAAATTTGATCGTGCGTCGGCGTAGTCACGCAAACTATGATTCGTACAAATAATTAATTTAATACTTGCGCTAGACTACGCCGAGCGTCGTTTACGTGCGTCGGCGTAGTCACGCAAACTATGATTCGTACAAATAATTATATTTAATACTTGCGCTAGACTACGCCGAGCATCGTGATTGGCAGGCGAATCTCTCTTCAAACTTTTTTATATCTGTGACACTCAACCAAATGATCATTGACCATACCTGCAGCCTGCATATAAGCATAACAAATAGTTGGGCCGACAAATTTAAATCCTCTCAAATATAAATCTTTACTCATTTCTTCACTGATAGAAGTACTAGCCTGAATCTGCTTATGCGATTTTAATTTATTCGTAATTATTTTTCCTTTCGTAAACTGCCAGATGTATTTATCGAATGAACCAAACTCTTTTTGTATTTTAATAAATGATTTGGCATTCGTTATTGTTGCTATTATTTTCAATCGGTTCCGGATTATTCCAGTATCATTAATAAGTTTCTCAATTTTCTTCTCTGTATATCGTGATATTTTTTCAGCATTAAAACTATCAAACGCTTTCCTGAAATTTTCTCTTTTATTTAATATTGTGCTCCAACTTAATCCGGCCTGAAAAGAATCCAGAACAATATATTCAAAATGCAAAGCATCATCATGAACGGGAACACCCCATTCTTCATCATGATAGGTTTTCATCAATTCAGATGATAAACACCATGGACAACGAATCAATTCCTTTTTCATTATTCAAAGATAAATCAAACCGATATAAAAAAAACAGCCTGAGCTGTTTTTTTGTCTTTTAAAATACCGAATAAAATAAATAAAAAAATTAATCTTTTTTCGAAAAATAATTCTATTTTAAAATTTGTGCTTTCATTGATCTCTCTTTCATTCCCTCTGTTGTTAATGAACTTGGGCGTTCGATTGGATGACCCAGTGCACGATCCCAAAGTAATGAAGCAAGCACACCCAGTGCACGGCTTACACCGAATAATACAGTATAGAAATCATATTCAACCATGCCGTAATGAATAAGCAGTGCGCCGCTATGCGCATCGACATTCGGCCAAGGGTTTTTAATTTTTTTAATTCCTGAAAGAATCGGAGGAACTACTTCGTAAAGCATATGAACGATTTTACAGTTTTCGTCATCAGGCATATATTTCTTAGCGAATTCCATCTGAGCAATAAACCGTGGATCTGTTTTTCTTAAAACTGCATGACCATAACCCGGAATAACCTTTCCTTCTTCCATCGTTTTGGTTAAGTATTCTGCAATCTGTTCTTTCGTTGGCATGGCGCCGTCAAAATATTTTCGCATATCATTAATCCAACGAACCATTTCCTGATTAGCAAGACCATGTAAAGGTCCGGCAAGACCATTCATACCGGCACAAAAAGACAGATAAGCATCACTCAAAGCGGAGCCAACCAGGTGAGTAGCATGAGCAGAAACATTTCCTCCTTCATGATCTACATGCAATGTAAGATACAAACGCATCATTCGTTTCATATCATAATCATCGAAACCAAGCATGTGTGCAAAATTTGCTGCCCAGTCAAGTTTATGATCAGGTTCAATATGAACATTGTTTTTATAAATTCGACGATAAATATAAGCGGCGACACGAGGAAGTCGGGCAATGAGATTCATTATGTCTTCGTACATAGGATCCCAGTAATCTTTTTTATTCAGACCCATCCTGTATGCTTTAGCAAAAACAGATTCAGTTTGCAAAGCAAGAATGGCCATACTGAACTGTGTCATTGGATGAGTTGTAATCGGCAATTTATCGAGCATATCAAAAACATGCTTAGGCACATTGCCTCTTCGCGCCCAGGCATTGCTGACATTGGTTACATCATCATCGGTAGGAAGTTCCCCAATCAGCATGAGGTAGAAAATTCCTTCAGGAAGAGGCTCACTGTCGCCGGGGGCTTTTGGAAGTTTTTCCCTCAGTTCAGGAATACTATAACCTCGAAAACGAATTCCTTCTTCAGGATCAAGCTTACTGGTTTCGGTAACCATGCCTACCATCCCTTTCATCCCACTGTATACTTGCTCAACAGTATATTGGCCGATTACCTGATTTCCGTTTTCTTTAATAAATTCTTTTATTTCAAGCGCCAGTGGTAATGCAACTCTGGCAAAACTTTCTTTTATTTTATCGCTTTTCACTTATGATTTATTTCAGATATAAATTATTAATTATATTATTTGCCGATCGATTTACTATCTATTTTTTTCTTGTCAGAAACAAGATTGAGTTCAGGAAATACTAAGATAAGGCTTATTAAAAATGAAGCTATTAATATAACCCAAAGAGCAGAGTTAATAAACCTCTTAACGTTTTCTCTGCTAAAAAACTTTTTTTCTCTTTTCCGACGGACCCGTTTTCTTAAACGGCCGCTGTTGGGAGATATTGAATATTCTCCTGAAGCAAGTTTATCGAGTGTATCCTGATCCATTTTTAGAATTATGAAGATACAAATTTAAAATCTTTTCCTCCAAATTGTGCATTTATTCCTAAAGCTTCTTCAATTCTTAATAACTGATTGTACTTGCATATACGGTCAGTTCGTGATGCAGAACCGGTTTTTATCTGCCCCGTATTCAGGGCTACTGATAAGTCGGCAATGGATGTATCCTCCGTTTCACCACTGCGATGACTCATGACCGAAGTAAAGCTGTTACTTTGGGCTAAAGTAACTGTATCTATTGTTTCAGTAAGTGTGCCTATCTGATTTACTTTTACGAGAATAGAGTTGGCTGCTCTTTCATCAATTCCTCTCTTTAATCTTTTTACGTTTGTAACAAAAAGGTCATCACCTACAATTTGGATTTTATTACCGGAAGCGGCGGTAAACTTTTTCCATCCCTCCCAGTCATCTTCCGAAAAACCATCTTCTATTGAAACAATTGGATATTTTTTAATCCATGACAACCAAAAATCAGACAATTGCGATGATGTCAATTGATCACCGGTAGATTTTTTAAAAATATATTTTCCTGATTTAGAATCAAAAAATTCTGTGGCGGCTGCATCAATTGCTATAAAAATATCTTTTCCGGGACTATAACCTGCTTCACTTATAGCATCAACAACAGACTGAATAGCTTCTTCATTAGACTTAAAATTAGGTGCAAAACCACCCTCATCGCCAACATTGGTTGATAAGCCTTTCTTTTTTAATACAGCTTTCAGGTGATGAAAAACCTCGGCACCCATTCGCAAAGCTTCGGAAAATGATTCAGCCCCAACAGGCATTACCATAAATTCCTGAAAATCGATGCTATTATCTGCATGTGCGCCACCATTTAAAATATTCATCATCGGAACCGGTAATTTATAGGTATTAACACCTCCTACATATTTATACAACGGTTGCGCGGTCTCCATAGCTCCTGCTTTTGCACAGGCAAGAGAAACACCTAAAATTGCATTTGCTCCCAGATTTGATTTGTTTTCCGTTCCATCCAACCGAATCATCGCTTCATCGATCATTCTCTGGTTGGTTACAGGGAATCCATGCAATTCTTCATTGATAATTTTATTTACATTATGTGCAGCTTTAAGGACGCCTTTTCCTAAATATTTTTTCTTATCACCGTCGCGCAATTCGACAGCCTCATGTGCACCAGTCGAAGCGCCGGACGGCACTGCGGCCCGGCCTAAAGCACCATTCGTTGTTATTACATCGACTTCTATAGTCGGATTGCCTCTGGAATCCAGAATTTGTCTTGCGTGTATTTCTTCTATTAAGCTCATATGAATTTAGGCAAAAGTAAAAAAATACATCATTTCTAAAAGAGAAAAGGTTGCCGGGTTATACTTTATCTTTGCCGGGTGAATAAACTTTTTTCAGCCGGAAGTTTTTTAAAGTATCGCTTAAATGCTGATAATGCTCATGATATTCACTCCCCCTTTGTTTACGACCTGTTTAACAATATCCTTCATGATAAAACACCCTACTATTGCTTCGACCTGGTTGAATCAGTAAGGGCTAAACAACTTTTAAATAATAATAAAATTAATATAAAGGATTTTGGAACAGGTAAAAATCATAGAACTGTTTTAGTCAGCGATATTGCCAAAAAAGCCGTAAAACCAAAAAAATATGCCCAACTTCTCTTTCGTTTAGTGAATAGATTTTCTTCAGAAAATATATTGGAAATCGGAACTTCTTTGGGAATTACAACACTTTATCTTTCAATGCCAAATACAAAAAACAAAATCATTACTTTGGAAGGATCCCCTGAGATCGCTGCTATTGCAAAGAAAAATTTCGAATTTATTCAACGTAAAAATATCGAATTAATATGTGGCGAATTCGAAGAAAGTTTGCCAAAGGCTCTTCTGAAATTTAATAAATTAGACCTTGTTTATTTCGATGGAAATCACAAACGAAATCCTACTCTTTCATATTTTGATAAATGCCTGGATTTGTCGACAGAAGATTCCATTTTTGTTTTCGACGATATTTACTGGAGCAGAGATATGAAAAATGCCTGGAAAGAAATTAAAAAAAATTCCAATGTCACTTTGAGCATTGATCTATTCCAATTTGGAATTGTGTTTTTTAAAAAAGGATTGGAAAAGCAACACTTTACCTTGCGGTATTGAATTTATAACTACTCGTTTAAATAGGGCTCAGAAGGATCTTTTTGATAAATAAAAAAACTTAAAATATTAAACCGGGATTTTGCAATTGTTTCAATTTTGGTTTAACTGGATAATCAGGGTTAAAAAAACATTTTAATAAAAGAGAAAGACTTTGTTCAATATCTTAAACTAACGTAAACCTATAACATTTTAGTAACTCTTCAAATTAGTAAATCAGCTGATTATATTCTTACTTTTGGCAAAGTCTTTTATAAATTCCTATGAGCTTACTTGAGTTAAAAAATATCGGGAAAAAATATAAAATCGGTACGGAAGTAATTAATGCACTTCATACAATCGATCTTAAAATTGAAAAGGGAGAATATGTGGCCCTCATGGGTCCTTCAGGTTCCGGAAAATCTACGTTAATGAATATCATCGGTTGTCTGGATACTCCCAGTCAGGGCGAATATTTTTTAAACGGAAAAGAAGTAAGCAAGATGTCCGAAAATGAACTCGCCGAAATCAGAAACAAAGAAATCGGCTTTATTTTTCAAACGTTTAATCTTGTCCCACGAAGTAATGCCCTGGATAATGTCGCTTTACCCTTGGTTTATGCCGGTATTAATAAAGAACAAAGAGTAAAGCGTGCGACAAAAACCTTGAACGATGTAGGTCTTGGTGACCGTATAACTCACAAACCCAATGAACTTAGCGGTGGTCAAAGACAAAGAGTTGCTGTTGCTCGTGCACTTGTTAATAATCCATCTATTATTCTAGCCGATGAACCAACCGGAAATCTGGATTCAAAAACGTCAGAAGAAATAATGACGCTCTTCAAAGAAATTCACAAATCCGGAAATACGATTATTGTTGTAACCCATGAAGAGGAAATTGCCCAACATGCATTAAGAATTGTGAGAATAAAAGATGGCAAAATTGAATCAGATAAAACGAATGCAAAATGATATTTTTTTTTGCAAATAATCTATGAAAATCTATACTAAAAAAGGCGACGATGGTTTTACCTCGCTGATTGGCGGAACCAGAGTTTCAAAAGCAGCTATACGTATTGAGGCCTACGGAACCATCGATGAATTGAATTCTTATATCGGCTGGGTTCGTGATCTTTCTTCACGCGATGATCAAAAAAATGTTCTTATTGAAATTCAAGACAGACTTTTTACAATTGGCAGTCATCTGGCTTCAGATCCGGAAAAATCTAAAATGAATTTACCTGAGCTTAAAGAAACAGACATCACTTTTTTAGAAAATAAAATTGATGAAATGAATGATGAATTGCCCGAGATGAAATCCTTCATTCTCCCCGGCGGGCATCAGGCTGTTTCCTGCTGCCACGTAGCCCGTTGCATTTGCCGCAGAGCCGAAAGAGCCGTTGTATTGCTTTCTGAAAACGAAACCGTTAATAAACATATTATTATATACCTAAACCGCCTTTCGGATTTCCTTTTTGTCCTTGCCCGCATATTATCCAAAGATTTTTCGGCCCAAGAGATTCCCTGGAAGGCCCGATTTTAAACATTTATTATGAAATGTTTTAATGCTTAGCTAATTAGCTCAAAAATTATTGTGTAAAATTTAATAAAAAACTTACAATAGGATTTTATCAATATTTTTATACTTTTGCCACCCTTTAAAACCAGATCAATAAAATATTCTGATTAATATGTACTGGACACTTGAATTAGCACAACACCTTGAAGATGCACCTTGGCCGGCAACGAAAGATGAATTAATTGATTATGGAATACGTTCAGGCGCACCATTAGAAGTAATTGAAAATCTTCAGGAATTGGAAGATGAAGGCGAAGCTTATGAAAGTATTGAAGAAATCTGGCCCGATTATCCGACTAAGGACGATTTCTTTTTTAATGAAGATGAATATTGATTTTTCAATTTTATCGTTCGAATATTAAAATAAAAAGCTTTAAACCTTTTGTTTTTATCTTGACAATTATTTCCAATAAATCCGTAAATATTATTTTTCTATCTTAATATGAGTTAAGCTGACCAATCTTTTTTGATCAGGTTTTTTTCACTTAAATATTAAGTAATCTTATTTGAACTAATACTTTTTAAATTTCTACTGAAAATATCAATAAAAACAGGCTAATTGGCTTGGTTTAAACAATTAAATTTCAGAAATTCGTGTGAATAATCACTTTAAATATTTTAAAACACATGTATCAAATCATTACCTTTAACCAAACAAATTCAATTAAACTATGAAAAAAATCTACATTACTTTTGTATGTATTTTATCAACTTTATACTGCTCCGCTCAGGTTAATTTTCAATCAGGCTTTGGCGATACATTAACAGATGACGGAAGCAAGGTTGTAAAAACAACCGATGGCGGATATTGTATTGTTGGTGCTACGGGACTAAACCAAATCGATGGATCCGATATTGCTGTTTATTTTATAAATTATTTGGGAGAAATGAATACTTCCATAAGAATCGGTTTAAGCAAAAATGAATTCCCCACCGGAATTGAAAATACTTCAGACAGTGGTTTTATAATTACAGGAACTACTTATTCCTCTCCTTCAGATTTAATGCATTCCGACATTTTCGCTTTAAAAATAAATGCACTCGGCGATGTTATATGGTCAAATGTATATGGAGGCACTGAAGATGATGAAGCACATTCAATTAAAAGAACTCCTGATAATAACTATTTAATTGTAGGTAATACAAAAAGTTATGGCACGGTGGCAAAATCAGCATTGGTTTTAAAAATTGACGAAGACGGCAATCAATTATGGAGCAATGTCTGTAATCTATCTCCCGAAAATTATTTCAATCAGGCCGATATTACTTTTGATAACAGTTATATTTTAGGAGGAGGTACCTCCACCGGTAGTGACGATGATAACCTTATCGTAAAAATGGATCCAACCGGTAATATTTTATGGAGCAAAAAATATGGTACTGCCGGTGCCGACTGGGTAAGTGATATTAAATCAACTTCAGACAGCGGTTTTATTATAGCCGGAATCAGCACAGTAAATACTGCAGGAGATACCGATCAATGCATCATGAAATTGGATTCAATGGGTGCTCTAAACTGGGCTTATAATTATGGAACAACTGAATATGACCGTTCATTTTCTGTAATTGAAAATGCAGCTCATAATTATGTTGCTTGTGGATATACAAATGTAAGTCCTCCCGGTGGCACCATCCATCAATTATTATTAAATGAAATTGACGGCAGTGGAAATTTAACTTGGTCCTTTATCTACGGAGATTCTGTTCAAACAAGTGAAGGTTATTATTTACTGCCCGGAATCAATGACGGCTATGTTGCTCTCGGGTTTTCTATCGCTTTCGGAGATCCCAATGGTGATGCATTATTTATTAAAACTATAGACGATGGTGTTTCTGGTTGTGATGAGTTTACTTTTCCTCTTTTACGAAACTCTGCAACGCTTACTGAAAGTACAGGTGCTGCCGGACAAATCGTTCAAATAAACACTCAACCTATAACCCTGTTTAGTGAAAGTTTTTCAAATACTTACGGACAAAATTGTTTTTATGATAATGTCAAAAACATTATTACAAATAATTCGAAAAATAATTCAGCAATTCTATATCCAAATCCTGCACAAAAATTATTGAACATTGAAACGGATATAGAAAATGCAACAGCTACAATTTTTGATCAGCTGGGTCGTTCTGTTTTAATAGATAAATTAACATCCCTAAAATCGACCATCGACATTTCAACATTAAGTCCTGGAGTGTATTTTCTACAATTAAAATCCAAAAATAAACTGACAGGAAATAAGTTTATTAAGGAATGAAATTAGTATCAAGTATCATGTATCAAGAATCATGATACTTGATACATGATACTTGTTACATTTTAACCCCTTTCGCATCCATTCTTTATTACTTAAATAAAGAGTACTTTTGCGCTTCATTATCACCATAGGACATGATTGGCATTTTAAATAAAACTATTACCAAAATCTTCGGGAGTAAAAGCGATAAAGATCTTAAAGAGATATTGCCGCAAGTAACCAGGATTAAAGAAGAATTCGCAAAATTAACGAACGTTAGTAATGATGAATTACGGGCAAAAACTCAGGAATTTAAAAATCGTATTTCCCTTCATTTAAAAGAAACTGAAGATGAAATTAGAAATCTCGAAAAAGAAGCTGAAGAAAATCCGGAAATTGATCTTCACAGAAAAGAAGAAATCTACAAAGAGATTGATCAGCTGAAAAAAGTTATCAATACGGATACTGAAAATATTCTAAAAGAAATACTTCCTGAAGCATTCGCAGTAGTAAAAGAAACTGCGCGAAGATTTACAGAAAATACAGAGCTGAGAGCAACGGCGACTCCTTTTGATCGCGAACTTGCTCCGGTACGCGAACATGTTTCTATTGTCGGCAATGAAGTTATATATAAAAATGCCTGGATGGCAGCCGGCAACATTGTAACATGGAATATGATTCATTACGATGTACAGCTCATCGGTGGAATTGTTCTTCACTCCGGAAAAATTTCTGAAATGGCTACCGGTGAAGGAAAGACACTTGTTGCTACATTACCTATTTACTTAAATGCTTTAGCCGGCAAAGGAGTTCATATAGTTACTGTGAACGATTACCTCGCTAAACGTGACTCCGAATGGAATGGTCCGATATTCGAATTTCTCGGTCAATCTGTTGATTGTATCGACAAACACGAACCCAATTCAGATGCAAGAAAAAAAGCTTATGCTTCGGATATCACTTACGGAACGAATAATGAATTCGGTTTTGATTATTTGCGTGATAATATGGCGCGTTCTGCAGAAGATATGGTTCAGCGGGGACATCATTATGCCATTGTCGATGAGGTTGATTCGGTTTTGATTGACGATGCAAGAACTCCATTAATTATTTCCGGCCCTACCCCCAAAGGAGAACATCATGAATTCGATATATACAAACCAAAAGTCGAATTATTAATGAAGGCTCAACGAGATTATATAAATACATTAATCTCAGATGCGCGAAAATTATTGGTAGAAAAAAAAGATAAAGAAGCAGGGCTTGCACTTTTCAGATCAAAAAGAGGATTACCAAAAAATAAAGCATTAATAAAACTTCTTGGTGAACAAGGAGTAACTGCAATTATGCGCGATTCGGAAAACTATCACCTCCAAGATCAGCAAAAAGAAATGCATAAAGCAGATGAGACTTTGTTTTTCTCTATTGATGAAAAAAATAATAGCATTGAATTAACCGATAAAGGAGTTGAACTAATTTCTGCTTCGAGTGAAGACAAAGACTTTTTTGTAATGCCTGATGTTGGTTCAATTATCGCAGAAATAGAAAAAAGTGCTGCAACACCCGAAGAAAGACTGTTACGAAAGGACGAACTCATGCGTGATTTCGCCATCAAATCTGAAAGAATACACACAGTAAACCAACTCTTAAAAGCTTATACACTTTTTGATAAAGACATAGAATATATTATAGTCGATGGAAAAGTAAAAATTGTTGACGAACAAACTGGCCGTATCATGGAAGGCCGTCGTTACTCTGACGGTTTGCATCAAGCCATTGAAGCCAAAGAAAATGTAAAAGTTGAAGCCAGTACACAAACCTATGCAACTATAACACTGCAGAATTACTTTCGAATGTTTCATAAACTTGCAGGGATGACGGGAACAGCCGAAACAGAAGCACAGGAGTTCTGGACAATTTACAAATTAGATGTGGTAACAATTCCTACTAACAGGAATATTATCAGAAAAGATCATCAGGATAAAGTTTATAAAACCAAAAGGGAAAAATACAATGCTGTTATTGAAGAAATAGATGCATTGGTAAAAGCAGGAAGACCTATACTCGTAGGTACAACTTCCGTTGAAACATCTGAATTACTAAGCCGAATGTTGAAGTTGCGGAACATTCGTCATAATGTATTGAATGCAAAACTTCATCAGCGTGAAGCGCAAATTGTTCAGGAAGCAGGTATTGCAGGTACTGTAACAATAGCTACCAACATGGCCGGTAGAGGAACTGATATTAAATTAGGTCCCGGCGTAAAAGAAGCGGGAGGACTTGCAATTATAGGTACGGAAAAACATGAATCGAGACGTGTCGACAGACAGTTACGAGGTCGTTCCGGTCGGCAGGGCGATCCCGGTTCTTCACAATTTTATGTTTCTCTGGAAGATGATTTAATGCGACTTTTCGGATCCGAAAGAATTATGAAACTGATGGATCGCATGGGTATCGAAGAAGGCGAAGTTATTCAGCACAGTATGATAACTTCATCGATTGAACGTGCACAAAGGAAAGTTGAGGAAAATAATTTTGGAATTCGTAAAAGATTGATCGAATACGACGATGTAATGAATTCACAGCGTGAGGTAATTTATACCAAGCGAAGGCATGCCATTTTCGGAGAACGATTAAGCATTGACATAAGCAATATGCTTTTTGATTCATGCGAATCAATTTTGCTTCAGTACCAGGAATCGGGCGATTACGAAGGATTGAAACTCGATCTCATCCGCGTACTTTCTATTGAATGTCCCATTACTGAAGAAGAATTTCAAAATAAAAAACCTGATGTATTAGCAGAAAAGATTTTTGAAGAAGGTCAACGATTTTACAAAAACAAATCCCAATTACTCATCGAGCGAACATTGCCTTTTATAAATGATGTTTATCAAAAACAGGGAGCAACCATTCAAAATATTATAGTTCCTTTTAGCGACGGCATGAAAGGCATTCAGGTAAACGCCAATGTGAAAAAAGCTGTTGAAACACACGGACGTGAACTGGTAACTGCTTTTGAACGAATGATTACAGCAGCTATGATTGATGATGCATGGAAAGAACATCTGAGAGAAATGGACGATTTGAAGCAATCTGTTCAAGGAGCTGTCTATGAACAAAAAGATCCACTGCTAATTTACAAATTTGAATCGTTTGAATTATTCAAACAAATGATGGATCGTACTAATAAAGAAATCATTTCATTTTTATTTAAGGGCGTAATTCCACAACAAGATCCTGATAAAGTTAAGGAAGCGAAAATTTTACCTAAACAGGAATTAAAAAATTTAAGCACTCATAAAGCTGCTGCCGGTTCATCGATTGGATCAGATCGCGAAAGTGCTCCGATGCAGGGACAACCGCCACAACCGAAAATTCAACCCGTCCGCGTCGAACATAAAGTAGGAAGAAATGACCCTTGCCCTTGCGGTAGCGGGAAAAAGTTTAAGAATTGCCATGGGGGAAATGTGGTGTGAGGAAATAGTATCATGTATCATGTATCAAGAATCATAATACTTAATACTTGATATCGGAGTTAAGTAATCCAATTGCTATCTGTAAATGGGAATTGAAAAGTAAAAAATATTTGAAGGTTAAATGCCCATTTATACTTTTTTAAGTCATTTGGATTGAAAAATTAAATTGTTTTATTATCAATATTTGCCTTTTATTATAAATTATTTCGAAAAATTTTGTCTTTTAACTTTTGACATTTAACTTTTTATCGTTCTTTTACTCCACGCTAAAAAACTACGTATGGAGAATTCTACACCCAAAGTTTTTAAACCTTATATTTCTGCTACTGACAGTGTTCCTGAATTTACTTTGAAAGCCATATTGCTGGGCTCATTATTTGGAATCATTTTCGGTGCTTCAACAGTTTACCTCGCCTTAAAGGCCGGCTTAACAGTTTCGGCCTCTATTCCAATTGCTGTACTTTCTATTAGTCTTGGAAGAAAATTTTTCAAAACATCCATACTTGAAAATAATATTATTCAGACAACAGGATCTGCCGGTGAGTCAATTGCTGCCGGAGTTGTTTTTACATTGCCTGCATTTTTATTTCTCTCGCTAAATGAAAGTGGTATCAGCAATGGAAATGAATATTTTCAGTATTGGACAATTTTTACTTTAGCCGTTTTGGGTGGATTGTTGGGAACTTTACTAATGATTCCTTTGCGTCGTTCTTTAATTGTGAAAGAACATGATACACTTCCTTATCCTGAAGGAACAGCCTGTGCGCATGTACTCATTGCCGGAGAAAAAGGTGGAGATTTTGCTAAAACTGCTTTCCAGGGCTTAGGCTTTTCTATCGCTTATGCTATATTCCAAAAAGTATTTCATATCATTTCCGAAACACCGGCATGGGTAACTAAACAAACAAATAAATTTTTCCCAAGTGCAACTTTAAATGCAGATATAACTCCTGAATATCTCGGAGTTGGATATATTATCGGACCCAAAATAGCAGGTGTGCTAGTTGCCGGTGGTGTACTTGCATGGCTTGGACTAATTCCTCTGCTTGCTTCTCTCGTTCCTCCGGATGTTATTGCAATTCAACAAGTGAAACTTGGATTTTTAAAAGATGTAATGACAGCCGGTGGAAAAGGTGGATGGGATCCTGTAACGCATACATTCAAAGATATGGCCGATGCCATTTACCGAACTTATGTCAGACAAATTGGAGCCGGCGCAGTAGCAGCGGGTGGATTTATCACTCTTATAAAAACAATTCCAACAATCATTTCTTCATTTCGTGAAAGCGTAAGTTCAATGAAAGAAAAAGGTGGTGTAGCTGTTTCACGTACAGAGAATGATCTGTCATTCAAAACAGTTTTAATCGGAAGTCTTGCTTTAATTTTACTAATGTCATTTCTTCCTATGCTACCGGGAGATTCTATCCTAAATAAATTTTTAATAGGAATTCTGATTGTTGTATTTGGATTTTTCTTTGTTACTGTCAGCAGCCGAATAGTAGGTATCATCGGATCAAGTAATAATCCGATTTCAGGAATGACCATTGCAACTTTAATGGGTACAGCACTAATTTTTATTGCTGTCGGCTGGACAGGAAAATTATATGAATCGATGGCGCTTGTGGTTGGTGGTATTGTTTGTATTGCAGCAGCAAATGCAGGCGCAACTTCGCAGGATTTAAAAACAGGATACATCGTTGGAGCGACTCCAAAATATCAGCAGATTGCTTTATTTATCGGAGCGATAGTTTCATCGTTGGTAATAGGTTTTACTGTTCGCTACCTCGACAAACCAACAGCCGATCTGGCCGCAAAAGGAATACAACATGCCATTGGCGAAAAGTTTGCAGCACCACAGGCTACGTTGATGGCAACACTCATTAAAGGATTACTTTCTTTTAACCTCGATTGGAATTTTGTTCTTGTTGGTGTTTTTCTTGCTGTTACAATGGAATTATGTGGTATTAAATCATTATCGTTTGCTGTTGGTGCTTACCTGCCGCTTTCAACTACTCTTCCGATTTTTGCCGGTGGAGCATTGAAAGGATTTGTAGACTGGAGAGCTAAACGCAAAAAAATAAAAATTGAAGATTCTGAATTAGGTAAAGGAAGTTTATTTGCAACCGGACTTGTTGCCGGTGGTGCACTTGCCGGTGTAATTGTAGCACTGTTAACAGTAGATGACGATGTATTTAATTCTCTGGAGAAAATAAATGCTTCGGGAGGTTTGATTTCTGTTCTTGGTGAAGGTGGTTATATGTTATTGGGAACAGCATTTTTTATTTTTATGGCATGGTCACTTTACAAGGCCGCTACTAAAAAAGCTGAATGATGTCATTCCCGTTTAAAGGCAATTCATTTAATTTAAAAATTATTCCTGTTCTAATTTTATTGTGGCTTCCCCAATATTTATCTGCACAAAAAATAGACTTATTTAAATTTGATGATTTGAAATCAAGAATTTCCGTTTCGAATGATACATTATACATATTAAATTTCTGGGCAACCTGGTGTAAGCCTTGTATCCAGGAATTGCCGTATTTTGAAAAATGTAATTCAGAATATCAAAAGAAAGCGGTCAAAATAATATTAGTAAATCTTGATTTTAACTCCCAGGTAAAAAGCGTTGCAGAACCTTTTATCAGAAAAAAAAATATCCATTCTTCTGTTGCTCATATTACAGAAACCAATTACGATTTATGGATTAATAAAGTTGACAGCAACTGGAGCGGTGCCATACCGGCCACTTCCATGTATAAAAATGGCAAAAAAGTTTTTTTTAAAGAAGGCTCAATGACTGAAGAAGAATTAAAAAATATCATTGATTTTAAAATGATGAAATAGTTAAAAATGTCATTTTATATCAAATTTCAACATTTCAATTCTTTATCCCCAATTTCTGACTCTTAATACCTTACTCTTGATTCTTTGCTCTTGATTCTTGATTCTACTATTTATCCCCCTTCTTTTTCCAAAAAAGTTATGTACTTTTGAAAAAATCAAAATTCAATAAAATATGAAACAAATAATATCATTATCTATCGCTCTGGTAATAAATCTTTATGCAATTGCCGGAGGTTATAAAATCGGAGATACTGCCCGCGACTTTTCATTGAAAAATATCGATGGAAAAATGGTAAGCTTGAAGGATATGAAAAATGCAAAAGGATTTATCGTAATATTTACTTGTAATCATTGTCCGTTTGCGAAGGCTTATGAAAGTAGAATTATGGAATTGGATAAAAAATATAATGCAAAAAATTATCCTGTTATTGCAATCAATCCAAACGATGTAAGTGTAGTTCCGGATGATTCTTTTGAAAATATGGTTGCTCTTTCAAAAGAAAAAGGTTACTCATTTCCATATTTATATGATGAGACGCAAGAAATTGCTTCCGCGTATGGTGCAACTCGTACACCTCATTTATTTGTTTTACAAAAAGTAGATGATAAATTCATTGTTAAATATATCGGTGCTATCGATAACAATACAGAAGAAGCAGAAAAAGCAGATAAAAAATATGTTGAAGAAGCCGTAGATGCTCTTATTGACGGAAAAACCGTTCCTACAGCCGAAACTAAAGCAATTGGATGCGGAATTAAATGGAAAAAAACAATCGAATAAACGAATTCATTAACTTAAAATCTAACAATATTTCAAAGACTTGATAATCAGGTCTTGATTTTTACAAAGTACTGACCAACCCAATATAGAATTCATGCTAAAATGGTTGAAAATATCAAAATAACTCCTATTTTTGACGACACATCTCTAATCTAAAACTAAAAATGAAAAAACTATTACTAATCTTCTCAATGTTATTTACCTACTTGGGTACATATGCTCAAGGTGTTTGGGTATCTCAATCAACAGGCTTTCAAACTCAATCAACAACCGTTACCAATTTTAGTATCGTCGATACTAGCGTTGTTTGGATATCCGGTGGGGATGGTACCGGTACAGGTTTCCCGCATCACGATTATTCCATTACTCTTGACGGAGGAAAACATTGGGTACCTAGTGAAGTTCCTACTTCTTTGATTTGGGGTTGGGCTATGATAGCTGCTTCAAGTCCTACACATGCCTGGGCTACTTTTTACAATACGGCTATTAATCCTAAAGGTCAGGGTCAAATCTGGCATACTGTTGATGCTGGTGTAAACTGGACACAACAAGGAGCGGGAGTTCTTTTCAGTACTCCTGATGAATCTTTTCCAAATATTATTCATTTCTGGAACGATACAGATGGTGTTGTAATCGGTGATCCAATTTTCGGTGATTATGAAATTTACACTACTACGGATGGTGGTACTACATGGGATGCAGTTCCTTCCGGCGATATTCCTGATCCGGATGTAATTGGTGTTGATTCTGAAACAGGATATACTACACACATTCAAGTGGTAGGTGACACTGTTTGGTTTGATACCAATCATGGTCGTGTTTACAGATCAGTTGATCGTGGTTATCATTGGACAGTTGCTCCGACAAATCTTGTAATACCTATACCGGGTACAATCGATATTAGCTTTAACAATGGATCAAATGGAATTGCACGTTATTTTAATGTTTCTAATAACACCAGTGATGTTGTTGAAACAACTGATGGAGGAATTACATGGTCTAGTACCTTCACACCTGTTGGAGCTATGTTCGGTGCCGATGTTCAGTCTGTTCCCGGAACAAGCAAAATGCTTGTAAGTACAGGTTCTTCGCAGTCATTCAGCGGTTCATCATACAGTCTTGATGGCGGACATAACTGGTCGACGATTGAAACAGGAACACAGCGGGTTGCTTTAGGTATTGCTGACTCTCTTACAATGTGGTGTGGTGGATTTACTTTTTCTCCAACAGCAAATGGTGTTTTTAAATTCATAAACATTTCTCCTGTTGCTTGTAATGATGTAAATATTAATCCTGGAACTCCTACATCCGATGTTCCAACTATTTGTGGAGGTGATACAGTTACATTTTCTACTTCCGGTGTTTTCGCTCCAAACAATGGCGCTTTTTCCGGTATTAGTTGGGTGATTTCTTCTGCCGATATTTCCGGAGCTTTAAATCCTCTAATCGATCCAAGCTTTTTAACTTCTTATTTAGTTACTTTCCCTGCACCTGAAACAGATATTCGTCAGTATGTAAATGACGGATCTGTTATTGATGGAGTAAACAACCCTTACGGTATTTATTACTGGACTCCTGTGGTTTATGGAAATGCAACTTTATTAAATAATCCGGTACAATTTTTACAAGATTTAACCCTGGATGCTAACTGTACATATACCGGAACTTCTATTCCTATTCTTGTTGACGATCCTAATAATCTAAACTGTGAAATTAGTGTTTCGGAAATTAAAGCAAATCAATTAACAGTTTCTTCATTTATTAAAGATCGTAATACACTGGATGTTCGAATTAATTCAGCATCATTCGGAAAATTATCTATTCAAATAACAGATATTACCGGTCGTTTGGTAGTTAATCAAAATTCATATGTATCAAAAGGAAGTAATCACGAATCAATAAACGTTGAGAACTTAGCTTCCGGTACTTATATTTTAAAAGCCAATGTTAATGGCAACAACGCTACTACAAAGGTTGTGAAATATTAATCTTAATTATTTATTTGAAAAGCCATTCGTCTTAGGACGAATGGCTTTTTTTATTTTAAAAGTCTTAATGGGTTAAGTTTAAGAAGTAGAATAAATGAACAGAAAACTAAACACACTCACTACCTAAACTCAAACTATACAGCAGTAAATTCATTCACTTTTATAACCAATGCGTGTCCTTTCGTCCCACCTGATTTCTGCTGCTTTTTCATCTAGTAGGTTTTCTATTGCTTCATATAAATGGGATAACTGTAAGTCATGTAATCCAATTTTTTTCTTCAACTCTTCCAATTGCTTTTTGATCTCCTTTTTACTCAGTACGATTTTTCTTATTTCAACAAATGCTCGCATAATAGAAATGTTCATCTTTATTGCCTTTTTGGAATTCAAGACACTGCTTAACATTGCTACACCTTGTTCGGTAAATGCATATGGTAAATATTTATCTGTTCTGTTTAATGGTAAATTTTCGATCATCACAATTTGTGATGATGAACTTTCCTTCAAAGCTTTTAACTGCGACTTTATTTGATCGTACTCAAAAGGCTTCAACTGAAACATAAAATCTTTTGGAAACCTATCAATATTTCTTTTGACTGCCTGATTTAAAATCCTTGTTTCAACTTCATAGAGAACGGCTAAATCAAAATCAAGCATTACTCTATTTCCTCTTAAATCATATATTCGGTTTTGTATACTTCTTATTATTTTCATTTGATAACAAATACAATGTAATTATAAGTGGGTGAATTGAAAATTGATTTTTGAAAATTTTTGCGTTACATATTTTCATGTGTGGGTATGAAATTCTAGATTTCGTGAGCTTTATTGACAGTTCCATAGTGAATTCCAGTTTGAGTGTGAAACACAGCGGGTGAACAGAAAACTGAACACACTCAAAACCCAAACTCAAACTGTATTAACCTGCCCAACCTTCACGATCAAGACTTCTATATTGTATCGCATCAGCCAAATGTTCTGTCCTAATATTTTCACTACCACTCAGATCAGCAATTGTTCTTGAAACTTTCAAAATTCGATCGTAAGCACGTACAGATAATCCTAATATTTCCATTGCCGTTTTCAAAAGTGTTCTCCCTTCTTCCCCTATTTCGCAAACGGTATAAACAGCAAGAAAAACCTTCGTTTAGAAAATCAATTTTAGTGGGTCACTTTGCCGCGGAATAGGTGGACCTCATTGCGCGGAATATCCAATTGAACTGTCTCGTCCTGAAAAAACCTTACATGTTTTAACTGTTAGTCCTAATTTTCCTTGACATAATTGAAGTACTATATTACAATAATATTCTTAATCTTT
>JANOVV010000103.1:0-47124 GCA_031417555.1 Bacteroidota bacterium
AAAAACAAAACAAATTTAAGAACTGCATTGTTAATAAGTGACATGGTCGTGACAAACTTAGTACAAAGTACTAAGTTCAAAGTACTAAGTAGTTTCCACTAGATTTTCATCTTATACTTTGATTTGAACTGTAAGGTTATAGAGTAGATTTTCTTCGATAAATGGACAGCGACTTTGTTCTTTGTACTTAAGACTTTGTACTATTTCCGATCCATCACGAAATTTTCTGAAACGCCTGCCACCATCTTTCCGGCATCTCTTCCTTCAAAGCTGTCTCATAATCTTTATAAGAACAGGGAACTAAATGATGGCGCTCATATTTTATTTTGTTCGAGTGATATGGGACTTCCATCCACCAGCGTTCACTCTTATTACTTTTATAAAAAACAATTTCCTGTTCATCTTTCTTAATTGGCACACTATATTTGATAAAACCAGTTTTACTTTTCAAAGGAATATCTTTTTTTCGGTTATAATAACCATCGATAAGATACCAT
Source organism: Bacteroidota bacterium (assembly GCA_031417555.1). Lineage (GTDB taxonomy): Bacteria > Bacteroidota > Bacteroidia > AKYH767-A > 2013-40CM-41-45 > JADKIH01. Next base: position 498 of record JANOVV010000103.1, read on the forward strand.
ATCATTTGAGCTGCAAGATGTGAGGTCTGATCATGATTGTCATATAGTGGATTGATTTCATAAATTCCAAAACTTGATAATTTATCGCTCATCCCTGCATAACGAACAATACGACATGCTTCTTCCCCATAAAATCCATTGGGTGTTGCATTTCCATTTCCGGGAGCATCACTTTGTCGGATAGCAGTAATATCAAATGACATTATATCTGCATTTCGTACGATCGGCTCTACTTCTTCCATATCCTGCCGAACCTGACCCAGTCTGTATGCATCAAAAAACAAACGATTCATCAGCTCTATTTGTTCATTGCCTACAAAATAGGTTTGATAACCTATGTTGCTGAAATTAAAAAGAAAGTTTGGCTCATGTAAAACTATTTTTCCAAGAAATGAAAATGAATTTATAGGCTGATCGCTGGTTCCGAGATCGAAAGAAGAATCTACAGAAACGATGTTCACCGTCTCTTCCATTTTTTGGTATGCAATATATTGAGCGTAAGTTAGGTCCTGGCTTCCTCCAAGAATAATCGGAAGAATTTTTAATTTAATCAATTCAACCAAAATCGCTGAAACCGCAGAATAGGTATCCTGAAGAGTTTCACCTAATTTAAGATTTCCAAGATCAAGAATTTTATATGGATAACCTGAAATTTTTAACTCATATAATTTTTCACGAATGATATCAGGGGCACGACAAGAACCATCATTACGAACAGCTCCACGGTCTTCACCAACGCCAATAATTGCTAAATTATATCCTTCCAGTTCTGGAAAATTTTCAGCTTTGGTAAATTTGGTAATTACATGACCGAAGGCGTTTTTCTGATTTCCGTATTGATCAAATTTTAATGGATCAAGCGGTTCCATAAAAACAGAAATATCCATCTCTTACAAATTAATTTTAAACAGATTATTTTTTAACCTTGAAAGGCCGCTTTTTAAAAACGGCTTTTTTCTTTGTTGAAACAGGAGTTTTCTCAGCCAGCTCATGAATTTCTGCCAGAGAATATGATTTCGGATCACGATCTTTTGGAATACGAATGTTACGGTCTTTGTAAGCGATGTACGGCCCCCATCGTCCATTCAATACCTGAATTTCTTTATCCTCATCAAAAGTCATTATGATTCTTTCGGCATTCGTTTTTCTTTTCTCCTCAATGAGTTCAACCGCACGTTCGAATGTCGTCGTATATGGATCGTCTTCTTTTTTAAGTGAAACAAAAAAATCATTTAACCTTACATACGGTCCAAATCTTCCGATGGCTACTGCTAAATCATGATCTTCATACTTACCAAGAATTCTGGGAAGTTTAAATAAGTCCATGGCTTCTTCGAAAGTTATCTGATCCAGTCGCTGATCACTTCGCAACTTGGCAAATCTGGGCTTCTCCGTTTCGTCTTGTGCACCAATCTGAGCCATCGGGCCAAATCTTCCTACACGAACAAGAAGTGTGTGCCCGGAAACCGGATCCTTACCTAATATTCTTTCACCGGAAACACGAACAGCTTCTTTTTCTGTTGTCTCAACAGTGGCATGAAAAGGCTTGTAAAATTCTTTTATCATTTTTTGCCATTTCAATTCACCATTGGCAATATCATCAAATTCTTTTTCTACGTATGCCGTAAAGTTGTAATCCAATATATCTTTGAAATTTGCTACGAGAAAATCATTTACTATCATTCCAATATCGGTTGGAAATAATTTATTCTTTTCTGCTCCTGTAATTTCCGTTTTTTTCTCGTGAACGATTTTTCCTTTTACAATACTCATCACAGTATAAGCTCTCTCTTTTCCCATTCGTTCCTCTTTTAAAACATAGCCGCGTTTTTGAACAGTAGAAATGGTTGGAGCATAGGTAGACGGACGTCCAATGCCTAATTCCTCTAATTTTTTTACCAGAGATGCTTCCGTAAAACGAGCCGGCGGATAAGTGAAGCGCTCTGTTGCTGTAGCTTCATTTAATTTAAGTTTGTCGCCTTTCTTCATAGCAGGCAATAACCCCTCTTGTTCTTCCGGCGCTTCATCATCGGTACTTTCCATATATACTTTCAGAAATCCATCAAAACGGATTACTTCTCCGGTTGCTACAAAATCTTCTTTCGTTTTTGAAGAGGAAATGGTTATTACTGTCTTTTCTAAAATTGCATTCGACATTTGCGAGGCAATTGTCCGCTTCCAGATTAGGTTATAAAGTTTTTGTTCACGAGGATCGTTTCCTGCTTCATCTACAGCAAAATCAGTCGGACGAATCGCTTCGTGAGCTTCCTGTGCTGATGCACTTTTTGTTTTATATTGTTGTATCTCCAGATATTTCTCGCCATAATTTTTGAGAATAGTTTTTTTCGCCATATCTAAAGCATCCTGCGATAGATTAACGGAATCAGTTCTCATATAACTTATTTTACCGCTCTCATATAATTTCTGAGCAAGCACCATCGTTTGAGCTACACTATAGCCTAATTTTCGTGAGGCCTCCTGTTGAAGAGTAGATGTCGTAAATGGCGCCGATGGGGAACGTTTGCCCGGCTTTACTTCTAAATTCTTTACACCGAAATCTGCTCCGATACAATCTTTAAGAAATTTCTCAGCTTCTTCTTCGGTTGTATATTTCTTAGGAACTTCCGCTTTAAAAGTTTTTCCTCCTACTTCAAAAATACCTACAACTTTAAAAGCAGCTGTAATTTTAAAAACATCAATTTCTCTTTCACGTTCTACTATGAGTCGAACGGCAACCGATTGTACACGCCCGGCAGATAATTGTGGTTTTATTTTTTTCCATAAGACCGGTGAAAGTTCAAACCCAACAAGACGATCAAGAATTCGTCGTGCCTGTTGAGCATCGACAAGATTCTTATCAATCTTTCTCGGATTTTTTATCGCTTCGGTAATTGCTTTTTTTGTGATCTCATGAAAAACAATTCTTCTTGTATCAGCTTCTTTCAAGTTTAGTGTTTCAAACAGGTGCCATGAAATTGCCTCTCCTTCACGGTCCTCATCCGTTGCCAGCCAAACAACTTCTGCTTTCTTGGTTAACTTTTTTAGTTCCTGAATTACGGCTTCTTTATCAGGTGAAACCTCATAGACAGGTTCGAAGTTTTTTTCAACTTTTATACCCATACCACTCTTGACCAGATCACGAACATGTCCGTAACTAGATCGTACTACATAGTCTTTTCCTAAGTATCCTTCAATAGTTTTCGCCTTAGCAGGCGACTCAACAATCACTAAGTTTTTTGCCATAAATTATTTTTCGTCCGAGCACAAATAAAAGCATTTTATTTTTTATCGTAATTTTTTAAAAAAACAGCATTTATTTTCAATGCTTTATTCTTTTTAACCATCAGATAGTTAAGCAACTATAAATTTTGCTCCATTTAATGTGTCGCAATGTACGCTAAATGCCATCTTGTCACCTTTAAGGTAAAAACTTATCTTTGCGATAAAATCAGAAAGATGCTTTCCGAAGTAGAATTGAAGACACCTGCAGAAACTCAAAAGGAGCAAGACTTGTCCATTGAAAAAACCGAAAAAGTGATTAAAAAATTATTTTTGGAAAGCTATGGTTGCGCGATGAATTTTGCTGATAGTGAGATAATTGCGTCGATTATGAAGGACAATGGGTATCAAACCACGGATAATGAAGAGGACGCTGATTTGATTTTTTTAAATACCTGTGCAATCCGGGATAATGCAGAATTAAAAATCTGGGCAAGGCTTAAATCGTTCCGTCAAACAAAAAGAAAAAATCCTGATTTACTTATTGGTGTTCTTGGTTGTATGGCTGAGCGGTTAAAAACAAAACTTCTTGAACAGGAAAAGCTTGTTGATATTGTTGTTGGTCCGGATTCTTACCGTGACCTTCCGAATCTTGTTCAACGTGCAGAAAGCGGACAGAAAGCTGTAAATGTTTTACTTTCAAGAGAAGAAACCTATGCAGAGATTAGTCCTGTAAGACTTGGCACCAATGGTATTTCTGCATTTATTTCTATCATGCGAGGTTGTGATAATATGTGTTCCTTTTGTGTGGTGCCATTTACACGTGGTCGGGAAAGAAGCCGGGATCCTGAATCTATATTAAATGAAATACGAATTCTGATTGAAGAAGGCTATAAAGACATAACGCTTCTTGGGCAAAATGTAGATTCATATTTTTGGTCAGGCGGCGGTTTGAAAAAAGATTTACCGGAGCATATTGTTCAGAATGCTTTGGAACATAAATTACCGGAAGAGGAGCAGAAAAAATTTGTAACATTTGCTGATCTTCTCGAGAAAGTAGCGGTGTTAAATGAAAATCTACGGATTCGTTTTTCAACATCTAATCCAAGAGATATGACCGATGCTGTACTTCATGTTATGGCCAGGCATGAAAATATTTGCAAGTATGTTCATCTTCCTGTTCAATCCGGTAACACACGGATTCTGGAAAAAATGAACAGAGGTTATACACGTGAATATTACATGGAGAGAATAAATGCAATTCGAAGAATTTTACCTGAGGCAGGAATATCATCTGATATTATTACAGGTTTTTGTTCAGAAACAGAGGAAGAGCATCAGGACACATTGAGCATGATGGAATGGGCGGGGTATGATTATTCTTATATGTTTAAATATTCCCAACGTCCGGGAACTGCTGCCGAAAAAAAATTCGCTGACGATATTCCTGAAGAAATAAAAGCACGGAGATTGAATGATATTATTACGGTGCAAGCGAAGTTATCGCATGAAAGCAATAAAAAAGATTTAGGAAAAACGTTTAAAGTTTTAGCAGAAGCGGTTTCTAAACGATCAGAAATACATCTTTCGGGGAGGTCATCACACAATAAAGTTGTAATTTTTCCAAAAGGAAATTACAAACCCGGAGATTATGTACTTGTTAAAATAACCGACTGCACACCAGCGACATTATTAGGAGAAGCTTCCTCTAAAAACCTTTAAGTAAAAACCATCAAATAGCTAATCCTATACTTGATACTAATAAAAAATGACCATCCAGGAAATAAAAGCACGATTTGGAATAATTGGAAATTCACCGTTACTAGAGCATGCAATCAATGTTGCCCGGCAAGTAGCCGCGACTGAAATATCTGTTTTGATTTCGGGTGAAAGTGGTGTGGGAAAAGAAGTTTTTCCACAAATCATTCATCAGCTTAGTCCGAGAAAACATGGCCCTTATATAGCCGTAAACTGTGGAGCAATTCCTGAAGGAACGATAGACTCTGAATTATTCGGCCATGAAAAAGGTTCTTTTACCGGAGCACATGAAGCAAGAAAGGGATATTTTGAAGTGAGCGATGGGGGAACTATTTTTCTTGATGAAGTTGGAGAATTACCACTTAATACACAAGTCCGTTTACTTAGGGTGCTTGAAACGGGAGAGTTTATAAAAGTCGGCTCATCCAAAGTTCAAAAAACGAACGTCCGTGTTGTTGCTGCAACCAATGTAGATTTGCTTTTGGCCATTGAACATGGTAGATTCAGAGAAGATCTTTATTATCGCTTGAATACAGTTCCTATTCGTATTCCTCCATTGAGAGATCGGCAAGAAGACATCCATCTTATTTTTAGAAAATTTGCGAATGATTTTGCTGAGCGTTACAGAGTTCCGGCACTCTCACTTCAATCCGAAGCCCAAAAAATACTTATCGAATACCGCTGGCCGGGCAATATAAGACAGTTGAAAAATATCACCGAACAAATGTCGATTCTGGAAAAAAACCGGGAAGTAACACTAGAGACATTATTTAACTATCTTCCTCCTGAACCATTAAATAATTTACCGGTACTTTTAAAAGGTGAAAATAAAAAAGGAAGTGAATTTATGGAGCGGGAACTTTTGTATAAAGTTTTATTTGATATGAAGAAAGATATGAATGATATGAAAGGACTTATCAATGAAATAATGCAAACCAATCCGAATGATCCGACCTGGCAAGAAAGAAAAACCCAATTAATAACCAGAGAAAATGATTTGTCTTCTTCAGATAAGACGGATAAAAATATTACTATAAATCCTTCAGCCATTCAGTCGGGAGTAATTCTGTCACCGGTTCAATCACATGTTGAAGTTGAAGAATCCCTTTCATTATCAGATAAAGAAAAAGAATTTATTCAAAAAGCGCTTACAAAACATAAAGGACGAAGGAAACATGCTGCAAAAGAATTAGGGATTTCTGAGAGAACGCTGTATAGGAAAATGAATGAGTATGGGTTGCATTAGTAAATGGGGTATCAAGTATCAAGTATCAAGTATCAAGTATCAAGTATCAAGTATCAAGTATCAAGATTTTAAAAAAAAATATTTAATTTGAAATTGATGAAATATAAAATATATTTTTTCATTTTATTAGTTTTGTTTACGGCGGGTAGTTGTAAGGTAAATTATACAATGTCGGGGGCTTCGATAGCGCCGGATGTAAAGACAATATCAATAAAATATTTCACCAAAACTTCTTCTTTAGGACCCGTTTCTTTAAGTCAGGAATTTACTGAGCTATTAAAAGAAAAATTTCTAACGCAGACTAAACTAACAATTACTAATGGGATTGCTGATCTCATACTTGAGGGTTCTATATCGGCATACACCATAACACCTCAAGCAATACAGGCAAATGAAACTGCTGCAACCAATCGTCTTTCAATTACTGTAAATGTAAAATTTACAAATCTTAAGGACGAGAAACAGAATTATGAAACAGCTTTTACCCGTTTTGCTGAATATCCGAGTTCGCAAAATATTAATACAATTGAAGACAAGCTCGTCTTAGAAATAAATGATCAACTTGTTGAAGATATTTTTAATAAATCTGTTATAAACTGGTAATGGATTACAATCAATTCATGAAAATAATGGGGCAGGAAGAGGAATCCATAAAGGAATCAATCGGAACTTTGCAGGAATTTGTAAATGAATTTCCATATTTTCAGAGTGCGCATGCACTGCTTGCCAAATCAATGCATGTGCATCAGCATGTACGTTTTGAAAAACAATTAAAAATCGCATCTGCTTATGCCGGTGATAGAAAATCTTTGTATGATTTAATACATTCAAAAAAATCAAAATCGGTACATGAAAAAACGGCGCCAATTGATTCTCCATTTATTTCTCCTTTGATTCCCGAAATTGATGCAAGTGAAAATAAATTTGAAGAAGAATTAAATAAAACTGTTTTAGATGCTTCAGAGGAAGAAATAGAAATTGAAATTGAATTTCCATTTGTAAATCATTCTTCAGAAAATAAGCAAGATGATTCCAAACAAAACGAAATTGAAGAAAGAATAGAAAATGATTTTGAAATTTCGGCAGAAGACCCGCATGATATAATTAGAAAAAGACTTATTGAAATACTAGGATTGAAAGACGATGAAAAGGAAGAATCTATTCCTGAAAAATTTATTGTTGAAACAAAAATAGAATCTCTTCCTGCTTTAGAGGAGACACAAATAATTCCAGTTAATTTAAATGAAGGGAACAATTCAGAAAAATCAGAGGTTATTCAGGAAACTTTAAAACCTAAAGATGAATTCGAGCAATTATTTGATGAATCGAATAAAGCGGTAGATTTTATACAAAAAGCAGAAATTGAATATGCTCTGGAATCCACATTGATACAGTCTCTCGAAAAATTACCAATAATTGAAAATGTTAAACACAAAGAAAAACAAGAGTTTTTTAAGGATGAAAAAAAGAGTCATTCCTTTTACGACTGGTTAAAAATTAAAACAACAGAAGGATACGGCCGAATTGAAGAAGTTCATGCCACTCAAACAGAAGAGATAAGCACAGAAACTGAAAATAATAAGGTAGAAGAAATGATAGAATCCGGGACATTAACCGAGGAGGTTGATGAAAAAAAATCGGGAGAAATAAGCCTTTTAATTGACCGTTTTATTGAGACATCCCCTAAAATAATTCCATCAAAGGCTGAGTTTTACTCACCTGCAAATCAGGCTAAAAAGAGCATAACTGAAGACGAAGACCTTGTTTCTGAAACTCTTGCAAAAATTTATCATCAGCAAGGAAACTTATTAAAAGCACGTTCTTCTTATCTAAAATTAAGCTTGTTATTTCCCGAAAAATTGGCTTACTTTGCCGCCCTTATTTCCGAATTGGATAAGGCAATTAATAATCAGGATAAACAGGATTTATAATGTATACTGCGATAACAATTTTAATTATTTTGACATGTGTGCTACTTGTATTGGTAGTACTTGTACAAAACCCAAAAGGCGGAGGAATTTCTTCCGGAATAATCGGCTCAGGCCAGGTAATGGGTGTAAAAAAAACTACAGATTTTATTGAGCGATTGACCTGGGGTCTGGCATTATCGCTTGTTATTCTATGTCTAATTGCGGGTTTAACTCTTCCAAATAAAGATGTAAGAGGATTAGGAACAACCATGCAGGAGCAAGTTGACAATTCGGGTGCGGCTTTACCGACTCAATCTCAACCACAGCCGGCAGGTTCTTCTCCAGCAACTCAGCAACAACCTGTTACTACAGACCCAAACAAGACTTCTCCTGCTGTTAAACAGCCGGCACCGGAACCTGAAATGGCACCTGCTGACCCAGTAAAATAAAAAGTAAAATTTATTTTATACATTTTGTGTGTCACCCTGACACCAGTTTTCTGACAATTTTGTAACCACTTTTTATAAATAGAAAAGTTGTCAGATATTCAGTATGCTTTGCCGAATGGCATTGTTTCTGACTTGAGCACATTCAAAGAGTTTAATATATTATCTAACTTTAATTAAATAAAATCTACATCATGAAATCAGTTGCATTAAAGCCTTTAGCAGACCGAGTGCTCGTTGAGGCGGCACAGGCAGAAGAAAAAACAGCCGGTGGTATTATCATTCCTGATACCGCAAAGGAAAAACCACAACGCGGAAAAGTAATCGCAGTTGGCGTTGGAAAAAAAGATGAGCCTTTAACAGTAAAAATTGGTGACAGCGTATTATATGGTAAATATGCAGGAACTGAGATAAACATCGAAGGCAAGGAATATTTAATCATGCGCGAAAGCGACATTTTTGCAATTCTATAAACGAAGGCTAATAAAAGTTTTCGTTTTTTTATTTTAAAAAATTAAACAATAACACTTAAAACCAACAAACAATGGCAAAAGATATCAACTTTGATGTTGAAGCACGCGACCGCCTCAAAAGAGGTGTTGACGCATTAGCAAATGCAGTAAAAGTGACACTTGGTCCAAAAGGACGTAATGTGATCATCGATAAAAAATTCGGATCTCCGATAATTACGAAAGACGGTGTAACCGTTGCTAAAGAAATCGAGCTTAAAGATAGTATCGAGAACATGGGCGCACAGATGGTTAAGGAAGTTGCTTCCAAGACAGCTGATGTTGCCGGTGATGGTACAACTACAGCTACCGTTTTAGCTCAGGCAATTGTAACTGCAGGATTAAAAAATGTTGCTGCCGGTGCAAATCCAATGGATTTGAAACGTGGTATTGACAAAGCAGTAACGAAGGTGGTTGAAACACTTCAGAAAATGAGTCAGAAAGTAGGCGATGACAACAAAAAGATTCAGCAAGTGGCTTCTATTTCTGCAAATAACGATGCTGAAATCGGAAAACTTATTGCGAGTGCAATGGAGAAAGTAAAGAAAGAAGGAGTGATTACCGTAGAAGAAGCTAAAGGAACAGAAACTACTGTTGAAGTGGTTGAAGGTATGCAATTCGATCGTGGTTATATTTCTCCTTACTTCGTAACGAATGCTGATAAGATGGAAGCAGTTCTTGAGAATCCGCATATTCTTATTTATGATAAGAAGATCAGTAATATGAAAGAATTATTGCCAATTCTTGAGAAGCAAGTACAGACCGGAAATCCGCTAGTAATTATTTCTGAAGAAGTAGATGGTGAAGCTCTTGCTACTCTGGTTGTAAATAAAATCCGTGGTTCATTAAAAGTAGTTGCAGTAAAAGCTCCCGGCTTCGGCGATCGTCGTAAAGCTATGTTGGAAGATATTGCAATCCTTACAGGTGGAACACTTATCAGTGAAGAGCGCGGTTTCAAACTTGAGAACGCCGATTTATCTTATTTAGGAAAAGCTACTAAGATTACCATCGACAAAGACAATACAACGATCGTTGGCGGATCAGGTAAGAAAGAGGATATCACAGCTCGAGTCAATCAAATTAAGGCTCAGATTGAATCAACTACTTCTGATTATGATAAAGAAAAACTTCAGGAGCGTCTTGCGAAACTTGCAGGCGGTGTAGCTGTTCTTTATATCGGTGCTGCGACTGAAATGGAAATGAAAGAAAAGAAAGACCGTGTGGACGATGCATTACATGCAACCCGTGCAGCTGTTGAAGAAGGAATTGTACCGGGTGGTGGAGTAGCTTACATTCGTGCAATTGCTGCTATCGACAAACTTGTTGGTGAAAACGAAGATGAGACTACAGGAGTAGCAATAGTAAAACGTGCTCTTGAAGAACCGCTTCGCCAAATCGTACAAAATGCAGGTATGGAAGGATCTATTGTTGTTCAGAAAGTTCGCGAAGGCAAAGATGATTTTGGTTACAATGCACGTACCGATAAATATGAAAATTTATATGCAGCAGGTGTTATCGATCCTACGAAAGTAACTCGTGTAGCTCTTGAAAATGCAGCATCCATTGCAGGAATGCTTTTAACAACTGAATGTGTTGTTGCTGATATTAAAGAAGAAAAATCATCTATGCCACAAATGCCTGGTGGAATGGGTGGTGGAATGGATTACTAAAATTCATTTCAAAAGAAAAGAAAGGCTGTTCAGCCCCGATAGCTATCGGGAGGACAGCCTTTTTTATTGTATAAAATCTTTGTGAAACTTTGTGGTTAAACTTTGCGAATCTTTGTGGTTAAAATTGATGCTAGAATAATTGTCAGAAATTAACCACAAAGAAATAAATCTAAAATTTAGTGTTTACCTGATAATTTATCCTGAAATAAAAATGCCACTGGAATAAGTCATATTAAGAAAATTAATTTAAAGTTTATTCGTTGGTGAATTTTATTAGCATTCATTGTACAAAACAAACAATAAATTAGTCGATTAAACGTTTAATGTTTATTCAAAAAAAAACTCTAATGAAATCACTAACAATCATCTTAATTTTAACAGCTTCAATATTTTTTTTAGAGTTTAATATATCTATTGTCGACAAAAACCAAACTGTAAATCCAATTCTTGGAGATGTCAGTTATGAAAGTAAATTTGGTCACAAACCAAATATGACTTCTGATAACAATTTAAGAATTAAAACACATCTTGAGTATGTTGAAAATTTATTGAGACAAAAAGATGTTTCAGCGTTATCTGCTGAATTGCAAAGTAAACGAAATTTGCTTTTAGACTTGCTACACGAATATTGGTCGAAAGGAATTTTTCCTAAAAATTATGATTATGCTGATCAAAGAAAGCCCTGCTTTATAGATAAGGAAGGAAACATTTGTGCGGTTGGATACTTAGTTGAAAAAACTGCAAATCGAAAAGTTGCCGATAACATTAACAACAAACATAAATACGACGAACTCTTAACAATGAATGACGAAATAGTTGACAATTGGATTTTGACCAACGGACTTACAAAAGAAGAATGTGCTATGATACAACCCACTTATGGACCTGAGCCGGTTTTAACATACAATCATATAACACCTGAATATGGAATCTCATCGTCAATTTTAAGTGGATTAAATTTATCGTTGGGTACTATTAACGCACTTCAAATAGACAAACAGGCAAACAAAACCGTACCTGTTATAGGATTGATTACCGGTGCTGGTCAAATTGTTTTAGGTTCAGTAATGTTTTCAAAAGAACAGGAAAGCTGGTTTGGGGTAAACTACACGAATGAAAGTCAGAATGCATTATCGATGGTCAATATTGGATTAGGTACAACAACACTGATTCTGAGCGCCTGGAACTTATTTACAGATCGAAATCCGAAAGAAAAATCAACAAGTTGGAATATTTTCAGCTTTCCGTTACAGGACAACAAAACCGGCCTAGCCTTTAGTCTGACAAAAAAATTCTGACGCCTTTATCAACAGCAATTACTTTTTGCACTACAATTCATTACCCATTAAACTCATTCGTATTAGATAAATTTATATCTTTAGTACTCGAATAAGCAATATTTAGAAATCTTAAAGCTACATGATTTTCTCGCGCATAAATATTCGTAAAGCGCTTATTGGGGAAAGGGTTCATCAACAGAAGCTGTTAAGGCAAGCCAATTTTTTATTAAAAAAAGCTACATTAAAAGATGAAGAAGTAATTAAACGCTTAAAACAAAACTCAATAAGTAATTATTTATTCTTATCAGAAAATATAAACACCGAAAATATTTTCACGAACGACGAGATTAAACAAACATGTATAAAGTATCGCCTACGTTTTCTCGATTCATCTCTTTTCAAATCCGAATTTCCTTACGAAGCAATTTCTGAAATCAACGCTTTTGAAAAAAGGTATGGAATGAAAATTAATTCATTCAGAATAATTGCTCCATCAAAAGCATTCGATCTTGAAAATATAAATAAAGATCCGCTTTTGTTTGCGCAACTGAGCAACAGTAATTTCTATCTCTTACATCAATGGGGGAACGATTTGGCCTGGCACAGGAAATTAATCTACTGGCCGATTCAGAATTTTAAATCATTAATTCTTACTCTCGCCACAATCTGTTTTCTATTTTCTTTCAGCCTTCCTTCTTCGGCAATGAACATCTTCAACTTTCAGAGCGAAATATATCTCCGTATCTGGTTTGCGATACATACCTTTATCGTCTTACTTGGAATCTCTCTTTGGATCGGAATATCTTTCGATAAATCTTTTAGCCAGCATAATTGGGATTCGAAGTACTATAACTATTAGTAACGAGTATACGTTATGCTGACTTATTATAATTCAAAATTTTATGAATTGAAACAAAAATCTGCGTAAGGCTGACTGGTTTTACAAGGTAATCCTCTACTTCACCTTTTATTGCTTCTTTCATCACTCTTTCAGATTCATTTTTAGTAATCATAACAACGGGTATTTTTGAATTGATTTCTTTAATGCGGGAAATCGTTTCAATACCAGAAAGCCCCGGCATGTTTTCATCCATGAATATAATGTCGTATTGCAGTTCAGAAATCTCATGAATAGCATCAACACCATTGTTTACGGTATTTACTAAATATCCATTTTGCCTTAGATAGATAATGTGAGGTTTCAAAAATTCAATTTCATCATCAACCCACAAAATGTTAATTGCCTTTGTGTTTGCTTTCTTTGTTAAAGTTTTTTCCTTTTCAAACTTGATTAATGTTTCTACTATCATTTTCTTTAATTTTTATTGAGTGAAGTAAAATACGACTGTGCTGATCTATTTATAAAATAGATTATGCAAATGCACAGCTATTTTGAGTCAACTGCTGTTAATGAAAATGTATAACGGATCTGATCTTAATAAAATTGCCCGGCTTAGTTTGTGTTTAGGAAAGATTCTGTAAGATATTTTGTATTTTAAATGAATAAAAATAGTGGATTGTAGCTTCGACAATCCCTTTTTCCTTTACTAAACAACTTTTCCCGTTATCCCGCTTCTACATTTGTTAATGAACGATTATTAAACCCCATGTAATCTCTGCTATGTTTTTAAAATATGCGGGTCATACATGATTACTTTAAAAAGTAAAGCTTAATTATTCTACTCCAATCTCATCCACAAATAACCAATCTTTATCATTAAAATTTTTTGCAATAACTTTTATCCATCGGGCCGGAGTTTCGGGAAATGATACCCTTAGCTTTCGGGATATTGAGTCAATGTTTGTAGAATCTAATTTACCGGCTAATTTAAAATCTATTCCGTTGACGCTTAAAAAAACACTAATTTCTTTTGGTAAAAATATTTTCGCTGCTTCGTCTTTTAGAACGTCCACTTCTACGTGAGAAATAGTTTGTAAAGAATCCAGATCAATAGTTGCATCCAAATCCTTTCCGGAGAAACCAAGCCATTCGGATGGTATCCATGGTAAATTACCTGTAATTCCATCGACAAGTGAAAAGGCTCCTCCCCTGCTATATTCTTCGTGAGGTTGATTACTTAATATAATTTCCTTACCTGTCGCTTTGTTAATGCTAAATACTTGAGAAAATATTTTTCCTTTTATTTTTTCATCTTCGAAAACAAAAGCCTGAATTGCCAGAGAATGATCTATCAAAATCTTTTCCGTAAAAGGCGTATAATTTTTTGAAGAATCGGCTGCATTTAGAGTATAATAAATTTGTCCGTTCGTATAGTTCGAAAATAGTTCAAGGTAAATCCCGTTTTTTCCATTTGGAGTTACTTTAGAATTTATATCATACAGTGCCGTTGAATATTTCAAATTTAAAAAGTCTAATAATTTGAAATGTGAAACAAGCCTTGAAGAAAAATTCTTAAAATCTCTTTTCTCTTTGGGTGACCATAATACCTCAGCAAGAGCAGCCATTCGAGGAAAAATCATTTCCTGCAAACGTTCTTCATTGGTAATGTATTCTGTCCAAACATTTCCCTGTGCTCCAATAATATGTTGAGCCTGGTTTTCGTTTAATATATCAGGGACAGGATCAAAACTATAAACCAACTCAACCGGAAGATAGCCACCGATGGCAATTCGTCCATCTGTAAACCTGGACTGGTACATATCAAAATAACAATGGCTTGCGGGAGACATAATTGCATCATGGCCTTTAATAGCTGCATCTGCTCCTCCTTTGTAACCACGCCACGACATAATTACTGCATCCTTATCAATATCCTTTTCCAGGATTTCATCCCACCCTATTGCCGTTTTATTTTTATTTTTCAGGTAAGAAACAATGCGATTGGTAAAATAACTTTGTAAACCATTTTCGTCACCCAGATTTTCTTTTTTAATAAGTTCCTGACAAGATGAACAATTTTTCCAGCGGTCTTTCGGACATTCATCACCACCGATATGAATATATTTTCCCGGGAATAATTCGCATACTTCATCGAGTATATTTTGCAGAAAAATAAATGTTTCTTCTTTAGGACAGAATACATCCTTAAAAACACCCCAGGTTTTCCCAACTTCCATGAGTTCTCCGGTACATGAAAATTCAGGATAAGCTGCAAGTGCTGCAAGTGCATGTCCGGGCATTTCGATTTCGGGAATGATTGTGATGTGTCGCTTAGCTGCATAATCAACAACATCTTTTATTTCTTCCTGTGTGTAATACCCACCATATCTTACTGAATCGTATTTTTCCGGCTGATCGCCGAGATGACCTATGAGTGTACCACTTCGCCAGGCACCGATTTTTTGAAGCTGGGGATATTTTTTTATTTCAATGCGCCAACCCTGATCATCTGTAAGATGCCAGTGAAAGTAATTCATCTTATATAAAGAGAGGTAATCAAGATATTTTTTCACTGCTTCTACACTAAAGAAATGCCGTGCAACATCGAGATGCATACCGCGGTATTTGAAACGCGGTTTGTCTTCGATCACTAATTGGGGAACGATTAAAACTTTAGTAACGCTATCAGGCAACAATTGTTTAAGTGTCTGAAGAGCATAAAAAGTTCCGGCATTTTTTCCGGTCTCAATTGATATTTCCGATGAATCAATTTTAAGTCGATATGCATCAGATTCTAAATCAGAAGAATTTTTAATATTTATCTGCTGTTTGTTTTGTCCGGAAGATTTCTTAGCAGTTAAAAAAATGCTATATTTAGTATTTATGTAATCAATGAAAATATTAATATCAGAAACATTTTCATCATCTGTATAATTAATTGTAGTTAAAGAATCAATTACAAATGTTCCTTGACCTGGCTGTATTCTACAAGGAAAAGGAATTAGGGGAAGGCTTTCGAAAGGATCCTTAGCATTAGAATTAATTAAGTTTGTATTCGATAATATGATCATTGATAACAATACTTTTTTTAGCATCATATTTTTTTGTCTAGATTAAGATTATGAATATTACAAATTTTAAAATTACAAGCCATTATTAAAAATGTAATCCTTAAAAAAATCATTGATAAATTTAAAAAGAATAACCACTTAATTTTTATTCCAAAAAAAAAGAGAGCCTTTCGGTTCTCTTTTAATACTGTAGATCTTTGTTCTTACTGTATTTTCCGGACATTAACTGCATTTTGCCCTTTTTTTCCATCGATCAATTCAAATTCTACACTATCGTTCTCACGAATTTTTTCGATAAGACCGCTGTGATGTACAAACACTTCAGCTTGGTCATCATCAGTTACAATGAATCCAAATCCTTTAGACTCATTGAAAAATTTAACTTTACCGGTTTTCATTGTGGTAATAAATTATTGAAGTTTCACAAGGGACAGCTGCACCCGCAATATCAACTGCCATTGAGAGTAATTAGATTGGAAATGCGGATGTTAAGTGGTCAAAGGTAAAATAATATCTATTCTTTCCAAGAATTCAATAAAAAATTTTAGCCCAACATTTGCTTTAAAAGGGTGGAGACTAATTTATTATCTGCTTTTCCTGCAAAATGTTTGGAAGCAATTCCCATAAGCCGGCCTAAATCAGCGGGGCCTTTTGCATTATTTTGATCAATTAATGCTTTTAATTGAGTTCGCACTTCTTCTTCACTAATTTGTTTTGGGAGATATTTTTCAATTACTGCAATTTCCTCTAATTCTGTTTTAGCAAGGTCATCTCTGTTTTGTTGTTTGTAGATTTCAACGGATTCTTTCCTTTGCTTGATAAGTTTTTGAACCATTTTTATTTCATCCTCCGATGAAATAGTTCCGCTTCCTGAAGTTTTTGCCATCAATATGACTTGCTTGATTGCACGCAAACTTCTTAATGCAGCATCATTCTTACTGAGCATTGCGGTTTTGATATCGGTATTAATTGTTTCTTCTAAAGACATATTATATTGAAGATTATTCCCGGAAGTATTTGGGAGGAGTTTCCAAAATTATAAATTTTTTTATTAAAATGCTTTGTTGGAGATAATTTTCAATCTTCAATTTTCAATAAAAAAGCCCTCGTTTGGAGGGCTAATACTAAACTTAACATGAAACTATATTTATTTCAGTTGTATCTTAATCTACATTATCGTGTAGAAAAGAATTATTCTGACGAAGTTCGGATTTCTTTTCTTCTTCATTGCTTAATGTATACCGGGAAACATTGGATTCACTTGAATGAGGAACAGAATCTAATTTAATATTTCTTCGTTTGTAAGCAGGTTCTTTTTCCATATCAGAAATATTTGCCGTTCCAATTCTGTAGCTAAGAGATTTTAATTTCATAATCCTTTCTCTTGACTTACGAAGCTGTTCTTCTGTTGAATCATCAGAAGTGTCCTTATCATAAAGATCATAAACCACTGAATTCTTTTTTTCAGTTTCTTCTTCTTTATTATCAGCGACTGTTGAGATGATTTGATTTTCTCTAGGCTGATTTAAAGCAAATTCAAAAGTAAGTTCTTCTTTTTCATCAGTGATCGGCGAAACAGGAATATCTTTTTTCAAGACGGGCTCATTAAAAGTAACTTCTTTTGCAGAATTACTTTCAATATTTTCCTTTTTAACTTTTACTTCCTCGTCGAGAGAATGTATAGTTTTCGCTTTATCTTTTGCACGGATAATTTCCGAACCCAGTTCTTCACGAGTTTTAAATCCTGTTGCAATAATTGTAACAGAAAGTTTTTCTCCGAGAGTTGCATCGTGGCAATTTCCCCAGATAATATCAGCCGTTAAGCCAGCCTGATCCTGAATGAAATCAGTGATATCGCCAATTTCGTCCATAGTTACTTCTTTAGAACCAGAAGCAATATTCATCAAAATAAACCGGGCACCTTTAATATTATCATCATTGAGTAAAGGAGAAGCCAATGCTAATTCAACGGCACGTGTTGCACGGCTTTCACCTTCAGAAATAGCTGATCCCATAATGGCAACGCCGCTGTTATGAACGGCTGTTTTCACGTCTTCAAAGTCGACATTGATATAACCGGTAACAGTAATTATTTCGGCAATGCCTCTTGCTGCTGTAGTCAAAATATTATCAGCGTGAGCAAAAGCTTCAGAGAGGTTCAGGTTTCCGAACATTTCTCTAAGTTTTTGGTTACGGATGATGATAATTGTATCAACATTTTGTTTCAACAATTCTATTCCTTCGTCAGCTTGTTGCTTTCTTCTCTTGCCTTCAAATTCGAAAGGCATAGTAACAATGGCAACTGTGAGAATTCCCATTTCTCTGGCAGTCTGAGCAATGATTGGTGCTGCACCTGTTCCGGTTCCTCCACCCATACCTGCAGTTATGAAAACCATTCGGGTATTAGAAAGTAGAACTTTTCGGATATCTTCTATATTTTCTATTGCCGCATTTCTGCCGACTTCAGGAATAGCACCGGCACCACGGCCTTCAGTAAGGCTGCTTCCAAGTTGGACTTTGTATGGTACGGGAGATGTTTCCAAAGCCTGTGCATCGGTATTGCAAACAATAAATTCAACGCCTTTAATACCCTGACGGTACATATGATTAACGGCATTGCTTCCTCCACCACCGACTCCAATAACTTTTATTATAGACTCACTGTCTCTCAATAGATCAAATTCCATGTTAAGTATTTTTAAGTTTTATTTTATTTAATTTACTTCTCCGATTAATCAAGACGTGTATCATTTTCTTCTTTGAACATACTTGCCAGTGTTTCAAAAAATGATGGCCTCGGTTCAACTTTCGCTTGAGAAACTTTTACTTTCTTCGTTTGTAGTTTTTTCCCATCTTCCAATAATTCAACCGGTTCTTTCTTTCTCTTCTCCATTTCCTGAAATCCTTTAATTACAAGACCGACACCGGTAGCATACATCGGACTTTTTAATTCGTCAGATCCTTTTGCGAGATGTTCGTTAGGATATCCAACCCTTGTATCCATTCCTGTTATAAATTCTACCAGTTGAACAATGTGTCGCAGCTGAGCGCCTCCTCCGGTAATAACGATACCGGCTATCAGTTTCTTTTCGAAACCTGAATTCTTAATTTCAAAATGAACGTGTTCGATAATTTCTTCCATTCTTGCCTGAATGATATGAGCAAGATTTTTGACAGAAATTTCACGAGGGTCGCGGCCGCGGAGTCCGGGAATAGAAACTATTTCGTTTTCCTGATTTTCACTTGCGAGTGCTGAACCAAATTTTATTTTTAATAATTCTGCCTGAATGCGAATAATCGAGCATCCCATTTTAATGTCGTCGGTAATAACGTTTCCTCCAAAAGGAATTACAGCAGTATGTCGAATGATGCCATCCTGAAAAATAGCGATATCCGTAGTTCCACCGCCGATGTCGACAAGAACAACTCCGGCTTCTTTTTCTTCATCGGTAAGAACGGCTTCTGAAGAAGCGAGGGGTTCGAGAAATAAACCAAGCGTATTAAGTTTTGCCCGTTCAACACATTTATAAATGTTTTTGGCGGCAGTAATCTGTCCTGTAATTATGTGGCAATTTGCTTCCAGCCGGATGCCTGACATTCCGATTGGGTTTTTAATTCCCTGCTCGTTATCAATAATATATTCCTGTGGAATTACATGAATAATTTTCTCACCGGGAGGCATTGCTAATTTATACATATCCTCAACGATGGTATCGATATCGCTTTGAGCAATTTCATCATCCAGAGAATCGCGTGTACGCATGCCTCGATGCTGGAGACTTTTAATGTGTTGCCCGGCAATGCCGACATAAACAGATCCGATATCAACATTTGATTTTTCAGATGCTTCCTTAACGGATTTGGTAATCGAATCAATTGTATTTACAATATTAGTAACTACACCACGGGTTACGCCATGAGATTCATATTTTCCATAACCGAGTATATCGATTTTACCGAATTCATTTTTCCGTCCTACGATAGTGCATATTTTTGTGGTGCCGATATCGAGTCCGACAACTATTTCATCTTTTTCCATATTATTTTTTTGTACAGACAACCTGGTCTTTATATTTTAAATTAATTGTACTGTATTTATTCCAGCCCTTTTTATTTAATCCATCACGATAAAAGACAAACAATTTTTTGAATTTATCTTCAAGAAATCTATCATCTCCAAAAATTACTGTATGACTTCCAATTCTTGGAATCATTTCTATTTCTCCTTCGGCATTCACATAAAGTTGTTCAACAACAGCATTCCAAAAGCTGCTCTTGTTTGTGAATGAAATGATATGAAACAATTGCTCAATTTTCGATCTCGATTTTGACGTATCTGTTGCTTCTGTTTCATTTAAAACTCTAACTCTTTTTTCTGATTCCATGTCGAATATATAACCGTTTGCTACCGGAACCCTGGCAGTAAACTTTTCAGATGGAGGCATAAATATTCCTTCTTTGTCGACATAAAAACTTTCATTATTATAATTGATCACCCGAAGCACCGGAATCCTTTGTTTAACCTCAATATTCAACTTTCCATCAATGGTTGAAAATACTTCGGCAGCGTAAATAAAAGGGTTGGTATTGATGATTTTTTCCAACAGAGAAATGTTAATAGAAGCTATAGGTTTTCCTTCGAGTGAACCGAATTTATTTTGTATAATCTGCCGGATATCTGCTTCATCGACAAAGCCGGTTCCAATGCTGTCATCTATACTAATTAATATCCCGGAACAAGGCATTATTGCTTGCTTATGAGAGGCAAATCCGACAGAAATAATAAAAGCAATTACAATAAGACAAGTTGTAATAATTCGAAAAATTAGCCGGCCTGGTTTCATATTAATTGAGTTGTTTTAGATAATCAGTTATAGGATTTACCAGCTGATCTATATCCCCTGCTCCTAATGTCAGCACCACATCACACTCTCTTTTGCGAAGTTCATCGATGACATTTTCCTTATGGCAAAGTACTTTATCGGCTGTGCTTACTTTATTAAAAATGATCTCCGATGTGATTCCTGAAATGGGCTCTTCACGAGCCGGATAGATATCCAGGAGAATGAGAGTATTAAGCATGGAAAGGCTTTTTGCAAAACCTTCAGCAAAATCGCGGGTTCTGGTGAAAAGATGTGGCTGAAAGATGCCGATTATTTTACGTCCCGGGTAAAGTTCTCTAACGGATGAAATACACGCACGCAATTCTTCAGGATGGTGAGCATAATCATCAATATAAACCACTTTAGGACTTCTCAAACGATAATCGAATCTCCTTTTCACCCCCGAATACGTTGAAAGAGCTTTTTTAATATTGTCATCAGAGATCTTTAGCATTTTTGCAACTGCAATAGCGGCAATAGCATTTTCGACATTATGTAATCCAGGCATGTCTGTCGTAATATCTTTAATCAAAACCGTACTGTTTTTCCAATCGAAATGATAACGATGCTCGCCAATTCGGATATTTTGGGCAGAATAATCAGCGCTTCCGTTTACATCATAATCGCTTTTAGTAAGATTTAAATCTATAACCGGAAGCCCCTTTTTATAAATA
The DNA here is from genome assembly GCA_031417555.1 of Bacteroidota bacterium. GTDB lineage: Bacteria > Bacteroidota > Bacteroidia > AKYH767-A > 2013-40CM-41-45 > JADKIH01. The sequence continues at coordinate 22,005 of JANOVV010000103.1, forward strand.
AGCTTACCATCGTTCTTCAAATTCTGAGCAAACATTCTATACGATTCTATCATATAATTTTCACTTCCGTAAATGTCGAGATGGTCGGCATCCATGGATGTAATGACTGAAATCGTGGGTTTCAAGGAAAGAAAAGATCGATCATATTCATCTGCTTCGACAACAAAATATTTTTCGGATAAATTCGGATTACCTAATAGCAAGTTTGTATTATAATTTTTGGCAATACCACCCAGAAAAGCAAAGCAATTAATCCCTGATGATTTTAAGATATGGGCTATCATAGAAGACGTTGTTGTCTTCCCATGGGTTCCGGCTACGGCAATAGTAAATGTATTTTCAGTAATAATTCCCAAAACTTCAGATCTTTTCTTAATGCTGAAACTGTTAGAAATAAAATAATTTAGTTCCGAATGTGTAGGCGGAATTGCAGGAGTATAAATAATGAGTGATTCATTAACGTTGCCTTTTATAATTTCCTCACTTATAAATTTAATATCATCTTTAAAATGAATTTTGATTCCTTCGTTGATCAGTTCTTCTGTTAATGGTGTGCTTGTTTTATCATACCCGGATACATTTTTCCCGCTAGCATTAAAATATCTGGCTAGGGCAGACATACCAATGCCACCGATACCGAGGAAATAAATATTTTTGAATTGGGAGAAATTCACTTTAGAATGTGTTATTGAATATTGGTAAGGTAGTTTTGTATTTTTAAATTAATTAAAAGGATTTTTATTAAATTATTTCGCAATTTTATAAACTTCATTTGCAATTTTATCTGCTGAATCATTGATGGCAAGTTTTCTGATGTTTTCACTTAATGATTTCTGTAAAGCATCATTACTAAATATTTCAAACATTTTATTGATCAACTCTTTTTTTGCTTCATCATCTGTGACGAGTGTAGCTGCATTTTTTGTAACAAGTGCCATAGCATTTTTTGTCTGATGGTCTTCGGCGACATTTGGAGAAGGAACTAGTATAACCGGTTTTCCTATGAGAGCAAGTTCAGAAACAGAACTGGCGCCGGCCCTTGAAATAATTAAATCAGCCACTGCAAATGCATAATCCATTCTTTGAATAAATTCAAAAGTGATTATTTTTTTAGTATTAAGAGAATTTATAAGCTGCATTGCTTTTGGACCAAAAGCTTTACCTGTTTGCCAGATAAGCTGAATGCCGCTGTCATTAATTTTCTGCAATCCTGCTTCGATAGATTCATTAATAGTTCGTGCACCGAGGCTACCGCCAATTACAAGAACAGTTTTTTTATTTGCGTCGAGTCCAAAAAAATTAATTGCCTCCTCCTTTTTCCCTTCAATTCTTACCATTTCATCTCTAACAGGATTTCCTGTCATTACTAGTTTCATTTCAGGAAAAAACCTTGACATATTTTCAAAGGCAACACAGATTTTCTGAACTCTTTTTGAGAGAATCTTATTCGTAATTCCGGCGAAAGAATTCTGTTCTTGTATTAATGCCGGAATATTCATTGACGTAGCAGCATAAAGTAATGGACCACTGGCAAAACCGCCTACACCGATTGCAACATCGGGAGAAAAGTTTTTTATTATGGATTTTGCTTTCAAAACACTTTTAATAATTTTAAATGGCAGCAGAAAATTTTTAAAACTAAATTTTCTTTGAATACCACTTATGTTTAATCCTTCAATTCTATAACCGGCAGATGGTACTTTTTCCATCTCCATTCGTCCTAAGGCGCCGACAAATAAAAACTCACTTGCCGAATTCATTTTTTTTAGCGCATTTGCAATTGCGATAGCAGGAAAAATATGACCGCCTGTACCGCCACCGCTGATTATAACGCGTAGTTTACGCGGCTGCAAGTTCCCGCCCCCCTTCTTTTTTTTCTTTCTCAACCTGACGGCTGACACTTAAAACAACTCCAAGAGAAAGACTGGTAAACCAAATAGATGTTCCGCCCATGCTTAACATAGGCAGCGGTTGGCCGGTCACCGGAAATAAATTAACGGCTACAGCCATATTAATGAGTGCCTGGAAGACAAGAGTAAAAGCACAACCTGCAGCGAGCAGTGTGCCGAATGCCATTGGGCTATGATGAATAAAACGTATCACACGAAAGAATAACAGAATATAGAGAAAGAGAATAAAAGCCCCTCCAATGAAACCATATTCTTCGATAATAATTGCATAAATAAAATCAGAATATGGATGAGGCAGAAAATTTCTTTGAACACTATTTCCCGGGAACTTTCCTACGAGACCTCCGCCTGCTATAGCTATTTTGGCTTGTTCTGTTTGATAATTCTCCGTATCGTCACCGGCTATAAAATTTTCGACTCGTGCTTTCCATGTTAATATACGACCGTTATTTCCTGTAGCGAGAGAGATTAATACAAAGAGTCCAAAACATGCAATGCCAATTCCAATCATACCAAGAATAAATTTTATTCTCATTCTGCCTATAAACATTAAATAACAAGCAGAAAGAAAAACCATAGCAGCAGTAGAGAAATTTGCCGGCAGTATTAAAGCACATACTAATAATACGGGAACGATAACGGTGAAAAAAGCTGATTTGAAAGTATCAATTTCACCTTGCTTTTTTGAAAGCATACGTGCTACATACATTATCAAAGCAAGCTTGGCAAAATCGGATGTTTGAAATGTAATATTTGTGCCCGGGAGAGTAAGCCACCTGCTAGCTTCATTAAAATTGGTGCCGAGTAATAAGGTTAAAAGAAGCAGGGGAATTGTAAGCCAGAGTGCAACAAGAGAGATTCTGGAGAAATAGGTATACTTAATAAGATGTGCACCATACATTAATGCTAGACCAAAACCAAGTATAATTAAATGTTTAATAAGATAATACTCCGTATTGCCACTTTTATATTTATACGCAAGAGTTCCTGTGCTGCTATAGACAGCAAGCAGAGAAAAAATGGATAAAACAAAAACGATCAACCAGATCGTCCGATCTCCTTTGAAATGTTTATCGAGCCAGGTAGCTTGCATCTATACGGTTTATTAAAAATTAAACAAATGTTCGCTTAAAGGTTTCTTACTGCTTTTTTAAATTGCCTTCCTCTGTCTTCGTAGTTTTCGAAAAGATCGAAACTTGCACATGCCGGTGAAAGAAGAACAACATCTCCTTTTTTACCTAAACGATAAGCAGTTTGGACTGCTTCTTCTGCAGATGTTGTTTCAACAATAGAAGGAACGATGCTTTTAAAAGATTTGATTATCTTTTTATTGTCTTTACCAAGACAAACAATAGCTTTTACTTTTTCTTTTATAAGGTCCATCAGTGTAGAGTAATCGTTTCCTTTATCAACGCCGCCTAAAATTAATATTACAGGTTTAGAGAAACTCTCCAATGCATACCAAGTGGAATTAACATTGGTAGCTTTTGAATCGTTAATAAATTCAATTCCGTGAACGGTTGAAACAAGTTCAAGGCGATGTTCAACATTTCTAAAATCAGAAAGGCTTTCGCGGATTGTTTCTTTTCGAATGTCAAGCACACGTGTTGCTATTCCTGCTGCCATTGAATTGTAAAGATTGTGTTTCCCTTGAAGGGCGAGTTCATGTATTAGCATAGTTAGGTGTTTATTATTGGTTAAAAAGTGTATTTGATTTTCTTCAAGCCAGGCTCCTTCATCAAGTTTCTTTTGAATCGAATAAGGATATGAATGGGCTTTTATATTTGCTGTAGGCAGGTATTCTGATGTAATAGGATCATCGGCACAATAAATAAATGCATCAGAAGATGTCTGATTTTGAAGAATGCGAAATTTGGATTTCACATAATTCTCCAATTTATAATTGTACCTGTCTAAGTGATCAGGAGTTATGTTTGTAAGGACTGCAACATCGCACCTGAACTTATACATATCATCGAGCTGAAAACTGCTTAGTTCAAGTACATAATAATCGTAATTGTGTTCCGCTACCTGAAGTGCGAAACTCTTTCCAATATTTCCGCCGAGGCCGACATTTAAACCGGCCTTTTTAAGAATGTGATAAATCAACATTGTTGTAGTTGTTTTACCGTTGGTACCGGTAATACCAATCATTTTAGCAGTAGTATATCTTCCGGCAAATTCAATTTCACTTATTACAGGAATATCAGAAGCTCTTACTTTTTTTAACAACTCCGAATTTTCAGGTACTCCGGGGCTTTTAATAATTTCGCTTGCGTTCAAAATATTTTTTTCTGTATGAGAGCCTTCTTCAAACGATATTGAATGATGAATGAGTAGCCGCTTATATTCTTCTTTTATAATACCATTATCTGTTACGAATACATCGAATCCTTTTTTAGTAGCAAGAACAGCGGCACCAATACCACTTTCAGCTGCGCCAATAATAACGAGCCTCTTATTTGCAGATGATTTGATTTCTTCTTTGATCATCATCTTAATTTGAGTGTTACTACTGTAAGCACTGCCAGCATTATTCCGATAATCCAGAAACGTGAAACAATTTTCGATTCATGATAACCCAGTTTCTGATAATGATGGTGGATGGGCGACATTCTGAAAATTCGTTTTCCCTCACCCGTTTTTCTTTTAGTATATTTGAAATAACTTACTTGCAACATCACGGAAAGGTTTTCTACCAGAAAAATTCCGCAAAGAATTGGAATCAGAAGTTCTTTTCTTATGGCAATAGCATAAGTCGCTATAATACCACCAAGGGCGAGACTGCCGGTATCTCCCATAAAAACTTGTGCCGGATATGCATTATACCAAAGAAAACCAACACATGCTCCCACAAATGCGGCAATAAAAACCACGAGCTCGCCGGCATTGGGGATGTACATTATGTTTAAATAGTTTGCAAAAACTGTATTACCCGAAACATATGCCAGTATTCCAAGTGTTGCTCCTATTATGGCACTTGTTCCTGTTGCTAAGCCATCAATTCCATCGGTAATATTTGCACCATTTGAGACTGACGTAATAATGAACATTACTATTGGAATAAAAATAAGCCAGGCATAACGCTCCATTCCATTCCCCATCCATGAAATCAGAATTGAATAATCAAATTCATGATTTTTTATAAATGGAATTGTTGTTTTGGTAGATTTAATTGCAGTAGGTGAATAAAGTATATTCTCACTCTGTCGCATATCATCAATCACATTTGTGCTTTGATGTTTTACGGTAATTGCATCCTTATAAATTCTTTCTTTGACAACAACATTCGGATTGAAATAAAGAGTGAAGCCTATAATTAATCCTAAACCAATTTGACCCAGAATCTTAAATTTTCCTGCCAAACCTGCTTTGTCTTTTTTAAATACTTTAATATAATCATCAATAAAACCAATAGTACCCAGCCAAATGGTAGTTACTATCATAATGATTACATAAACGTTTATAAGACGAGCAAACAACAATGTTGGAATGAGAATAGCGCCAAGGATGATAAGTCCTCCCATTGTTGGAGTACCTTGTTTTTCATTTTGACCAATGAGTCCAAGATCACGGACTGTTTCTCCAACTTGTTTTTTATGGAGATAGCCTATTATTCGTTTTCCAAAGAGCAAAGAAATAATCAACGAGGTAATCAATGCCAAAGCCGCACGGAATGAGATGTACTGGAATACACCTGCTCCCGGAAGATTGAAATGGTCTTTTAGATATGCGAAAAGGTAATACAGCATCTATGCCATGATTTTAAATAGCTCAACTAAAATTTTTTTATCATCAAAAGGAGAACGAACTCCTTTTATTTCCTGGTACTTCTCATGTCCTTTACCGGCAACAAGTATTACATCTCCGGGTTGCGCAAAGCTGACAGCGGTTTTTATAGCTTCTTTTCTGTCGGTAATAGAAATAGCTTTTCTTTTTTCAGAAATAGAAATACCTTCTTCCATCTGATGAATGATTTCAACAGGATCTTCCGAACGCGGATTATCGCTGGTGAGTATTACTTTATCACTCATTTCACAGGCAATTTTTGCCATGATTGGTCTTTTTGTTTTATCACGATCGCCGCCACATCCGACAATTGTAATTACTCGACCAAGTCCGCCATTGATATCATGAATTGTTGAAAGCACATTTTTTAATGCATCCGGCGTATGAGCATAATCAATTATGCCGGTGATTTTACCTGGAGATGTAATAAAATCAAATCTGCCTTCAACAGGACCTAATACACTAAGTGCTGAGAGTATATCAATCTTTTGTTCTCCCAATAAAATCGCTGTTGCATAAGCTGCAGTCAGGTTATAAGCATTAAAACTTCCGACAAGCCTGCAAACGACTTCCTGTCCGTCGATATTAATCAGTAATCCTGAAAAATCATTTTCAATTAACTTACAACGGTAATCAGCCATTGAACGCATAGCATACGTATACTTAGAAGCTTTTGTGTTCTGAAGCATAACCATTCCGTTTTTATCATCGGCATTTACAATTGCAAATGCATGTGAAGGAAGGTTGTCAAAGAATTCCTTTTTTGCCTTAATATAATTCTCAAAAGTTTTGTGATAATCGAGGTGGTCATGGGTAATGTTTGTAAAAACCCCTCCTGCGAATATAAGCCCGTCTGTTCTTTTTTGAACAACAGAATGAGAACTGACTTCCATAAAAACATGCGTACAATTTTCGCTTACCATATCCGACAATAGTGAATTCAATTGAAGAGGATCCGGTGTAGTATGGGTAGCAGAGATTACCGTCTCATTTATTTGATTTTTAATGGTTGACAGCAATCCGCATTTGTATCCAAGTGAACGGAATAAATGGAATAGAAGAGTAGCCGTTGTTGTTTTACCATTCGTGCCCGTAACTCCGATTAGTTTTAATTTTTCAGACGGATTTTCAAAATAATTTGAGGCAATATGGGCCAATGCAGAAGAACTGTTTTGCACCTGAACATACGTAATTCCTGAATATATATCCAATGGTAAAACTTCGCAGACTATTGCTACAGCTCCTTTTGCCGAAACATATGGAATGAATGAATGTCCGTCGGATTGGGTTCCTTTAACAGCGACAAAAAGGCTTCCTTCTTTTACAAGACGGGAATCAAAACAAATATCCGTAATGCCAATATCAACTGGTCCTGCGACATTTATGATTCCTGCTTTATAAAGAATGTCTTTTAGGATTTTCATATGCCCAGTTCGATTGAAATAGTTTGTCCTTTAGTGAATCTGGATCCGGCAGAAATTGATTGACGAATGACGTTTCCTCTGCCGGTGCATTTCACTCTCAGACCAGCATTCTCGAGTATATATAAAGCGTCTTTCATTCCCATTCCTGAAACATCGGGAACAAGTCCGGTTTGTGTTTTTATTTCATTCAAAACAAGTTTATCATTACTTATTTTTGCTGATACGTTTAAAGCGCCTTCTGCTTTTACATTTACAGGAATATTAAGTTCGGCAAGAATTTTCTTCAATTCTTTTTGTTGCCCGGTTTTAACTATAGGAAGATGGATAACTGATGAATCGTTATTCTGAGGAGCACTATGTAATTCGATATGGTTTGAATAAACTTTATCAGCAATTTCTTTAAAAACTGGAGCAGCAACAGCGCCGCCGAAAAAAACATCATTAGAAGGTGAATAAACTACAACCATGCAGGAATATTTTGGAGCATCAGCAGGAAAATAACCAACAAAAGAAGCTTGGTAAGAAGGATGATCTTTTAAATAACCGTATTTGCTTTGTGCAATTTGTGCAGTACCGGTTTTACCTGCTATTTTGTATGGCGACGTATTCAAAGTTGAAGCTGTGCCTCTTTCAACAACACCTTCCATCATCTTCCTGACTTTTAGCAAAGAAGAAGGAGAAGCAATTGAATCTTTTATTATTTCAACAGAAAAAGATTTTATAAGTTGGCCATGATTTCTGATCTCTTTTATAAAATGTGGTTTGACCATCCTTCCGTTGTTAGCAACCGCATTATAAAAAGTGAGCATTTGCAATGGAGTTATAGTCGTTTCATATCCTATAGAAATCCATGGAAGAGAAACAGCAGACCATGATTTATCATTTGTATTTTTGATAACAGGTTTACCTTCTCCTTCTATTTCAAGTTTTATAGGTTGACCTAGACCAAATGATTTCAATTTATCAATAAAGGACTGTGGTTTTTTCACGTATGCATTCCATATAGTTCTGGATATTCCAACATTGGAAGACGATTCAAAAGCTTGTTGAATAGAGAGGCGGCTAGAATGAGGAGCATGAGAATCTTTCATCGGTTGACCGAAAAAATTATAAACACCATTACCTACAAATACAGTATCAGTCGGCTCTACAAGCCCGTCATCGATAGCAGCAAGAATGGAAGCCAATTTCATTGTTGATCCCGGTTCAGTTGCTTCGCCGATTACGTAATTAAAATCTTCTACATAATTACCTTGCTCGGTTCTGGAAAGATTTGCGATAGCTTTTATTTCTCCGGTGGCCACTTCCATAAGTACAGCACAGCCATGATCGGCATTACGCAAGCGCAAATGTTTTTCGAGTGAGTTTTCAGCAACGTCTTGAATATTTATGTCAATTGTTGTGATTATATCATTCCCATCTTTAGGATCAACAACATCTTTATCAGTGATAGGCATCCAAACATTTCCACTTATTTTTTGCATTAGCCGTTTGCCACCAATGCCTGTCAGTTCATCGTTAAAAGAAGATTCGATACCTACTGGTTTTACATCTCTCATATAACCGATAGTACGGGATGCGAGCATTTTGAAAGGAAGTTCACGCATTTCTTTTTGTTCGATACGCAAACCGCTTTTATAACGTCCTAAGCGGAAAAGTGGAAAATTTTTTAACTGTTGTAAGTCTGAGTAACTGACATTTCGTTTAATCAGAAAATACCGTTCACCGTTTGACCGGGCCTCTTTAATAGCATGTTTATATTCGGCAGCGGAATGATCTTTAAAAAGTTGAGAGAGGCAAATTGCCAAAGAATCAATTCCTTCTTTGAAATTTTTATTGAATATTTCATTGGAAGGTCCGCCGGATTTGGTATCGATTCTTATATCATAAATAGGAACCGAGGTAGCCATTAACCGGCCGTCGGATGAAAAAATATTTCCACGGCTTGCAGGTATATTTTTATATTTTAATGTCAGGCTATCGGCATGCTCAAGTATTTTAGGCCCTTCAACAATCTGAATCTTTAAAATTTGTCCAAGTATCACAACCCCCATCACACAAAGGAGGATGAAGGAAATATTGATCCTCCACATGATATCTTTTTTAACCTGCATGGATATTACTTGTAAATTATTTCGTGATTTTTTCGGTGATAAATATTTTACTCGGTGGTTCTGTAGATTCCTTAATTTGATCAGGCTCTAAAGCTTTAGCTATTTGGCTTTGATTGCTTTGATACATAAGCTTAGACATTATAGAAATATATTGAGCACGGTTTTCTTTTAAATCAGTTTTCGTCTTGTCTATTTCACGAATAATATGTTCGGCATAATAACTGTTTCCTATATAACCGATGATTAATAGTGTGACGAATAAAATAAAAGGCATTGAATGAACAATTTGGTTGCGATTAAAAAAACCGAACATATTCATAAAACGTATTAAATTTTTAGACGCCTTTGGTCGAGGGGTTTTCTTTGGCGCGTTTTCAACTTTCGCTTCTTCTATAGTTACTTTTTCTTTTAATTTATTATCAGACATGATCAGTTTCTTTGAGCTATTCTTAATTTAGCACTTCTTGCTCTGGGATTTCTTTTTGTTTCTTCTTCTGTAGCCTCGATAGGTTTTTTATTTACTGCTGAAAACGGACTATCACTTACATTTCCAAAAAGATCTTTTTCTATTTCGCCTTCAAATTTTCCTTTTGAAATAATGTTTTTAACCAAACGGTCTTCCAATGAATGATAAGAAATAACAACAAGTCTTCCTTTTGAAGAAAGAACCTGAGCTGATTGAGCCAGCATACTCTTTAAAGATTCCAACTCGTCGTTAACTTCAATGCGAAGAGCCTGGAAGACTTTTGCATAATATTGATTTTCATTTTGTTTATCGACACAATCATTTATAGCTTCACGAAATTGATTGATGTCTTTTATCTTTTTTTCTTTCCTTGATGATGTTATTTTCCGGGCAAGCGTTTTTGCATTGAATACTTCCCCATAGGAGGAGAATATTTTAACCAATTCATTTTCAGAATAAGTATTTACTACATCCGCGGCAGTCAAAAGAGATTCCCTGTTCATTCTCATATCCAGACTCGCATTGAATCGTAATGAAAACCCGCGTTCGGCTTCATTGATCTGGTAAGACGAAATTCCAAGGTCAGCGAGTATTCCATCAACAGGCAATGCATTATAATACCTCAAAAAATTTTTCAGGTAACGGTAATTGTGTCTTATCAATGTTAATCGCTTATCTTTTATAATATTCTTGATTGCATCTTCATCCTGATCGAAAGCAAACAGTCTACCTTTATCGCCAAGTTTTTCGAGTATTGCTTGTGCATGCCCTCCCCCGCCAAAAGTGACATCAACGTAAACGCCATCTTTTCTTATTTTGAGGGCGTCAATGCTTTCTTGAAGCATTACAGGATTATGATAGGTTGATGTCATAATTTTTTTTCTTTCCCATTACTTCTTCAGCAAGTGAAGCAAAATCAGCCGACTCTTCCTTCATCATTCGTTCGTACTCTTTTTCAGCCCAAACTTCAACACGGTTTCCGAAAGCGAAGAGGATAATATCCTTCTCAATCCCGGCATAATCCAAAAGTGTTTTTGGTAAAAGCATCCGGTTAGTTCCGTCCAGTTCAATTTCCATTGCACCCCTGTTAAACTTTCTGAGGAACTCACGATTTTTTTTAACGTAAAGATTGAGTTGATTGACTTCTTCACTGATCCTAACCCATTCCTTCTTAGTATAAATCACAAGATGTTTTTCAATGCCCCGATGAACGACAAAATGCTTTTGCTCCTTTGCCGGTATTTGTTTTTTCAAACCACCGGGAAGAAGGAAACGCCCTTTTGTATCAACGGTACAAGGAAACTCACCGATAAATCCGCTCATCCTTATGAATTATTTAGCCGCGCTAATGTATAATAATTATTGACACTTTTTACCACTTTTTTACACTTTGTTGAAAACTTTCTAAAAGGCCCACCTGGCATGGCATTCAAAACAGAAAAAACATTATCACACAGAAAAAATCTCCCTTATTAATGAAGAATAAAAAAATAATAGTAGAATTACTTTTTCCCGATAAATCAACCACATTTAATCTTGATTCTTGATACTTGATACTTGATACTCCTTTTTTTTTACCTTTGAAAAAACTATCTATGCAATACGAAATCAAAAAAGAAAATGATTTTCAATATATAGAAGAAGGGAATGGCCCCGTTCTTCTTCTTTTGCATGGCTTATTCGGTGCCTTAAGTAACTGGATGGATGTCGTCGAACACTTTTCGGGAAAATATAAAATCGTAATCCCGTTAATGCCCATTTATACATTACCCATTTTAAATACAAATGTGAAAGCATTGGCAGAATTCGTTCATGACTTTATAACCTTCAAACAATACAAAGACATAACATTGATTGGGAATTCTCTAGGAGGACACGTCACTCTAGTTTATGTAAAAAAATATCTTGAAAACATTAAAGCAATGGTTCTTACCGGAAGTTCCGGCCTTTATGAAAACGCTATGGGTGGAACCTTTCCTAAAAGAGAAGACTATAATTACATCAAACAAAAAGTTGAATATACTTTTTACGACCCCAATACTGCCACAAAAGAACTGGTAGATGAATGTTTTTCCATCGTTAACGATAAAGCAAAACTCATTCGAATTCTTTCTTTAGCAAAGTCGGCGATCAGACATAATATGAGTGATGATCTACGGAACATGACACTGCCTTCCTGCCTTATCTGGGGTAAAAACGATACAGTGACTCCGCCCGAAGTTGCAGAAGAATTTAAACGCCTTCTCCCAAATGCTGATTTATTCTGGATTGACAAATGCGGACATGCACCGATGATGGAAAGGCCAAAAGAGTTTAATATTATCTTGGAAGATTGGCTGAAGATGTTTCCAACAAAGCATACAACCTGATTATAGTTTCTAATGCGAATCAGATGTTGAAAATAAACTTGATGAATTATTATTCTTAGAGTTCTTTGTGCCTATTTTCTTTGTGATCTTTGTGGTAAAAAAAATTTAACCACAAAGAACGCCAAGATTTGCACAAAGATCACAAAGTCAAACATTCAACTCCTGATTCGCATTATATGTTATTGGTTATTCTATTCAAATCAAAATGCACAATCTGCTAAAAAGGGAATTCATTCAACATGGAAATTAAAGAAGCAGAATTTAAAGTTAGTAATACAAATTTTGAAAAATGTCCGGCTCCGGTATTACCTGAGTATGCTTTTATAGGACGTTCGAATGTTGGGAAATCGTCTCTCATCAATATGCTGACTTCAAGAAAAGGGTTAGCAAAAACTTCCACTACACCGGGTAAAACGCAACTCATCAATCATTTTCTTATAAATAAAAAATGGTACCTCGTCGATCTTCCCGGTTATGGATATGCAAAAGTTTCCAAAACTTCGAAATCTACCTGGGACAAAATGATAAGAAATTATCTGGAAAAAAGAAAAAACCTGATGACCGTTTTTATTCTTATTGATATTCGGCTCGAACCTCAGCCTATTGATCTGAATTTCATCCGTTGGGTCGGAGAAAAACAAATACCCCTGGCAATAGTCTTTACCAAATCAGATAAGATTTCCAAACAACAGGTTATTTTTTCAGTAGAGCAGTTTAAGAAAGCTCTTTTAAAAACCTGGGCAGAGCTACCTTTGCTTTTCATAACATCATCTCAAAAAAAAATAGGCGGAGATGAAATTCTTGACTTTATCGGGGATACGAATAAAGAATTTATTATACCACCGAAGGTATTCAAGATTGAAAATTGAAGATTGGATATTTAATTGTTCTTCCCAACAACTCCTGCTTTTTTTCCAAAGGCCTCGGCAAATTTATTTATGTCTTTTGCAGATTCTTCATCATTGGTCGCCCTTAAATATGTATCAGCCATTGATAAAAAATTTTCATAAAAAAACCTTTTCATATCATCGATAAGCATCTCTTTTGTCCAAAGATCAATACGTAAGGTGACATTTTCTTTAGGATCCCAAATACACATCATAGTAGCATTACAAGGTTTTACGCCCTCTATTCCACTATCAGATGCAGACCATGTAATTTTTTCCGGTATCCGCTCTCCGTCGAGCTTTACATTAAATGTTATTTTTGATTCCATGGGGTTCTATTGTAGATTAAAAATTGAAGATAGAAGATTAAATGGTTATTAGTTATTAGTTATTAGTTAAAAATGTTGTTACCTTAATTTTCTCCCGATAGCCATCGCATTGGCGTCAAGCTAAGAGGAAATTTTATGTCATCCCTTCGGGATTGAAAGGCTTACAGACGGATTACATTTTACAAAAATGCCACTCCTTCGGAGTTGATAATGTTAAATCCCGAAGGGATGATAGTATTATAGAACGGAGTGAACGATCTTAAGCCAACCCTGAAGGGGGTGTAATAAATCCCGCATTAACGAAATATCGTCAAATGAAGGCAGAACAACAGTTTGAGTGAATAATATCAAAATTAACCTGACGCATATGCGATAGCCATCGGGATTAATTTTCATTCTTCAATCATTTTGCGGGTTTGTATTTCGATTCGTCAAATATTTTTTGCAGATTTTTTTCATTCATCAATTGTTCCAATGTAATTTCTTTATGATTGGTCATATAAGATTTTACAATTTGCCAGCCGATAAACTGTCCTATATTTCCCGGAGATTCTTTTGGAAAACCATTTGTTGTAGGACCATCGTTTACATACTTGTTCATTAGATTCGGGTCAAAACTAAATAGCAGTTTATTGTCAATAAAGAAACTCCATATTTTTTTTTCATTCGCTCTGCACCACTCCAATTGAATTTTTGAATACCCTGTTTTAATAGTATCAGGCTCATCGGGCGTGATTTTATCGAGATAATAAAGTAAGCGCCCTCTTGAAATCATAAAATCAAGCATCCGTGCAGAAGATTCATCAATTCCATAATCGCTTTCTGCCCAACCTTTCATTGCATCGCAAACCATATAATCGCTATGCATGCGACTTCGAAGATAATTTGGAAGCGGCGGTTCTAATGTTGAGTAAAACTTGTAAGCGGGTCCGAGATACATATCTAGACTCACGCCTAATGTTAAAGAATCACAAACTACAGGATATGAAAACCCTGATATCATTGTTACAATGCGGGGAATATTTTTTTTAGGAAAGTAATAGGCATAATATCTAAACGCTTCCGTAAAAGCCAAATTCTTTTCACTGAAGTCTCCAAACAATTTTTCGCAATCAGAATAAATATTCCTGAAATTAGTATCGTTTATAAAATTATAGATATGCTCTTTCATTAACAGAGAATCCGGCGAACCGAGAGAAGTAATTTGATAAGCAAAAAGATCGAAAAATATTCCATATTTATTTTTTAAAAAATCAATTCCATCTTGATTTTGAACTGAATCTATACCAAATAAGTCCCTCTCAAACCGGTCAGCATTTATCGTTAATTGAATCTTTGAGATATCCGGTTTTTGGTTGTCGTGTTTACAACTTACCCAGTTAAAGTATGTAAACACAAGCAAGAATATAGAAACAATAAAAGTTACCGTTTTTTTATTTAACATTGCAGATCATTTCACATGCAAAAATATGATTGAAATGTTTATCTAAAACACAAATCAATAAATTTATATACAATGAAAAAATTACTAATAATAGCTTCTTTTATTCTTATCTCCCTAACCATTTTCGCTCAGGAAGAACCTGCCTTTCATTTTGGTGTTAAGGCCTCACCTTCACTTGCATGGCTTAGAAGTGATACAAAAGGCTATGCTTCCGACGGTTCTAAGTTTGGTTTCAGTTATGGTCTGATTACCGATTTTAATTTTGCCTCTAAATATGCATTTTCTACAGGCATCGATATTACTTACCGCGGCGGAAAATTCAAAACTGTACAGGAGTTAAAAGATATAGTAAATAAAGATTCTGTAATTTCAACTTCTGCCTCTTATGTATTACAATACCTGGAAATTCCAATAACATTAAAATTGAAGACAAATGAAATAGGAAGCGTTACCTATTATGTTCAGGTTGGAGTTGCTCCGGGAATAAACATTCGTGCAAGAAAAAATTATGAGTCATCTACACAAACAACTGTTTCGGGAATTCCACAAACTATTAACGCCGAGGAAAACAAATTAGATGCTCAGAGTGAAATAAACAGCTTAAATCTATCAATGATAATAGGCGGCGGAGTTGAATATACCTTAAGCGGGCAAACCGTTTTAGTGGGCGGAATTCAATTTAATAACGGTTTTCTTGATGTTTTTGATGGCGATCCTAAAGTTAACAGTAACTATCTCGCTCTAACGCTTGGTATTTTATTCTGATAATTTATTACACTAACTTTGTCCTGTCAGGTAATCCGGACAGGATTTTTTTATGCGAATTGCACTAGCACAGCTTAATTTTACAATCGGTGATTTCGAAAATAATGTCAGTCGGATTCGTGAATCTATTCGACAGGCCAAAACGAAAAATGTTGACCTGATTGTTTTTTCAGAATTATGTATTTGTGGTTACCCATCACGGGATTATCTGGAATTCAATGATTTTATTCACCGATGCAAAAAAGCTGCAGAAGAAATTGCTTTGGAATGTATTGGGATTTCCGCTATTGTCGGTTTGCCAATGATAAATCCTAAACCGGAAGGTAAAAATCTGTTTAATTCAGCTTTGGTATTAAGTGAAGGAAAAATAACTGATGAGATTCATAAATCCCTTTTACCGAATTATGATGTATTCGATGAATATCGATATTTCGAACCGGAACGGAATTTTCATTGCATAAATATTCACAATACGAAAATAGCTCTTACTATATGTGAAGATCTCTGGAATATGGAAGATGATCCAATGTATATAAGTTCACCCATGGATTCTCTGATTAAAGAAAATCCTTCAATGATGATAAATATCGCCGCTTCTCCATTCGATTACAGACATGAAGATCAGCGTAAAGCAATACTGTTAAGAAATGTCAATAAGTATAATCTTCCTCTTCTTTACCTAAACCATATAGGCGCACAAACTGAACTGATCTTCGATGGCGGCTCTCTGGCTTTCAATAAAGAGGGAAAACTCATTCATGAACTAAAATATTTCGAAGAAGATTTTTCGATTTTCGAATTTGATAAAAAAAATTATTCTTTGACTTATACCGGCCATCAAGAAAAAATTAAAACACCTATAAGCGAAACAGAAAAAATTTATCACGCTCTTATTATCGGTATTCGTGATTATTTTGAAAAACAAAATTTTAAAAAAGCAATACTTGGACTTTCCGGAGGAATCGATTCGGCGCTTGTTACCTGTCTTGCAACTGATGCTTTAGGCGCGGAAAATGTACACGTTATTCTAATGCCTTCCGAATTTTCATCATCAGGTTCTGTTGATGATTCTCTGGAACTCATTCATAGTTTAGGTATCAGTAATGACATCATACCCATAAAAAATATTTACGATCAGCACCTGGTTGCTTTAAAACCTTTTTTCAAAGACATGCCATTTAGTGTTGCAGAAGAAAATCTTCAGGCAAGAATACGCGCAGCACTTTTAATGGCCGAATCAAATAAGTTCGGGTATATACTTCTAAATACTTCTAACAAAAGTGAAGTCGCTGTCGGTTACGGTACATTGTATGGTGATATGTGCGGTGGCATTGCTGTTCTTGGCGATGTTTATAAAACCCAGGTCTATGCATTGTCTCATTTCATTAACCGCAACAAAATAATTATTCCGGAAAAAATTATTTACAAAGCACCATCAGCAGAGTTAAGACCCAATCAAAAAGATTCCGATTCACTTCCTGATTATGATATCCTCGACAGAGTTTTATTTCAATACGTAGAAAACAGAAAAGGACCCGATGAAATTATAGCTTTGGGATTCGATAAAGAGTTAGTTGCAAGAATTCTTAAAATGGTAAATAAGAATGAATATAAACGATACCAAACACCACCTATACTTCGTGTATCGCCCAAGGCTTTTGGAATGGGAAGGAGATTGCCGATTGTAGGGAAGTATCTTTCTTGATTTATTGAAAATTGAAGAGTGAAAATTAATCTTCTTGAAAAAAGAATATATATTAGCTAATAACTAACAATTTCGCAAATTGACTTTATGAATCAAATATTTATACAGGATAAATCTTAAAAAAATTAGAAAATTTCCAATGATTCTCTTCTTTTTGAACTGTATTGTGAACATTTGTTAGGTATTTGGGTGGTTTAAATAATTGAAAAAAGGGATTTCATAACAATCAATACTAAGCTGATTTAATTTTTGTTCGCAAATAAATCTCCCTTATATGAAACAGTAAGTATAATTCTTATTAACTTTATAGGGGTTAATTTAGATTTTTAAATAGCCATGAAAAAGGAAACATTATTAAATATTTTTTTCTCCTATGTGAATCATACATTTTACTCTTCATAGATAAAAAAAGTCTTTGGAATAGGGAAAAAATAATTATGAAATTATAAATATTTTTATTATAAATATTTTAAAAAATTATTAAGATGAAAAATCACGTAAATCAACTACTATCATTTAATCTTTTCAGAAAAGTAATTTCAAGAATAATATCCATTTTAAATCTAAAATGGATATTGATTCTTATTACAGTTAATTTATTAATCTCCTATTATAGTTTTTCACAGGCGATTGATCCAACTCCATATAGAGGAATTTATGTTAATGACTTTATTAAAACAAATGATCCAGCACACACTATTTTAGGAAGTAATCTAAGAGAGACTGAGTTATTGGAATTTGCAAAAGCAAATAATATTAAAAGACTGGATTTCTATACGTTATATCCGACGTTTAATTCAAATTGGGGAGATATAAACCCACTTACAAGTAATACGTATGCAAATGATTATTGTAGTTTTGCAAATAGGGCTAAAGATGACTACTGTATTGAACAATTTGCTGTGGCAGGCTCTTCTATTGGTTTTTTTAACAATATTAATGTTTGGAATACATTAATTGTAACAGCACCCTATAGTTTTGCAACTTCACATATTCCAAACATTGCAACTTTTTTTTCAGATTATTCATTTGTTCAAAACTCATATACTGCAGCTGATGGTAATATAGCTTTAGTTTCTGAGTATCTTAAATGTTATTTAAGAATTATTGATAGATATTATGAAAATAATAATTTAATCACAGGGTGTAAATTTGATGTCTTTGATATTGAGTATGAATATTGGAGATCATACACAAATTATGATTGGAATGGATTTAAAACTTTGTTAAATGCCCTTGTGACATTAAACACGAATACTTCTTACCACTTTAAAATACATGTATATACAGTTTTAAAAAATATTCCTCCTAATGCACCGACTTTTTTCATACAGGAGGAGGCAAATTTTATTGATCCAATAGCACATCGAATTTACCTTACGGATTATCCTGAAGCACCGAATAATGATCCTCAACATTTCTGGTCCTATTTTCCATTCTTACCCGGAGTTATTGCTTTCCGAAATTCAAACCCTTCTGGGACGTTAATTACTCCACTTTTAAATAATGACGGTAACGGTAACCCAGAAGGTTTGTTTGACTGGTTAAATGATGCAACTCATCCTGAACAATCTTTATATAAATCAGAAAAGATTTTTTTAGATGATGCAATTCAAAATCATATTGCTGATATTGGAAATTCTATTATTACTGAGGGTAGTTTTCAATGGTTTAAATACACTCCAGCTAAACAGGCAAGTTCAAATTCACAGAATAATCAGTATTGTACAAATAATGAATTGTTTTATATAAATGGAGCAACGAATTATTGTCCAGGAATACCAACTGTTACTATATGCAATCCACTTACGTTATCTTATATTGGAAATTATGAAACAGGTGTAACTTGTGATTGGACATTTGGTGATGGGAACGGAATTTCTGGAGCATTACCTGAAGATCAAACGCATACATATCACGCTTTAGGAACTTATACAATAAGTTGTCATGTTAAATTTCCGCCAAGTGCCATTAGCCCAAGTCAAACATGTGATTATGAATTTCACCGGGATGTAACTATAATTGGTGCAGCAGTTAATGCAGGTCTTGATCAAACTATTTGCAGTAGTAATATCGTTCCATTACAAGGAAGTTATAGTGGTGCAGCTTCATCAGCAACTTGGAGTACAAACGGAACTGGTACTTTTAATAATATTTCTTCTCCTACTGCTACTTATATAGCAAGTTCAGCGGATATTGCAAACGGAGAAGTATTGTTAACTTTTACAACAAACAACCCTTCTGGAGCATGTGGTGCAGTTAATGATGATGTAAAAATTACATTTGCTACATCACCTTCAATTTCTTTTTCACCATCAAATCCATCAATTTGTTTTGGTAATAGTGTTGGTTTAAATGCAAATGGTGCCTCTTCGTTTTTATGGTCACCGAGTTCTGGTCTTTCATGCACCACGTGTTCAAGCCCAACGGCAAACCCAACCGTAACTACTACATATACCGTTATCGGAACTTCCAACGATTGTTCATCAACTGCTACTATTACTGTTATTGTTATTCCGTCTGTTTCTGTTTCACCAACAAGTCCTCTTGCTTTTTGTACGGGTGGTTCCGGAATTACTTTAACTGCGAGTAATGCAACATCTTATTCATGGATACCTGCAAACGGTTTAAATTGTACCACATGTTCTGTTGTCAATGCGAACCCATCTGTTACCACAACTTATACTGTCGTGGGTACTGGGACAAATGGCTGCACAAACAGTTCAACATCTGTTGTTACAATTTTGGCAAATCCACCTGTAAGTATTACACCAGGAGGAGCCCCATGTATAGGAACACAACTGTGTACTAACACAGGATTCACTTCTTATAGCTGGCTACCGAATCATGAAACAACAAGTTGTATTCCAACCTCTGCTCCTATATCGATTTATTCTGTTACCGTAACAAATGCAAACGGATGTACTTCATCTGCATCCGCAAGTTTAACTCTTTCGTGTTGCGGCGGTGGAACTTTGTTGAATCAATCTTCCTTTAACGCAAATATAATTCCAGCAGGAACATACAATTTAAATTCAAATATTCTTTTAAGCCATAGTGTAACTTTAGACGGCTGTATTATTACGATTGGTGCGGGTTACTCAATAACAGTTCCAAATCAATATACGCTAACGGTTCAAAATGGAGCCGAATTGTCCGCATGCGGTAATATGTGGCGAGGAATTATTGTTAACGGTGGTGGCACATTTACTTCTTTACCTACCGGCGCAAATTGTA
Organism: Bacteroidota bacterium; assembly: GCA_031417555.1. Taxonomy (GTDB): domain Bacteria; phylum Bacteroidota; class Bacteroidia; order AKYH767-A; family 2013-40CM-41-45; genus JADKIH01. Next base: position 42,444 of record JANOVV010000103.1, read on the forward strand.
AAATAAAAGACGCACAATATGCCGTCGAAGTAAAAGATAACGGCACCATCAACATTGACAAGTGCGATTTTATTAACGATTACATAGGAGTTAATTTATATGATCTTGGAGCCGCTGGACCAATTCATATCAATGGCTATATTAAGAATTCCAGTTTTAGTACCATCGGTAGTTTAAAAGCGGTAAACCCATCGGGTGTTCCTAATAATTTTCAATACACTCATTCCTTTGCCGGAATACGTGCATACAATGTTTCCTTATTTAATGTTGGTGTTAACAACGGCACTTCAGTCAATCAGTTTATTGATTTAAATTTTGGTATTCATTCTACGAATTCAAATTTAGGAGTAACAGATTATCGTTTCAGAAGAATAAAAAAATATGATTTGCCGCCTATTGATACTTCTGCCTTAAGAAATTATGGGAGTGCTGTTTTTACTACAGGAAATCCTACGGCAAATTACCTGACGATGACTGGAAGAAAAATAACTACAGATCCCGATTTCCAGGAATGTCATTATGCTGTAAATTCTTCCAATTCAAATATTAATATTAAAGTAAACAAAATTGATAACTGTGATTTTGGTATTTATGTTAGCCAGGGAAATTCGCTAATCATTAATGCCATTAACAATTATATTGATTGCAATACGTATGGAGTTTCTTTAATTGCCGTTGACAGATTTTCACATTCTGCAATCTATTCAAATATTATTTATGGCGGACAGAGGCAAACAGATGTAAATGGAATTCCCACATTAGCAACGGGAATAAATGTCGCAGGTTTCAATCATATTAATACGAATACCCATATAATCCAGAATTCAATTCATCTTTTTGATTATGGGTTTGCAGGCATTGAATTGAACGCAATAAAAAGTTCATTTGTAAGCTTTAATTATATAACTCTTCACAACTCAGTGAACAATACCATGAAGGGCATTTCATTAAGCGGTTCACAAGAAAATACTATTAGTTGTAACAGCGTGAATGGAACTGTTTCGGGACAAATAAATTATTCCACCGATGAAACAGGGTATGATATTTTTGATAGCCAGTCAAACGACATCAGGTGTAACGCCGCAACTCAAACTTCCAACGGATACCGTTTTTCCGGAACGTGCAATGGTGGATTACAATCAACTACGCTAACATCAAACGATATAGGAAGTCATTATAATGGATTAATTTATACATTTTCCGCACTTGTAGATCCTCAAATAAATCAGGGTAATTGGTGGTATCAAACTACTTATCCTGGTTTTGCCGCAACAAATTTAAATCCATCTCAACTTGCTGTAGCTAACGAGAGATATGATGTATATGCTAATTTGCTGTCAGGTCAAAATTTACCAATTCCTTCATAAATTAATGTTGTGGCATTAGTTCCTTGGTTTACAACTGTACCAACAACCGATGTTGATTGTGGACTTAATGGTAGTCACCATTCAAATTGCAATATATTAACTGAACCACCCCCTGGAGGTGGAGGTGGGATAAAGCCCATAGATATAAATCCTGTTGATGAAGCAGTAGCATCAGGGGAAATTAATTCATCAAGTTATAACGAAGAAACGCAATGGAAATCTCAAGTTGCCTTGTATGAGAAGCTTTTGAAAATGCCAGATTACAAAGATGAGCATCCGGTGTTAACAGACTTTTTCGAAAATCAAGAAGGCACAACAGTAGAGCAGGTTGCCACCATAAACGTTGAAAGCGATGAAGTAACTCTGGCCCAAGAAACAATGCTGGAAACAATTGAAAATAATGCTAACAGCATTTATCAAATGGCAGATACAATTCGCATCTGTGATAGTACTTTGTCCATAGCTAATTTAGATGTGACTGAGATAATGGAGGTAAGCCAAATACGCTCAACTACAATTAATCAGTTAAATCAACTCATCACATCCAATCATCAGCAATTTGCGGCTCTCGAAAATGTAATCTCAGATAATGCAGATCAACTAAACATTCAAAACGAAGACATCAGCAGTTCGGAAGTTTATGAACACAACGAACAAATAATCAATGATGTTTATCTAAACGGAATAGTTGCTAAAAATCCAGACTACTTTAATTTAAATTCCAGTAGTATTTTCACGATCGCACAGCAATGTCCATTAGCCGGTGGTCCCGCTGTATTCAGGGCGCGGACACTTTATAAGTTGATTGACCCAAACATACATTACAACGACGATGTTGTTTGTCTACAGTCAGGACGACAATTACGCTTAGCTTCTAAAAATCAAATCCCAGTTGGTATATTTCCCAATCCTGCTTCCACTGAAGTTACAATCACCTATACTATAAATAGTGATCAAACACTTCAATTTATAGATAATATAGGAAGAATAAGCATGGAAATTTTGCTGAACCCAAAAGAAAACAGAATTACTAAAAACATTTCGCAATTATCGGAAGGAATATATTCACTACGATTAACAGGAAAGGATAATATTCAAAACAATATTAGTCGCCTGACTATTATTAAATAAAAAATTGAATTTGATTAATGTTCAAATGCATAATTAGTTTTCTGTGTATCCTATTATTACCAAAGTTTGTCTTGAGTCAAAATCAGGACAAACTTTGGTTGATGGGTTATGGTTGTTGTACCACGAATTTTACTGGGATAAATATGGATTTCCGTAGTGGCGGTTTGGTGGTCTCTTCCGTTCAGAGACATTTTAATTTTGCTGAAACAAACGGACAGTTTTGTGATAGTGCAGGTAATATTTTATTTTGTTCAAACGGAATTTATATTTCCAATGCGAACGATGATACCATGCTTAATGGTAGTGGATTAAATCCCAGTGATTATACGACTGCTCACAGTCTTTATGGACTTCATATTCCACAAGCTAATTTAGTTATTCCTATTCCGGGAGATCCAACTAAATATTATTTGTTTCATGAAACAAGTGATGATCGTTTCAATACGTACGCAACATATTATTTATATTATTCAATTATTGATATGACTTTGGATGGGGGATTAGGTGGAGTTATTCAAAAAAATACTGTTCTTCTTCATGATAGCCTGGTTGAAGGAGAATTAACTGCATGCAAACATGCCAATGGCAGGGACTGGTGGCTTATATCTCATAAATGGCAAAGTGATACTTCATTTAGATTTTTAGTTACACCAAACGGAATTCAGGGTCCGTGGATAGATGATTTAATTACCTGGAGAAATAATTATTTCGGTCAGACAGCATTTTCTCCGGATGGTAGTAAGTATGTTTATTATGAGCCATACGGTGATTTAGATATTTGGGATTTTGACCGGTGCAGTGGACTTTTCAGCAATTTAATTCATGTTGATATAATTGATAGTGGAGGTGCCGGAGGAGCTGCATTTTCATCCGGCGGAAGGTATCTTTATATTTCAAATATTTATAAAATTTATCAATTTGATTTATTAGCTACTGATATACCAGCAAGTCAAATTACATTAGCAATTTATGATGGTTTTGTAAGTGGTGGGCTACCAACTGTTTTTTATCAGCAACAGTTAGCGCCTAATGGGAAAATTTATATAAATTCTTCAAGTTCGGTTTTTGACTATCATGTAATTAATTATCCAGACAGTGCGGGTTTAGCATGTGATCTGCAACAACACAGTATTCACTTACCAGGCTATTCAGTTTCGCTACCCAATCATCCGAATTATTTTTTAGGAGCCAAAGGAGGTACAGTGTGCGACAGCTTAATAAGTGATGTTCCTTTTATTTCTTCTATTCAGGAGTCATTTAATTTATTTCCGAATCCGGTGAAGAATATTTTATACATCACACAAGGGAAAAAGGAATTAATTAAAACGATCAATATTTTTAATTCGATTGGACAAAAACAAGCAATAACTTATTCATCCATAAAGAATGGGGAATATATAGAAGTGAATACTTCTTCCTTGTCAGCGGGAGTTTATTTTTTGGAGATGATTTCGGAGAAACAAAGTATTGTAAAAAGGTTTGTAAAAGAATAGAAAATATTAAGAATTATTATTCACTGAAGTTACTATCACCTATGCAATAAATAGTGAACAATTGTTGCAAATAGTAGATGGTTTAGGAAGGATAAGCATGCAGTTTTTACTTATTCCTAAAGAAAACAGGATTACTAAAAACATTTCGCAATTATCTGATGGAATATATTCACTCCGATTAACTGGAAATGATAATATTCAAAACAGTATTGGGCGCCTGACTAACTATTTTAAAATGAAGAATTAAAATACAATAAACCTCTTACTTTTGACGTTTCAAAGATCATATTGAAAAATACATTCAGCATAATACTTTTTTAAATTTTATTAAATCAAACTAACAATGAAAAAAATATTTTTCACCGTAATATTGCTTATATGCATTATTACTACAGGGTTTGCTAAAAGCAAAACGCCAATGGTTGTTACTACAGCCTTCAACCTAAAATTTCCAAACGCGACCAATGTTAAATGGGACAAAGAAAATGCTCATGAATATGAGGCGGAGTTTGATTGGAATGGTGCAAACTATTCGGCTAACTTCAGTGATAAAGGTGAATGGTTAGAAACCGAAAGTCCATCTTCTTTTAATCAGCTTCCTGAAAAAGTAAAGACCGGATTTAACAAATTACATAATGGGGCTAAAGTTAAAGGTGTTTCTAAAATTGACACCTCAAAAGGAATAACCAT
>JANOVV010000104.1:0-12975 GCA_031417555.1 Bacteroidota bacterium
AATGGAAGAAAAAAAGATGTTACTGCTTCTACTGTAAAAATTAGTGAAAATACAATAGCAGCATAATTTTTTTTTTAAATTTATTTACAAAATATTTGCAGTATAATTGAAACATCAATCGTTTTTTATCCGACATTCGGATAATTTTTAAAAAGTAAATTATAAACATCACTACAAAAAAATTTTTCTTGAAAACAACAATGGAGAAAACTTGCGAAAGCATCTGGAAAAAATGCCTTCAGATAATAAAAGATAACGTAAGTGCTCAGAGTTTTAAAACCTGGTTCGAACCTATTAAACCTGTAAAGCTGGATGGTAAAATTTTAACCATAGAAGTTCCCAGCCAGTTTTTTTATGAATGGCTCGAAGAACACTACATTACTCTTTTACGGAAAACAATCCGACAACAGCTCGGAAATGAAGGCAGACTCGAATACAGTATCGTTATGGAACATGCAACAGCTGATTCCAAACAGTATACCGTAAAAATTCCTACCCGCACTCATGGCGATCTTAAAAATACTCCTATGAGTATTCCTTTGGGTTCTACTTCAAACACGATCAGGAATCCCTTTGTAATTCCGGGACTTAAAAAAGTGAACGTCGAATCACAGCTAAATCCTAATTATACTTTTGAAAATTATATAGAAGGAGATTGCAATCGCCTTGCACGTTCTGCAGGATATGCCGTTTCCAATAAACCGGGTGGTACTTCTTTTAACCCCCTTCTTATATATGGTGGTGTTGGAATGGGTAAAACCCACCTCGCCCATTCGATCGGAATAGAAATCAAGAATGCACACCCCGGACATACCGTCTTATATGTATCTTCTGAAAAATTTACTCATCAATTTATTGATTCAGTAAAAAACAATGAGCAAAACGACTTCGTTCATTTTTATCAAATGATCGATGTACTTATATTAGACGATATTCAATTTCTTGCCGGTAAAGAAAAAACACAGGATGTATTTTTCCATGTCTTTAACCATCTTCACCAAACCGGCAAACAACTCATCCTCACCTCTGATAAAGCTCCTGTCGATTTACAGGGAATGGAACAACGCCTTTTAAGTCGTTTCAAATGGGGATTGGCAGCAGATCTACAAATGCCTGACCTGGAAACTCGTATTGCCATCTTAAATAAAAAAATGTACATCGATGGTATCGAACTTCCAAAAGATATTGTCGAATACATTGCCTACAGCATTACTTCTAATGTACGCGAATTGGAAGGCGCTCTTATTTCGATTTTAGCACAAGCTTCCCTGAACAAAAAATCAGTTACGCTTGAACTTGCTAAACAGATGATTGATAAGTTTGTAAAGAATACTACACACGAAGTTTCTATCGACTATATTCAAAAAATTGTTTGCGATTATTTCGACCTTCCAATCGAAATGCTGAAATCTAAAACAAGAAAACGCCAGGTAGTTCAGGCTCGACAAATTGCAATGTATTTTGCAAAAAATATGACCAAATCATCACTCAGCAATATTGGAGCACATTGTGGCGGAAAAGATCATGCTACCGTACTTCATGCCTGCCGCACCGTAAATAATCTTATTGAAACAGATAAGAAATTTAAAGCTAGTGTGTTGGAGTTGCAGAAAAAGATAAGTATTAATGGTAAATGAGACCTTGAAAGGAAGGATTAAAGGATTTCATTGATAAATAAAATTTTAAAAACCATTCGTTAATCGCGGATGGTTTTTTTTATGATTTCAAATTTAACTTGAAATCATATTTGCATTCTTTGCGATCTTTTCGATCTTTGTCAGCCTACCGGCTAAAATGCAGGCAGGCTATAATTTTTTTAATATTATGCACCTATCTGAAGTCATTACCCCTCGTGATAAAAAAGACTTCCTCCTTTTACCTTTAAAAATTTATAAAGAAGACCCGAATTGGATTCGTCCGCTAGATAAAGATATTGAAGAAGTTTTCGATACAAAAAAAAATAAATTCTTTCGTCACGGACAGTGCTCTCGATTCCTATTAAAAAATGAAAAAGGAAATGTAATTGGGCGTGTTGCGGTTTTTATTAATGAGAAGACAGCAAAAAAGGAAGAACAACCGACAGGTGGCATGGGTTTCTTTGAATGTATCGATGATCGCAAAGCAGCACATATTTTATTTGATCAATGCAAACGCTGGCTAATGGAAAAGGGCATGCAAGCAATGGATGGCCCCATCAACTTCGGCGAACGTGAAAGCTGGTGGGGATTAATAGTACATGGCTTCACTCCTACACCTTATAAAATGAATTACAACAGACCGTACTACCAGGATCTATTTGAATCGTATGGATTTAAAACATATTTTGAGCAATGGTGTTATTCATTAAAAGTGCACAATAAAATTCTGGATAAATTTCATGAGCGTCATGAAAAGATTGCAGCGAATCCGGATTACCGTTCAGAGTATCTGAAAAAATCAAAACTCGAAAAATATGCCGAAGATTTTCGGACCATTTATAACAAAGCATGGGCAAAACACGGAAGCGGAAAAGAACTCGACAGCCGTCAGGTTCTTGGATTTTTCAAAAAAATGAATCCGGTTATCGATGAAAAGACGATGTGGTATGTTTATTATAAGAATGAACCGGTAGCGATGTGGATTAATCTCCCCGACATCAACCAGATTTTCAGAAAATTTAATGGGAGATTTACTATCATCGAAAAAATTCGCTTTGCCTGGATGCTTCGACAAAGGCATATCCGTAAATTTATCGGATTAGTTTTTGGTGTTGTACCTGAACACCAGGGAAAAGGCGTCGACAGTTTTATAATTGTTGAAGGAGCCTCACTAATAAGAAAAGAACACCTTTACGAAGATTTTGAAATGCAATGGATAGGAGATTTTAATCCGAAGATGGTTAGTATAGCAGAAAATCTTGGAACGTATAAAAGTCGAATTCTGAAAACTTATCGATTTTTATTTGATCCGAATAAGGAGTTTAAAAGGCATCCGATGCTTTAATTGGTAATTGGTTATTTATGAAGTACTCTGAGTTGTGATTAATTTGATGTTTGAGTTAATATAATATAAGATTTTGCAAGTTTTTTTTTAATTAATGATAAGTATCATATCCATTTAGATAAATAATTGAATTTAATATTTTAGTTTTGGTTAAAATAAATTTGCATTAATATTCACTTATTAAAAATTTCAATGTCTGAAAAAGAATCAACTCGAAGAAAATTTTTAAAATTCCTGGGACTTTCGGCAGGAGCTACGCTAGTCAGTTCGAAATTGATGGCAGGAATTATAAAACCTGAAGACATCCGCAAATTAAACCCGCACCAACAAGAGTTTATGGTTGACTATGGAAAATGGATGGATGAATTTATCGATGTAATCCGAATTCAAAAAGTTGATCCCGGCAATTCCGTTAATGATAAAAAGATGATTGCATTAACGGAACGTGCTGAAGCATTTAAACCAAAACTCTCCGAATATATGAAGGATGCAAATTTTTCTATGATTTATAAAGTATCGATTGAAAGAATGAGTAAGGAGATTTAGTTATTATAAATTGAAATTTTCCCGGTAGAATTAAAGAGCTGTTTCCGCAACTCTTTCAAAGTTTATATTGGCCTGTTAATAGAACACGGATTAGACGGGTTTAAACGGATTTCAGGATTCAACTATGTTTCAAGATAACATTTTAGAATTATTTTCATTTTTTATAGTAATTGCAAATTTTTTATACCCCTTCTATTTTGCGATTAAAAGTTGTAGTCATTGAAAAGTTGCAAGTTTAGCAATAGGCCAGAGAATTCAATTTTGAAATTAGGGAAAAGATTTAGGAATTATTAGAAAAAAAAGTGTCAGTTCCAGTGTTAGTGTAAGATTTACACTGACTCTGGAACTGACACTGCTACGTGATCCCGCTGGATTTCCTATTTATGCAATTATTGCTCTTATTTCATAATATAACTCATGAATAAAATAAGACAACTCTGGACAGACATAATAAAATTAGTGTTTCAATCATTATTGTTTTATTATCATAATTTGATAATTCTCATTACCATAAATCCTGACAATATATACTCCGGGTCGAAGAATTGAAATGTCCGAGATAACTTCCGAATCCCCAGGCTGAAAATTGATGGGTTCTGTGTATACTAATTCTCCCATTAAGTTAAAATAATTAATTGCATTCAAGTATGAGTGGTTATTAGGAGGAAAAACGAATGTTAAATAATTACTTGACGGATTAGGAAAAATTTTGATTGTTTTATTATTAATCGAAGCTATAGAATTTTTAGTGCAATAGTCAAAGGCTTGTATGCTATATCCAATGACGGGATAAATAAATTGTTGTGTGGTAGTGACGCTTGTAGCAATTATTGGTATATTATCTGTGATTGCCAGGAAAGTATCTAAAACGATTGACGGTATAAAATCATTACAACCAATGTGACCTAATGAATCCGTTTTGATAAGGTAAATGAAAGTACCGGAGTTACTACTATCTTGTGATGTACCTGAAATAATAAATCCATTATCATATGTCTGTTTTATCGAAAAAGGAAAATCATAGCTAACTGAATAATAATAACGTGTCCATAGTGTATCGCCAGTTGAATTAGTTTTTAAAAGAAATACATCTTGCACTCCCTGAGGATTAGAGAGAGCGCCAGTCATCACGATTCCGCTATCTGCAGTTTGTTGAATAGAACTCACATGTAAGCTCCTGGTAGAATCAGTATTCCCATACAGTTTTGACCAAATTATATTTCCTGTTATATCCAATTTAACCAGATATGAATATTCACTACTATTTAAATTGATCAAGGTATATCCAGCAATAACATAATTTCCATCGAAAGTCTCGGTGACTGATCCAGCTCCCCCAAATCCAAAATTTGAAATACTCTTTGTCCAAAGAGTATCTCCATTGCTGTTAGTTTTAACAATAATAGATTTTGAATATTGATTAAAGTTCTCAACTCCAACAATTAAAAAACCATGATCAGATGTTTGACAAAAACTACTACCAACATCATCAAATCCCATATTGTTATATGATTTCTGCCATAGAACTGTGCCCATACTATCCAATCTCATTAACAATAAGCCGTCTAATAGATATTTTGTTTTTCCACTGATAACGAAACCACCATCCATTGTTTGTATTATTGATTTTCCGTCAAACTCTCCTATAGAAGAATGAATTAATTTCGTCCATAATGTATCGCCATTTGCGTTCAGCCTGATCAAACAATGAGTAAAAACTGTGTTTTCTATTGTCCCTGTAATCATATATCCACCATCCTTTGTTTGCACACCTGAAAATGCAATATCACGAATGGTATGATCTAACGTGCGGGTCCATATAGTGTCACCTGTTTGATTCGTTTTAAGTACACAAATGTCAATATTGTTTCCTGGATAATTACTTCCAAAAACAACATAGCCACTATCAGTTGTTTGTTGAACAGAATAACCATAACCAAATCCATAAATTTTCTGAAAAGTATTCTGCGAAAAGGAAAATTGTGAACAAAGAATTATTAGATAAAAAATATTTTTCATCTTATAAAGTTAGTATTAAAAATTAAAGAATAAAAACAATGCCTTTACTGAATTTTATATAACCTTCCCCACATGCTGTCTATATACATTCAACCTATAGTATAAAACCACTCCTTTTGACTTTGTCAGTTTCATCTCCATTGAATACAGCATTTTCGAAATCTCTTCTCCAATTGTTGAAAAATTCAAATGCAATGCAACATCAATTAGCCTGTCTTTTATTAATAAGTCCATCAATGCAATGCATTCATATAATGATCCTCGTGCAATAGTGTAAAAATTCCTTCGATCAGCATTTGAAAAACGACTGGTTCCCTCAACGATATTTAAAGTTATGCTCATCGAAACACGTCTCAATTGATCTTTTGCAATTTTATCAATCAGATTTTTCTTAATGATCTAATTAGAAATACCTGTATAGAACTCAATTATTTTGATTCAACTCTCTGTTTGCCTAATATATTGGTTGTACAAATCATCCTTGCTTTCAACCTTGCATTAAAAAAATGTTCGGTTTCGAAAAATTACAAGTCTACCAAAAAGCCCGTGAATTCAATCTTGAAATTAGAAGAGAAGTTTTGTCTAATGAGAAATTGGACAGAGTTTCAAGAGATCAACTAAGAAGAGCAGCAATGAGTATCATGCTAAACATCGCAGAAGGAACAAGTCGTTTCAGCAATGCTGATGAAAGAAATTTTTATGTTATCGCAAGAGGAAGCGTATTTGAATGTGTTTCAATTCTTGATCTGTTATATGTTGAAGAAACGATTAGTATTAATCAACAGAAACATTTCTATTCTAAAGCTGAGGAAACTTCTAAAATGCTTTTCAAGATGATAAGTGATCTCAAAGCTAATTATAGTTCGAGAGAGAAAAAAGTACGAGTATGAAGTCCGGGTCTGGAGTTTGAGTCTGAAGTCCGAGTTTGAAAGTCCGAGTCTGAAAGTCCGAGTTTGAAAGTCCGAGTTTGAAAGTCTGAGTCTGAAAGTCTGAGTCTGAAAGTCCGAGTTTGAAAGTCCGAGTCTGAAAGTCCGAGTTTGAAAGTCTGAGTTTGAAAGTCCGAGTCTGAAAGTCTGAGTCTGAAAAAAAATCCGAGTCTGATTATCTATACGAATCCCACGGACTCGGACTTTCAGACTCGGACTGTAATACGTGATCCCGCTGGGACTCGAACCCAGGGCCCATACATTAAAAGTGTATTGCTCTACCAGCTGAGCTACGGAATCGGTACTTTTTTAAGGCGGGTGCAAAAATAGAATTATTAAGTAAAATTCAAGCAATTGTTCAAAAAAAGATATTAATATTTAGTAATTAATATCTGGCTGAGGATTTCAGCTATTAAAATAATAGCCGCATATTAAAAGTCAAATAGCTGGAAAGCAGCTTTATTCGTTTAAAATGCCTGTCATTCCTGCCTACTTCCAGCGTAAAAAGTGATATAAAATTTCTTTTCAGATTTATCTGATTTTTATAAATATTCAGTCACATTCAACGTTTGATAAAAATCTACCTTCCATTTAATTTTCAAATTAGCTCCAAGAACTTTTTAAGTCTTCTATTATATTACACTAATAGAACTTTCATTCCTTAAGGAATTATACTATAAGATTTTCATTCCTCTCATTCCAAATAACTATCAATCTTGGCTCTTGATTCTTTTCTATTGATTCTTGATTCCCATTAAACCCTTACCTCCGGCTCCTGTCTGAAGAATACATAAACAAAAAAAATATGGAAACTAAAAAGCTTTTATTGCCATCACTAATGATTGGCGCAATCCTGACACTATTCTCATTGAATACAGGTTGCAAAAAAGACACGGAAACCGGTAACGACAATTTTCAAGCTGTTGCCGAAGATATCGGACAAGCTGAAAGCGTCTCTTCAGATGTCGATAATATGACCAGCGAAGTAGCCCGAATGGGAACTTTTAGCCACGATGAAGCACAGAATTCATCCATGGATCAATTTAATTTTCATTCTCATACTTGTGCTACCGTTACAAATGACTCCATCAATCATATTTTAACTTTTGATTTTGGTACAGGTTGTACAGGAAACGATGGTAAAAGCAGATCAGGAAAGGTAATTGTTACTTATACAGGAACCGGTTACTTCGATGCAGGATCATCATGGATAGTTACCTTCGATAACTTTTATGTAAACAATCGCCATGTAGAAGGTGTGAGAAGTGTAATCAATAACGGATTAAATACTGCCGGAAATATGACATGGACAATCGATGCTCAAAGCATGCGAATTACCCGTGCTGATGGCTCCTGGAGATCATGGAATAGCCAACGTACACGAGAAATGATAGCAGGTTATGGTGATCATTCATGGGTTAATGACGTTTATCTTATAAATGGAAGTTCGACAGGTTCCAATAGCGAAGGTGAAAGTGTTTCAAGTACGCTTACAAATATACATCGCGATCATACCTGCCATTACATAACAAGCGGAACCATGGAAATTACTCCATCTGGAAAACCTGCCCGTACAATTGATTTTGGTGATGGTACTTGCGATGACCTTGCCACTGTTACAAAAAATGGAATGACACGAACCATTCATTTGAGGTTTTAAAAAAAAATCCTGAAAAATTTGCAACTAATATAATTGCAATAATTGAAAACGCTGATTTGTTGAAACATTACTTCAACGAATCAGCGTTTTCTTATTAGAAAATATTGCAGCAAATCGCTGCGCTATTCTAAACGCAGACATTTCTTCAATCAATAAAATTTGTTTGATGAAATATCAGATTTAATTAAGGCCCGGATCTTCAGGAAAATCATTAAGAATACCATAAACATGTCCCATGCTGGTAAGTACTTTGCCCCACATGATTGTTGGTTCTTCGATTAGTATCGAATATTTATCGGCACCAGTCACCCACCAGTTATCGGAATTTATTTCTTTCTCCAATTGCTTACCCTGCCAGCCCGAATAGCCTGCCAGGAATTTAATCTGATCTGAATTGACTTCTCCGGCTTCAATCATTACTTTTAATTGTGAATAATCTCCGCCCCAATAAATTCCTTCAGCGATTTTATGGGCACCTTTTAAATTTTCTATGGAATGTATGTAATAAATGGAATCGAGTCGGATAGCTCCGCCCCAATAAACAACAGCATCAATCTCTGGAAAATCGTCCAGTGCCTCATGCACTTTTAATTGCGTAGGTTTGTTTACAATGAAGCCAATAGTGCCCTTTGAATTATGCTGACTAATAAGAACAACCGAACGTTTAAAAGTAGGCTCAGGATTAAATGGTTCAGAAATTAAAAGAGCACCGACGCGAGGCTTCGGCAGTGAGCTCGCTTTTTTCTTCATCCGGAAGAGTGATTTGATTATTAATACTCTCAAGAACGAAAAAATGTTCCAGCCTTGGCCAAACAGTATGAAAAAAAATAATGGTAATCATCAAAAATCTACTTAATAACTATTATCTTTTTACTAATCAAGTAGTTATCTATTTTTATCGAAAGTAAATAAAATCCCGGATTTTCTAATTTATTGAAATCAAAAGGCAGCAAATATTGTCCGGGACCATAATTTAATGTCTGACTTTTAAAAATTGATCGACCTAAAGCATCACTAATTAAAATATCCACATCCCCTTTTTCTTTTAAGGTAATACTAACTTTTGTTTCTTCAGTAACAGGGTTTGGAAAAACCCGGATTTCTGTCAGGTTGTTTTGAATATCATCTACTCCGGATACTGTTCCAAACATTAGTGTAACCATTATTGGAAGATGATCGGAAGCATCGTACAAGGCATTGGCAACCGTTGAAGGTACGTTTGAATTGGTACCATAATTAATGTCTCTGTTAAAGTGATTACCGTCATTTCCTATGTTCTTATATGATCCGGGTAAATAATAGACTCCTCCGGGTTGTGAAATGGCATTTGAAAAAAGTATCATGTCAAAACGGTCATCCATTCCTCCACCTGAAAACGTTCCTGTCGAATTATAATGGGTGGATTGCGTATGATAAGGTGCATAACCATAAAAATTCCAGGTTCCGGAAAGCTGTAAAACGTCTAAAAAATTTCCATCGTCGTTCGTATTATCCTGTAACATTCCAGTATAAGCCGGTTCACTTTCAGCATAAATATTAAAATCACCTCCGATTAAAAAATTAGTGCCGGCAGGAAAAGCATTGGTAACTAAACGCAGCTTTGCAATCTCAGCTGCGCGCTGAGGTTCATACCCCTGCCCTGCTTTCAGGTGACAAGAAAAAATATGTATAGTATCACCGGTTTGTTTGTACACTAGTGTAAAATGACTTATGTCACGAAGGCTTGTTTGTATCGGCTGATTACTGATGAAATCAAACAATGAGTCTCTGTAATAAATTCCATTATCCGTATCATAACCATTGATGAAAGTTCCGGCCTTATAATGATAAGTACCGGTATTCATCACTTGATTTAAAAAAACAGGTACACTATTTACAGAAGTATTTTCTGAAGTAATTAATATATCCGGTTGGGCATAATTTATAACGGCCCTGTATGCCGGACAACGTTGAGTAGTATCAGCAATATAATTGGATGTTGATGGCCAGTTAAGAACATTCCACGACATCAATTTGACACCGGCATTTAATTGCGCTAATGATTTAACAGATAAGAAAATTCCAATTAAAAATAGAAATCTTCTTTTCATTTATTTGGAAGCAATTTTCATTTTTTCAAAAGTTTTATCCTGAATAACTTCAATTGCTTTTTGCAAAGCATGATTGATATCGTTGATAACCTCCATATAGGCGCCTGTATCCCATAAATTTCTTGCAATTAAAGCTTTGAGTTGCAATCTTAATTGTTTGCCTGAAGTCTTTAATCCAATGCTATCGGTTTTAACTCCGGCTTTTTCTCCGGCTGCCAGGAAATCATTCATAATATTATCATCTAAAATAAAACCGGATTTAAATGAAATTACATCAGCGTATTTGCTCTTTAATTCATTTCTATGTCTATCGGTATAAGTAATAGTGAAATCATTAAGAACATTTTTTCTTAAAAGATCAGTATAAAATTGGCTGTTAGAAGATGTATCCAGAGGAACAAAAACATCAGGCATAATTCCGCCACCGCCTTTTACAATACGTTTGGAATTGGTATAGTAATTTGTAGAATCAGCAAAATGAATACTATCCTTATAAAATAATTCACCATGTTTTAACCGGTTGCTAAAATCAAGATCATAATCTTCATCATCACCCAATGTATAAGGTTTTTGAATATTACGGCCGGATGGAGTATAATAATGAGCAATAGTAATTCTCAATCCTCCACCGTCGTTAAGAAGATATGTTTTTTGAACCAATCCTTTACCGAAAGAACGGCGGCCAACGACAAGTCCGCGATCCCAATCCTGAACTGCTCCGGTAACGATTTCGCTGGCTGATGCTGACGATTCATCAATAAGGATTGCTAATTTTCCTTTTTCCCAGCCACCTTTTGCTGTAGCGATAAATTCTTCGGGAGGACTTACTCTTCCTCGTGTGAAAACAGATTTCTTTCCTTCCCCTAAAAATTCATCAGCCAATCCGACAGCACGATTTAAATATCCTCCACCGTTGCTTTGTAAATCGAGAATTAAACTTGTTATTCCTTTAGCTTTTAGTTTGTCAAGTGCTTTAATAAATTCATCAACCGTTGAGTCGGCAAAACGACTTATTTTAATATATCCGATTTGCGGAGCCACAACATAAGCAGCGTCAACACTAAAAAGAGGAATCTGATCACGTGTAATAACATAATCTAATAAATCAACCTGGTCGCGGCGAAAAATGCTTACGGTTACTTTGGTGCCTTTATTACCGCGCAATTTTTTTAATACATCGTTATTGGTAATTTTAATATTTGCAACATTTAAAGAATCAATCTTAACAATACGATCACCCGCTCTTATTCCAAGTTTTTCTGATGGGCCTCCGGAAATTGTTTGGGTTACTAGAATAGTATCCTCATGAATGTTAAACTGAATCCCAATGCCTTCAAATTTTCCAACGAGTGGTTCATTTGTCTCCTTCATTTCTTCAGCAGGTATATAAACTGAATGAGGATCAAGTTCCTTAATCATAGCTTTTAAAGCAGCATCAGAAAGCTTTTTTTCATTGACGGTATCTACATAAACGTTTTTAATTATTTGCAAAGCGCGATCGAAATTACCTTGTGTACTTTGCGATTGGGCATTGGTTATTAATGAAGTAGATAATAGCACAAGAGCAAAAATATTTTTTGGAAACATTTTAATGACTTTAATTTTCATAGGTTTTGATTTACGGTTGTAAAGATAACAGTGTTGTTGTTAAGAAAATACTAAACTTCAATATTAATTGGACAATTTTGAGCAGGTGAGACAATACCTTAAATCTTGATTTTAAGCAGAATTATAGCGGTAAAGGCTGTTATTTATAATACTTATACCAATAAAAAAAATGATATAAGTGAAGCTTTAATGAAATAATCACTCATCTTGTTTGTCGTTAAATGTATCTTTTGATTTTAATTTATTTTGAAAAACCAGAAATTTAATTTCAGAAAAATAAATTTATTCATTGGATTGAAACATACGATTTAAAACGTTTTTTGTTTCCGTTAAATAATAAAAAATGAATTTAAAAAAAAGTAAGCGAAGAAAAAAATAAAAAAGTTTTTGGTAAATGATGTTTGTTCTATTGAAATAAAATCAATCAGTGCGCAATGCCAAAAATATATATTCGGAGGGCTTCAATAAATATATAAGGTTTTGAAACAACAGGCTTATAAATGAACTTTAAAAACAGTGTAATACTCTTTTTTTTACCGTTCTTTGAGGACATAATAATTAAATGTTTTATCTGTGAATATCAGTGGTAATGATACATTCAAGCTTTTTGAATTCGACAAGATTTGCGAAAAAATAGCATTTTATTGCCGTTGCAATTCCTCTCGACTCAGAGCAGAAAGTTTAAGTCCGATAATTAGCCGGGATACTCTTTTACAAACGCTTCACCAAACCGATGAATTTTATCAATCATTAAAAACCCGTGGATATTTTCCGGATATCTTCTTCGATGACTTTGAATCCGAAGCGAAACTATTAGCCAAGTCTGGTTCTGTGCTAACAGAAATTCAATTCAGTCTGATCCGTTCAGCTTCTACTACTGTTAATAGTGTAATAAAATTTCTGAAAGAAAGAGAAAGTTCATACCCCCATTTAATTAAACTCACAAAAGGCTTAATTGAAACGAAAGAAATAATAGAAAAGATCGATGAAATTATTGATGCACATTCTCAGGTTAAAAATTCTGCTTCTGATGTATTAAGTGATATCCGATCAGCACTTTCTTCCAAACGGAGAGAGGCTGATCGCCGCTTTCGTGCATACATTGCTGATCTGAAAAAAAAGGGGTGGCTTAGAGAAAACGAAG
>JANOVV010000105.1:0-30371 GCA_031417555.1 Bacteroidota bacterium
CGGGTCTTTTTCCCAGGTAAATTCTGAAATGATATCTCCATTTCCAAGATTATTTCCTCCTCCTTCTGATCCTGTTCCTGATGCTCTTGTTTTACTTAGATTATTTATATTCATAAATACAAGTAAACCTGCGGCAATAGAAACAACCATAGAAGTTGTTGCAAAAATAATAATCACTCGTGTTCGGACTTTATTTTGCTGTCGCTTACCTTGCTGTATTTTTTTTCTCATGCTTAGAGTTTTATTCGTTCTTGATTATTTTAACTGTATCTTTTTTACCGTTGTTGATTATATTTAAAAAATAGATACCTTTTTTAAGTGATTCCAGATTTAATTGCGCTGTTCCATTTCCCTGGTCTGAAGATATCAAAGGAACATTCATTAAAATTCTTCCTTCAGTATCAATTATAGTAAGAATCGCTGATTGATCGATTGCTTTATAATTAATATGTAGAGTAGATGTAAATGGATTAGGACTGACAGAATTTATTTTTACCGAACCAACCTTATAATTATCTTTTGTTGTTACAATCTTTACTTCTGAATATGAAAGTTTGTTGTTATTGATATACTTTAGCCTATAATATGCAATTTCCTCAGGTAATTGATCGTCTGAAAAATTGTAAGCAGAAAAGGTTTCTGAGTTAAAATTATTTTCTAACTCACCAATTTCATAAAAGTTGATTCCATCTGTACTCTTTTCAACTTTGTATGTTGTAGAAGAGGCTTCGTTTATTGTTTCCCAACTTAACAATACTCCCTTTTCACTTTGTTTCGCCTCAAAAAATTTCAGTTCAAATTTTTGTGTCATATCTGGCGATACAATAACGAATTGTTCTCCATTTATAACATTACGAAGGCTTATAGTATTATTTAGTTTATTTTTGTTTTTTTCAGCCGGAGTATAATTTACCCATTCCGAACCTGTCCAAACTAAGACAGAAAGTGATGTTTTCTTTTTTTTGTTTAAAATTAAATTTTCATCCTGAGAATATGTGAAAGTAATATCAGATTTTGTCCCCGGCGCATATACCGACCACCATCTATCCACTACTTTGTTCTCGGTAATAAACAGGTCGGATGTTTTTAAACCGGTTCCTAACGGATATGGTACTAAGTTTTTATCCGTTCTGCATGTTGAAATACATATATCATTTCCTTCGCCTGATAATAAGTTGAAATATATTGGAAGATAATTTGTTGAAGATCGACCGAACGGAAATTCATGAATTCCTGCACTTATATTTTTCCAGTTTACAATGTTTTTTGAAGAAGAAGGGTCGAGATCGCAATCAATAAATCCTTTTATCCGATTCACCGCTTCTTTATTTCCGTTTTCTATCGTTAATGTGTGATTGTTTAGATTTAGTTTTCCTGATACCAATTCAATACGCGTTCTTACATACACTTCTTTATCTAAAAAAGCGGAAGATTTAGGATTATTCATTGCTATTCTGAGAATACCATATTTTTTATCCTTCTGATTTTTTATCGATGAAATTCCTGTTATAATTTGCATTTTATCTCCGTAGTATTCAACTACGCTTTCTTTATGAAGAGAAAAATTTATATTCGAATTGAAAGCTGAGCCGGATTTTCCAAATAAACCGTTTTCATTTATTATTGATATAACAGCTGAAGAATCTATCATTATGCAGCTATTATTAAAAAGAAGGTTCGATGTAATTGTTGAGTATTTCAAAGTAAGTTTTCCACCATTGGTAACTCTTAATGCAAAAATTGACACTGTTGGAAAAGAAGCAATTTTAATGTTTTGGTTTTTTAATATGAGTTCACATTTGTTATCAATAGATTGAATTACTCTGTCTATTAAATGATTACTGCCTTCACTTTGATAGTTTATTATTCCTTCTTTTTCAAAATTTATTTTACCTCTGGATATCGAAGAACTATTTCCGGCACATGTTATAATTCCATTTCCTGAAAACCGGCAACTATCTCCTGTTATCGATAAAACATTTTCTGCTCCTAAGATATTTTTATCAAAATTTATAGTGCCACCGGTGTGATTGAAGTTTCCATTAACCTGTGTTTTTATTATATCATTATTTGCAGTGTTCTGATTGGAGTGGAAAACAAAAATGCCCCCGTTTTGATTGAATGCTCCGTTAATAATAAGTGTTGATACTCCCGTGTTTTCTTTTACAATTAATTCGCCATCGGAGATGTTAAGATTTTTTGAAATTACAGAATGCAGCGTCCCATTGTTTTTGGACAAGCAGCAAATCCCGCCGAGAATTGAAAAATTTCCTTTCACAAACAATTCGGAATTATGCGATGCTTCAATTGTACCATAATTAAAATTACTTGTACAACCTTGTATAGTCATATTCCCATTAATGGAAACCAATTCGTCACCCGTCGAGGCAGATGATGTAAATTCGGCTTGCGTTGTTCCATTAATGCTCAGGTTTCTTCCAACATTTATTGCCAGTCCTGCGTTGTTTTTTGTTTCACCAATGGATGTTAATCCAGTCCCTCTGAATTTATCGGTGGATTTATTAAAGTTTATTGTAAAGTCTTGCGTTACATTCAAGAGATTTAAACGTCCACCAGTATGACAGGCACCTTGTCCCATAAATATTCCTCCGGATAAGATGAGGTTTTTAAATGTTGCGGAAAAAGTTCCTGAATTTTTTGTTGTTATATTATATATTAATCGTGTATCACCATTTGTCTGAAGAAAATCTCCATCTACCCGTAAAACAACATTTCCATTGGATACATTGGATACCCCTGAGTTATTAATAATTTTTACGTTTCCTGAATTTGTAAAATTACCTGAAACGACAACATTAATATTTCCATTACCATCATTTAAACCATAAAAATTTCCGCCATTATTAGTAATGGAACCTGTTTTCAATGTAAATGAAGATGGATGGTTTCCATTGTGTGCTGTAAAAGAAGAATTGAGAGATGATAAAACAATATTTTTAATTGTAGTAGATGAAATCGATCCTGTTTTATCGAGCGTTAACCATCCCTGATCAATAGTTAATGTGCCTTTAATAAGATGAGTCTCAAATTCATTTTTCTGATTCCATTCAATTATTGAATTGCTTCCACCGGGGGTATTAATTACAAGGTTTCCAAAATTTCCGCTGCAAATTTCACCAAGTGGCACTGTGTAGTCGTACCATCGTTGAATGATCAGCGTACTTGATTCATTAAATTTTTCCTGACCTTTTGTAAAAAGAGTAACACCCGTGGAAGAATTATTTCCGGGATTCCATTTAAAAACAGACTCAGGACCAAGTTTAAAGTCAGAACCGTTTTTCAAGAGAGTAATATCTCCGCCATTCATATCAACGGTTCCATTTACTGAAATATCACCTGATAGATTTAATAGTTTATTGGCTGAGCAAATAAGGTTTGCATTTATGGAAACTGTAAGATTTCTTATTTGCTCGTCGCTGTTTAATGTAATTAAATGATTTTCTGAAATTATTACATCGTCGTTAATAGAGGGTTTTCCTGCCGGACTCCAGATTGAAGCATTATTCCATTCGCCCGAAGAAGTACTTGTTTTTAATGCCGCAGCTGCTTCTGATGTAACTAAGATATTTAAGACGATTTGTGTACATTGAACAAACCGTATTGAGAATTTTAACATTCCCTTTACCTTAATATTTCCACGAAGAGTGAGTTTCTTATTCATTCTTTAGTGAAGGTTTATCCTCTGATATTTTTATTTTATGGATGAAGATTGTATTTGGCCCGGCTATTTTCTGATTCTTTATCAGGGGTGCAGGAACTGCCATTTCAGTAGTAAACTGTTGTTCATCAACTTCCCTTATTTCAACTGCAGTCGCTTTTGATTTTTTTATATCTGATAAATTGAAAACAATGGTTAGTAATATTATTAATGCTGTTCCATAAAGGCTCAAAACCACAATTCTCTTATAAGTAAATTTGGTTCTACTTCTTAATCGATTGTTTAATCTATTCACCTTATTTTTCATTTTAAAGCCACTTCTATTCTAATAGTATACGAATATTAAAAAGGATAGCCTTGCTTAATTCTACTCAGAAATTACATTTGTAAGAAAAATGAAAATAGTTGGTAAATCAAAACGTCAAAAACTACTCTTGAATTTTGGAATTCTTAAATTGGGATGAATTATTATTATTAAAAGGAGATAAAAAATTATTTAAATGAAAGACATGCAATTTAATGCATGTTGAAAAAGTTAATTTGCAAATACTAAATCAGCCGGTAGAATTGTATTGTTTTCTGACATTATTGCGGCTCGCTCAATAACAGCTTTTAATTCTCTGACATTTCCAGGCCATTTATAATCAAGTAGAAATTTAACTGCTTCTTTACTTAAAGCTATCGTTGGCATTTTATTTTCTTTGCAGAATTCATTAAGAAAACTTTTTGATAGTAATACTACATCATCGCCACGTTCAAAGAGGGGAGGAAGGTGTATAAGAAATCCCTGAAGTCTGTAAAAAAGATCTTCTCTGAATCGGCCTTCTTTTACTT
The DNA here is from genome assembly GCA_031417555.1 of Bacteroidota bacterium. Lineage (GTDB taxonomy): Bacteria > Bacteroidota > Bacteroidia > AKYH767-A > 2013-40CM-41-45 > JADKIH01. The sequence goes on from JANOVV010000105.1 coordinate 4,514, forward strand.
CATGTACAAGATTACGATTGGTCGCAGCAATAACCCTGACATCTAGTTTTATTGATTTATTGCTTCCAATACGCGTAACCTCTTTTTCTTGAAGAACACGCAAAAGTTTGGTTTGCATCATGAGATCCATTTCACCAATTTCATCCAGGAAAACAGTTCCTTCATTGGCTTCTTCAAATTTTCCAATTCGTCGATCACGTGCATCAGTAAATGCTCCTTTTTCATGACCGAATAATTCACTCTCTATTAAGTCATCAGGAATAGCACCCATATTTACAGTAACAAAAGGTTTTTTTGCCCGCTGTGAATTATAATGAATAGCTCTTGCTACTAATTCTTTTCCGGTACCGCTTTGTCCTGTAACAAGTACCATAATATTGCTTTTCTCAACTTTCTGAATCATTCGCAACACTTTAAGCACTGGACCGCTATTGCCTAGAATATTAGTATATTTATTTCTGTCGATTACAAGTTCTTTAAGACTTTCGTTTTCCTGGCGTAGATAAACAGTTTTAGATAAAAGTTTTACCGAATTTTCAAGGTTAATAAGTGCATTATCATCTTTGATGATATAATCTACAACACCTTTTTTATAAGTATCGATAACAACATCCAGCTTTTCCTGACCGGATACCATAATACATTGTATAGCATCATTGTAATTTCGAATCTTTTCAAGCAGCTCGACTCCATTCATTCCGGGTAGATTATAATCTATAGAAACGATATCAGGATTCTGATGGAGATTTTTAAGACAATCTTCCGGAGTTAGGAAATGAGTAACATCCATATTGTCTAGCTTTTCAAGCGTTCTCTTAATAAGATTGCCGAGAAACTGATCGTCTTCAACAATAAAGATTTTAGCAATAGCCATCTTTTTATAAACACTTTTATGTCATTCTTTTTAGCTGTTTCGATCACTTTTTGTTGCAATAAACCTTTAATATTAAAGTACATTTGTTGCCTAAATCTTACAATTGAGGTATGAAAAGCCGTTCGATTTTGATCATTATTCTTATTTTTCTTGCTACACCTTTATGGATGCGAATAGCCTGGGAATTAGGCAGTAAAAAGGCTTTAAACCTTTTAATCGTTGATAAAACTGTTTTGAATTCTAACAGTTTTAAGCATAGATCCGTAAACTGGATTCTTGATTATGAGAAGTATACCAAATCAAATGGATTATTTTACGATATCAACAAGGATTATTACGGTTTTTTCCCTTCCGACAATGAAAAATACAATATTCAGGATTTTGAAAAAATGAATGAATCCGATCTTGATAGCATTTCATCTATTTATGACATGGTTTATTTTACGGATACTTATGGAATTCTGGGCAATGAATGGTATAAGCATCGCGACCGAAATGAAAATTCGGAAAGTATCTATGGCGGACTTTCAGAAAAAGATATTCTTCTTCTGAAAAAAATGAAAGAACGTAACAAGCCTATTATATCTGAATTTAATACCATTGGTTACCCTACTCCTTATAATGTAAGAAATAGTTTTGAAAAAATGTTTGGCCTGGAATGGTCGGGTTGGATGGCTAGATATATAAGCTCGCTTGATACGGTTAATAATCCTGATTTGCCAAAGTGGATTGTCCGTAAATATAAAGCCGCTCATGGCGGTTGGTGGAATTTTCATAAAGAAGGAATGCTCTTTATTCATGAAAGCGGTAATATTCTTGTTTTGGAAAAGGACAGAGAACTTACAGAAGCTATTCCAAAAATTTATACTGATAAAAAATATCAATCACAGTTTGGTGTGCCGGGTGTAATTATTTATCCTTACTGGATAGATATTATGGTTAATAAAAACGATTCCAACGAAATAATTTCCAAATATGTATTAGCAACGACAAGGGGAGGGGAAGATCTATTAAAAAATAATGGTATTCCAAAAATTTTTCCCGGTATTATTCATCGGAATACGGACTATACTTTTTACTATTTCTGCGGAGATTTTGCTGACAATCCTACAAAATTCAGATTTGCCAAACTGGATGGTATTACCGGATTAAAATTTCTAATGTATAATGCAATGGATGTAACAGATCGAAATAGATTTTTCTGGGAATTTTATTTACCTATGATGCAAACTATTTTTAAAGAATCGTATTCTACAAGATTGGTTAGAAAATAATTCTTACGCAATGATTCGTCATTAGCAAATAAATTATTTTTTTAATTCAAATCCTTTACGTTTCATATCACCCCAGTTTTTTACACCGGTTAAAAGATCCAGGTTTCCGCGGATTGCATAGTAAACAGTTATTGGATGAATGATAATCGGTTCTATTAAGGCAGTTGCCAGTAATCTGAGTATATCACGTTTTTTCTTATACTGATGAAAACTCAATTCTTCAAAAAGAATTGCTGCTGTCGAATACATAATTGCAAAAACATATATAAGTAAGAAGAGTGTTATAAAAAGTTCAACATTTAAAATTCCTAAAAAAGCCATCATTATAAGATATAAAAAGGCAGTAGTTTCCACAATGGGTGCAAGCCATTCAAACAAAAACCAGAATGGCATACTTATCATTCCTAAAAAGTGGTAACGTGGATTAAAGATAAGTTTTTTATGTATCCATAAAGTTTCAGCTGTACCTCGTGTCCAGCGATTGCGTTGTTTGCCAAGGATTTTAAGATTCGAGGGAGCTTCAGTCCAACAAAGAGGATCGGGAAGATAAACGATGCGGTATTTTTTTTTCTTTTCCTCCATATATCTTCGCATTCGGATAACCAGCTCCATGTCTTCGCCAACGGTTTTATGATTATAACCGCCTACAGCGATTGTCACTTTCTTATCGAACATACCGAAAGCACCTGAGATAAGAATTAATCCATTGAGTCGGCTCCATGCCATTCGGCCAAGAAGAAAAGCGCGAATGTATTCAAGAACCTGTACGCGTGGAATAATGTTTTTAGGTAAGTTGACCTGTATAATTTTACCTTCTCTTACCTCGCATGAATTAACAATTCTAACTACGCCGCCAACAGCAATTACTTTATCATTTTCAGATTGTTCCATAAACGGCTTAACCATTTTAAGCAATGATTCATATTCCAGAATACAATCCACATCAATTGCAGCAAAGAGATCGTATTTAGAAACGTTAATACCTGCATTTAATGCATCAGCTTTGCCTCCATTTACTTTATCAATCACTGTGAGTTTATTCAGCGATGGCATTTTAGATTTATATACGGCACGAATAGGCTTGGATTCAAGTTTTTGTTCAAATGCGAAAGTTACAGGCTCAAGTAAATATTCATCAATCATCATTTGAAGTGTATTGTCTTTTGAACCGTCATTTACAATGATTACTTCAAAATTAACATAATGAATGTTGAGCAGAGAACGTACATTTTCAACAATGGTTTTAGATTCATTGAATGCAGGAGCAATTATGGAAATAGATGGAGCAGAAGGAGCGGCTAATATATCTCTGTAATCTATAAAGCTGTTACGACGCATATACTTCATAATATCCAATGCAGAAAAAGTGGCAAGGATAAAATAAGTGCCAAATAACAGACAACTGTATACCAGGATAAAATGGTCAGCAAACTTTGTGAAATAATAAAAAAATATTCCCATTTTTATTTAAAGCCTTTTATCTTTTGCGTGGTTTATGACTAATTGCATTTGTGAGCCTGATTTTTGATATAATTGGTCAACAATTGTACTTCCTCTTATACCAAGCGCAAGAAGTGCTCTGACTGCTTGAATTACCAGTGGATAATCTTCAAGTGGTTGATTAAGTATTTTTTCAAGAAAGGGTATCGAAAATTGACTACCAATAACTTCAATTGTTTTCAATATCTCTGTTCGAATATTAATACTTTCTTTTTCATAAATGTCAATCATTGGCTTTTCTGCAGCGGATGCATTCAGTAATCGTAAAGCGTTAATGGAAGCAAGACGAATTTTTTCGTTTTCAGATTTGAGGAGAGTTAAAAGTATTTCAACCGATTCCTGCTGCCGGAATGTTCCAATCATTTGAATGCTGAACAAAACAACATCTTTGTTTGGTGAGTTCAGCCATTTACTGAAATCAGGCATAAGTTTTTCCGGCATTCTGGATAACATTGAATAAATATTTGCCGTATCCCAGCCGCTTAAAGGTGTTGTTTCTCTGGAAAGAAAAGATAATGGATCGTTATCGCTTAATTTCATTATAGCAATTCGGGATTCCATTCTTAAAATTTCATTTTTGTTATTTATAAATTCGGACACTAATGGTAATGCTTGTTTAATATTCATTAACGCCAGTTCGCGCATTCCTTTTGCTATAATATACCATCGCTTATTTCTTAATTTGTAAATTGAATCTTGATGAAAGTTTAATTGAATATAAATATCTTCAAGTCGTTCAGCAGTTTCACCGGTAAAATTAACATGAAGATGTATTATTTCTTCCATAATAATTTCCCGGTTATATTTTTCTAATAAATCTTTTGGGTCGAAATAATTATTGATTTCGTTTTTATTTACACGGTCTTCGAAAAGTAATACGCGAAAAACTTTTTGATATTTTCTGTGAAGATCATCCCGCTTTATTAAGCGACCGGTTTTATATATACGGCTACTTAAAACAACTGCAAGGAGAATAAGAATAATTAATAGGAAGATTAATGTTACTGCAATTAGAATCCTTATATGTATCGGGAAACTATAAACTGTTCGACCGAAATCCTCTACAGAATATTGCAGATCAGACCAGTCTATTTGAAGAAATATAAAAAGTATCTTAAACAAATTAGTTTCAATAAATTATTTTTAATCCAGCTGCTTTGATAATTGCTGCAGTTCGGCATCAATATATTTTCTTCTGTCAGCAATATAAGATTTTAATCCGGGAATGAAATTACCAGGATCAAGCGGATCTCCAAGTGTAGTGTTTACATTCGTATCAAAATCTTTATTTGAATACATTTTATTTACATCTGCATAAACAGCAATTCGAATACGCAAAGTAATACTGTCGATAGTGTGATTGATATTGGTCTCATTGAATTCGGTTCTTAAAAGTTCATTCACAATAGCTATATATCTTTTACGAATGGCTTTGTTAGATCTAAGGGTTTTGTCCAATAAGGGTCTTGGGTCTTTATAGGGCACTGAATCCGGTACCATAATACTTATCCTAAGTAATGATGGGAGCGACATTACAGGATTCCACGCAGCAAAAGCATAATTGCCATCTAGCGAGATCCAGTGCCATTTCATGGTAATACTATCATGGTAAAGGAAAAAATTATGTGGGTAAAACATATTATAGGCATCTATATTGCCAATAAGATTGTTTATTGCCCAAGCCCGAAGACATTTATCAAGATTAAAAGAAGATTCAAGTTTTCTTAGATAATCATCCGGAGATAATACAGTATCATTTATTAATTTAATAAATTTAACCAGATCACTCCAATCATTTTTCTTTAAATTATTTTTTAAAACATATTTGTTGAAATACTTTGATTGCTCATTACCTGAATAGGTAAAAGTTGCTAAGGGTTCTCCCTGGTATAAATTTCCACGAGAGTCGTTGAAACGTGTTTCAAGAAAAACATGGTCTATATTGTCTGTTAAAAGATAAAGGCCCCAATATTTTTCATTAATATATACTTTTGCATAAGAAGCACGTGGTGCAGGCAATCCTTGTTTGTTTAGCAAATCGAGATACATTTTTTCCCGTAGCATGGTAGGATCTTTGAAGTTATTGTTGAGATTAATTTCTTCAAGCCCATCCATATCCTGATTCTTCACAAACTTGTTGAATTTTATGCGGAAAGGTTTCTTTTTCCCGGGATAAAATTCGTACGAAGATTCACCTTTAAATTTTATACCACATGCATAATAACGTTTATTATCAATCATTACAGTTGCTTGCATATAGTTTGAAACATCCAGCGAATCAGAAATTTTTCTGTAATAAATAAGTGAATCCCAAAAATTACATTGAACGAAATTTATTTTAATAACATGGATGGAATCTTTTTCAAAAAAACTTTTCCCATAATCGGATAATTTCTTTTTCCCTTCTTTAACCGGAGAAGCAGCCGGTTTCTGATTAGCCGGTTGAGCAAATGAACCCAGGGCTAATAATAAAAATATAAAGAATAAGTTATTTTTGATAGTCGAATTCATAAAAACGAGGTGGTTCAAAATACGGTTTTCAATGTAACAGTTGTAGAAATTCGTTTTGAATAACTAACGGCATCTACAATATTTTCTTTTGCATATGTGGTTTCAAATTTAAGTAACCAGCGGCCAAACGCTCTTTTCTGAAATTCAAATCCTCCATTATACGATGGCAAATAAGATGCCACTTCAAGAGACCTTGCTGTTTCATCCGGAGATCTTCCCGTACCCGCTTTTATGCCAAAATAATTATCTGAATCACCAAAATATGTCCTAATGTTTACTACGAATGAAAGGGATGTTTTTTTTGTTTTTACTTCGTTAATAATTGAATCTTTAGGAGTAATAAAAGTTCTCAAACTGAAATAATAATCTTTATAGTAATTTGAAACAGAGCCCGAATATATTGTAGTTGACTTAGTAAATTTTAAATATCTCATACCAAAAGATATTTCAAATCCTGAAGGAAGTTTTTGATAGATTTCAGCTGTATATTTTAATTTTGGGAAAATAGAAACGTTTGAATAACCGGCTAATAAATTGGCATACGTTGTTCGTGTAAAGTGCGCATAACTTTCTGCTTCGTACTGGAATCCTTGCTTTTTAAATTTATCACCAAAATAACCTCTCAAAGTAAGCGAACCAAAGATAAAATTTCGACCTAATTCTGCTGAAACTAATTGCCGCGGATCGGATGTTGTTTTAGCAAATAAATCAACTAAAAAACTTGTCTGGAAATTATTTCGAAGTTTACGTCCTTCCAAAGAATTCATCATAATTATAGCTTCTTTCTGTCCGGGGTTTAGGTCCAAAATACGCCGAAGGGTTAAAGCAGCTTCTCCTTTTTCTTCTAATTTGATTTGAAGCTTGGCCTTTTTAATTAATAGTCCCTCAGATGTAGGATAGTATCCTAAAGCAATTTTCAAGTAATCATTTGCTACTGAATAACTTTCAGTCCAGTATTCAACATCGAAAAGTGTACTTAACGCTTCGTAATCATTTTCTCTTTCTATCAGTACTCTACTTAATTCTGTCCGGGCATTATCGTATTGTTTTTCCCAGGCATAAATGCGTCCAAGAAATGTTCTGACATCATAATATGTAGGCTTTCGCTCGAGAATTTTTTGACAGATTCTATGTGCCTGTGCATAGTTATTATCAAATCCATATTCGCGAGCTTTCTTAAAAAGAGCATCCAGATTTGTGGTATCTGTAATAACAACAACAGTATCAGATGCACGGTTTTGTCCTCTTACTTTCCCTGAAATAAGTAGGCAAAACAACAGCGCAACAAGTATAGAATAATTGATTTTAAACGACATTTTGTGACCGCTGGCAAAAGTAATTATTGGATATTTGGACAAGCAGAATTTATCTCCATTAAAGTGTGGGGAAGATAGCACGAATGTTTAAAAATTAAACGGATTTTAATAAAAGTTTTTTCACTCTGACAGACAGTTCATTTGGGCTAAAAGGCTTGGTAATGAAATCATCTGCACCCAATTGAAAAGCCTCAAGCACTGTCTTTTCAAGGCCTATAGAGGAAACAATAATAATTGGTGTAGCCAGGCCCATTTCTTTCCTTACTTTATGAACAATTTCAAGTCCGGTAAGATAGGGCATCATGATATCTGTAATGATAATATCAGGTCGTATGGATTTTATTTTTTCAATGGCTTCTTTGCCATCAATAGCGAGAAATACGTCATGTCCTTCTTTTTGAAGCTTAAATTCGACCATCTTTAGGACCATTTCATCATCTTCACAAACTAAAACTTTCATTCCCTGCTACGTTTAAGGTTAATAACAAGGTGCAAGATAATATTTTTAAAATGGATGGTTTTTTAACCTGTAATTTTCTAAATAATTATATTCGATTACCCCGAAAGACCGCAATTACCTTAAAAAATTCTCAATAATTAGAAAATAACAGGGCCAAAATTTTTCAAAAAAATTATCCTATTTTCAATTAATCATTAACAAATTAAAAGGAAATGAATGTGTTTTTCAATTTTTATTTAAGAGTAACCAGCTCTTTCCTTAAAAGGTCAAATGCTTTAAGGCTATCAACACCAACTTCATTAAGAAGCCCATTTACAAATTCGAAATCTCCTTTTTCATCATTCCAAAGTTCAATTTTACCCAGAGTATTTTGAACGTTCTGCATTCCAACATAGGCAAAAGAAGGCTTTATGCGATGAATTATTTTTCGAAGTTCCTCCCAATTTTTTTTTCGATAGCATTCATTCATTTGTTCAATAGCAAGAGGTGTTTTATTGAGAAACATTTCAATCATTTCAATTACAAAAGCATCATTACCTTCTGCAATTCTTTTCAAATAAGATAAATTAATTTTAGGTCCTGAAATAGTTGTATTAATAATTTCTTCCGAAGGCTTATTTGCATAAATGTTATTGGTGCATGGAATAGTTAATTTACTTTCAACAAAATCTTTTTTTGTCGAAGTCAATAAATTATTATTTCGTGGAATATCAGGTTTAATTTCCTTCAATTCGGATAAATTCGATTTAGTTAATTCTAGTATTTTCTTTTTTAAATCCGCCGGTTCAAAGGGCTTGCTTATGTATCCATTCATCCCTGCATCAAGGCATTTTTGTTTTTCAGATGAAATGGCATGGGCTGTCATCGCAATAATAGGAATCGAACTTTTAGGCCCGGAAAATTCAGATCTGATTTTTTGGACAGCTGTATATCCATCCATTTCCGGCATTTGAATATCCATCAGGATTATGTCAAAATCCGATGACTTAAACATTTCAAGGGCGATTAATCCATTATCAGCAAACTCTGAATGAGTATTCCAGTCTGAAAGAATTTTTTTAACAATCATTTGATTAACCTTATTGTCTTCCGCAACCAAAATCCGAATGTTTGATATGCTATGATTTTCGGATGAGTCTTTTTTTATACTTATATTTTCTTTAGAAGAAAGAATGAATGGAAGCGAGAATGTAAAAGATGTGCCCGCTCCGAGTTTACTTTTGACTATAATTTCTCCATTTTGAAGATTAATTAATTTTTTTACAATTGTAAGTCCCAGGCCGGTGCCACCGAATTTTCGGGTAGTATCGCTGCTGGCTTGTGTAAAACTATCGAAAATGGTAGGGATGCTTTTATCAGCTATACCTATGCCCGAATCTTTTATTTCGAAACAAAGGGTTACATTATTTTTATCCTGCGAAACAAGCCTTATACTTAATCTGACTTCCCCTTTCTCTGTAAATTTAATGGCATTACTTATCAGGTTATTCAGAATTTGAGTGAGTCTTGTTGGATCACCCGTTACAAATTCAGGAATATTGGAATCATTCTCAAGAATAAGACTTATTGATTTTTCATCTGCTTTTGACTGGAAAAGTTCAATGGTATTGTTTGTAATTTCTTCTATTCTGAATTGAACTGATTCGAAATTCATTTTGCCAGCCTCAATTTTTGAAAAATCTAAAATGTCGTTGATTATAATTAGCAAATTGTCGCTACTGCTTTTAATAGACTGCAAGTATTTCAATTGCTCGGCGTCAAGCTTTGTGTTTAATAAAATACCGGTTAACCCAATGATTCCATTCATTGGTGTGCGGATTTCATGGCTCATATTGGCTAAAAACTGTTCTTTAATTTTGGCAGTTTCTTCAGCAATTAATTTTGCATTTGTAAGTTCTTCTTCGGCCTTTTTATGAACAGTAATATCTGATGCAATTCCTAATACTCCTGAAATAATATTATTTTCATCTCTAATCGGTGAATAGAATATTTCGAAAAATTTTTCTTTCCATTCGATTATTTCAGTATGCTTTTCTCCATTCATTGCACGAGAATAATCATCAAAATAAATAGGGAGATTATTGTTTTCGTTTAAAGAAGTATTAACTACTTTTTCTTTTTCGATACCAAGACTTTCAAGACCTTTACCTTCAAATAAAATAAAATCTGCTTTGTCATCCAATGAAAATAAAATTATAGGGGAATTTGAAACTACAGTACTTAATTTCTTTTGAGTTTCCTGAAGTTGTTTTTCCAGTTCTCGTTGTCGTTTTTCATTTTCTTTTCCTTTAATGGCATGACGAATATTCTGACCGATGGATGATGCAGTGATTAAACTCTTTGGTATATAATCATCAGCGCCGAGTTTCATGGATTCTACGGCGAGTTTTTCATCACCCAGGCTTGTTACCATAATAATCGGAGACTTATTATCTGATTGGCGAATTGCTTTCAGTAATTCTAATCCTGTACCTCCCGGCAAATTGTAATCTAAAAAAATACAGTCATATTCTATACCAAGGGTAGCTTTTTTACCACTTTCATGGTCATCGGCGAAAAACAGTTCATGTTTTATTCCGCATCCTTTTAAAGCTCTTTTTATAATATCGCGATCAACGATATCATCTTCAACGATTAAGATTTGAATTATTTTCTCTGACATATGACAATTACATAAACAGCGAACAGTTTATTCGCTTTTATTATTTACAATAAAAGTCAAGAGTTTGTTTGAGTAATCTTCAAGGAAAACTTACAAAAAATGAAATAAATCACAGCTTAATTTCATTCGTTTTTAAACAATGACTATTAACGAATTACTTTTAATAGCCATTAGTTTTGCGAAAAGAAAAAGTCAATCAGATCGAAAAACTCAGATACCGTATATTTGGATCGTTTGGCAAGATAATCATCGATTGCTATTCCAATTTCTTTTGGAGTAATAATACCATTGACATCCAAATCGAGTTTGCGATAAATGACAGGAACGGGATTCTTTGAATTCTTTCTATCTACTTTAGTATTTTTCTCCATCCATTTTTTTTCTGCATCCGGATTTCGCTTTAAAAGCTTGTCGTAACTTTTTATATATTCGATAACAGCCGGCAATGCAGCAAGAGAATCTTTTCTGAATTTTTCTTCAATCATTTCCTCAGTAATTGTAACACCATCTTCGTTGACAACTGCATCAGAGGCACTGGCAGCTTCTTTGTCTCTGTAATCCGGTATACCATCATTATCATTATCGAATGGTTTACCATCAATAGAAACTGCATTATTTTTAGGAGTACCGGATGAATCATCTTTTAAATCCGGAATCCCATCCCCATCAGCATCCTCATTTACAAGAGCATTGAAATCTACGGAATTATATTTTTCATTTTTGGAAGACAGAGCAAACCTAAAGGAGACGGAGGTAAAAAATACTTTATCGTTTTTATCGTTTCCCTGGCGATTGCCTTTACTTTCAGCTGTAACACCATCGAAATAATCTGTGCCCATAAAATGACAAACGCTGCTAAAATTTAAAGCACATCGCTCTGACATCCGAAACCTGATTCCTCCACCGACAGGAACACCCCAAGTACTGGTACTGTATTTTCCAAAACCATCAAGATTAGCATCCCGTAGATCGGATTCATAATTATAATCCCGATAAATTACAACAGCCTGATCTGATAGAATATCGTTTTGAGCAATGTCACGGATTGTTCCATCGTTCCAGTATTGATAATATTTTCCGTCTTTATCACGTAAGTCTGTACGAGATCGAAAAACGATATATTCAGCACCTGCTGTAAGGAAAGGAATTATTATTTGGTCGGTACGTTTACGATTTAAAAAATCGTAACGAAGCATTAATCCTTCACTGAAGAAAGAGGAAGAAAAATTTAATGTGCGATAAAATGATTTTTCATCTCCAACAACTTTACCTGATAAAAAAAACAATGAGTACGATAATCTTTTTTCAGTTTCCGGTTGAATTTCAATCTGAAAGCCTGAATGAGCAGTTAAAGGTTGGTTGAGTCGGCTATAACCAACATCGCCGGAAAAATTTAATAAGCCTACGCCCGCACTGACAATTGGAAGTTTGAATTTTTTCGATTCTTTAACTTCTGCCTCCTGAGCATTTGCTTTTAAAACAAGAGAAAAAAATATCAGAATAAAATATTTACAGAAGATTAATCTGTTACAATAATACTTCGAGTTGTAGAGTTTTTTGATCACTGGTTGAATGATTTATTTTGTCGGGCTTCACTTATAGGGATACGCATGCCATTTTCATAGGCAACTACGAAAGCATCTGATATTTTTTCCTGCGTTTGCTTTTTGAAATTACTGGCTTCTTTATAAGCCTGGAAACTGCCGATAAGATACTTTTTCCAGCCTTCATGATAAGTCAATTCAACATTTGATTTAATTTGATATTTAGATGTAAACCAATCGTTGTTTTTAACACTACTTTTTTTAGTTGCTGAAATCTGAACTTTATAAACAATTCCATTTTCGGCAGCAGGAAATAACTTCTTTTCAGCTATTACAGTTTTAGTATCGGCCATTGTTGTGCTCGGTTCAATAGCTTTTGTTTCTTCTTTAATCTCTGCAGCCGGATCCATCAGGAAATTTTCACTGATTGGGTCTTCTTTCATGACAGGCTGTTCGGTTTTTACATTACCATAAACGAATACTCCATTGATTACCGGTGATGGGGTGGCTTTGTCGGATTTCACTGTATAAGAAATCTTAAAGGAAGAATCAGCAGGAAGAGTAGCCCATTTGAAAATGGCAGTATGATTTTCAAAACTGAAGATAGCATCATGAGCATCTATGAGTAATGCAGTATAGTTCTCAGGAATTGAATCGGTAAATTGAGCGGATTCGTTAATTCTATTCGGGCAAATGGTAAGTTCTACACGATATTCACCTTTATCCGGTGCAATGGAAAAAAGACGACGGGAAATTTGTGGAGAAGGCAAGGCTGCAACTGCATTTTCTTTAATTTTTATTGTAACAGATTCTAGATTTTGTCTCTGTGTTTTATCATTATCCATGTAAACGAAAACACCATTAATGATTTGATTACCGTTAATTGTCTTGTCGGTTTTTATTTTATATGAGATAGAGAAATCATTTTCAACAGGCAATTTTACCCATATAAATTTTGTATGCTGGTCTTCGAATAAAAAATCTGCTCCATTGTTTTCCATTTCTACCGCAGTAAAACCAGCTGGTAAATCATGTTGAAATCTTGCAAAACCGTTAATAGCCGATTTGTGAATTTTTACTGTAACAATAAATTCTTCTCCCGGCTTAATTGCCTCGGGGAAATTTTGATTGATAATTATTTTTTCTTCTGTATCCATAGAAGTTCCGCCAATAAACAATATAAAAGCGGAAATCATTATTATACCTGATTTGATCATTTTCCTAATAGCTGAAATTAGGGCTCAATTTAACAAGCCAATGTCAATTATAGGAATATAATTACTACCAGTTATTCAAAATAGAATGTTGATAACCACAAACTCAAAAATTAGGCTTAAGCAAATAGCGGCTATAAAATTCGTTGATATGGTTTACAGCTTGTTCTGCATCTTCCGCCAGGAATATGAGTTTGAGGTCTTTTTCATCAACCATTTTTTCTGTTACTAATGTCTCTCGAATCCAATCAAATAGTCCGGCCCAATATTCTTTACCCACCAGAACAATTGGGAACTTTGCGATCTTTTTTGTCTGAATTAATGTTAATGCTTCAAAAAGTTCGTCCATTGTACCAAAACCACCCGGTAAAACCACAAACCCCTGCGCATATTTAATAAACATTAATTTTCTTACGAAGAAATAATCGAAAGTAATAAGTTTATCAGGATCGATATAAGGATTAGACGATTGTTCAAAAGGAAGTTCTATGTTTAGTCCAACCGATTTTCCTCCTGCAGTTTTAGCTCCTTTATTTGCTGCTTCCATAATACCAGGCCCTCCGCCGGTAATGATTCCATAGCCTTCTTTCGTAAGTTTGAAAGCGATATCTTCTGCGAGGTGGTAAAATTTATGGTCAGGTTTTGTTCGGGCAGAGCCGAAAATAGAAACGCAGGGACCTATTTTACTTAGTTTCTCAAAGCCATCAACAAATTCAGCCATAATCTTGAAAATCTGCCATGTGTCGTGAGCCTTAATTTCCTGCCAATCTTTGTCTGAAAATGCTTTCCTGATTTTTAATTCGTCGTAGTTCATAGGTTAAAAAAATTGGGATAATGTATTGTTTCTTTTTTTATCTTCTTCACGAGCAGACGAGTACACGTCCCCTCGTCTACTCGTATTTCCTCTTCACATTTATCAATTAAACGCCTGCTTTACTCGAAAGTTGCCGGGAATAAAATCATTTTCTAACTCTTTTTTTAAAAATTCGGCAGTAATACTTTCTTTATTGGAAATTATTTCACGAGGTGTTCCCTGGCAAATAATAGTTCCGCCACGCATACCTCCTTCCGGACCCAGGTCTATAACATAATCTGCAGTTTTGATAACATCCATATTGTGTTCAATAATCAGAACAGTATTTCCTTTTTCAACAAGACGGTTTAAAACATCGAGTAGAATTCTTACATCTTCAAAATGAAGACCTGTCGTGGGTTCATCAAGAATATAAAACGTATTTCCGGTATCGCGTTTCGATAATTCAGTCGCCAGTTTTACTCTTTGTGCTTCACCACCGCTTAACGTAGTGCTTTGTTGCCCGAGAGTAATATATCCGAGTCCGACTTCTTTAAGTGTATGAATTTTGTGAAGAATATGCGGAAGATTTATAAAAAATTCCACTGCTTGTTCGATGCTCATATCGAGGACATCGCTTATTGATTTTCCCCGGTAACGGATTTCGAGTGTTTCTCTGTTATACCTTTTTCCGCGGCAAGTTTCACATTCTACATAAACATCCGGGAGAAAATTCATTTCGATAACACGCATTCCTCCGCCCTGACAGGTTTCACATCTTCCGCCTTTCACATTAAATGAAAATCTTCCCGGTAAATATCCGCGAATAGCTGCTTCAGGTAATTGAGCAAAAAGGTTTCTGATATCTGTGAACACACCTGTATATGTTGCAGGATTAGAACGAGGAGTCCTTCCGATGGGAGACTGATCAATTTCAATTACTTTATCAATATTTTCAATGCCCTTGAAAGATTTATACGGCAAAGGTTTTTGAAGAGCATTGTAAAAATGTGCATTCAGAATAGGATATAGGGTTTCATTGATCAATGTAGATTTTCCACTGCCGGAAACACCTGTAACACACACAAGTTTTCCCAGAGGAATTTTAACACTTACATTTTTCAGATTATTACCAGTCGCTCCTTTTAGTTCCAGAATTTTTCCGGAACCCTTTCGGTACACCAAAGGACTTTTAATCTCAATGGTTCCATTTAAATAATCCGTTGTAAGACTTTTTTGATTTAATATTTCTTTTGGAGTTCCACTGGCAACAATTCTTCCACCATGCGTTCCGGCACCGGGTCCAAGATCAATTACATAATCTGCGGCGAGAATAGTTTCTTTATCATGTTCAACGACGATAACTGTATTTCCCGCATCACGTAATTCCTGTAATGAACGAATGAGTCTTACATTATCTCTTTGATGAAGACCAATACTAGGTTCATCGAGAATATAAAGAACGCCGACGAGTTGCGAACCGATTTGAGTGGCGAGCCGAATTCGTTGCGATTCGCCTCCGCTTAGTGACTTCGAGCTTCGGTTTAAAGTAAGGTAATCGAGCCCGACATCGAGCAGAAATTTAATTCTTTTTCTTATTTCTTTGATAACTTCTAAACCGATTTTTATTTGTCTTGCACTTAATTTTTTTTCAACACTCATGAACCATTCGGAGAGCTGAATGATATCCATATCTGCAAGCTGAGCGATATTTTTATCGTTTATAAGAAAATACAGGGCTTCTTTTTTTAATCGAGTTCCATTACATTCAGGACACGTAACGTGTTGCATAAAACTTTGTATCCATCTTCTCATGGAAGGAGATGCCTGTTCATTGTTTTGGCTAATGATAAAGCTAACGATGCCTTCGAAAGTTACCGGTTGATGATAACCTCCGCCGGAAGCATAATCCATTGTAACATTTAATATATCATCGGAGCCGTAAAGAATTATGTTGAGAGATTCTTCAGGAATTTCACCGATAGGCATAGTCAGGTTAAAATTATATTTTCTTCCAAGTGCAATAAGTTGTTTAAAAATCCAGCTGTCTTTTTGCGGGCCGAGAGGAATTATTCCTCCTGTTTTTATATTTTTTCCGGTATCGGGAATAATACTTTTCAGATCAATTTCAGAAATGGTTCCCAGGCCATTGCATCTTCGGCAAGCGCCATAGGGTGAGTTAAATGAAAATGTATTTGGTTGTGGTTCATCATAAGAAATTCCCGATGTTGGACACATCAGATGGCGGCTGTAATAGTTTTCTTTTTCACTTTCGTTTTCGATGATCAATATGGAACCTTTTCCAAGCTTCATAGCAAGGTTAAGTGATTCTGTGAATCGTTGACGGGAAGAATCGGAAACATCTATTCTGTCTATGAGTAAATCAATATCATGAGTTTTATAACGATCTAATTGAAGACCTTTTTTTAATTCGACGATTCTGCCATCGTTACGAACGCGTAAATATCCTTGATGCATGAGCTGCTCAAACAATTCACGGTAATGACCTTTTCTGGCTTTTACCAATGGAGCGAAAAGGAGAATTTTCTTTTTATTAAATTTTTTAATGACGAGGTCAATAATCTGGTCATCGCTTAGTCGTACCATTTTTTCTTTGGTGACATAAGAAACGGCTTCAGAAGCGCGGGCATACAAGAGACGCAGGAAATCATAAATTTCCGTTATGGTTCCAACGGTTGAACGAGGGTTTAGGTTCGTTGTTTTTTGTTCTATAGAAATTACAGGAGATAGGCCATTAATTTTATCCACATCCGGTCGTTCCATGTTTCCTAAAAACTGGCGAGCGTAGGCCGAAAAACTTTCGAGGTATCTTCGTTGACCTTCTGCATAAATTGTATCAAAGGCTAAAGAGGATTTACCACTGCCACTAAGGCCTGTGATTACAATGAGTTTATTTCGCGGAAAAGAAAGGTCAATGTTCTTTAAATTATGAACCCGTGCACCAAATATTTCCAGCAATTCTTCAGACATACTTTTCTTTACTCAAAAATAACTTGCGAAGGTACTAAAAAGAGTGGCACGAAAAAAAGTATCGAGTATCGTTAGTGTGTGATTTTGAATAGTATTCCTGAGATTTTATCTTGAAGATACTTGCGCCTTATATGTGTTTATTCGAAAATGGAAAGACTGCTTCGTATGCTGAATGAATGTAATTTCCTACAAGCAATCACAAAGTTTGCCCCGAGCGAACACCTAGTTTGCCTTTAACGAACACAAAGTTGGCTCCGAGCGAACACCTTAATAACCCTGAGTGAACACATAGTTAACCCCGGGGCGAAAATCAAAAATCGAAGTGCCCAAGGGTGTATCCACACCCTGTATCATTACTATCCAATAAAATTAAATGGATTAAGAAAAATTTGGCTGACGCCATGCAAGAAGCCCCCGTTTTCCCCTCTTGCAAGGCTATCCTCCAGCAGGCGGACAGCACGAATAAATGCACGAATAACTTTATTCCAAAAGGCAAAACCAACCGCATTCATGTCGGATATTTTATTGAAACCGATTCCGGTTTTCCAAGATAGAAAATCACACACTGCCTAAGTATCATGATACTAGATTACGAATCTTAATTTTTACTGACGTTCTCAATTCCAATAATTATCGGCATCATATTAAATATTTTCCCCAATCTTACGTTGGTGTCACGTATTCTTTATTTCTTTGCATACATGAGAATTACTTGTTGTATTACATTATTTATTCTTTTTTGTTTATCAAGTACTGCACAGGAAGGTGGTTCCGGTGTTTATTCTTTTCTTGATATACCCGCATCGGCGAGAGTTGCTGCTATGGGAGGAACATTTATTACTGTAAAAGATAATGATCCGAATGCAGCATTGCAGGCACCATCTTTATTAAATTCATCGATGAATAATTCACTAACACTGAGTGGTGTTTCTTTCGTTGATGGTGTCAAATTTGGAGATGTTGGATATGTACGCGATTTTGGAAAAATCGGCACGTATATGGCTTCAATGCATTATGCATCGTACGGCGAACTTCTTGAAACCGATGAATTTGGAAATATCAACGGCACTTTTCATGCTTCGGATTATTCATTAACATTTAGTGGAGGTTATCAATTCAATCCAAAATTTTCATTTGGAGCTACCTTCAAAACAATTTACAGCGATTATTATATCTATAATTCATTTGGAGCAGCCATTGATCTATCTGCAACTTATGATGATACCTTGAATCATATAACCACAACCTTTGTATTCAGAAATGCCGGAATTCAATTTAAAAATTATGTGAAAGATAATAATGAACCAATACCGGCTGAAGCAATGATTGGTATTTCAAAACGATTGATACATACGCCGCTTCGTTTTAATTTAACGTATCGTCATCTTGAAAAATTCGATCTCTCTTATGTAGATCCTAATAATTTGGGTGATGTTGACCCGCTTACAGGAGAACCACAAATTAAAACAATCAATTTCTGGAATAAATTATCGCGACATTTTATTTTAGGAACAGAAATTCTTCTTTCAAAAAATTTTCATTTACGCGTAGCCTATAATTTTCAAAGAAGGAGGGAAATGATAATAGAAACAAGACCCGGACTTGTCGGTTTTTCTATGGGTGTCGGTTTAAAGGTTTCTAAATTTATTATCAGTTACGGCAGAGGAAATTTTCATATTGCCGGCGGTGCTAATCATTTTTCAATAACTACTAATTTGTCAGAGTTTGGGCGTAAAGCAAAATAGTTTGATTTCAGTCTTTTCTGATATTGAAAGTTATTAATTAACGTCTATATATTTAATTGAATAACATTTTCAAATTTTCAATTTGATTTACGTTTCTTTGTGCCGGAATGATAAAATTAAATCCATCACGGAAAATTATAATTGCTATTGATGGTTATTCATCTTGTGGAAAAAGTACTATGGCTAAAGCAATAGCCAGGAAATTGAGCTATCGATATATAGATTCCGGAGCTATGTATCGGGCAGTTACTTTATTTATTCAAAAGCATGACATTACACTTGAGCAATTAGAAGCTATGCAAGTTGAACAGATTGAAGCGATGATGAATCATATTCACATCACCTTTCATGTGAATCCTGATACTAATTTATCTGAAGTATATTTAAATGAAGTAAATGTCGAGAATAAAATCCGTGATCTTCGGGTATCAGACTGGGTAAGTCCTGTGAGCGCTATTCCGGCTATTCGTCATCGACTCGTAGCATTGCAGAAAAGTTATGGCAAAGAAAAAGGAATTGTGATGGACGGAAGAGATATTTGCACGAGTGTTTTTCCTGAAGCTGAAATAAAATTTTTTATGACAGCGAGAAAAGAAGTAAGGGCTAAAAGGCGTTACGATGAATTAAATCAAAAAGGGTTTATGGTTACTCTTGAAGAAGTAATGAAAAATATAGAAGATCGCGATTATACAGATACTCATCGTTCAGAAAGCCCGCTTCGCAAAGCGGATGATGCTATTATACTTGATAATTCTGATCTTACCGAATCTCAACAGCTTGAGTTTGCAATGGCCTTGGTTTGGAATGTTTTGAAAGTTCAATGTTAATTTGTAGTCTTTAGTCTTGAGAATTTAGTTTAAATTAGGTTGTTTTTTTAAATGTATTTTTTAATTCCATCTCAAGACTATGGACTCAAGACTCAAATCTAAACACTATCTTTGTCCCCATGAAAATCTCCATTGATTCCAATTCAGGTTTTTGTTTTGGAGTAGTCTATGCCATACAAAAAGCAGAAGAGGAGCTTGATCTCTCAGGCAAACTATATTGTTTGGGTGATATTGTTCATAATAACAAGGAAGTAGAAAGACTAAATGCCAAAGGTTTGAAGGTAATTGATCATGATACTTTAAAAAGCCTTCATGATTGTAAGGTATTAATTCGTGCTCATGGAGAACCTCCTGAGACTTATGAAATCGCATTAAAAAATAATATTGAATTAATTGATGCTTCCTGTCCAGTAGTTTTAAAATTACAACATAGAGTCAGAACAAGTTTTGATGCTATTGAAGACGAGGATGGCCAAATAGTAATTTACGGGGAACCTGGTCATGCAGAGGTGAATGGGCTACTTGGTCAAACTCTTGGAAAAGCTATTATTGTTAAAAATGAAGAAGACCTTTTTAAAATAGATTTTTCTAAGCCCGTCAATCTCTTTTCTCAAACGACAAAAAGTAGCAGCGGTTTTTTAAAAATGAAGAACCTTATTGAAGAGCGCTCTCATAAACAAATGGAAAAAGAGGTCACTGATGAATTTTTGGTTTCTAATGATACTATTTGCAGACAAGTTTCCAATAGAGAGCCGCATTTGAAAAAGTTTTCTGAAAATCATGATGTAATACTTTTTGTGAGCGGTAAAAAAAGCTCCAATGGCAAGGCATTATATGAAGTTTGTAAATCAATTAATCCTAATTCATATTTTATTTCTGATGAAGATGAAATTGATATAAAATGGTTGAAAAAAGACGATAATGTTGGAATTTGTGGAGCTACATCCACACCAATGTGGCTCATGGAAAAAGTTGCTGAACGATTAGGTGTTTTATTTTAGTTAATTATTAACTTAATTCGTATCTTTAAAAAGTAGTTAGAAATTGTAAATTTTGTTTGAAATTAACTTAATTTTCAATATCCATTTATAAATAGTAGGGAAATAAAGTCTTGATTAATTGACTTTTAAGTACAGTTAAAAAGTTTATAATTCAGGCTTTTGGCATTCGAATAATTTTGATACATTTGCGTCCCTTTTAGCGAAAAAACGAAAATTTCACTCACATAACCTTAAAAACTAAATGATTACAGAAGAAATCTCCAGCCCTGCCTCCGAAAGCAAGCCAGAAGCATTCAACTGGGATTCCACCGGAAAAGGATGGAATGACTATTCTCCTGAGGAGCGTACAAAAATGGAACAAGTGTACGACCAGACTCTGAGCGCTGTCGTTGAGCATGATATTGTAGATGGAACTGTTGTTTCTATTTCCACTAAAGATGTCTTGATCAATATCGGATATAAATCCGATGGATTAGTAGCACTTACCGAATTTCGTCACATGCCTGATATTAAAATAGGCGATAAAGTTGAAGTATATGTCGAAACTCAGGAAGACAGAAATGGACAATTAATTTTATCACATAAAAAAGCACGTGCACTTAAATCGTGGGATCGTGTTAATTCTGCTCTCGAAGGAGATGAAGTAATTCAAGGCTTTGTTAAATGTCGTACAAAAGGTGGACTTATAGTAGATGTATTCGGAATAGAAGCATTTCTTCCGGGCTCTCAAATTGATGTAAAACCAATTCGGGATTATGACCAATTTGTTGGTAAAACCATGGAATTTAAAGTGGTTAAAATAAATAATGAATTTAAAAATGTTGTTGTTTCTCATAAAGTACTGATAGAAGAAGAACTTGAGCAGCAAAAAACAGAGATCATGAAGAAACTGGAAAAAGGCCAGGTTCTTGAAGGTACTGTAAAAAACATTACTTCGTATGGAGTATTTATGGATCTCGGCGGTGTCGATGGTCTTTTACATATTACTGATATTTCATGGGGAAGAATTTCTCATCCTGAAGAAGTTCTAAAACTTGATCAAAAAATCAATGTTGTTATTCTTGATTTTGATGATGAGAAAAAAAGAATTGCTCTTGGTTTAAAACAACTTACTCCTCATCCATGGACACAACTTGATGAGACTCTCAAGGTAAGCGATAAGGTTAAAGGAAAAGTTGTTGTAATTGCTGATTATGGTGCTTTTGTGGAAATAGCTCAAGGTGTTGAAGGATTAGTTCACGTTTCTGAAATGTCGTGGTCACAACATTTACGAAGTCCTCACGAATTTTTAAAAGTGGGTGATGAAATTGAAGCAATTATTCTTACTCTTGATCGTGAAGAGCGTAAAATGTCTTTAGGACTTAAGCAATTACGACCTGATCCATGGATCGATGTTGCTACAAAATATCCGGTTGGATCAAAACATACCGCTACTGTTAAAAACTTCCAAAACTTCGGAGTGTTTGTTGAACTAGAAGAAGGTATTGATGGACTTGTTCATATTTCTGATTTATCATGGAATAAAAAAGTAAAACATCCTTCAGAATTTACAAAGATCGCCGAGAAAATGGAGGTTATCGTTCTTGAAGTTGATGCTGAGAATCGCAGATTAAGTTTAGGACATAAGCAACTTGAAGAAAATCCATGGGAAGTATTTGAAACTATTTACTCTGTTGATTCACTTCATGAAGGAACGGTTGTTAAGATAGGTGAAAAAGGATCTTCAGTAGCTCTTTCATATGGTGTAGAAGCTTTTTGTCCTAATAAACATATGGTGAAGGAAGATGGCAAAACATTAAAGGTTGAAGAAAAGGCAACTTTTAAAGTCATTGAATTCAGTAAAGATCAACGTAAAATTGTTGTTTCTCATAGCCGTATCCATGAAGAGAAAGCTGCTCAAACCAGAGTAAGTGAAGGCCAGGCGAAAGAAAAAGATCGTGAAGAAGGCGCTAAAGCAGTTAAGAAAGTAAAAGAGAATGTTGAAAAAACAACTCTTGGAGATTTGGGTGTTCTTAGCAACCTTAAAACGGAAATGGAAGCCGCAGAAAAGAAAAAAGTAGACGATGAATAATCTATATTAAATATTATTTAAAGCCACCAATTTTTTAATGGTGGCTTTTTTTGTTTTAAGTCAAGGAGGTTTTAAATTGCATTTTCCGAAGTTATTATTCGGAAAGTAATTGTTCTTTACTCGTATTTTTTTTCAAATATCTCTTACGAATTAAAAAAAATTCAAATGGATATAAATATTAATACAAAACTTTCTTTTCTACTTAATGGGTATATAGATCATTTAAGAAAGCTGGATCCGGAGACAAAAGGTTTATGGGGTAAAATGAACGTTCAACAAATGATTGAACATATGACTGAATCGTTACAAGAAGCTAATGGAAAAACTTCCAGAACAATAATAAGCCCAATTGATCGGCTCCAGGCAATGAAGGAATTTATTAAGAGTGAAAAAGAATTCCGCCCAAATACGAAAAACTCTATGATGGGCGAGACGCCCTTACCACTTCGTAATTTAAATGTAAAAGAAGCAATAAATGAAATCGTTATTGAATTGAAAGATTTTGAAAAGTATTTTGAAAAAAATCCCGAATCAATAATTGTCAATCCATTTTTTGGTGAATTGAATTTCGAAGAGTGGATTCAGTTGATTCATAAACATGCCTTGCATCATCTAAGACAATTTGGAGTTTCATTGCCTCCATCATAAAAAAAATGAAAAAGATTGGCGAAAAAAATATTTTTTTGTCTTTTTAAGTATTATTTTTTTTTCTTGATTCTTGATTCTTGATTCTTGATTCTTGATTCTTGATTCTTGATTCTTGATACCCCCTTAAGTCTTCCCCGCCAATAAATACAAAACAGCCATCCTGATTGCCACACCATTTTCTACCTGTTGAAGAATAATAGACTGATCTGAATCGGCAACATCACTGGTAATTTCTACACCGCGGTTGATAGGGCCCGGATGCATGATGACAATTTTTTTCGAAAGCGAATCGAGGATTTCTTTATTGATACCGTACATCATTATATATTCTCTTAAGGAAGGGAAATAACGAATATCCTGACGTTCGAGTTGGATTCTTAGAACATTGGCAATGTCGCACCATTCTAATGCTTTCCTGAGGTTATGTTCGACTTTAACCCCTAACGATGAGATATGTTTGGGCATTAATGTGGTGGGACCACAAACGGTAACTTCTGCACCTAATTTTTGGAGACAGAAAATATTGGATAAAGCCACGCGTGAATGTAAAATGTCTCCTACTATAGCCACTTTTTTACCCTTTAACT
The DNA here is from genome assembly GCA_031417555.1 of Bacteroidota bacterium. Lineage (GTDB taxonomy): Bacteria > Bacteroidota > Bacteroidia > AKYH767-A > 2013-40CM-41-45 > JADKIH01. Next base: position 28,532 of record JANOVV010000105.1, read on the forward strand.
CTCCACAATTTTCGCGAATAGAAAAGGCATCAAGCAAAGCTTGTGTGGGATGTTCGTGAGCTCCATCACCGGCATTAACGATATTGGCAGAAACATTTTTGGAAAGAAACTCAGCTGATCCGGCATGTGGATGACGCATTACAATGATATCGACTTTCATTGCAAGAATGTTATTGACAGTATCAATAAGCGTTTCGCCTTTGCTTACAGAGGATGAAGACGATGAAAAATTTATTACATCAGCAGAAAGTCTTTTTTCCGCAAGTTCAAACGATAGCCGGGTTCGGGTAGAATTTTCAAAAAATAAATTAGCAATAGTAACATCCCTAAGAGAAGGAACTTTTTTAATCGGCCGATTGATAACATTTTTAAAATTATCAGCAGTCGAAAAAATAAGCTCAATATCGGCCAAGGTAATGTTCTTAATTCCTAAGAGATGTTTTGTGCTTAACAATTGGTTATTGGTTTTTATTTTTTAGTTTTTAGTCTTTAGTAATTAGTATTTAGTCTTTTGTCTTTAGCTTTTAGTATTTATTCCCTAGAACAATGAATCTATTATCAGAAAAATCTGGACTCAAGACTAAATTACTACATCAACCACACAGCATCCTCTCCATCTGTTTCTTTCCACTGGACTTTTACTTTTTCACTGGTAATAGTGTCAACTTGAACGCCGATGTAATCCGGTGATATGGGTAAATGGCGGTTATACCGACGATCGACGAGAGTAAGTAATTCAACCTTTTCTGCACGCCCAAAATCCAGCAAAGCATCCATTCCAGCACGTATGGTTCGGCCTGTATAAAAAACATCATCAATTAAAATGACTTTTTTATTTTCTACTATGAAATCTATTTTTGTAACGCTGGGAGTAATCATTTCACGGCGGCGGAAATCGTCTCTGTAAAATGTTACGTCAAGGCTGCCAATCTGTATTGATTTTACTTTTAGAATTTCCAATAAAAATTTGTGTATTCGTCCTGCAATAAATATTCCCCTGGGTTGCAGGCCGATTAATGCAGAATTAGAAAAATCGTCGTGGTTCTCTATCAGTTGGTAACATAACCTTCGGATAGTTATTTCAATTTGTAAACTGTTTAAAAGAAGCCGTTTTTGCATTCCGGAGGGCAAACGTACGGAAATTAGTATCAAGAATCAAGAGCCAAGAAACAAGAGTCAAGAACAAATATTAGGTATCCTGATGTATAATAGTACTTATTAGGAGTCAATTAAGGTGAATGACTTTTTTTTGACCGTATCGTTCTTCTTAGATTTATTTATAATATTAAATCTCTTTTCTTGATAATTTTTAATTTTAGTAATTCGCATGATAATTATTTTTTTTTTTTTTTTAATGCTTAATAATTTTACCCGATACCCGATACCCGATACCCGATACCCGATACCCGATACCCTTTCCCTTTCCCTTTCCCCCAAGTATTCTTATTTATTGTTACTTTTGATAAAATTTACTTTTATGGACAATGCCAGCTTTATTTTTATTGCCTTAATAGCAGTAATTATATTTTTAAGTTTTGTAACAGTGCAGCAAGGATACATTGCTGTAATAACAATATTTGGAAAATACCGACGTATCATGACTCCCGGTTTGAATTTTAAGATTCCTTTTATCGAAGTAGTGCATAAGAAGATTTCTATTCAGAATCGTTCTGTAGAATTGGAATTTCAGGCGATAACTATAGATCAGGCAAATGTTTATTTTAAAGCGATGTTGTTGTATTCTGTCATTGATCAGGATGAAAAATATATTATCAATGTAGCTTTTAAATTCGTGGACGATAAAAACTTCATGCAAGCATTAATTCGAACAATTGAAGGT
>JANOVV010000106.1:0-15697 GCA_031417555.1 Bacteroidota bacterium
CTTGCGGCGGAAACAATTTCGGAAGCGATTATTGCAAATAAGTTCGATAAAAAATTTCTTTTGGGTTATGAGAAAAAACTTTATCAGAATCTAGGTAAAGAAATAAGTTTAAGCCGTGGTATTCAAAAACTCGCACATAACGCATGGCTTTTTAATCTGGTAGTAAATAAGGCACGAAAAAATTCAATGCTCCGTGAAACAATGACTTGTATGTTTGATGACATCGACATTCGTTCCCGTTTGCGAAAACCGTCATTCTACTTTAAGCTATTGTTTGATTAACCGCTATTTATTATTGGTTAATGGTTATTTGTTATCTCAAAAATATTTTCTAGGTAATAAACTAATAAGTTCCATTTTGAGACCACTTCCGGAAATTGCTCCATTATCACTTTATATTACACCAGATACAATCTTACTTTTTCTCCTCCAGATATTCCTTGTTCAATCCCTCTACAACATCATTTGTAATATTTAGACTATCATTGGCAAAAAGTATTCCTCCTCCTTTTTGGAAACCAAGAACAAAATTATAATTTCTGGTTTTATTAAACTTTTTTAAGTATTGATTAAGTCTCATATACAATTCTTCAGATGATTTTCCTTGTTCTTCATCTAATTTACTCAAAAGTTCTTCTTTTCTTTGCATGATTTGTTGTTGCTTCATTGTTAGTTGCTCTTCCTTTTTTGCACGCTCTAAATCCGTCATCCCTATCGCTTGTTTTTGGTAAAGTTCAACTTCTCCCTGAAGATTTTCTCCCTGCGATTTCAATTCGTTTTTTATTTTGTTCTGAGAGGCTTCAAATTTGCTTCTTTCATTCTTATAAAACTCATATTGATCAAGTAAAGAATCCGAATTAATATAAACGATTCCAGTACTAGGCAAAGGAATAAAACTTTGATTTTGTTTTGCTTCAGCCGAAACAAACGATTCTTTTCCCTTAAAATGTAGATAATACAATACAGCTACAGCAATTATTAATACAACATTAAGCATCATTGATAAATTCTTCATAAAATATGTTTTGCGGGCGAAGATAAGCGAATATGATGTATAATTGATCTTTTTTGGGACTGCAAATAAAAAATATTAAATTGCCGTACTCACTTAAATCTTTCAGAACCAAAATTGTATACAAATCAATACATGTCTTATTTAATTTCTGTAATTTATTTTGCGAAACGATTTAATTTCATTGCTTATGGACATTATTGACCCGTTTCTAAATGACTACGCTGAAAACTATTCTTCAGAAGAACCTCTTTTATTGAAAGAATTAAACAGGGATACATTCGCCAAAGTATTAATGCCGCGAATGCTTTCCGGACATATTCAAGGTAGAATGTTAAGTATGTTAAGTCATATGATTAGCCCGAAATTAATTTTGGAAATAGGAACTTACACAGGTTATTCGGCACTATGTTTTGCTGAAGGATTATCGGAAGGCGGACATCTGCATACCATTGATATAAACGACGAACTGGCGCCGATGGTGAAATCATACATAGCCAAAGCCGGCATGGAAAATATAATTACATTACATAATGGAAATGCTTCCGAAATTATTCCAACTTTGTCAGGACCATTTGATCTTATTTTTATAGATGCTGATAAAATAAATTATTCTCTTTATTACGATTTAGTTATCAACAAGGTCAGACAAGGTGGTTTTTTAATCGCAGACAATGTTTTATGGAGCGGAAAAGTACTAAACCTTGAAAATGCCGATAAAGACACGCATGCTATTCATCAATTTAATGAAAAAATAAAAAAAGATGATAGAGTTGAAAAAGTATTATTGACTGTAAGAGATGGATTACTAATTATTAGAAAAAAATAATACCACCGCTAATATTATTATTTAAGAATAAAATTAAAATGAAACCAGCTCTTATCGATCTTCGCAGTGATACTGTTACTCGTCCCTCAAAAGACATGTTAGAAGCGATGTTTACCGCCGAAGTGGGTGATGATGTTTTTGATGAAGATCCGACGGTTAAAGAATTGGAAGCAAAAGCATCATCCTTATTCGGCAAAGAAGCAGGCTTGTTTTGTCCGAGCGGAACAATGACAAATCAAATTAGTATTCGTATTTTAACTCAGCCACAGCAAGAAGTTATTTGCGATAAGGGAGCTCATATATATTATTATGAAGGGGGTGGTATTGCTTCCAATTCAGGTTTATCGATGAGATTATTAGAAGGCGATCGTGGACGAATTTCTGTCAGCCAAATAGAAGATAATATAAATCCTCCTGATAATATACATCAACCTTTCACTTCTTTAGTTGCCATTGAAAATACATGTAATAAAGGTGGAGGGAGCTTCTATACGCTTCAACAGATGAAGGCTCTCTCAGAAGTTAGCCGAAAAAATAATTTAAAAATCCATCTCGATGGAGCTCGTATTTTTAATGCAATTGCAGAGACAGGTGATTCTACACTCGAAATAGGAAAGCTATTCGACACTATTTCCATTTGCTTATCAAAAGGATTAGGTGCACCTGTTGGTTCATTAGTATTATCAAGTGCGGAAAATATAAAACGAGCGAAACGTGTCCGAAAAAGTTTCGGAGGTGGAATGAGACAATCAGGCTATCTTGCTGCTGCAGGAATTTATGCTCTGGATAATAATATAAAAAGATTAACAGAAGATCACCGGAGAGCTAAAATTATCTACCAAGCCTTAACTTCTCTATCCTACATTAATGAAATTTTACCTGTAGATACAAACATTATTGTTTTTAGTTTAATTGATGAAAAACCAATTGAACATTTTTTAAATTACCTTACAGAAAACAATATAAAAGCTGTTGCTTTTGGAAAACAAACAGTACGAATGGTAACTCATCTCGATTTTACAGATGAAATGCTTGACAAACTAATTTTAGTATTAAATAAATATTAATCGATAAACTCCAATAATGGCTTATACCTACCACCCTTGCCATGTTACCAAAATTATTTCAGAAACTGATTTGGTAAAAAGATTTTTTTTTAAAGTCCCCGATGAATATCCTTTTGATTTCCAACCGGGACAATTTGTAATGCTTCATCTGCCTATTGAATCAAAATATCAAAACAGAAGTTATTCAATTGCATCTCCGCCATATGGTGACAATACATTTGAACTTGCAATAATTTTAAATCCTAAAGGACTTGGTACACCTTACTTATGGGAAAACGTTGAAATAGGATCTGCAATTAATGTATCAAAACCTTTAGGCAAATTTATTCTTCAGGAACCAATTGAAGAAGACATTTGTTTCATTGGAACAGGAACAGGCATTGCACCTCTCAGGTCGATGATTTTGCACATTTTTAATAATAATATTCCATATAAAAATATTTACCTGATTTTTGGAAATCGATGGGAAAAAGATATTTTATATTATAAAGAATTTAAAGAATTAGCCGAAGCTCATAATAATTTTAATTTTATCCCGGTTTTATCCCGAGACAATCCGGGCTGGACAGGCAAAAAAGGGTATGTACATGAAGTATATCAGGAAATTTTTTCCGATAAACGCAACGCAACGTTTTACTTGTGCGGCTGGAAAGATATGCTTAGAGATGCCCGTTTAAATTTAGAAAAAATGAGCTACGATAAAAAGAAAATTAAATTTGAATCGTATGATTAAAATAAATTTATTACAATATATAACTATTGTTTAAATTAAATTTAAAATGTCATCAACAATAAAAATAAAAATAGACAAGCTAACTCCTACCGGCTTAAATTCTGAAGAAGATCTTCTAGCAATTGAAGAACCACTTGAAATTAGGATTTCCTATTTCAAAAATAAAAATAGGGAAGAAAATAATCTTTCCATTACGATGCGAACTCCCGGGGAAGACAGTGAACTCGCACTGGGATTTCTTTTTACTGAAGGAATTATCGATTCTATGGATCAGGTTTTATCTATCCATAGTTTTTCAGAAAATACAATAACAATTGCATTTACTGAAAATGTAATTTTTGATATCAAAAAACTTGAAAAACATTTTTATACTTCATCCAGTTGTGGTATTTGCGGAAAAACATCTATCGAAGCAATAAGAACTATTAAAAGTTCCACAACAAACAACAAAACACTTATTGTAAATTCTACTGTAATTCAAAATTTACCATCAGCACTTAGGATAAAGCAAAATATATTTGAACAAACCGGAGGATTACATGCATCTGCAATTTTTAATCCAGAGGGAGAACTTATTTTACTTTGCGAAGATGTGGGCAGGCACAATGCCTTGGATAAATTAATTGGTTCAGCTTTAAAAACTAACATTCTCCCATTGGAAAAATATATTCTTTTGCTTAGTGGAAGAGCGAGCTTTGAACTCATTCAAAAAGCAACCATGGCCGGTATAACCATTGTAGCTTCTATTGGCGCGCCTTCCAGTCTGGCAGTGGAACTTGCAAATGAAAGAGAAATGACATTAATTGGTTTCCTGCGAAATAAACAATTTAATATTTATTGTGGCAAAGAAAGAATAAAACTTAAAGACAGCGAATTGAAAACTGCTTGACAAAATTAGTTTTATTTAATTATATAAATAATTTCTGCGATTAAAAAAATAATATAATAAACGAATGAGCGATTTTCTACAAAATAATTCAAATGAAAATGTGAAGCTGCCGGTTATTGAAAATCCCATAGAGAAAAATTCTCCGTTTATAACAAAACCTAAATTAGTTGCCGCGGGTATTCCCGCAATTCTTTCAAGCGCAAAACACATGTTAAATAGCATGGGTCCTGTGAGGGCTTTTAAAGCATTGAATCTATTAAATCAGTTGGAAGGGTATGGTTGTCCTGGTTGTGCCTGGCCTGATCCCGATGATGAACGTTCCCGTTTAGGCGAATACTGTGAAAATGGTGTTAAAGCAATTGCAGAAGAGGCAACGACTAAAAAAATAAATGCAGAATTTTTTGAAACTCATTCTGTGGCTGACCTTTCCTTATTATCTGATTTTGAAATTGGAAAATTGGGGCGAATTGCTCAACCAGTTTACTTGTCAAACGGAGATACAAATTACAGATCTATCTCATGGGAGGATGCTTTTAGAATTATCGCTGAGAATCTCCATACTTGTAAAAATCCTGACGAGGCTGTATTTTATACAAGCGGCCGCACAAGTAATGAAGCTGCTTTTCTTTATCAATTATTTGTTCGACAATTTGGAACTAACAATCTTCCCGATTGCAGCAACATGTGTCATGAGTCGAGTGGAATTGCTCTCACAGAAAGTTTGGGACTTGGAAAAGGTTCGGTGAAACTTGAAGATTTTTATCAGGCGGAAGTGATAATTATTCTTGGGCAAAATCCCGGAACCAATCATCCCAGAATGTTAAGTGCTCTGAAAAAAGCAAAAGAAAACGGTTGTATCATAATTTCTGTAAATCCTCTTCAAGAAACAGGTTTAATTGCATTCAATGATCCACAAACTATTAACGGACTCTTAGGTAAAAATGAAAAACTTGCAGATTATTTTCTTCAAGTAAAAATTAATGGTGACATGGCCTTACTTCAGGCTGTAGAAATTATTCTCTTAGGAGAAGAAGAAAATAATCCCGGTAAAATATTTGATCAACTCTTTATTGAAAAACATACACAAGGTTATAAAGAATTCGTTAATCATTTAAAAAAACAAGAACTGCAAACACTTGTTAATGCATCAGGGGTGTTATTATCTGAAATTAAATCCGTTGCTGATGTAATAAAAAATAAGAAAAAAATAATTGCCTGCTGGGCAATGGGTTTAACACAACATAAAAATGCCGTTGATACAATTAAAGAAATTGTAAACCTTCTATTGCTGAAAGGAAGCATCGGCAAACCCGGTGCCGGGACTTGCCCGGTTAGAGGTCACAGTAATGTTCAAGGTGATCGTACCATGGGAATTTATGAAAAACCTTCGCCTGAATTTCTTAATTCAATAAAAACAGTATTTGGTTTTAATCCACCGGTTAAAAATGGTTATGACACAGTTGAATCTATTCATGCTATGTATAAAGGCAATGTTAAAGTATTTATGGCTTTGGGGGGAAATTTTCTCTCAGCAACACCTGATACCAAATACACTGCAGAAGCATTAAAAAAATGTCAATTGACAGTTCAAATCTCAACAAAACTAAATCGAAGTCATTTGATAACTGGAAGAGAGGCGTTAATACTTCCTACCCTTGGCAGAAGTGATAAAGACATTGTTAATGGTAAAGAACAATTAATAAGTATTGAAAATTCTATGGGTGTTGTGCAAATGTCGAAGGGAAAATTAAATCCTGTATCTGATCAAATGTTGAGTGAGCCGGCCATAATCTCCAGAATGGCACAGGAAGTTTTTAAAAATAATTCAACGATCTCTTGGGAAAAATACTCGGAAGATTATGACACTATCAGAGATGATATAGCTCGTGTAATCCCGGGGTTTGAAAATTATAATAAAAAAATACAAATGCGTGGCGGGTTTTATCTTCCCAATTCACTTCGTGAAAAAACATTTAACACATTGTCAGGCAAAGCGGTGTTTACTGTTTCAAATTGTATCATTCAGAAATTGTCTGATGACGAATACATGATGATGACTATTCGTTCACATGATCAGTTTAATACTACAATTTATGGTTTGAACGACCGATACCGGGGAATATTCAACGGCCGCAGAATAATTTTCATGAATGAGAAGGATATGATAAAAGCAGGTTTAAAACAAAAGGATGTTGTTAACCTTTATAATTTTCATGATGGTGTAGAAAGAGTTGCTAATAAATTTATTGTAGTCAAATACAATATTCCTGAAAAATGCACTGCAACCTATTTCCCCGAAACAAATATTTTAGTTCCAATAAACAGTACAGCCGATAAAAGCAATACTCCTACATCAAAATTAATAATTATTAAAATAAAAAAGTCAGACTGATTCGGAGAACCAAAAATAATTATATAATAATCTTATACTTACGTAAGTCGAGTAAATTATTATCATAAATCATTTTAATAAGAATATCATATGGAATTATTTCAGTTTCTTCCAGCTTAGGATATTTTTTTATATTTTTTATAAATATATCAATGTCATTTTTATTTAATTCGAAATTTTTCTTAAAATATTTTAAAATAAATTTACCGAATATATAATGGCGTGGAAATTCATTTGATTTAATATATTTATAAAAATAATTTTTAAAACTATCTTCCAAACTAATCAATTCTCCAATGTGATCTGTATTTAATAAGAGAAGAAATTTAGAAATAATAACAGTATAATTATACCCTTTTTTATCTTTTTGAAAAATATCAATATCACTTAAATATTTGTAAAGGTTAAACTGCCTTGGGCCGGAGTCTGTATTTAATGAATAAAAAAGAAATGCTTCGTAAATTCTCCATTTCTCCGATTGGCGTTTGAGCATTTTATTTAACTGGTAGCGAGAACTCTTTAATGAATCTAAAATCTCCGTGGCTTTATCAAAATTCGAAGTACGCATTGCTAATAAAAAATAATTCTCATTAAAGACTAACCAAGGTGTAGAATAAGGAATAAAATACCGATAACATCTTTCAGCACATAATGCGCCTTGGGCAAATTGTCCAAGCCGTAAACAACTATCCATTTCATTAAGTGAAAATTCTCCAGCCCGGCCATTTTGAAAAAGGTGTGGTTTTGAGTTTAAATAACTGAGTGCTTGCCTGCAAACAATCTTAAGGCTATTAAAATCATGAATTGAATGATAATATCTCATTGAGACTCTATAAAACATTAATTCAATTGAATGTGTTTTAATTTTTTTCCGGACAGACTTAAGTTTATTAAACAAAATTTTAATTTTTTGTCGGGAACTTTCATTATAGTCTGAACTATCAACTAATTCGACGAGCATATCAAAATACATTATTTCCAGATCCAGAAAAGTATTGTACACAATAATTTGATCTTTTAAAACATTGGAATAATATTTTACAGCTTTCGCTTTCCCATTATATGAATTTGTATAACATAATATATGGGCAATTTCTATTATATGAAAAGTAGATTGAACAAATACAGCTTTTTTAAAAGCTTTGATTAATAAAGGCTCAGCTATTTTTCTGTTATCTTTTATAATAAGAAGCTGTGAAACAATTAAAAGCCTTTGGATATCAAAAATATGATCGTCATATTTATTTCTGAACTTGACCTGTTCTATATTGGAAAGAATAATTTTTGCCGCTTTATCCAGCATCCGCGATTTTAACTTTCTGAAATTTGGATGCTTTTCCGCAGTTCCATAAAGTATTTCCGCTATCTCATCTTCACTGTATTCTTCCTGATAAAGCTTTAAAATCTTCTCTGACTTATTCTTGCTTAACAGGTCAGGGATTGTTTTTGCATGACTTAACCTTAAATCTTTTGAATAAAATTTTAATAACTCCCGTGCTGGTAACATGCCTAATTTAAATAAATCGAATGTAAATAATCGATGTCACAAATGTATGTAAATCGATACTAAGATAATAAATTATTTGGTGGAATTTTGAGAAAACTTTAAAATCATGGCAATAATCATCCTAATTCTAATGGCACTCGGGAAGCTCTCATCCCCTGCCCAATTTAATGATGCTTATATAAATACGCATCAATTAGAGATTCATAAAGCTGAAGCAATTTATAACAATAATTTATATACAGAAGCAGATGGGGGTGTCATAATTGATGATTCTGTTAATCCGTAAAAAATACCAACATACAGATATTAGAGTATAAAAATTCGGATAAAAATAATTTTGCCATTATATAACCTGATTAAATAAAATATTTACGCTATAAAGTATGTATTATATGTCATTAAATAATATTACATGATATCCCAAATATTCGAAAATGTTATAATAAATCAGGTATATATACTGAAGTAAATATAAAACATTTATAATTTAAACATAAAGATCTATGTCATTAATCATTAAATTAAAGAATCCGGAAATGTTTTTATTACAACTTCAAAATAGAGTAAAAGAAAATAAAATAAAATTATGGGAAATAGATAGCAATGGAAATTTAATTCACACTCCCAAACGATTTATAAATAAAGCCTGGTTTAAGCCTCATATTGATTTTGAAAAAGAAGAAATAGTATTTAAATATATGAATCCGGTAAATGAAAAAAATGATAAGCTACTATATGGAATTTATCATGGTCGATTACTTAAGATGGTAATGTCAGACTTTTATAAAAAATTTGATATTATATCCGCTGAAGTAATAAAAGAAAATAATGAAATCTAATTCAAAATATTAAAATAGTATGTAAGTTTTTTTAGTAAAAATTGGTGCCATTAAAAATTTTTATTTGACCCAATGTCTGAGCCCTGAAAAAAAAGTGAAGGGGATTTTTGAAATCGTTAATCATAGATTCTCCTATAATTAATTGATCGGGGTTCAGACATTTCTATTTTTTAATTTAAAAAGTTCTCTGATTTAATAAATAATGACAAAAAAAATAATTACCGAAAATTTATTACTTCTATCCAATCTTACCAAAAACTCTCTCTAAAGCCGTTTTTCGGAAATCAAATATTTCATTTAACTGTTTTTCTATAATCAATGAATTGGCAATTGCTCCTAAAAATTTTAATGGAGGTTGATAGCTTACAATATCAGTCATTATAACTCCATCATTTATTTTTTCAATTTTATGTTGATGATGCCACATGGCATAGGGCCCGATTCTTTGTTCATCAATAAAATATTCCTTCTCTTTAATATGTGTAATTTCTGTTACCCATTTTAGTTTGATTCCCCAAAAAGGACTAACTCTGTACGAAATAATCATTCCCGGGTACATTTTATCAGGCAAGTCTTCTGATGTAACTTCAAATCCCATGTACTCAGGAGTTATTTCTTTCAGATTGTTAGGTGAGGAGATGTAATTCCAAACCTGATCTATATGGCCCGGAATAATTTGCTTTGCTTTAAATTGATAAAATGCCATTTAATTTATATTAATTTTTTTTAACTTGTAAAGTGGCATCAAAACTAACTTTTTCTTAGCATGAAATCATCAATTTAAATAAAATAAGCCAATTTTAACCTTTTATTCCACGAATCTTTTTTTAAATTTGACAATTCTCAAAAATCCCCCAACTAATATAAACCCACAATGAAATTCCTAAGACTACTCTGCATTATATTATTGCCTGCTATTTCTTTTGCCCAGAAATCAGCTTCTACAAAACTGAACTCTGTCGAAATAAAAAAAATGATGGACTCGTATTTCATAGAAAATAAATCACTTTGGAATCTCACTGATGCTGATATAAGCAACTGGAAAATCAGTAATTTGTATTCAAATAAAAAAACAGGGATTACATATTTATACATTCATCAACAAGTAAATAGTATTAATATTTTTAATGCTGTTAGCAGTGTTTCTATAAAAGATGGTAAAGTAAAATCTTTTGCTAAGAGAATTCATAGTGATGCTCTTTCTAAAATCAACACAGATCAACCGGTAAATAATGCCGTTTTTGCAATTGAAAAAGCTGCTGAACATGTTGGCTTTAAAATAAATTCGGAACCGAAACTTATTTCAAAAAATAAATTATCAAACAGAAGTTATTATTCCTCTCCTGAGATTTCGAAAGATAAAATTCGTGTTGAACTAGTTTTCCAACCTGTAAATAAAAATCTTCGTCTTGCATGGAACGTGAGCATCCATCTCATTGATGGAAGCCATTGGTGGAATGTCCGCATCGATGCAGTAAACGGTGATGTGTTGCAGAAAAATGACTGGACAACACATTGTGATTTCGGAGATTCAGAAACAAATACATTACACTCTCATATTCAAACTCCGCTCAATCTTTCAAGCCAGGCCTCTTCCATTCCTTCTTACAGAGTTTTTGCACTTCCTGTAGAGGCGCCTAATTTCGGAGGAACTACATTAGTAACAAATCCTTCTGATTCTGTCGCCTCTCCATACGGTTGGCACGATACAAATGGCCAGGCCGGAGAAGAATATACCATAACACGTGGAAATAATGTTTTTGCTTATGATGACATTAATGATGCAGATACTGCAGGCTTTTCACCTTCAGGAACCAATACACTGACATTTGATTTTCCCTTTAATTTTTCTCAACAACCGGTGAATTATCTTGATGCTTCTATTACAAATCTTTTTTATGTTAATAATATGATGCATGATCTATTGTATCATTATGGTTTCGATGAAGACGCCGGAAACTTTCAGGAGAATAACTATGGAAATGGTGGTAGTGGAAATGATTATGTAATTGCACAATGTCAGGACGGAGGAGGTACAAACAATGCAAATTTTTCGACGCCTGATGATGGAGAAAATGGAATAATGCAAATGTACCTTTGGTCGACTGATGTTTTATCTGAAATTGTTGTTCATAGTCCTTCTTCGATCGCAGGAACTTACAATGCAAAACCTGCCGGTTTCGGCCCTGATATTTCTTCACCCATTACTTCCGAATTAGTTTTAGTCAATGATGGTAATGGAAATACATCGGATGGTTGCCAAACACTTATCAATGCTTCTTCTTTGGCAGGAAAAATTGCCGTCTTTGATAGAGGAAGTTGTACGTTTGTCGATAAAGTATTAAGCGCGCAAAATGCCGGCGCTATAGCTGTAATAGTAATTAATAATACAGCAGGATTATTGGCTATGAGCGGAAATGGAAATCAGGGCGCAGTAACCATTCCTTCTGAAATGATTTCACAAGCCGACGGAATTATTTTAAAAAACTCTCTTAACAATAACGATACAGTGCATGCAACTTTGCATCCTAATCCGGGTGTTGATATCGATGGTTCTCTTGACAATGGAATTGTTATCCATGAATACGGTCATGGAGTATCGAACAGGCTAACAGGTGGCCCTTCTAATTCAGATTGCCTTTTTAATGGCGAAGAGGGCGGCGAAGGATGGAGCGATTTTTTTGCCCTTATGTTTACCATTCAACCAAATGATTCAGGCGCAATGGCACGAGGTATTGGGACATTTGCAAATGGTGATTCAACCAGAGGACGAGGGATTCGGAGATTTCCTTACTCAACTAATATGAGCATTAATCCTGAAACATATGGATATCTTGCCTTAAGTGCCGAAGTTCACAATATTGGAGAAGTTTGGTGTTCTGCCTTGTGGGATTTAAACTGGGGGCTTATCGATCAATTAGGTTTTGATGCAGATTGGAAAAATGGAAATGCAGGAAATAACATTGCCCTTCAGCTAGTAATGGAAGGTTTAAAATTACAACCGTGCGGGCCCGGATTTTTAGATGCCCGTGATGCAATTTTACAAGCTGATGAAAATCTTTATAATGGAATTCACAAATGTAAAATTTGGGAAGCATTTGCAAAAAGAGGAATGGGTTACCATGCAGACCAGGGAGATTTTGATATTGCCGGCGATGAAACGGAAGATTTTTCAATGGCTCCGATTTGTCTCACTCCTACTACGCCGCCAACTGCAAATTTTATTGCAGATAATACAAATACCTGCTTAGGCATTGTTCATTTTACTGATTCATCGACTGGTCTTGCTCAATCGTGGAGGTGGAATTTTGGAGATGGTGATTCTTCAATTTCTCAAAACCCTACTCATACATATGCAACAGTGGGAACTTATAATGTCTCTCTAATAGTTAAAAACACACTTGGAAGCGATACACTTTTACGTACAGCTTATATTAATTATAACAGACCTTCTTCAACCGCAATTTCGGGTGATACTATTGTTTGCAGCGGCTCATCAACTGTTTTAACATCGACCTTTTCACCCGGTAATGATATTGAGTGGCGCGATGAAAATAACTCAGTTATCTCCAGCGGTCCGGTATTTAATACTCCGGCTATTTATAATTCTACAACATTTTATTCCGTTCAATTGTCCCCGACCGGAATTCAACATGTCGGAGCTGTAGATTCAGCTCTGGGTACAGGTAATTTTAGTACATCACAATTTGATGGTCGGCTGATTTTTACAACATTCGCAGCAATAAGGCTAAAATCAGTTTCAGTTTATTCTGATCAGGATACTATCCGTACAATAAAACTTTACGGACCGGGAAACGTCCTTTTGCATTCAAGAACAGTCTTTATTCCTCAGGGCCAGAGTCGTGTTACATTAAATTTTGATATCCCATATGCTGGTCATTACCAAATTGGAGTTTCATCTCGTTCTCATCTTTATAGAAATACAACAGGCGCTAATTTTCCATATTTATTAAATGGATTAGTTAGTATTACCGGCTCTAATTCACCACAGAATTCAACAACATATTATTTTCTTTACAATTGGGAGGTTCAAAATCTTCCTTGCTCCAGTTTACCGACTCCTGTAAATGTATCAGTGAATTCAGATCCTGTATGTAACTTTAACACTTCTGTAACCGGACCTACAGTTCAATTTACTAATTCTTCTATAGGTAATATTGTTTCTTACCAATGGAATTTTGGAAATGGAGAAACATCCACAGAGCAGAATCCAACTATTACGTATGCTAATGTTGGTTCATATACTGTTGTTCTTACCGTAACCAGTTCGAATGGCTGCCAATCTGTTTCTGCTAAAATTATCACTGTTACTACATTAGGAGTTGGTGAGGTAGAATTAGAAACTATTAATATTTATTATTCCGGACAAGAATTAGTTATTAAATTTCAATCTTCTCCTTCGAATGCAAGAATTAAAATTTACGATCCAATTGGAAAACTTTTATTGAATACTAATTTTAATAACAGTAAAATTTTCACAACACAATTAGAAAATACTGCATCTGAATTTATTTTAGTAAACGTAAATGACAACGAACAGAGTTATTCAAAAAAAATAGTTCTTCTGCATTAAAATTATTCATGTAAATAATATTGCAATTTAAAAACAAAAAAACCCTCCAACTTCATGGAGGGTTTTTTTATTAAAAAGAATTTAGACCAACTTATTCGCTCGTAAAATCAAAACTCTCTACCTGAGTATTAAACAGTACAGGATTCTTACTCCATGTTTCTACAGATTGACGATGACGAATTACAATATAATAAGATTGATTTAAAATTGTATCTGGATAAACGATTGTTGTTTTTCCATTGGTATGTAATAGTGCTTTCACCGTTGAAAATAAAAAATGAGGCGAAGCTGAATTTCGTAATTCTACTGTAATTGTATCGCACGCTGTTGAATCACTATTTAAACTATTGTCATATAAAACTGATTTCATTTTTCCATTATTTGTAAAAAATCCTTCTAAAAATATTTTTAAATTCAGAACAATGCAATTTGTGTTTACTAAAATGGAAGTGGTACTTGATGATGCAAGGCAAGTTGTACCATCCGAAACACGAACGGTATATGCTCCTGTTGAAGCGGGAACAACCGTTTGGGATGCACCGTTAAGATTACCCGGAATCCATGAATAGGAATAAGGTATGTATTGTGTAAAACGATAAGCATCGTTGGAAGCAGAAAATATAGTTCCATTTCTGCCCGGTACCGCTACTCCACTACTTCCATCTAAATTTTCTACTCCTTGTGTAGTAGTTGCTCCTCCGTCAAAAGAAGATGCATTACTTATTGTTGTGGTATGGATTTCAATAACGTTTGTTCCTTCATACAAAATTGACTGAACAATAAATGGAAATGAAGTTCCGCCATAATGCGAAGTATTATATTTTACTATTAACTTTCTATTCGGTGAAGTTCCTGTAGTAAAATAACTAATAGTACTTCCAGCATTCTGCGGATTCAAATCATTCCATGCTAAAGCTATAAAATTATCAGGATCGGCTGATGCCGGAATTGCTGAACCATAAACCGGTTGTGCAGGCATTCCTGCACTGAATGTAATTAATCCATTCGAGGAAATATAAAAATTAGTATAGTTCTGTCCAAAGAAATTAAATGTAAAGCCTATAGGATTTGAACCGCTTACCTGATCATCACTAAGAAATACTGAAGTTCCTGTTCCCGAAACCGGAGCATAAGGAATATTGGTAATCAAATATGAACGATTTGCAGAACCCGATGCCAGTGCGTTTAATTTCACTTCTTCTCCGTGGCATATGGAAGACGGAACCGGAGATACGTTTATAGCAAATGCAGGATTAACAGAAATGGTATGAATAATAAAATCACTGCCTAATGGGTTGGTGACTGTTAATTTAACATTATAAACTCCAGGTGCTGTAAATGTATGTGTCGGGTTTTGAAAAGTGGATGTCGTCTGATCACCAAAATCCCACAACCATTCAAAAGCCTGTACCGATTGATCCGTGAATTTTACACTACCACCGCATGAAACAGAATTTATATCTGATGTGAAAGCAGCAGTAGGCACTTGTGTTGGCGGTAAACAAAAAGAAGGTAAACTAAAGTTTTCCGTTTCATCACCTGCTACATTAGCACTGCCCTGAGAAGCATTGAATCCCATCCCCCTGCGTGCAAAAGCCTGCCATATTAAACACCTGTGTGCATTATTATAAAGTATTGCATCAGCAGTTAAAATAGCATCTCTGGCATCTAAAAAACCCGGACCGCATGGCTGTAGTTTCATTCCTTCCATTACCAATCGGATCGCAATATTATTTCCTGCCGTAGCAATGTTCGGATTTGTGTTGAAACCGTATTGATCAATTAATAACCACGACATATCCCAGATTACATCGCACCAGATTTCCCCAACTGCA
>JANOVV010000107.1:0-14434 GCA_031417555.1 Bacteroidota bacterium
TATATCATTTGATTGCAGAGAATCCATTCCATTCATAGCCCCGGCAGCGCGATAATATAGTTCTGCAACCTTTGTCATAAAATAATTATAAGGAACCGTTTTATCAGGCATTACTTCAACACATTTATCCAGTACAAGAACTGCAGAGTCTCGTTTACCTTCATTAATAAGTTCTTCAGCTAATCGTGTAAAATTAATACGGAAATTAGTTGTCATTCGAATGTTATTTTCATCCAGATAAACATTTTCATTATTCATGTTTCCGTAAGCAAATTTATTCATCACATTATTAAACATGATTTTTGTTTCTACACGACCGGGAACAACATCGTTTTTAGATTCGGTACGAATAGGGACTAAACGGTAAGCAAGTCCTTCTAATTGAAAATAAGGTTCCAGGTTTAAATAATTATCAGAACCTACAGTTGTTGCAAAATAGATTGGTCTTTTCCAATGATTATTTGCAATGATGTTTAAAATCATCAAATCATTTTTCATCAAATAATTTCCATTGATAGTCCATTCCATCGTTTTCACAACTTTTCCTGAATTTTCTTTGGAGACAACTCCATTATTAATTACTTCGGCAGAATCTATTGTGAATTTAATATTTTTAGTAGGAAAATAATTTACTTCTTCTCCGTTATTGGTACGCGCTTTCGCTTTAGAGTCATCGCTACCCATGAAGTCTACAAGCTCTTTTAATTCTACAGAAGTTTTTAATCCCCGATCATAAAAAGGAATGTAATCGCGCCGCCCAAGAATATATTTATCCGATGCCCATGAAATATTAATGGGATCAGAATCATAATATTTGTGTTTAAGTTGATCGATATACCAGTCAGTATTCAACAGACTTAGGTTTACCACCCTTACATCCGTTCTTACATTTTCAACTTCCTGGGCATACCATAGAGGGAATGTGTCGTTATCACCATTTGTAAAGATGATTGCATTTTTTTCGCAGGAATTTAAATAATCGGTGGCAAAGTCTCTGGAAGTATAGCGGAGTGAACGATTATGGTCGTTCCAACCTGCTTTTGCCATTACTGCCGGAACAAGGAGGCAAATGAGAGTTGCAAGAGCAGCTGCAGAAGTACCTGAAAGTTTTTTTCGCAGCAGATCGTAAAGTGAAAGCACACCTAAACCTATCCACATTGCATAGGCATAAAAAGAGCCGGCGTATGCATAATCACGTTCGCGAGGTTGTTGCGGCGATCCATTCAGATAAATTACGATAGCAATTCCGGTAAAAAAGAAAAGTAATATCACAAACCATGAATCATGTTTGTTTTTAGAATAATGGTAGATCAATCCTATGATTCCTAAAAAGAAAGGAAGCATATACATTTTATTTCTTGCCTTGTTTTGTAAAAGACTTTCAGGCAGTTTATCCTGCGGACCTAATCTCATTTCATCGATAAATTTAATACCGGTAATCCAATTACCTCTGGTAATTCCGCCGGGACCCTGATAATCATTTTGGCGTCCTGAAAAATTCCACATAAAATAACGCCAATACATTTCGCCTAATTGATATACAAAAAGAAATTTGAGGTTCTCTCCGAATGTAGGTGTACGGTCTCCTTTTATATCAGCCCATTTTTTGTATTCTGCAATGTGATTTTGATTGTTACTCCACATCCGTGGCAATATTGTGCATTTATCTGGTTCGTAAACGGGCTCAATTTTTTTTCCTGCTTCAACATATTTTTCGGCTCCTTTTATTCGGGCATAGTTCATCGCCCCTTCTTTCTGGTCAATAACTTTTGCATTGTAATTTTGTCCGTAAGCTAATGGCCGCTCTCCGTATTGTTCACGTTTCAAATAGGAGATGAAATTGAAAATGTTTTCAGGATTATTTTCATCGAGCGGAGGATTGGCATTTGAACGAATTACTATTTGTGCAAATGATGAATATCCAATCAGAATAAATATTACGCAAAGTACAGCAGTATTTCCTAGAGGCATGTTTTTCTTTTTGGTATAAAAGAGACCCCATATTAAAGCGATAATTATCAATAATCCATAGATGATTATTCCTGTTCCGAAAGGCATTCCTAAAGAATTGACAAAGAAAAGATCAAAGGATCCGGCAAGAGAGAGCATTTCCTGAATGATGCCGTATTGAATAAAAGCAAGAATAAGAATACTAATAACAGAAGTATATATTATTCCTTTGGTGCTGACTTTATGTTTTTTGAAATAATAAACGAAAGCAATAGCGGGAATAGTTAATAGGTTTAGTAAATGGACACCAATGCTAAGTCCCATTAAGTAGGCTATTAATATAAGCCACCGTAAATTATGTGGTTCGTCGGCTGCATTTTCCCATTTGAAAATAGCCCAAACTACAATTGCAGTAAAGAAGGATGAACTGGCATAGACCTCACCTTCAACAGCGGAAAACCAGAATGAATCGGAGAATGTATATGCAAGCGCTCCGACTATACCTGCTCCCATAACAGCCATAATTTTTTCAAGAGTAACCACCTCTTTTGCGATTACAATCTTTTTAGCCATCGCAGTTATTGTCCAGAAAAGAAAGAGAATCGTGAAAGCACTCATTAATGCAGACATTGCATTGACGAGTATTGGATACATGGTTACATCACTTCCGCCAAATAGAATAAAAACCCGGGCGAGCATTAAAAAAAGTGGAGCACCGGGAGGATGACCAACTTCAAGTTTATTGGCTGTTGCAATGAATTCTCCGCAATCCCAAAAGCTGCCGGTGGGTTCAATTGTAGAAAGAAATGTGAAACAAGCAATCAGGAATACTGTCCAGCCTGTGATGTTATTAATACGTTGATAATTCATAATTAGGCAAAAATTTGAGTGGATGCGAAGGTATAAAATAATTGAAATTAGTTATGAAAATGAAGATCTCAACAGGAAAAAGTTTAAAATCAACTAAAAGGGTGTTTTTAACTGTTTTCGAATTAAAGTTGTTCGAATTTATTTTCATTTTATTCATTGTAAGAATTTAGCCGCTTAACCCAAAAATTAGATTTGTCGCCGATTATATTGCGTTTATAAATAACGTAAGTCGATGATATTGAGAAAAACGTTTTTGAATTTTGTAAAAGGATCATTATTTATTTTAGCGGGTTTTATATCTAAAGGAGCTGAAGGCGTTACAGTATCAGCTACTTCTGTTGGCACCCTTCCGGGAGTACTTTACGAAAGTTCTGCACTCGATTTTACAGGAGGGTCAAGTTTTTGGTCTTTGGATGATTCAGGAAGACCGGAAATTTTTAAGATTACCGGAGATGGATCATTATCAAAAACGGTAACGATTACAAATGCTCAAAATCGTAATTGGGAAGATATGACACACGATGCGGCTCGTAACTATATGTTTATAGGTGATTTCGGAAATAATAATAATGACCGTACAAATTTGCGCGTATTTAGGATACCATATCCTTCATTAATATCAGGAACAACAACAACAGCGGTTGAAATCGATTTTTCATATCCTGACCAGCAGTCATTCCCGTCGCAGTGGTTAAATTTCGATGCTGAATCTTTCTTCCATTTTCAGAATAAACTTTTCATTTTTTCAAAAGCGGATGGAAATGCGATTGGGTATACAAAGATGTATTCTATTCCTGATTCTCCCGGAAATTATGTTGCTACTTTAATTGATAGTTTTTATACAAACGACAGAACCACTTCTGCGGATATAAGTCCGGATGGGAAATCAGTAATTCTTATTTCAAATACTCATATACACATCTTCAGGAATTTTTCAGGCACGAATTTTTTTTCCGGGGAACATACTCAAATCAATATTTCCGGCCAGTGGACTCAAAAGGAAGCTGTTTCGTTTAGTTCAAACAATGAAATATTTCTTACGGATGAAAACAATGGATCAGGAAATCATCTTTATTATATTGATTTAAATTCATGGATACCGGCTTCATCAGCATCTACAAACTCAATAGAGAAAATTAATGATGTGGTTGCAACCGTTTATCCAATTCCCGCCGACAAATACTTAAATGTATTGCTGCAAAATACGAATGAAGAAAAATATACTTTTTCACTATTTGACATTACCGGAAAAAATGTTTTTGAAGCAAGAATTGAAAATAATTTAATCCCCTTTAATGTTCGTACCGAAGATTTTACTCCGGGAATTTATTTTTATAAAGTGTTTTCTGACGTAAAAGAAATACAAACTTCGAGAATCGTAATCAGTCACTGATTTTTAATTGAACACTTGAGTTTAATTTGTGATAGAAGCCAATGTTCTATGATTAATTATTGATTGCTTTATCAAATAGTATCTGCTTAGTTTATAGTTTATATTTGGAAAATTTATTTTAAAAACCCTGCTGAATAATTTCCAAATAATTATTCTATTTTTCCATTAATTGTTAAACAGTTTATTTGGCTATCAAGTTATTTATTGTCTAAAACCACTAACAAATAGCTTTTAGCCATTAACAAAAGTCATTAACCAGCAACCAACAACAATTATTATCTTCGCGCCACAATTTGATTTTAAATGAATTCACACGAACGGGCTCATCAGGACGAAGCGAATAATGTAACATATCAGCGTTGTCAATTTGCATATGAATTTGCAAAACCATTTATATCAGGAAAAAAAGTACTTGATGTTGGCTGTGGGCTTGCTTATGGCACAGTAGTCATGGCTGAATTTGCGTCAAAGATAACGGGCATTGACTACGATCAGCAAACAATTGATGAGAACATTCATAGATACAAATCAGTTTCAACATTGGAATTTAAACAGGCGGTTTTACCTCCATTGCCCTTTGATGATCAGAGTTTTGATGTAGTAACTGCCTTTCAGTTTATTGAACATATTAAGCCACGAAGGGAATTTATAAAAGAATGTATACGTGTTTTAAAACCGGGAGGGATTTTGTTGGTAACTACACCTAATAGTAGGAAATCATTGGCCCGAAATCCTTTTCATGAACATGAATATACTTTTGATGAGATGAAAAAAGAAGTTGAGACATTCACCGGTATTTTCGAATTAAAGGGACTGAATGGCAATGAAAAAGTGAACAAGTATTATTCTGAGAATGGCAAATTTGTTAGAATGATACTTCGTTTCGATGTGTTAAAAATGCATCGTTGGCTGCCATCCGCCTGGTTATCGAAGCCTTATAACTGGATTACGAGTATTATGAGAAATCAGTTGAAAGATAAAGTAGATCAGACAACACAAATAAATACCTCGGATTTCTTTCTTCAGAATCAGAGCCTTGACGAATGTTGGGATATTTACCTGATTGCAGGAAAAAACTAGGATATAATCCAATTGGCTTATTAGCTAATTTATGTTATTTTTGCCGTCCCAAAATTGACCTATGGTGTAACTGGCAACACGTCTGGTTTTGGTCCAGAAGAGTCTAGGTTCGAGCCCTAGTAGGTCAACAACAAAACAAAGTAAAAATAGACATCGATAACGTAAAGCCCCTATAATCAGGGGCTTTTGTTGTTTTTATCCTTTCCTTGTTTCTTTCATTTTATGGATATTTTTGCTACTTTGTGATACTATTTTGGTCGTGTTATCGATCAAGGTATCACAAATGAAGGTAACGTTCACACCTATATATAATAGAAAGAAAAAGCTCAACGATCAAGGGAAAGCACCGATTGAAATTCGGGTTTACCAGAATCGGAAACGTAAATTTTTTTCAACGGGAATTTTTATTGAGCCTGCTCAATGGGATGATAAGCGCGATGAGATTAATAAAAAGCATTCCGGTGCGGAAATGTTAAACATTCAAATACAAACTATTTTAAACGATTATGAGAAAATACAAACTCAGCAACTAGTAAAAGGCAAAACGGTTTCTATTAATTCTATTACCAATCAGAAAAGCAGAAACCCTAATGATTCGTTTATAAATTTTGTAGAAAGCGAAATAGAAACAAATCAGACCATTTCTCTTAAAACAAAAGTGAGCCATCGAAATGTACTCAACAAGCTAAAGGAATTTAAAAAAGGTGATGTAAAATTTGCTGACATCGATTATAGTTTTGTTCACGATTACCTGAAATATTTAAGATTAAATAAACTGGCAGATAACACAGTCCACAAACAACACAAGACATTAAAACAATACATCGAACTTGCCATTAAGAAAGAATATTTCGATGGCAAAAATCCATGCAAAGATTTTAAAGTTAAAATCAATCAGAAAAAACGAGAGGTTTTAACTTTAGAAGAAGTAGGCATGATTGAAAAAGTTGATCTGAGTAAGTATGAAGAAAAAATAAATCTGGTTAGGGACATGTTCTTGTTTGCATGTTATACAGGCCTCCGGATTTCAGACGTTACGAACCTGCAAAGGGATTTTGTAAAAAAAGATAAAGGGTATTCACTCGATTTTATGACAGTGAAAGTTAATAAACGTGCGGAACTGCCGCTTCATAGTTTATTTAAAAGTAAGGATAGCCAGTTATCCAAGCCTGAAATAATTCTTGTGAAGTATTACAACAAGGAGAATAAATTTATTTTCCCAAAAATATCAGAACCATACATAAACAGGCACCTCAAATTAATTACATCATTAACCGATATAGAAATCAAAGTAACATTTCATATTGCCCGTCATACATTCGGAACTTATATGGCATCAAAAATTCCATTGCCACAGTTAATGTATTTAATGCAGCATTCGGATATTAAAACAACTATGCTTTACGTAAATACAAATCAGGAATTAGTTAAACAGGGATTGTTAAAGGTTGATTGGGAGTAATCAATTCAATAAAAGCTTATTTTACATTTTAACGCTTAAAAAAAAATAACTTTTGTTTATTTAGAAATATTTAAGAAATGGAAAAAAACAGCATTGAATATGATTTGAATTTTATTTTAGATTCAATAATTAATATCCATAATGGTACAGCCAGTGTTTACACATTATTTTTTTTTGGAGGAAATGGTTGTATATATGATAAGAGTTATTTGCATGAAATTATTGATACTTTAGTTTTGGATGGATATGTAAAAGAGTTTATGAATTCAGGTCAATTTGATGTAACCCTTAAAGGTCGTATGTGGAATTCTTCTGGTGGATATAAAGTGATAAAAGAAGGAATTACTAATGATAAATCGAAAAAAGAATTTGAAATAAGAAAAATAAAAATCCATAAAGATTTTATTCCCAACATAATAAAAGGATTAGAAATTTATTTCAGTAATGAAGATATTATAATTTTTAAGCAATTGCTACAAGGAGAAAGATTAGAAGCTCAGATAGTTTTTCGCGGAAATCAAAATCGTTTTAGTGAAGTATTCCGGAGACTTAACTATAATGCTAAATTAATTGAATCTTATGCTTTTATAACAAATTGGATATGTAAAAACTTTACATATCAAAAGGACAAAGAGATTGATCCTAGGGGTTTTTCACCTATTACCGTCTATGATTTAATCGCAAGAGGTAAAGGCGAACCTACAATTAAAAGTCTTATTCATATTGAGGGCTTAGAATACAAGCCTCCATTAATTAATATGAAAAGAGCAAATTCTTAAATAATTTATACTCAAATCTACCCTTAAGGTCAATTTGAGGTTGACTTCGTAAGTTAAAACCATTTTTTTTACTCTATAATTTATAATAGAAAATGGTAGTTGACCGATCAAAAAAAGTTTCAGAATTAAACGTCCAGGAGCTGGAGCAGATACTTTCAGAGATTTTCGATATTAAAATAATACAATCTCAATCTTCAAAAGTAGTTACCGATGATCTTGTTCCAATAGAAGAAGCGATGAAGATTACAAATCTTGCTCGACCGACTATTTATTGCCTCAAGCACGAAGGTAAAATTCCATTTAAAAAACGTCCGGGATCAAAAAAATTATTTTTTTCCAGAATGGAATTGGAAGAATGGATGCGAACTGGAACTGTTCAAAAATAGAATCGTCTAAAACAAAAAAATATGAAATACTACGAGGAGAAAAATGATTTATTAACTGGCGAACGATTTACACCTAAACGGAAGAATCAAAAATTCGCCAATTCGAAAAATCAAGTTAGGTTCAATAACCGTAAAAAGAAGAAGGTGGCAATTAAAAGCGCTACAATCTTACCACAAAGAGATATTCCAATTTTTCGCCCACCTACTTCATTGCCCCCAACTGATGTGACAATTATCCTAAGTGTTGGTTTAGGATTATTGGCAGGCGGGCTTTTTATGTATTTTTTAATGAAGAAATAATATTTTTTGGTATAGCACGGAAAGAGTGGTCTTGTTTGCGCGGATTCTCTACCTGAGGAACCTGCGATAATATAACCACCATCAAAATTTTGTTGGATTGAATGCCCCTGTTCATCACCATTATTACCAAATGACTTTTGCCATATTAAAGTACCTATACTATCCAATTTTATAATCTAATAGTCAAGCACATGATTTCCTGTGACATCTCCACCGTTTGTGCCCCGCAAGTGCTGCTATAATAAATCTTTTATCAGTAGTTTGAATAATTGAATTTGCAAAATCTCCATGTATCAGTAAAAGCCACATTCAATTCGCATAATAGGCCAACACGCAGCCGGAGTTTCGTGCAACATCGACTTCATGTTTGGCCGTTCCGACCACATGAAGTCTTAATTATTATAGGTAGTTTTTCTTTTCATTCGGAGATGTGTGGTTCAATTCAACCTGTCAAGTTTTTTCATTTCCGATTTCAAAGTTTCAACTGTCAATGGTTGATATGCTAAATCTTTTTCACCTGCCTTGTCAATTTTGGTATCCTTCACGCATAAAAATGGTTTATTGTCTTTATAAATTATTGCCACTATTGTAATGTCTTCTCCTAATGGAGTTCTTTGAAAAGTAAAGTTTCTTCCTTGTGACATTCCGTCCATAACTGCTTTGAACCTATGGAAAACTATTCTTGCAAAAGAATTACCACTGCCTTCTGTTGATACAATGTAGTTTATTGGCACTTGGTTTTGTTTCCATAATCTATCGCAGTTTATCCAGCCAAGTTGATTGCTACTTAAAATGTAATAAGATAAATTATTCGCACCTGCTTTAGCAATTGAAGAATCAGAATCAACATTAAATGGTTTTCCTCCCCAATCCACCGTTCCATTATTGCTACCATCAAGAACAAAATTAATAAGGAGGTTGTATTGAACACTTACATTTCTCCCATTTTGTTTACCAGGAGTCCAGTCAGGCATTTTGCTTATTACAGAAATAGCAGCAGCATCTAATTCAGGCGCTACCCCTCGCAAAACTTTTGCATCAGAAATTGCTCCTGTCTCGTTTACAACAAATGAAACAAAAACTTTTCCTTGCAATTCTTTTTCTCTTGCAACCGCAGGGTATTTCACATTCTTTGAAATGAAAGACATCATTGAGCTTTCACCGCCTTTGAAAACAGGCATTTGCTCAACGATAGTAAAAATTGCTGTTTCTTTTATTGTTTCCGCAGCTTGCCAATTTATATGGTTTTCATTCTCCCAATTTCCAGTAAAAAGTTTCATTTCATCTTTCCTTTCTTTAGCGGGGAAACTAATTTCAATCGTCTGTCCTTTTTTCAATATGCAGTTTTCATTATTTGAAGATGCAGTAATGTAAATCATACCGCCTGTTTCCATGAGTTCATTTCCAGAAGTTGTAGAAAGGTTTGCAAGAAGTATATCAGACACTTTGTAATATTCCTTTACTGAAATTTGAATGTTGCCTGTAATTTCTTTTCCTGTTTTTTCTGATACAAAAGATTTTCCTTTGATTTTAATTTTTGTTCCCTCAATGCAAATTAGTGTCGTGTCCTTACCTGATGCTAAAGAATAATTTTGAGGAGCTTTTTCAAGTTGCTTAAAAATGTCAGAAAGAGAAACTGTGTTTTCTGCTGAATGAGTTGAAGTTGCTTTATTGTCCTTCGTTGCTGTTGTTGTAACACTTGGCGTTGGTGCAACAATTTCCTTTTGTGGTGTTGGTTGAACCGTGTCAGTTGTTGCAACTTTATCTGTCGTCTGAATTGTTGAAGTGTCAGCAGTTGCTGCGCTGTTACTTTCGTTCGTTTGTGTGTTGTTGCAACCAAAAAATGCAAACGAACCAATGAGAACAATGGTGAATAATTTATCCATAGTGTTTTATTTTCTTGTAAGAGAATTAAAAGTTTGAAATTCCATAAAATGCTTATTTTGGGTTGTAAGTTTTGATGTTAGCACACTGTTTAATCGGAGCGTTAAAATTATGACTAACGTTCTATAATCATCTGATTCACAATTGCAAATTAAGGTCATTAGTCGATAAATCAAACTTAGCAATAAGTTTTTTCATGGCAGCAATTTTCTTTCTTTTCTGATCCAGAAACTGATATTCTGTTTGGGGAATGTAGGGAACTTTCTTAACGACCATATTCCAGATGATAACAGCCAGTTTTCGCGCTGTTGCTGAAATTGCTGAAACCCGGTACGTCATAAAAGGAGTGGAGTTTTTCAGTGATTGAAACTGATAAATAATTCCCGAAGTAAATTTCAACAACACTTCAATTTTAAAAAAAGTAAAAATCCGGTCGAATATCAAAGTAGGACTGCCCGCCGCCGGAGTTTCCTCGTAAAAACGAGGCAGGCTGTGCAACATTGACTTCATGTTCGGTCGTTCCGACCACATGAAGTCTTAATTATTAGCGGTAGTTAAGTCATTGAATTGTGTGAGACAACTAACGCATTAAAAAAGTTGATGAATTTATAAAATATTATCAGTTTTTAATTTTTCGTAAATCGTCACGGCTGATTTTTTGGCAAACAAAGTTGGGCCAAATGAACTACTTGAATCGAATTCAGCTTTCCAAATTTCTTTTTTTGATTGTGCGTCTATAGCGACGATAATATAAGTTGCAGATTGAAGCCCACTATTATAAAATGATAACTTTGTAGGCCGAAAAATTACGATTAAATCTTTATAATCATTGTTAATCGACTCGTTAATCTTAGTGTCAATTTCATTATTTGAATTTAGTTTTAATTCATCTTGCTTTTTTTCAACTAAGAATATTTCGACACGCCTTGATTCTGACTTGAATAAATGTTCCAAATTTTCTTTTAAGGCAGTTGCGAAATTATCCGTAACGTTATTCTCATATGGAATAATAATAAGTGTGTTTTTATAGGGACCTTTTGAGTATGAATTGTCTACAACAGATTTTATAGAAACGCCACAAGCAGATATAAAAAGCCAGATGAATATTAATGTTATTTGTTTCATGTTAAATTAAGTTTAATTATGACTAACGTCCAATAATCATCTGATTCACAATTGCAAATTAAGGTCATTAGTTGATATATCAAACTTAGTAATAAGTTTCTTCATAGCGGCAATTTTCTTTCTTTTCTGATCCAGAAACTGATATTCTATTTGTGGAATGTATGGCACTTTCTTAAAAACCTTAATCCTTATATGTTAGCGATAGTTTTATTATTAAAATGGTAGGTCGTCATTGGTTTCAATATAATATCTTTCTATGTGGTCAAACCTTTCCCACAAGTTATTTAAAATTACTTTTTTTCTATCGTCAGAACTTGATTTTAAAAGTCTAATCATTGAGTTTAAAGTTTCCACCTTAAAGTGCTTTTTAGGGAAGTAGGAGTATTGACCGTCTAAAAATATAGCTGTCAATTTATTGTTGTTATGTATAAATTCCTCAAGTAATGAATTTTTATAAACAACTTCTAATGACTTGATAATTTGTTCAACGTCCTTTTTGTATTTAGTGCCGTATGGAATTTTAGAAATGATAGAAACAAGATTGTCGGCAAATTCTCTGTAAGCGGCTTTCTCTAAAATTGAAAAATCTATTTGTGTTTTTAATTGATTAACTATTTCCCTAAAAATGTCAAAGAAAGAAGATGTGCGTTCAGTATATGGTGATACCATTTTTGAAATTGAACTCAGATAGTTAAAATCAATATTGTTAAACTGAATAATAATTTCCTCAAATAACTTGCCTACAAAATATATTTCCGATTTCGTGTCATATATTCCTTGTGTAAATTCATCAGGTTTTGAATAACGCCAATTAAGTGAAATACTATTGTCGGAATTGTCAAAGTCAATAGTTTTACCAAACCCAAAGTCAATAATTTTAGAAGCACCGTCATTTGTAATTAAAATATTTTCAGGTCTTATATCACGATGTAAAATTTTATTTTCTTCTAAATAGGCAAAACCTTCTATAGTCTGCACAAACAAATCATTTAGTCTGTCAGGATTTACGGCAACATATTCGTCTATTTTTTGTCCCCTAATGAACTCCATAAGAATATACCCCGTCACTTGTTCTGGATACAAGTAGTAATTAAAAACACGAACTATATTTTTGTGGTAAACTTTATGAAGTAACTTTATTTCATCAATAAAATACTTGAAATAGGTTTCTTTGTCTTCTGGATAAAATGGGGAATATTTTTTACAGACAAAAACCTCATCAAGTAATTCATCTTTTATCAAAATCGTTTTCCCTGTTCCACCTTGTCCAATGTCTTCTTGAAAGATGTAATTCTTTTTTCTTAAAAACTCAATTTGGTCGTTCTTCTTCATTTGATGTCGTCTGTTCAAAAATTACCGCTTACGTCAGTCCGTCTAATTACTAAACATTATCATCAAATTTAGCAAATATAAAACGCATTACGTTCACTTTAAGCAGCTCGTAAAAAGAAAATCAATTTTGGCACTTCAAAAATAGGTATCACCTTAGTATGACCGAGGCAATTTTTTCGACTGCCAATAAATTGCGACAAAGAGAATGCGCTACAAGTCAATTAAGAAGGCATGATTTGATGGAATTAATGACTTTTGATTTTCAAAGTGTAGTTGTGCAACAGTGACGAGTGTTATGCGTTCGTGTTACTATTACGATAAATTATTATCTTTTATCAGAAACTATTTTTTCGAAAATAAAACCTAGACCGAATTCTAATGCTGGTGAAGAAACGTATGTTGTTTTATATCGTGAATTATCAATAACTGCTCCAGTTCCATTACTATTGGGGTTTGAGTAGGAAAATGAATAATTACTTCTTCCACCTAAATTTGATTTTAATAATCCAAAATGTCCACCTCCAAAAACATAAAGCCAGTTGCAAAATGAATATTGAACCGATGCCTTTAAATTAACACCGAAAACTGACCCGCCAGGAATTGTTAGTGTCTCATTAATATTTGCATAATAAGAATAGGACCCACTTGACGATAGAGTTGAAAATAATGCCAATTTATTCAAAGAAGAATATTTAAATGTATTAGCCAAAAATATCGGGGTTTCAAATCCAATACAAAAAGTAGATTTCTCAAAATGGATTAATCTAGAAAATGAAATATTCCATTCAGTAATTTGTTGTGAATGCTCTTCGGATATAAACGGAGCGTTTGAGAAACTTGTTGTGTCAGATGTAATTTTTCTTTTAAACTCTCCAGTACTAAAGCCAATTTGTAGTTTATATTTTTTATTAAAAGATATTCCTGCATTTATACTATACTTTAAATCAGTAGCTGTAACAGTTCCTGCTGAATAAAGATTAGGTTTTGATGTAATATGTAAATTATTCAAATAGAAATCATCAAAAGGTTTTTGAAATTGAGAAAGATTGCCGGCGCCGAAACTGACTTCAAAAGATGATGCTGCATTACAATAATTTGAAATAATAATTATAGATAAAAGAAGTGCATAACCATAATTCATAAATAATATTTTAAACTATATATTTAATTAAATTATCTAATATTGATATTCTGAAGTCAATGACTAATGTTAGCGGATGTGCAACTAATTATCTTTGTTCTTCAACTTTGAGCATATCTTTACTAATTGAGATCACCTTGAATTTGTATGCAATATTTCCAGATGTATCTGTAATTACGATATTTTGTCTTAGTTTATCGTAAATCCATTTGCCTGGAACCATGTGATGGGCATCATTGGGTGCTAGGAAAAGATAGGAACATTCACCATCAGGTTCAAATTGTATTCGATCTCTGAATCTACTTGGTGGAAACAATTTATAGTCACATGGTCGAAAAATAGAACTTGAAAATTGAGCTGCTTCTTCTCTCGAATTTGTCCAACATCTTTGAATCATTGATAAATCAATAGTTGTTGAATCTTTTTGTCCAAAAGCTAAGATTGGTAAAAATATCATGGTAATTAATAAAATGTTATTTTTCATTTTCAGTTTCAATTTGCGACAACGGTTTAATGAATATCCGCTAACGCTCGGAGCATTGCCGCAGTGCTTTATTGCAAATATAAACAATTAAAGAAATAAAGCATGGCGACAATGCTAATGTAGCCTGCATACCCGAC
Source organism: Bacteroidota bacterium (assembly GCA_031417555.1). Lineage (GTDB taxonomy): Bacteria > Bacteroidota > Bacteroidia > AKYH767-A > 2013-40CM-41-45 > JADKIH01. The sequence goes on from JANOVV010000107.1 coordinate 14,324, forward strand.
TTTATCCATGAAACACTACTCTTTGATAAACCTTTGATGTTTTTTTGAAATGTTGTCGCTTACAACTAAAAAATATACCCCGTTATACAAGTTTGAAGTATTTATTGTTGT
>JANOVV010000108.1:0-3122 GCA_031417555.1 Bacteroidota bacterium
GCGGTTTCGTTACTTCATCGGTGGATTCACTTTCGTTCATCTTTATTTACTATACGTGCGTTATTATTAACGCTTTTCTCTACACGTTCACCACCTTTGCTTTACAGCATTAGCAGCGTAGAGTCGTTTGACAGCTCCACCAGAATAGCGCTGTCAATGGGTCAGGTACTAATTAATTAGTACTTCCATCATCTTAATCAAAGCATGTCAATGAACTCGCATTCATTTACTTCATGGCACAAGCAAAGAGCACGAAGATGCGCAACAACAACGCAACGAAAATCAAAAAAAAACATGCTCGCCTGCTCGACGGAATCTTTGAGCGCCGGCCATATGTGATGGGGGATTCCGGCGCACACAGTACGTCAATCGCTATTCAAGAAAATGTTTTCAATCGCAATAAAGATAATTTTATACATGATTAAAATTGATGTACTATGTGCGACGGAATCCCCTAACGCACTATGCCGGCACTCAAAGATTCCGGCGAGCAGGGGAAAAATAATTAAAATTTTTACCTCATATTAAAGATTAGCAATTCAGCAAAATAGATTTCTATCTTTGCCGACTAATGGGGTTTTTTTCAGATAAGTTTAACTCTTCCGGCGAAATGTCTTTTCTGGGACATCTCGAAGCCTTACGATGGCATCTCTTCAGAGCGGTAATCGCCGTTATGACGATGGCTATCGTACTCTTTTTCTTCAAAGAATTTCTATTCGACGGTGTATTACTGGCACCAAAAAGCCCCGAGTTTCTTACCTATAAGATTTTATGCTCGATTGGAAATAAACTGAACCTCGGTGATGATTTTTGTATTACGGTTATTCCTTTTAGTCTTATAAGTACAGATATTTCAGCACAATTCACCACACATATGTGGGTAGCTTTTATTGCCGGATTGGTTGTTAGCTTTCCTTACGTCGTTTGGGAGATTTGGCGTTTCATTAAACCTGCACTCTCAACTAAAGAAAAAAGTTATGCCCGCGGGATTGTCTTTTATACATCTTTCCTTTTTATGCTTGGAATTCTTTTTGGTTATTATGTTATTACTCCAATGACTGTAAATTTTCTTGGTAATTATCAGGTCAGCGAACAGGTAAAAAATACGATTACACTCGATTCCTTTATTTCAATTGTAACGACAATGACGCTTATTACAGGAATCGTCTTCGAATTACCTATTGTAGTTTATTTCCTTTCAAAAGTCGGAATATTAACTCCTACTTTTATGCGTACGTATCGACGACATGCCGTTGTTGTAATTCTGATTATTGCAGCAGTTATTACTCCTACATCTGATGCCACAACGCTTGTTATGGTTGCATTACCCTTGTATGTTCTTTACGAGATTAGCATTCTGGTAAGTGCTTATGTATTAAAAGAAAAAAATAAAAATTTAATTTGATTAAAAGCCCACGATAATAAATTCCATAATAAATTTTGTTGCAATTTCATTCTTTCGTTTATTTCAGTTCTTTAACCCCCAAGATCCTTTCAGGATGCCCCACCGCCTTAGTCTAATGCCGTCTTCTTGCCGTCATCAAACAATGATTTAAGCTAAAACTTTGGGTCGACTGCAAGAAGACGGCATTATCCCTGATTACAATGTTGTCATCCTGAAAGGCAATGTCATTAAGTTAAGAAATTGGTCATGTTTTTTTTGCCACAAAAGCACAAAAACACTAATAATAAGAATACCAACAATTTTGTGTCTTCGTGTTTTTGTGGCAAATGAACCTTAACTTAATGACATTGCCTGAAAGGATCTTGTGAGTTATTTGTTAAAAGCTTTTCAAGTTTTTATAAAACATTGAAAGCAAAACAATATTTTTGTGTAATCTCATTTCACTAAATGGAATAATCAACAAAAAATATGTATCTCCGTTCCGAAAATTTAATCAAACGATACAAGCAACGAACTGTTGTTGACAAAGTTTCAATTGAGGTTTCTCAAGGTGAAATTGTAGGTCTGCTTGGGCCCAATGGTGCAGGAAAAACTACTTCTTTTTACATGATTGTCGGTTTGGTAAAGCCCAATGAAGGAGAAATATTTTTGGATGATGAGAAAATTACAAACCTTCCTATGTATAAACGTGCTCAGAGAGGAATTGGCTATCTCGCTCAGGAGGCAAGCGTTTTCAGGAAGTTAAGTGTGGAAGATAATATTCGTGCTGTACTTGAAATGACAAAACTTTCAAGGGATGAACAGAATAAAAAAACAGAATCATTACTGGAAGAGTTCGGTCTGACAAGAATCAGGAAAAGTCGTGGAGATCTTCTCTCCGGAGGTGAACGTCGCCGGACGGAAATTGCACGTGCTCTTGCTGTTGATCCAAAATTTATTTTATTAGACGAACCATTTGCAGGTGTTGATCCAATTGCTGTTGAAGATATTCAATCCATTGTTTCGCAATTAAAAAAGAGAAATATAGGTGTACTTATCACTGATCATAATGTTCATGAAACTTTGTCTATCGTTGATCGAGCCTATTTACTTTTTGAAGGGCGAATTTTAAAAGCCGGTACTGCTGAAGAGCTTGCTGCGGATGAACAGGTGAGAAAAGTTTATCTCGGGCAGAATTTTGAATTGAGAAGATGATTTTTTGTGCAAGTGTTAATACTAATTGATAGTTTCCTTAAGTATGAATACCTCAATAAAATTTTATCTATTCTACTTATTAATGATAGTTACTTTTATTACTAATGGTCAATCGGAAATAGATTCTGTTAAAATAAATAATGATTTTCTTAATAAATGTAAATGTATTAATCCAGCTTCTCTAATAGGCAAATGGGAATCAACTGATACTATTAAAAACAGAATTGAATTTTTTTTCGATCAAAACGAAATGATATTAAGAGAATATTCTACACGATTACCAATGGATCAATTAAATTCTTTTAACTTCTTCCTGACTGACTCATTTCCATTCGTCTCGACAGAGGGAATGTTAATACAATGGCCTCCTTATGGCTGTTCCATCAAGCAGATTGATAAAAACAGTATTGAATTAAAGTATTCCTTTTTTGGATCAGATACCATTCTGAAAAAATATAATCGTATGACTTTTAAATAATAAATATCAGTATATAAAATTATGGAAGTCCACCACCACCCTAAA
>JANOVV010000109.1:0-56506 GCA_031417555.1 Bacteroidota bacterium
GAAGTATTCCATGCCGTTTTCCACGCCGTCTCCATCAGAATCCTGGTCCGCGCCTTGACCGCCTGCGTTCGCGCTGGCCCACGTCGCGAATGGTAAGTTCGATTCGTTGCTGAAGTATTCGGTTGCGAGTGACTGGGTGACTCCGGCCGCCGATAGGTTGAAGGTTCTGTCGAATCCGAATTCGAATCCGCCGTTCGGGGATTGTGTGTCGGATGTGATAAACTTGTAGGAACCAAATGAATCCCCGGTGAAGCCCATCGCGTTCGCCAGCGTGCCGGTGTAGATGAGGTCCGAATCGGGATCAGTGAGAGTGAAGGCGAGACTATCCCGGCAATTATTAGCATCTTGAACGATTGAATAATAAAAACCACTGGGTAAATTACCAATAGAATCAGTGCTTCCTCCATTAGACCAGTTATAAGTATATGGACTAACACTACCTCCGACATTAAGAACAATATAAGCCGAAGAATCACCATAGCAAAGAGGATTTTGAGTACTCGGGCCATAAATAAATGGTTGCGGTTCTGTCAGCGTAGTATCCCGAACAATTGAACATCCGTTAGCATCTACTACACGCACGGAAACTAATCCGGCACCAATACCTGTTATGAAACTATCAACGCCATTTTGTGACCAAAGATATGTGAATGGTGGTGTTCCTCCGAATACATTTAATGTTGCAGAACCTGTTGAGTCGCCGTAGCAAACTATATTAACAGCACCAATATAGGTTGAAGGAAGAATTAGAGGTACAAGTATGGCCGGTTCAGTTATGGTAACTGTATCAATTTTCTGACAGTTATTAGTATCGGTAATAGTTACCTGATAAAATCCGGCCGTAAGATCGCCGACAGAATCTGTAACAAACGGTCCATGACTCCAGGCATAAGTATAAATAGGTGATCCTCCATAAGTAATTGCTCTAATGCCTCCACTAGATTCACCTTTACAACCGACATGACGAATACGTAAAGAATCGTTTAAGGCAGATGGTTCTGTCAATGCCGTTGTATCAGAAAATGTGCAGCCTTTTGAATCAGTTATAACAACAGAATAAACTCCGGCAGGTACATTAGTGATAGAATCTATTGTTACACTATTTGACCATGAATATGTGTATGGGGTATTCCCTCCTGTTGGTATTACTTTTACACTTCCGGTAGTATCACCATTGCATCGGATATTAGTACCTGAAGGAGCACTCGAATAATTTGTAAATGATGATAATAAAAATGCAGGTTCAGCGATAGCGATTATAGTATCGAATGTACAGCCGTTACCATCGACAATATGTGCGGTATAATTTCCACCGGAAAGAGAATCCGCACTGTTTCCAATGTCGCCGTTTGACCAGGTAACTGTATAAGGTAAAGTTCCACCGGATGGATTAACATTGGCAGTTCCATTAGCATTTCCAAAACAAGTAACATCCGTAGTTGAGACCGATGATGAAGGTATACTTACAGCACTTCCTGGTTCAGTAATTACCTGTGAAAGAATTCGTACGCATCCCCTGGCATCTCTCACCGTATCTCTATAAGTACCTGGAGGCAGGCCATTTATATTGTTTAATGTATCGCCATTTGACCAACGATGGGTGTATGGAGCAGTGCCACCACTAACACTTGTATTGATCTCACCATTTGAATTTCCAAGGCATGTTACATTTTGGAAAGAAGCGATTGAAGCATTTAATGCAGATGGTTGTGAAATTAATATTCCTTGTTGTGAAGTACATCCGTTTTGATCGGTAACAGTTACAGTATAAATATTTGCAGATAATGAAGTAGCCGTTGCAGTAGTTTGTCCGTTGTTCCATGAATAAGAATATGGACCAACACCGCCATTTCCCGCTACCGTTATAGCACCATCTGCACCACCGTTACAAGAAACATTGAAAACAGAAGAGACAGTTGTACCAACAACATTCGGAGGTTGAGAAAGAGTATCTGAAGCAGTAGACTGACATCCGCTTCCATCCGTTAATGTTACTGTATAAATTCCCGCACTTAGGTTAACAGCAGTTTGTGTGGTTTGCCCGGAAGGATTCCAGCTATAGGAATAAGGTAAACTACCTCCATTTCCTTGCGCAGTAGCAATTCCGCCGGCGCCGTTTTTACAGGGAATATTATAACCATTAAACAATGACGAATTAATGCTGACTGTAACTTTAGGAACTAAAATTGAATAACTATACGTTTGAGATCCTCTTAAAGGGCAAGAATTATCACGAACTGTAATCGTAAAAGAATAAGGTTGAGATCTGGCATCAGATAACAATGGAGTCCATGAAAAAGTTCCCTGTGGCCTTAATGCACCTGCAGTCGAAAATGTTCCACCTGTGATAGCATTGTTCCATGTCATTGTAACAGTATCAGCAGGATTAGGATCGGATGAATTTAAGAAGAATGAAATTGCACTGCCCGGACAAACAATTGTATCAAAAACAGCTGTGCCATTTATTCCTGTAGCAGCGGGTAAAAAATTTGGATTACACACTCTCGTTAGAAACTGCATATCTCGAACAACACTTCCGATCAGAATACCATTCCTGAACTCTCTTACTAAAATAGCAGTTACTCCAATTTCACCATTAACTGTAGGGAACATAGTAATGTCACCGTTATAAGAATCAATAGTTACGGCTGGACTTGAGGTAAGTGGAGAAGTTGCTGAATAACCTGCTTTAAATGAAACGTTATTAACCGTAAAAGTGGAAGTGTTATAAGTTCTTGGATTTATAAAAGAATATTCAAGAGAATCGCCATCAGGATCAATTACTCCGTGGTTATACGTTGAACTTTGGTTGATGCAAAGAAAAGCGACAGGGATATTTGTAAATTGAGGAGAACTATTTGTCGGTGCTGCAATATTATTAAGTGTTGATTCAACATAAAGATTTTCCATACAAGGATTATTCAGTGTAGTAATGGCGCAGTTACGGCAGCAAATAAAAAAACTGAAAATCCAATCCGTGCAATTCTGTGGAAGTGTTATATTATTTCTGTAGGTATATTGTTCATAACCGGAATAAGAAGAACCCGAATTTGTACACAATGTCTGTACAGTACGGCATGGGAAAGTTATTTCCTGACCAGAACCAGCTACCTGATTCAAAGTATAATCCTGATTTTCACCGCAGGATAATGAACGGGCATTTAATGAAATTGATGCAGGAGCAGCAACACCGGCGCAATCGCGATAAAATGAAACAGTAACTTCATAAGTTCTTCCACTTATCCAACGATATTGAAGATCAGCGCCGGAAGCGTGAGTTCCATATGCATTTTTTGATGCCACTAAACTTATTAAAGTCAGCAGAAAAACATACAATATTTTGCTGTTAATCCAATGCTTAACATTTGATCTGAAATCGTACTGAATCATCATTATTGATTTTATTATTAAGCAGAGATTTATTCCCTGTCAGAAAACAGTTTTCATTGCAATATCGCAATCATTAAAGCATTAAAAATTGATCTGAATAATCCTTTTCAACAATGCTATTAACAGAGACAAGAACCAAGAAACAAGAATCAAGAGACTAGAGACTAGAGACTAGAGACTAAAATCAATAATTGCGCTAAATAGCATTAACGGCGCAGATAAAGAATGAAAAAGGGAAATGAAATATGCCTTTTAGGCTTTTCATTTCCCTTTTGAAATTTAAAGTGAATTAAAACTTCTTTATTAAAATATTTTTAAAGCCATTTTAAGGTTTTATAGTTTCCATTTTTAGAACTTTGAATTCAGTACGTCGGTTTTGCTGGTGTTCTTCTTCTGTACATGGAACATCGTTGGCGCATTTGTTCACGAGTTGACGTTCGCCGTAACCTTTAGCTGTAATTCTCGAAGAGCTTATGCCGTGTGCAATAATATAATTTACTGCAGACTCAGCTCGTTTTTGAGAAAGGACGTCGTTGTAACGATCATCTGCCCGTGAATCTGTATGAGAACTAAGTTCCACACTAATACCGGGATTGTCGTTTAATATATTTACGAGATTGTTTAATCCTTCTGCTGCATCTGCACGGATATCAAATTTATCAAGATCATAGTAAATATTTTCCAAAACAATTGGCTTATTGACAATGATGCGCTCCAATTCCATTTTTAGCTTTACGAACATATTTTCGCTCTGCTTCTTACCTTTTGTACTTACAATTTCAGTATTTGTAAAATAAGTGTCTTTACTACCAACAATCGAAAATTCAGATTCAGGATCCAATTTAAAATTAAACTTTCCATCGACAGCTGTCATGGCGATTTCTTTTTTATTCGTTTTGGTATTGAGTAATTCTATTTTAACATCCTGCAAAGGTTTTTGTGTAGCCTTTTCTACTGCTATACCTTCGAGGTTAAAACGAATATCGTTTACGGTAAAGTTGTAAATATTATCCTGTGTTGTATTTGACGTATTTCTATTACTTGATAATAATCCTGCCGTACCGCTATCATTCATGGCAATACCAAAATCGTCGTAGCTTGTATTTATTGGATAGCCTGCATTCCTGGCCATGCTCCAGCCATCTGCCCGTTTTACACTCTGAAAAATATCAAGTCCGCCGAAATTATAATGTCCTTCTGAACTGAAGTAAAGAACACTATCCTTCCATAATACCGGGAACATTTCATTGTAAGGTGTATTTATTGAAGGTCCCATATTAACAGGTTTATTCCATTCGCCATTTATCTTTTGTGACATATAAATATCGGATCCACCCAGACCTGAAGGCATATCACTCACAAAATACATCGTATTCCCATCGCTGCTTAATGTCGGATGGCCTGTGCTGTATTCATTGCTGTTAAAAGGAAATTCTTTCAGGTTAACCCAGCTGGTATCTTTTTTTGATGCCTGGTATATTTTCAGATTAATTTCTTCCAGAGATGATTCCTTTGCTTTTTTCTTAATATAATTATTTCGTGTAAAATAAATAGTGTCGCCTTTAGAGGTAAAAGCTGCGGGACCATCATGATAAATTCCATTTACATCGCCGGTTAATCGTATAGGAGCAGAATAACCCTTATCCGGACTTCCCTGTGCATAATACATTTCGAGAAAAGGGCGACCTGTCCATTCGTATGTTTTCCCTTTGTTGTCTCTATCAGTTGCAAACACTACTCCTTCTTTGTAAAAGACAGGAGAAAAATTACTTTGCCCGCTGTTTAAAGTACTTGTTTGCACAGTATATTTTATACTATCTGCAAGCCATTTTGAAATGCTGTCGCAACTGGATCTTAATTTACCGGCAGAAGCATCGGATGGAACAGCAGTTAAATATTGATCAAGATAAATTTTAGCCTGATCATATTTTCCATTTCGCATTAATATCTGAGCATAATGCATTTTATGAATAGGCTGAGCCTCCGGAAGCTGAATTGCTTTTGCGAAAGCTTCCTCAGCATGAAGCAAATCATTCATCTTTCTATAACTCTCTGCAAGTTTAATGCGGGCATTCGGAAATTCCTTTTTGCTGAGGCCTTTCTGAAATTCTTTTATTGCCATGCTATATGCAAAATCATCATACAACCTATTACCCTGACGAATGTGATAACCGGCGCATCCTGATAAAAGCAAAACAAGAATAGACAGACGGGAAAGGGACTTTATCATTGGTATATTTTTTTCTTAGATAATTTATTTAAAAATATCGCGGTGTTTTAACTTTCATAATATCATAACCGAAATCATAGCCTATCATGATTTCATGAGAACCTGCAGAATAATTTTTTACATCGGTAAAAGTAAAATCGTAACTGTAACCGAGGTGCAATTGTTTTCCTAATTGAATTTCAAACAATGCTACAAAACTATCTCCTGTGCGATAGCTTCCTCCTATCCAAAATATTTTTCCAAGCAATACATTCAAATTAAAATCGGTTTCAACAGGAGCATTTGGCGTATGTTTTACAAGTATACTTGGCTTTAAAACAACATCAGGATTTAGTTCTAAGGCTATACCTGCAGTCGCATAATAATGCCTTACTAAATGTGGAATTGTTTTTCCCTTGTCGTTAAGATTAATGCTTACAGCATCATCAGGATTGTAGCTGATTATATTCGGCGTTGAAATTCCTACATAAAATTTTTCCGTATGCAGATAAGCACCCCATCCGATGTTTGGCAAAAACTTTGAAACTTTATCGCCGGCAAAAGCAGGATCATTGGCATCCCAATAAACCAGGTCCTTATTCTTATAACTGTAATAACCCCCGCCGCCTCGCAATCCCATACTTAACTTCATCTTCAATGTCAAAGGCAAATGATATGCTGCATTAATAAATACATCTGTCTGATCCGTTACTCCAATCTTATCATGATTAATCTGTAGTCCCCAACCAAAATTACTTAAGCCTACCGGACCGTGAAGAGAAGCGACCTGTGTTTCAGGCGCACCTTTAAAGTCTACCCATTGTTTGCGGTACAAAAGCGTTGCCATCATATACTCTTTGCTTCCGGCATAGGCAGGATTAAGTAGCAATTGATTAAACATGTAATGGCTGACAAGAATATCCTGCTGAGCTTTTAACGTTGTTATGCCGCTCAGAAATAATAGTATAAAAATTATTTTTTTCATGCTTTCTCTTTTCTGCATTAATTATTTGTTTTCAGAATATCGTCTTAAATCAACGAATGTATTTTTTTTGATGTCTGTGTTATTAATAGTAAGAATAACATAATAAGTTCCTTCAGGCAATTTATCGCCATCATTATCATCGCCCTTCCAATCCGTGTTTTTATAATCAGCCTTATCAAATACTTTATTTCCCCAGCGATTGAAAACAACAAAATAATTATTCGGATATCCTTCGATTCCTTTAATAAAGTAGCCATCGTTATAGCCATCATTGTTTGGAGAAAATCCTGATGGAAGTTCTAAATCGCACGACTTATCATAACTAACGGAAGCAGTATCTGATGCAGAACAAATTCCATTCGTCATTGTCCAAGCAAAAATTGTTATTCCGCCGATTAAATTAGTTACTTCTGTAGAAGGATTCAGTGAGTCTGCAATTATAGCTTGTGATGGTGTGCTTTCAGACCATATTCCTGCGCCGGGTCCGGATACTATTGCAAAAAGTTTTGCTTTTGACTCACACACTGTTTGTGATTCCCCTGCATTTGCAGTCGGCATCTGATAAGCTGCAACTACTGCATAATCTGAAGTAACACACGCACTTCCTGAAACTGTCCACGTAAGAGTATCAATTCCATAATCAACAAAATTTAATATTGTATTTGGAACTGTATCATTATTAAAAAGAATGTTTGATGATGCTGTCCACAAGCCCGATAAACCGGGAAGCGAAGTAGCATTTAATTGAATCGGACTCAGATCGCATTGACTGAAATCACTTCCTGCCGACAGATTAAAATTAAACAGAGTAATGATATCTGAATTGGTACAACCGTTTGAATCTGTCACTGTCCATTTAAGGAAATGATTTCCGGGAGGAACATTAAATACAAATGAATTCGGATCATTTAAATTACTGAATAAAGAATCAGGGATTGTTTGCGATGACCAAACACCTGTAACACCTGATGGTGGTGTTTGTGCATCCAGTTTAATATTACTACCGGCACAAATAGCAGTATCAGCACCTGCATAAACAGGAATTGGAGGAGGCTGATTAACGATTATCTGCTGCTGTTGTGAACATCCGCTTAAGTCTGTTACAGTAACCTGATAAATACCCGCATTGATATTAATAATATCTTCTGTCGTATAACTTCCCGGCGTCCAGGAAAAAGTATACGTACCGGAACCTCCGTTAACTGTCAGGTAAACAGAAGCATTATTGGCTCCATTACAATCCGGCTGAATAATACTGTCCTGTATAATTGTAATTGTAACATCCTGATCGACGGTATCTGTCAATGATTTCATACAACCGGCGGCATCTGAAATTACAACAGTATAAATTCCTGCTATAAGACTATCGGCAGTTGCGCTAAATCCACCATAAGGTGACCACAAATATGCATAGGGGCCAATACCGCCCGTAACATTTACAGTTGCAATTCCACTGCTGTCACCTGCACATGATGCATTAACTGTACTTTGTGTAATATTAATTAAAGTTGGATTTGGAATATTAACCGTATCCACTGTGAAGCAACCTGTAAAATCGGTAATTGTTACTAAGTAGTTTCCTGCAGGTAAACCTGTAGCTGTATCATTCGTTTGAGGTGGATTCGAATTCCATTGAAATACATAGGGAGAAGTTCCACCGGTAGCAGTTGCAACCGCTACAGCGTTAGAATCATTTCTGCATCCGACTTGAGAAATAGCAGAAGCCGTCGATGAGATTATCAGACTTCCTACAAGTACATCTGCAACCTGAACGCAGGCATTTGAGTCTGTAACTGTAACGTTATAAAGTCCGGGCGGCACATTCAACAATGAATCATTTGTACTCGGAAATCCTGCCCACACAAACGAATACGGAGTAACGCCGCCACTAACTGTTACAAAAGCAATTCCATCGGCTGCAACGCAACTGGCATTTACTGCCTGACCGGTAACAACAAATTGCGGAGGAGACCATATCGTTGTAGAATCAGTTTTATTGCAACCGAGACTATCTGTAATTGTAACTATATATAAAACTCCGGGTGACAATCCTGTTGCTGTAGGAGTTGTTTGTACCGGACTCGTATTCCATGAATAAGTATAAGGAGAAGTACCACCTGAAACAGAAACTGTTGATGTTCCTGATGTATCCGAGTAACACAATAATGAATCACTAACAATGCTAACATTAAGAGCAGAAGATGATGTACCAACAATTACCGAACTTGCCGTTGTGCAATTACGACTATCCGTAACTGTTACATTATATGTTCCGGGAAGAATTCCACTGGCAGTATCATTTAATGTCGGTGGAGTTGTATTCCACGAATAAGAATAAGGTGGAGTTCCGCCTGATGCAATTACAACAGCACTGCCACTTCCGCTTCCCGCACAGGAAGCATAAATAACAAATGCAGAATCTGTTAATTGAGGTGGATCAATGATTGTGTTTTGAAATGTCGCCGAACAACCGGTCGTACTATCATAAACAGTTACCGGATATGAACCTGCCGACAAACCGGATATACCGGATGTAGTTTGTCCGCCATTCGTCCACAAATAAGAATATCCACCGGGATTTACGGGCACGACATTTATAGAACCATCGGTTAATCCATTACAGGAAATATTAAGACGATTGATATTTACTAGCGGCGAATTGACTTTGATCGTGAATGCATACGTTTGATAACCGCTATTAGGACATGCATTATCAACGACAGAAATTGTAAATTGATGAGGCAACGTCCTGATATCATCTGCACTTGGCGTCCAGCAAAAATGACCGGTAGGATATGGAAAACCTGAAACTGTAAAAGATGCATTTGGAATCTGTTGATTCCATGTCATTGTTACTATTTGTCCAGCATCACCATCATTTGAAAATACATTAAAACAAATTGAATCGCCCGGACAAATTGTTGTATCACGAACCGTTGTACCATTCATACCTGTAGCGGTAGGCAGCAAATTATTGCAAGGTCTTACATAAATTTCCATGTCTCTTACAACATGACCGATTAATAATCCGTTTCTGTATTCTTCGACGAGCACAGATAGTACACCTACTTCCTGTTGAGTTGGAGTCATGACAATATCACCGGTGGAGGGATTTAATGTCAGAGCGGGTGAAGACGTGATTACATTGGTAGCCGAATAACCGGCTATATAAGGAATAGAATCCGTTGCATTTATCAATGGATTTACCAATGTATAAACAAGAGAATCTCCATCGGGATCAACGGCGCCGTGATTGTAGGTGAAATTTTGTCCAACGCAGACAAATACAATTGGCTTATTGGTAAAATAAGGTGATGAATTACAATTGTAGTTTAGATTATCGAGTGCCGTTGAAATATACATGGCAGGATTAGAACCCGGCACACAAGGTTGAGGAACAACCATTGTTGTAATATCACAATTACGGCAGCAATACATCCAACTGATTACCCAATCGGAACACTGCATAGGAAAACTTACGACGCCTGAATATTTAAATTCCTGGATTCCCGGATTTGCAGAAGTCGAATCATCACAAGCAGTAGTTAGTCCGGGACATGGATAAGAAATTTCCTGACCGGTTCCGTTGACTAATAAGAGAGTATCAGTAAAATACCGGTTACAGCTGGCAGATCTGAATTCAATACCAACACCAAGCGGGTGAAGAGAAGGAGAACGGCAATCGCGATAGAAGGTAAGATCTATTCTATATTTATTTCCACCGAGGCAAGTGTATGAAATATCCGAGCCTGCAAGGTGCGTTGCAAAAGCTTTTTGCGGAATAATTCCGGCCAATGAAGCAAGAGATAAATAAATAATTAATCGTCGAACCAGTTGTTGCATTTTGCTTTGATTTTGCACAAAGTAATTTTGAAGTCTTAGAGTGTTGATAAAACCCCGTGTAAGAAATATTCAATTTTTTACTGCCTTTTATGCTAAAAAGTTCCAATAATCTGTGATTAACTGAAAAAGTATGAATTTCCCTTACTTAAAAAGAAAACTATTGTGTAAGGTTTAATGGCTGATTTTTACTAAAAAATAATTGAAATGATTGAATTGTTTAAAATTTTGGGGTATTGGGAAGGGATTTGATAATTATTAAAAGGTTTTAATTAACGGTTTGGGGCTCGGTGAAGAAGTGGGTTTTGAAGTATTAAAAATGTAAAGTTTTTTAGGACGAGTCAAAGTCTTGTCTATTTTGTCAAATTTAGTTTTAGTAATTCTGTGGTGCGTTTCACTTGCACTCTTGATAAACACTATATAAAATATAAATGCAAGAAGCGGTTATTAAAACTATTCCAAGCTGATTATGATATGCAGGATGGTCAGGTGGTTTTACCTTACCCAAAAAAGTTTTAACTATGAAGCTACTGATATTAAGTAAATAAAGAATTATGACAAAATAGAGGAGCTTATTTAGATATTTATAGTTCCAAAGAATGAATGGAATAATAATAATAGTTGCAAAAGTAATGACTCCGTGAAGTGTTCCACCGATATTTATAGGTCCATTTAAACTAATTGATTCGCCATGGCTTCTGAAACGAAGAATGATAAATAATAAATGAATTAAGTGATTGCAGGTAAACAAGGTTATTAAAATCAGAAAAGATTCCTTTTTCTTTTCATCTCTATAAATTTTTTTTAAACCATTAAAACCAACCATTAATAAAGTGATGAGAATAATGACTGATGATACTCTGCCTGCTAATCGAGCACATTTGTCAAAAATAAACTCTGGTTCTATTCCAAAAAAATTACTTTTATCTAATGTGCTTGTCCAAACTGCCCACAAGTAAATAGATACTTCTAAGCAACAAATAAGTGAAATCAAAAGTGACATTCTTTTTTTCAACAACATAAATCATTTCATTTGATTAGAGTTGTAACGAGTTTATTTATCTTTTATTTCATTCAGTCAGTTCAAAGTTAGCGATGTCCTCATGCTTCTATCGTCAGCCTGTCTAAATACTGCCAGTCATCAACAAATAAAGTAAATATTTGAACGGATTACATTCACTTTATGCAGTCCGTAAAAAGAGACTTAATTTTGGCACTTTAAAAAAAGGTATCACCTTAGTGAAGGTCTTTTCGTTTCCATCGATCAATTTTCCAAAAAAATAAAAAGTCAAGTTCTTAAAGGAACTTTTTTAAATATGTTTTTGTCAAGGATATTTATTATTCTTTTTAAGTTGTAGGCTATGAACATTAATCAAACATTAACATACTTGGTAAAAGATATTTTGAGATATATTTTTTCCTTCTATAAATTGCTTGCATCAAATATATTTTGCCTGCATTTTTGTTCTTCAATTCGCAAGAAAAGTAGTAAACAATTTGGTGTGAGTTTTTAGACAGTTTGACGTTTGGCAGCTACCCAATTGGCAGGACTTTTAACACAAAACTGTCTTTTGAAAACTAAAGTTTGATTAGCCAAAATATCCCTTCTTTTAAATTTCTTTTAATCTGATATAATGTGTTCGAGCTACTAGTGGTGAAAATAAACTCCTAATATTTTCAGCTTTAAATCCTGGATAAATTTTCTCTTGCAATTCGGGTTTATAACCAACACTTCCTCAAGTCACACATTGGTTTATGCACTTTCTTGTTTCAGTAAGTTGTTTTGAATATATTTTCCGGTCTCTACTTTTAGATGACTTTGTCTAAGTATGGAGTTATAGCTGTCTTAAGTGATAAAATTAGTTCTTCGTCCATGTATTGATACTCGTCAGGAATATCAAGAACTATTATTTTATCTGTGTAAAGGTTTGATTTAAACTTTTGTTTTATGATTTGTCTGTGCTTGTTTTCCATTACGAAAATTATGTCAGCCCAAATTAAATGTTTTTCAGTCAACTTAATTCTTGCACCTTTGTCTGTCCCTGCCGATTTTACACTATGATTTTCACTGTCTTGAAAAATCGTTTCCGCCGTAAGACTTCTCCATTTATTCTTACTACAAACAAAAAGCAAATTCATATTTATGTAGTTTGTCAGAGTTAATTTCTTGCAGATACGTTTGAGTTAGGACTGCCGTAAAGTTTGACGCACTAACGTTTGGGGTATTGCCGCAACAATTTTTATCAAAAATAAAAATTAAAAGAGAAAAACTGTTATTGCGATAAGATGTTAGTAAAAGTAATCAACTCACCTCAAATATTTTCAATAATTATATTTTTATAAATGATTATTTTGAAAGGTTTAAATAATTATCGTCACCTTTAATCTTCACTCCTAAGTTTTTTAAAGTGGAAACAATGTTCTGCAAATCATTAATATCTAACCGATAGCAAAATCTTTTTATTTTATCTATGCCTTCACTATTGCGATAATAAAAAATCATTTTAGAACTCCCTCGTTTGCCTGTCCCATAAGTTGGGCGTTCAGAGAATAAAATACCTTGAATTAGGTTGAAAGAAAATGTAAAATTATTTCTTAAAGGTAAAAACGGGTATTTTATATTAATCGAATCATTGTAAATTTTAATGTAGGCTAGTTCCTTCCCGACAAAGAAAAAATAAGAGAAAAAAGAAAATATTATTACAATTACAATAGTTATTAATATTGAAAATTCAGAAGACATATAAATAGAGTAGAGTATTAGCAATAGCCAAATAATGATTATGGTATAAATTGATTTTAATTTCGGTTTTGCTTCAACTAATGGTTTTATAAAATACTCTACTTTTTGTTCCATAGTCCTTTTAATTTACCAAATTTTTATTTATTATTAAATGCGACGAACACTAATCAAATATCAGCACATGCAAGTTTCTTTCCTCTTTTGGTAAGGATAAAGTACAAACCACATCCAATTTCCATAGTAGACCACCACACCACCGGAGTTTCCCCGTAAAAACGGGGCAGGCTGTGCAACTTCGACTTCCTGCTTGGCCGTTCCGAACACATGAAGTCTTAATTATTAGCTGTTGGCTTGCTGTTCATATGAAGCATAATGTTTCATGTCCGCTCGAAGGTAAGTAGAAGCGATTTACATTCAAAGCGATGTCGGTTCAAGATTGTAGTTAGCCCGTCCGGTTGGAGAAATAAATTCTTAAAAATAGAAGGGTGGATTTTTTGGGTGGCAAAAAACACTCTCTTAAAAAAATGGCTTGTGGTGTTGGCTTGTAGCGTTTTTTAAGAGTGGGAATTTTATACTTTAAGTGAACAATCTGTTGAAAATTTTTTGTAAGATATATGAACAATATTTTGTTTTGAATTGAAACAATGATTATCTTTGCCTAGTTGAATTGAAATAAACAAATTGATATGAACATAAAACTCTCACAAAAACAAATTGGTCAGCGGATTACTGAACTTCGTAAAATGAAAGGGTTGTCACAGGAAGATTTGGCGAAAAGTGTCAAAATTTCCAGACCATCTTTAACTCAAATAGAATTAGGAAACAGGAGCGTAAATATTTTTGAATTGCAACGGTTGTCTTTGGTCTTGGGTTTTTCATTGGATGATTTTATGTCTAAAAATTTTTCAGCAAGTCAAGATGTTGAAGGTAAAGCCGAAGCAAAGTTAAAGAAAACAGGTGAACGAATTTCTGTCCCAACTTTGCAAGTCAACAAGTTCAAAAATGTGTTGCTATACATTTTAGAAAGATGTGCAGGCAAACCAAATGTTGGAGAAACGGTGCTTTACAAATTGCTCTATTTTTCTGATTTCAATTACTACGAATTGTATGAGGAACATTTGACTGGTGCAAAATATCGCAAGTTGCCTTATGGTCCTGTTCCGCAAAAGTTAGATACAATCATTGGCCAAATGATGGAAAAGGGAATGATACAACGAATTAAAACAGATTATTACGACAAGATGCAAACTCGTTATATTCCACTAGTGAAAGCTGATTTGACTGAATTGAAAGCAAGCGAAAAAGAAGTGATTGACAAAGTGATTGAACAAATGAGTGATTGGTCAGCTTCTGCTATCAGTAGCTATTCTCATAAAGATATGCCATGGCTTGCCTCAAAAGAAGGAGAAGAAATAAATTACGAATTAGCTTTTTATAGAGCTGCTCCTTTCTCTGTGAGAAACTATGGAGACGAAATTGAAGAACAATGATCTTTGAAGAACTGACTGAATTTAAGAAGGATTTGAAAAACCTTTTGAAAAAATATAGAACACTCAACGATGATTTGGATGTCGTGAAACAAGTGTTGACAACTGCACCCGAAGAAAGACCACCGTTCAGTTTTCGTATTGATAATTTGGGATTGGAAACGTGTGTAATCAAAGTAAAAAAGATTGCTTGTAAAGCATTAAAAGGTCGTGGTGTGAATACCGGACTGCGTTTGATATACGCCTATTTTAAAAGTGAAAGCAAAATAGTTTTTGTTGAACTCTACCACAAAAACGATAAAGAGAATGAAGACAAACAAAGAATTTTAAGCAACTTTAAATAAATGAGATAATGACAAATAAAAATAAGTATTTGGCATGAGTGCTTAGTTCGCATAAGCTTATTATGACTAACGATCTATAATAAGATAAATTACAACTGCAAATTAAGGTCATTAGTCGATATATCAAACTTAGTAATAAGTTTTTTCAAAGCAGCAATTTTCTTTCTTTTCTGATCCAGGAACTTATATTCTGTTTGGGGAATGTAGGGAACTTTCTTAACGACCATATTCCAGATGATAACAGCGAGTTTTCGCGCTGTTGCCGATATTGCTGAAACCCGGCACGTCATAAAAGGAGTGGAGTTTTTCCGGTGATTTAAACTGATAAATAATTCCCGAAGTAAATTTTCACAACGTTTCAATTTTAAAATTAGTAAATGTCTGGTCGAATCCCATTGTAGGACTGCACACCGCCGGAGTTTCTCCGTAAAAACTAGGCAGGCTGTGCAACATCGACTTCATGTTTAGCCGTTCCGAACACATGAAGTCTTAATTATTAGCGGCAGCCAATTTTATCTGCTACTTCGTCCAGTTAGCAAGCTCAAGTCCTTTTATCCTTTTAAAGTGGTCAGTATTATTTGTTACCAATTGTAATTTATTCGCAATCGCAATTCCGGCAATCAAAGTATCCGTATGACCAATTTCTCTTCCCTTTTTACGAAGATCAGCTTGAATATTTGCTGCTACTTTAGTTGATTTTAAAGTTAAAAGTAAAACATTGTTAAACGTTACAAAACTTTCAAATTTCTTGAGCTGCTTTTTAGCATCCTTATATAAAAGTCCATTTAGAATTTCGTAATAGGTTATTATACTTAAGCTGATGAATCCAAATTTCTTTAAATATTCATCAACATTTTTAATAACTTTTTCATTTCCTCTTAAAAATTCAGAAAGAATATCAGTGTCAAGGATTGATGGGCTCATAGGTCCACATTTCGATTAAAAAGTTTAGACCTTGTTTTTTTTGTTTGTTTTAGAAAATCTTTATAGTCTTTTTTACTCATTTCACTGAAAGCACCAGCGAATGACAATATTTTTTTTCTCAGCTTCTCCGATCCTTTTTTCTTTGGATTTAGAGAATGTATATACTGATATAACTCCTCAAGTCTGTCAGAGGGTATATCTTTCAATTCTTTTAATATGGAATTAAATGTCATTGTTGGAAGATAATTTATTTGACTAATATACAACTTTCAAATCAAAGAAAAAACCACTAAAAGTTGCATTTGGTTATGACTAACGATCTACAACAAACTGAATCACAATTGCAAATTAAGATCCTTAGACCCGCTCGGCGTAGTCTTAAGCAAGTAATAAATTTTCTACCCTCTTCAACTCCTCCATGCGTGACTACGCCGCAATACTTTTAAAGCCACCACAGCCTTTCGACGTAGTCATGCGAAGATTGGCTAATGCTAATATTAAATTTTAGTACTCGCACTAGACTACGCCGAGCTGGGTTTCTCCGTAAAAACTAGGCAGGCTGTGCAACATCGACTTCATGTTTAGCCGTTCCGACCACATGAAGTCTTAATTATTAGCGGTAGATTTTTTTACCATGAGTTACGACTAAATACTTTAAAAGTTGTCGGTTCATCAAAAGATTCAATTTCAAATGAAACATATTTAATTTTTTTTAATTCGGTTAGTGTGTAAGTTGATGTCATTAGAAAATGATTTAGTAGGTTCTCTCCAAATTTTTCTTTTAATATTTTGCCTGCTGGAATAAGCATATAAATTGTATCTCTAGAGGTTTTCATAAATACCGTTCTGTAATGAATATATGTATTGTTAATAATTCCTGTTAATTTATCAGGAGAAAAAGAATCAATATTGACTTCCTTTAATTTATATAATTTATAACTGGAATTTACTGAATCAGCTTTGATAGTCCATATTGGAGAAAATGAATTATCTAGCTCATTTTTTAAATTTGAATTAATTTCAATTTTATTAACTTCTGGATTCTTGCAACAGAATAAAATTAAAGATAGTAATACAAATGGGATTCGCATAAATTTACCTCTAACATATATATTCACCCTATTCAAAAAAAATTAAAATCAAAATTACCCGAATACCTTTTTAATCATTCAAATCCACTCAAACATATCAAATCAAACCGTAGTCGGATGCGGTATATCTTCTTTATGAATTTCAAAATGATCTTCATCTTCTTTATACTTCAGTATCTGATCCAGAGCATCAGGAACTACGTCGCTGCAGATGACAATGAATGAACCTTTCTTTGCATTCCTGATTGCATAATCAATTGCTTCTGATTCTTTCGGAAGTACTTTTACTTTTTTCTTCTGATCATCGGAATGAATTCCTTTCATCATCAAATCTATAATTTCACTCTCACTTCTGCCACGAAGATTTTTATCCTGGCGAATGACAATTTCATCAAACATCTGTGAGGCTATCTGACCGAGTTGTATAAGATCTTCATCGCGGCGATCACCCACACCGGCAATAATGCCAACCTTTGGACTGGCATCAATCTTATCGAGGTAGCGTGCGATAGCCTGGAAGCCTGCCGGATTGTGTGCATAGTCAACCATAACCGTAAATTTCCGGAACTGGAACATATTCATTCTTCCCGGTGTTTGTGTCGGAGATGGAATAAATGTTTCGAGTGCTAATCTGATTTCTTCCACCTTAAATCCGCGAAGAAAACCGGCCAATACAGCTGGAAGAACATTCTGAATCATGAATATCGCTTTACCCGAAAAGGTAAGCGGAATGTTTATCACTTTATCTACACGTATTTTCCACGTTCCTTTGCAAATGGTGATGTATCCATTTTCAACGATTGCAGCTATGCCTCCTTTTTCGCAGTGTTTAATAATGCGTGGATTGTTTTCATCCAGACTAAAAAGTGCGACGTTTGCATTTATATTTTTTCGCATTTCATAAACCAAGTCATCGTCTGCATTCAGAATGCAATGTCCTTCCGGTAAAACGCTTTCTGCAACTACACTTTTTACCCGCGCCATTTCTTCAACGGTGTTTATGTCTTTCAATCCGAGATGATCGGCAGAAACATTGGTGACAATACTTATATCACAATTGTGAAATCCAAGTCCGGCTTTTAATATTCCTCCGCGTGCGCATTCCAGAACGGCAAAATCAACTGTCGGATCGCGTAAAACAAATTCTGCACTGAGAGGACCTGTGCAATCGCC
Source organism: Bacteroidota bacterium (assembly GCA_031417555.1). GTDB lineage: Bacteria > Bacteroidota > Bacteroidia > AKYH767-A > 2013-40CM-41-45 > JADKIH01. Next base: position 18,187 of record JANOVV010000109.1, read on the forward strand.
CTGCTCTACCATTCTGTTCTGAATGTAAATTCCATCCGTAGTCGTGAAACCGACTTTGTATCCCATCGTCTTTACAATATGTGCAATGAGACGTGTTGTCGTTGTCTTTCCATTAGTACCGGTTACAGCAATGATAGGAATACGAGCGCTGCTTCCCGGGGGATAAAGCATATCGATAACAGGCTCTGCAACATTTCTTGGAAGTCCTTCGGCGGGAGCAATATGCATTCTGAATCCCGGACCGGCATTTACTTCTAGTACGGCGCCTCCATTTTCATAAAGTGGTACGCTAATATCAGGCGTCATGATATCGATGCCGCAAATATCGAGTCCGATAATCCGTGCAATCCGCTCGGCCATAAAAACATTGTATGGGTGAACAATTTCTGTTACATCCGTTGAAGTCCCTCCGGTACTCAGGTTGGCAGTTCTTTTCAGGTGTAGATCTTCATTTTTCTTAAGAACACTTTCTAATGTCAGCCCTTTCTCTTCAAGCATAGTCATAGTCATATCATCCACTTTAATGGAAGTGAGAACTTTTTCATGACCATAACCGCGACGTGGATCGGCATTGACAAGATTTATGAGTTGCTGAATGGTGTGTATGCCATCACCGGTAATCATTGCAGGTGTACGTCTTGCGCCTGCAACGAAATTATAATTGATGACCAGTAAACGATGATCAAAACCGGTAATAAATTTTTCTATAATAACTCCGCGGGAAACTTTCTTAGCGATGAATAAAGCTTCAACAGCACTTTCACGATTCATTACATTGATAGTAGCACCGCGTCCGTGATTTCCGCCAACGGGTTTTAATACAACAGGGAAACCGATTTTTTTCAATGATGCATCAAGATCCTCTTCATCATACACAACATAGCCACGTGGAACAGGAATGGAAGATGCTTCTAAAAGATTTTTAGTTTCTTCTTTATCGCAAGCAACTTCAACAGCAATACTGCTCGTTGTGCTTGCAACAGTTGCCTGAATGCGGTGTTGGTTTTTTCCATATCCTAATTGCACCAGAGAATGTTTGTTGAGGCGAATCCACGGAATTTTTCTTTTGATGGCTTCATCAACTATGGATCCTGTAGAAGGACCCAGTCTTTCATCTTCTCTGATTTCACGTAATCTTTGAATATCAGTTGCAAGATCATAGTCGATGCCTTTAACGAGAGCATCGGCAATTCTTACGGCTGCTTTTGCTGCGTAAATGCCGGCCTTTTCTTCCATGTAATTGAAAACAACATTATAGACGCCATGCTGGCCGCTTCCTCGGGTACGTCCGAAACCGCAATCCATTCCGGCCAGCGTTTGTATCTCAAGTGCAAGGTGTTCAACTACATGGCCCATCCATGTACCATCTTTTACACGTTTAAAAAATCCTCCCGGATGGCCTTCCGAACATTCATGAGCGAACATAGTAGGAAATTCTTTTTCTAGCCGCGACGAAAAACCGTTAATTTTATTGGTTGGTGCATCTTCAAGTTCTTCAATGTCGAGCTTCATTACTATAAGCTTATGCCGCCGAATTGACCAGTAATTGGGGCCTCGCATTACTCGTATATCAATTATATTCATAAAAATGTTTTAATTCCTGTTTATTTCCGTTTTCAAAGTAAAAATTTTTTATTGAATTATCACTTATAATTTATGATATATTCAGTGATTGTGAGAAAATACGTTGAAAACTATGGATGAAATGCCGATCCTGAGGCTTCGTATTTCTATCTTTGCGGCAAAATCAGCAGAATAAAAAATATGATTCCAAAGGGCAGGTTGATCGCAATTGGCGGCAATGAAGATAAAGGCACAGAACCAGAACCAAATTATATTCAAAAAAATAATCTCAATTTTTTTGGATTACAAATTCTTAGTCGCATTGTTCACGAAGCAGGCGGTCACGATGCTTACATAGAAGTTATTACTAGCGCTTCTTCCATCCCGGAGGAAATAGGAATTAATTACCTGGATGCATTTAAGAAATTAGGTTGCAACAATGTTCGAGTAATGGACATTCGAAAACGTGAAGATGTTTTGAAACCTGAATTGCTGGAACGTCTCCGCAAATGTCACGGTGTAATGATCAGTGGCGGCAATCAACTCAGACTATCTTCTATTTTCGGAGGAACAGAATTTTTAGAAATTCTATCTCACCGTTACTTCAATGAAGAAACTTTTCTAATTGCCGGAACAAGTGCGGGTGCCATGGCTATGTCGAATACGATGATTTATCATGGAAGCAGCTCTGAAGCTTTGCTTAAAGGCGAAGTAAAAATCACCACAGGACTAGCCTTTATAAAAGATGTAATCATTGATTCACACTTTGTAACCCGCGGAAGATTTGGGCGATTAACACAAGCCGTAGCAGCAAATCCTTCGTGTATTGGAATAGGACTTGGTGAAGATGCCGGTGTTCTTATAACAGAAGGTAGAAATATGGAAGCACTTGGCAGCGGTTTAGTAATTATTATAGACGGCCACAACATCCGTCATTCAAACATTGCAGATTTAAAAGAAGGTTCGCCTATTTCCATAGAAAATTTAATCGTTCACGTAATGGCAAAAGGCAATCATTACGATTTGAAAGGGAGGAAATTTTTTGCAGAGGCTGTGGTGCAGAGGTAGAATGTTTTTAAATCCATCACTTATAATATTCAAATTAATAAATAAGTAATTATTTCCTATTCAACAACAACTCTAATATTTTTTATTTCATGCTCTTGATTTTCTAAAATCAGCATGTATATTCCTTTTGTCAAACTACTCAGGTCAATTTCTTTTTGGTTTGTATGAATCAAGGCCAAGATGGAGTTATTGAAAACAACATTACCAAGTACATCAATAACCTTTAAAGACACTTGTGTTTTTAAATCTGATCCGAAGAAAATGTTTAGTTTACCGGATGTAGGATTAGGGTAAACAGAAACTGAAGAAAGAAAATTATTATTATCCTCTGATTCGGCTGAAAATAATTTGCAATTTAAATTAACCGAAATATTTTTTGTTTTCGGTAAAGAAGATCCGCACGAATTGTCTGCTGTTACCGATAATGCAAGGGAGCTTATTGTAGCAAAACTAAAATCAACATTCACATTCGGGGTTCCTTGTCCTGAACTGATTACTCCTCCACCCGAAATAGTCCAATTGTAAGTTGATGCATTTAACAAAGGGCTTATCGAATAAGCTTTCGTCTGGGTTTTACAAACAGAATTATTTCCTGTAATACTTCCTGGTTGGGCCGGGAGGCCTGTAATTTCAATTGTTTTTGTCCCGCTAATCCCTTTGCAATTTGATGCATAAACTTTCAATGTACTACTAATAAAACCCGGCAATGCACTTACTACAATGGAATTCGTTCCTTGTCCTGATAAGATATTTAATCCTGCTCCTGCCGTCCAGTTATAGCTTGTCGCTTTAGGAACAGGTGCGATTGAAAATGTTGCTGAGGTAAGCGGGCATAAATAATCCGGTCGGGTAATTTTACCTGGGGTGTTTGGTTTCTTGTCGATAAGTAAAATATTTATACATGTACTTGTGCTCATTCCACAGGTACTTACTGCTTTCACACACATATATCCGCCCAAAAATTTACTATTGAAATTTACAGATATTGAATTGCTTGTAGATGATCCACTGGCACCAGACGGCAATGTCCATAGATATGAAACAGCGCCTGGAATTGGTGCTATACTATAAATAACACCGCCTTGGCCCCTACAAGTTCCACCCGGACCGCTAATTGAACCCGGAGCAGAAACAGATGAACCCGATGATCCAACGAAAACGGATGCAGTGGCAGTACAGCCATTAGCATCAGTGCACGTTACAAGATAATTTCCAGATGCAAGATTAACAGCTGTATGAGCGATTTGCCCGCCCGGTGTCCAAATACAAACATACGGAGAGATACCGCCACTTTCAACAACGATGGCAGTACCATCATTGGTATTACAACCAGCCGGCGTCGAGCTGGCAGAAATATTCAACTTGGAAGGCTGATCGATAATAACCGGAGTTGAGAAAGTTAAACAACCTTTACTATCTATAATTTCGAAAACATACGAACCTGCATTATAACCACAGAAAGTTCCTGATCCGGAATATGGAGGCAATCCACCGGTAGCAGTTACAGTAATGCAGGTTGTGCCGCCATAACAAAGGATATTGTCAGAATTAATTTCAATGGATGGAGATTCATCTAAGTGAGTGATTGCGCCTGTTAAAGAATTACAGGCATCTATTGTACAAGGATTATTATCATCAATATTAATATCAATATGAGATATTCCTGTTTGCGGATCACAGGCATCAATTGTACATGGATTATTATCATCAATATTAGCAAGTGTATGGAAGACTCCACTTAGTGGATTGCAAACATCATCTGTGCAAATGTTATTATCATCAAATGAAATTGCAGTATGAGTGATCGTTCCTGTTACCGGATTACATCCATCCTGTGTACAAACATTTCCATCATCTGTATTCAAAGGAAAATGAAAAACCCCGCTTACAGGATCACAAACATCAAAGGTGCATTCGTTGTTATCATCTTTATTGATTGTATTGTGAAAAACTCCCGTTAAAGCATCGCAACCATCTGTAGTACATTCATTGTTATCATTAATATTTATTATGATATGAGAAATTAATCCGGTTAATGGATTGCAATCATCAAAAGTACAAGCATCATTATCATCTGTAACAAGCAATGTATGTGAAATATTTCCGGTTAGAGGATCACAAGCATCTATAGTGCAGGCATTATTATCGTTTGAGTTTACAGGATTGTGAAAAATACCAGTAATAAAATCACAACCATCAAATGTACAAGCGTCTTTGTCGTCAGTAATTAAAATGTTATGAGAAATATTCCCTGTTGCAGAATTACAGGCATCAACCGTACATGCATTATTATCGTTAATATTTACGTCCGTATGTGAAATAATTCCTGATGAAGCATCACATGCATCAAAAGTACATTGATTGTTATCATTAATATTTACAGGATTGTGAAAAACACCATTCAAGGGATCACATTCGTCTGTTGTACAAGCATTGTTATCATCAGCAGAAATGCCTGTATGTGTTATGCTTCCCGATAAAGTATTACAGGCATCTGTAGTACAAACATTATTATCATCAATTGCAATTGAAATATGGAAGATGCCAAAAGCAGGGTCGCAAATATCAATGGAACAAGCATTGTTATCATTAAAACTGATCAGGTCATGAGTAATAATACCCGTGGAAGAATTACAGGCGTCAATTGTACAGACATTATTGTCGTTCGAATTTATTAGAATGTGTGAAATTACGCCAGATAAAGTGTTACAGCCATCTGAAGTACAAGCATTGTTGTCACTAATATCTATATTGCTATGAAAAACTCCGGTCAAAGAATTACAGCCGTCATCAGTACAAGCATTATTATCACTTATATTTATATTTGTATGAAAAATATTCCCTGTAGGTAAGTCGCAGAAATCCGAAGTACAAACATTTCCATCGCTGGGATCAAGAAAAGAAATATTACTACCATTATCAGAACCAACTCCTACAGGATTACTACTAATCACTCTAATTCTGTAGCCATTTCCATAAGGTAAATTTGTTGGTATGGATGCGGAAATAGTTCCTGAATTAATTGAATTAATAGATCCAATATTTACCGGACTACTAAAGCTCCCGTTCGAAGAACTTAGTTGTGCGGTAAAAACATTGTTTGCATTGTAAGTACCTACAGCAATATTATAACTTACACTTATCGGCGAACCTATACAATAAAAGTCACGCGATAAAGGGAGAGTTGCAATGGGCAGGTTATATTCAATTGTTATTTCGGGCCAAAGCGAAGGGAACAAATTATCACTTGAAGCAAAAATCATTGTCTTACTTGGCACCTCGGTACTAAGTCGTAAAAGAAAACCAAAGCTGCTTGCAGGATTGTTAATCATATCCTGAACAATATTTTTTACATCAATATTAAGATAATTTTGAACTGGACTAACACTTTGACTTAAAATTACCTGATTTTGAGTTGTTGCAGTTGGGGTTGTATTCCAAGTAACAGTATTTTCATTCCATGAGCTTGTTACTCTTTGTAATATTGATTGATTATTACCATTCATTGGTTGAAATCCAGGCAATGAAATTAAGGGTGTTGAAGCAGCAAACAATGATAAACGAGCATTCGTAATAATTGAACCTACAGGCAAAGAGCTCAAATCAAATTGCAATAAACCTCTCACATTACATTGAGGGCTACAGGTCCATGAGGTTGCCGCTAATTCTAAATGGCTTCCATAATTAGTAGTAGAAGTGTTCTGATCTAAATAAACATCTTTTCCTGCACTTGGTCCAGGTTTAAGTGTTATCGTATTACTGTAGCTCGAGATAGAAATAGATAAAATTAATATCAAATTAAGCAATCGAGAATTTAAAATAATAAAAGGAGATTTCATGGTTATATATTTATTGCAATGTATAAAAATTTATTACACCACCCTTTCATTTAAAGGATTTTTTGATTTAATTCGCCTGAAATTGGGCGTAGTAATAAGTATTTGTATCTTGTCTTTAATATTTTCATTTCCCACTAATAATTTTTAATAAATAATTTTTACCTACTTTTAAGATAGATTTACCAAAAAAAATAAATAAATTAAATAAATTATAATTATTAAATATATATTATACTGTTTAATTTCTAAATTATAAAACAATTTTAAAACTAACCCATGAAAATAATCTTCTTTAATTTCATACTTTCAATTTTATCTTTCAATACAATAGGTATAAAAGCACAAGTATTTGAAAAAGTTTTAACAGGTCCAATTGTTAATGACGGCGGGTCAACATACGGTTCAGCATGGATAGATTTTAATCATGATAATTATACAGATTTATTTATTACCACTGTCTATAGGGAAAACGACCAGCTTTATATAAATAACGGTTCCGGTAACTTTTCATTATTTACAAATAACGCATTAGTAAGAGATAGTATTTATTCATACAGCAGTACTTGGGCTGATATTGATAAGGATGGTTGGGAAGATGGTTTTATTACACATGGAAACTATTATGCACCAAATCAATTAAACGCTTTATTTAAAAATAATACAAATGGTTTATTTGTGCAAATTCCAGGAGGTGTAGCGGCAAGTGATACTGGCAATTCAGATGGAGCTACTTGGGCAGATTACGACAATGATGGCTTCATCGATCTATTTATTGCGAACTATAATAATGGCCCAAATTTTTTATACCACAATACCGGAAATAATTCTTTCTCTAAAATCTACACTGGACCAGTTTCAACAGATGTTGCATTAGCTTCAGCATCCGGAGCCTGGGGTGATTATGATAATGATGGTTACCTTGATCTCTTTGTTGCAAACTTTGGCTCTTCTAATTTCTTATATCATAATAATCAAGATGGAACATTCACAAAAATTACAACAGGAGATATAGTAAATACAATTGGCGATTCGCATGGAGCTAGCTGGGGTGATTACGATAATGATGGGTATTTAGATTTATTTGTAAACCGATGGTATGATCAAAACGATCTCTTATATCATAATAACGGAAATGGCACTTTTACATTGATTAATAATAGTCCAGTTGCTAGCAATTATGGATATGGTACAGGATCCTCATGGGGTGATTATGATAATGATGGTGATCTTGATTTAATAGTTGGAAACTCATCTGCATTTACTGCAACACAATATAATTTTTTATATGAAAATATCGGGAACGGAAATTTTACAAAATTAAATACTCTTCCTTTTAATAATGATATTAGTTACGCCCGCGGTGTCACATGGTCAGATTATGATAACGACGGCGATTTGGATTTACACATTTCAAATGAATACTATTTTGACGATTTCCTTTACGAAAACCAAGGAAACAGTAATCGTTGGATTAATATTCATTTGTTTGGTATTTATTCAAATCGTTCTGCAATTGGTGCAAAAGTTCATGTGAAAGCTATAATTAATGGAGAACCTGTTTGGCAAATGAACTTTGTTAGCTCCCAAACCGGTTATTCCGGTGAAAACAGTCTCAACGTTGAATTTGGTTTTGGTAATGCTACTATTATCGATTCAATAAAAATAGAATGGCCGTCGGGGCGAATTGTCTATTTAACAAATGTTACAACTAACCAATTTGTTAATATAGATGAATTAGGCAATTTGTCAACAACCGTTTCAGAAATTGCCTCTAAAACAAAAAGTGTGTTTACAATTTATCCAAATCCTGTAACAAATGATCTTAATATAATACTTAATAATGAATTTAAAGGAAAAATATTACTTAAACTTTACGATGAAACTGCCAGGTTAATTAATCAATATAATTTTCCAGAAAATAAAAACATCAATATAATAAATCTTAATCAACAAATTAAAGCAGGTATTTATTTTATAAGTTTACAATTTGAAGATAAACTTTATTGGCAAAAAATAGTGATGTTATAATTATTAAAGTAAAAATAAATTCTAAACGAATCATTTTTATTTTCTCACTAGCGATTGCCTTGAGTATACAGTCGTGATAATATTATATTATTAGGCTCAATTATTAAATTTTTATTGCTGCTAATATCTTTCCAAACAAAAGCAGTTCCCTTTTTTATAAAAGTAAATCCTACACTCTTTAATATGGAGATTTCATCCTTTGAAATTTTATTTGTATCAAATCCCCAAAATCTACAAATAGTTAAGCCTTTTTCAGATTTAATTTTCTGCATTACCATTTTTGTAAATAATAATTTTCTTTCATGTGTTTCAGATTTGTTAAATAAAAATTCTTCAAGATAAACAAATCCCTCCGAACGTTTATTAAAAAGGAAATCAGCATTGCAATCACTACTATCTTTTCCTAAAACATAATATTCTAAGTAATTATTTGGATAAGGATTATTTCTTATTCTCCAATTTAAATATTCTTCGGTTTGATCAATACTCCATAAATTTTGACTGTTGTTTAAAACAGAATTAATTAACGATTTTTTATTTTTACAAATTCCAAGCTTTACTTCAGAAATATTCTTACCAATTTTACCGAAACTACTTTTAATAAAAACATTTAACCAATTGTAATAACACAAACCCCAAATTTTTATATTATCAGATAATTTATTCTCCTTATTTAAACCGGATAAATAATTATACGCTTTTTTAGGAGAAGTAATATAAACTCCTTGCAAAGTTTCAAATGGAATTTGAAAACCGAGTTTCAAAAAAGGTTTTCTAGCATAAGTAAACCCCCATATATATTTAATTCCAACCTTAGCACATTCAGCAAAAAGTAATTCATACATCCTATCAAATAATTTATGACCTCTATAATCCGGATGAACAAACGTATCTTCCGATTTAGCAGTCATTATTTTATTTCCATTACCATCAGTAAAAATAATTGGTATTCCAGCTTGTGTACCTATAATGCCATCTTCTTTTTTATCTAAATCAACCGCTATTACATAAATTGCCTTTCCCCAAGGCCCTTTAATAAATTCCCATTCGAAATGATCAAGAGGCCTTATATTCCCGTATGCATTATTATAAACTGAATTTACAAGCAAATACTCAGTCTCTTGCATTAACCTTATTTCAATGTTCATAATTAAATCTATTAATAATTTCAGTTTGAGTTATGCATCCAAAACCCGCGTCATAAAAATAACCTAAAAGTTGTTTAAATGCCTTACAATAATTCTGATACTTATAATCTGAAATATAATTATTATGAAAAAGGACAGATATCACACAATTATACTTATTGTTTTCACAAAACTCAATTACATTTTTTACCATTTCAGATGCGTCAACTTTCATATAGTTAAAAAAGGTAGTATCCATAATATGCAGAGGAATTTCGACAAATTTATACGGCCTCCTTTCTAATACATTGAACGGGTTGAATGGAAGACCATACCCATTCCTAAAACCATACGATTCTGCAAAACCAAGAGAGCTGTCAAGCAAAAGTCCAGCTGCTTCAATTTTATGAAAATCATTATGCGGTTTAAATTTAAGATAATGGTATCGGTTACCTTTTATATCAATACCCAACTTATCCAACTCCGCATTAAAAGTATCTTTTGAAGCACTTTTATGCAAGCCATTTTCCCACTTTGTCTTAGCTATTTTATTTATCTCTGATCTAATTGCTTTGTTATTAATATTATAATCCGAATTATTTAAACTATTTGAAACTCTCCCTTTATTAACAAGCCAATAAAAAGTAGAATAGAAATCATACTCCGATTCCATTTTCATAATCCTATCCATATTTAACCATAATGGTTTCGAAACTAAATTGGCTAAAAACACTTTTAAAAACAAATCAAGTCTTAACTTTTTTAAATTGAAGTAAGAATCTTGAATAATTGAACCATTTATACTATCAACATCATGCGAAAGGAATATTTTGGATTGAAACCTTTTAGCAGATATGCCATTAAATTTTCTATGTGATTTAAATAAATTATCAAATATAGATTGTACTATATTGTTCTTAATATTTTTAAATTTAAATTGAAAACTATCTACATACCTAAAACGGTTAAATTGATCTTCTTTGGGATAATTTAATTCCTGAATAGATGAAATTATATAATATGCAGTACTTAAATAATCAATAAATCCAATTGGATCAATAATATAACATTCATCAATAAAATGATTTGAATGATTAAACTTACTGTGATTTAATTTATTGTAAAAATTTTTAGATATCCTAACATCCGCAAATTCATCATCAGAAATAATTAAATCGCATTCCGTTTTTAAATTTGTAAATACAAATTCAATTCCCTTGTTTTGACAAAAAATAGAAAATATATATTTAATCTCAGAATAAAAAAGCGGATCATTTTCTATATATACTCTCATTTTAATTAAAATTCTTTATCCAATAATTTAATGTTGCTAATCTCCAAACTAATTTAGAATTTTTATTTTCCCCTTTTTTATATCCATCTATAATATTCTTAACCTTTTCTTTTTCAAGAAAATCCAAACGATTGTAATCTATATCTAACAGATTTTTCATCGGCCCTCTTAACCAATTTATTTCTCCTGGAGTTACAAATCCTTTTTTATCTCTTCTATTATAAATCTTTTCAGGCAAAATGTCCTTAAAAGACTCTCTTAATAAATATTTAGTTACTCCCTTACTAATTTTTAAATCATTTTTTAAAGTGAATGCAAATTCAATTAAGCGATGATCTAAAAAGGGGACTCTAGATTCAACCGAATGCGCCATTGTCATTCGGTCAACATAATGAAGAATGGTTGGAAGACTACTTGTAAATAATAAATTATATAAAAAACTATTTAAACAATTATAATGGTTTGGTGTTTTTAATTTAAATGGGATATTATTCCTCCCCTTTTTTGAAACAAAGGGATAATAATTTTTATATTCAAAAGAATATAATTTCATTTCGTTTAAAAAAAGAGAAAGCGCTGATTTCCCTAAGCTTTCAAACAACTTTTTCGTATTATCATTTTGGTAACCTGATGATCTTATAATATTTGAAAATAATTTTCCAAATGAAAGTGATTTAATGCAATCGGCATTATATCGATACATTGAATGCATATACCCCGCAAAGTATTCGTCAGCACCCTGCCCATCAATAACAACTTTAATATTATCCTTATGAATTTTCTCAATAAGGTAATAATGAGAAATATTTGAGGATCCTGTCGCAGGTATTTCAACTTTGTCAATTATGTCATGAAACCTATTAAGCACTTCTTCATTAGAAGGTTTTAAATATTTTGGTTTTATAGAAGAATATTTATTAATTACTTCATTAATAAAGGGCCTTTCATCGACCTCATTTGGCCCATCATAATATATTGAATAAGACGAAAATGTCTTTTCAGGATATATTTTAGCCACTAAAGCAGTTAAAATGGAACTATCAATTCCACCACTTAGGCAAATAGCTATTTCTACATCACTACGCATGTGAATCGATATTGATTTTGAAAGTAACTCAAAAAGTAATTCCTTTTGTTCTTCAAAACCAACATTTTCATTAACTGTATTATTTAATTCCCAATATCTCTCAATTTCAATCTTCCCATTTTTATAAATTAAATTATGCGCCGCAGGTAGTGCTTTTAATTTTGAATAGTATGTCTCATCTTCATAACAAACCCATCCCAATTGTAAACCACGGCTTACCTGATCCAGGTTTAAATCGTTCGAAAAGATTGGTGTTTGTTTTAGTGCTTTATATTCGGATCCGAAATAAAATCTGCCGCCGTCAAGTATGTAGTAAAATGGTTTTATTCCGAAACGGTCGCGTGAACAAAACAACTCTTGCTTTTTTTTATCCCACAAAGCAAATGCCCACATACCGACAAATTTATTTACACATTCTCTTCCATAAGCGTGATAAGCAGCAAGAATAACTTCTGTGTCTGATTGAGTCTGAAAAGAATATCCCTCAGCTCTCAGTTGCTCACGAACTTCAATGTAATTATATATCTCGCCGTTATAAGTAATAGTGCAATCAAAAAAATGCATGGGTTGATTTCCGTCTTTGCTAAGATCAATTATACTTAGCCGGTTGTGACCGAGAGCTACAGGCATCTCAATCCAGAAATCCCTCGCATCCGGTCCCCGATGGCTGATGCTTTCGAGCATACGGGAAATAATTTTTTCAGCCTCGTCCTTTTTTATTGTACTATCAATAAATCCTGAAATTCCACACATGCTCTTACTTCTTTTTAATAAATGGCGCGGCCGGATTTCCAATAACCGTCGTTCCGTCTTCTACACTTTTTACTACAACAGATCCCATTCCGATTACACAATCGGAACCAATGGTAATTCCATTTCTCAGTGCTGTGGATGGAGCAACCCATGTATTTTTTCCAATGGTTGTACTTCCTCCAATCATGCTGTCGGCGATGAGTAAAGAGTTTTCGCCTACAACAACATTGTGAGCTATGTGTACGAGATTGTCAACCTTTACACCTTTTCTCAAAATCGTATCTCCTAACGCACCGCGATCGATGCATGTATTGCTGCCTATTTCTACATCGTCTTCAAGAATGACTCTTCCGAAATGAGGAAAATTTTCCCATACATTCTTTTCGTTTTTCACATAACCAAATCCCTTACCACCTATTACTGCTCCGCTTTTTATTAAAACATTATTTCCAATAATACATTTTGATTTGATGGTGACGTGATTTTCAATAACACAATTATTGCCGATCACCACATCTTTTTCAATTACAGTATAGGCTCCGATAAAATTATTAGTCCCGATTTTAGAATTAATTATAGCCGTAGAATGAATCTCTGCCTTAATCTTTTCTACAAAATAAAACTTCAGACAATCCACCATTAAATTTTTAGGATTATCAGAAACAACTAAATAAAAATTATATTTTTCATTCTGAACGTCTTTCAAAAGAGATTTATCCAATACTACCAATGCAGCTTTGGAAGATGACAATAACTTTTCTGCAGTTTCTTTATACTTCGCAGAAATAAAAGTTATCTCATTGGAATTGGCTTCAGCAATATTTCTTCCTCCGATTATTAAAGTATTTAAATCACTGTCACCTTCTATAATGACAGCTTGCTTTTGCTTAAAAAAAGAAATTACATCTGACAATTTAACCATAACTAAAAGTTTATCCGATTAAACGTATTACTTCAAAAGCCTCAGCATAATCGGCTTTGACTTGCGTACCTCTGATCTTCATTAACGATCGCAAAAATTCGTTTTCACTGTATACTCTGTTTTTCTGTGACTTATAAAGATTGATCAATTCAATTTTTCGGGCTACTTTATCTTCTGATAACTTAATAAATAAATCAGCATGAAAATTAAAATTATTCCACGGCATTTCATAACCAAGAATCATATTAAATTTAAAAGCACGCTTCCCTTCGTTGTGAATGGTCTGATGGTCCTGATGTATATCTGTACTGCTGGGAATAAAAACAAGGTCAGGCATAATAGTCCGTCCTAATTTTACCATATCTTCCAGAATTTCCTGTCTGTATTTTGGAAATTCTCTTACATCATAATCAAACAAATGAATTTTAGAATTATCAAGTTTCAACATACCGGCTACTTCCAGCATTTCTTTTTTAATGATGTCTTTTGGTAAGCCTTCGGGAACAGATTTTTCGCACATGCTGAAAACAGCCAGGTGTACTTCAACATTTTGTTCTAAAAGTTTTAAAACAGTACCGAGGCAACCGAATTCCATATCATCGGGATGCGGTCCTAATACCAAAACTTTTTTAACCTTATCAATAATGAAATCCATAATTATTTTTTATTAATTTTTTTTTAATTCAACGAATTGATTAATTCTGCCAATTGCATTGTAGTATTATAACGGGAATATTTCTCATTTAAAATTATTTCATTATTTATTTTTCCAGATTTCCAAAGTGAATAAACTTTTAAAATGTGCTGATAAATCGCTTCCACATTGAGTCTGTCATAAACATTTGCATTATTAAATTGACTTAGTAATTCAGCAGCATCGCCATCTTCATCGCCGAGGCAAATGATAGGATTACCGGTAGCAATGTATTCCATCAATTTGCCGGAGACTAAATATTTTCCATTGGGAACGTCGGCAAGACTATTAAACAATAAATCTGCATTCATTATCTGCTGAATGGCTTCTTCATGTGGCATGTAATCCTTTATTTCCAGTTTCAATTCAGGAATTTCGGATCTCAATTTAGACAATATCCCGGGAGCAATTTTACCGATTAATTGAAGTTTTACATTTTCAGAAATGATATCGTTGGAGTTAAACATGTGTTTCATTGCTTTAATAAATCCATCGATAGGTTGATTATCACTTAAAATTCCGAGGTGACAAATTACAAAAAGATTTTTTGCTTTATTTTTAATTAAATTTTTAAACACTTCCTGTTCAAAGCCATTGTAAATATAATGAACCTTTTGCCCTTTTTTGTTTTTCCCGCCAGTCTTTTCCCGAAGCATTTCAGCCATGGATGGTCCGATCGTTAAAATAAGGTCTGCATGATTAAGAACTTTCTGTTCTAATTTTTGATCTATCGATTTTGCAATTGGAGTTCGATAAAATAATTTATTATAAAATAATTCCGTCCAGGGATCCCTGAAATCTGCAATCCATTTAACATTAAACTTCTTTTTTAATTCAAGACCGATCAGATGACTAGAATGAGGCGGGCCGGTAGTTATGATGATATCAATTTTCTCCCGTACAATAATTTTTTCAGCTTCTTTGACTGCAAACTTTACCCAACCTTTTCTTGCGTCGGGAATAAAAAAATTACCGCGAATAAATCTGCTAAACTTTTGAACGATTCCCGGATTGGATTCTCCGGTGAAACCTTGCGGTATGGCTTCCTCTTTACTTTTCCCTATCAGTTTAGAATAAATATTAAAAGGTTCTGAAGAAACAGTTTTAAAAACTTTTACCGATTCTACATTTTTCTGAAAACTTTCATCAATAAACTTATACGAAGCGAATAAAGGATTTACGGTCAATACAAAAGGGTCGACTCCAAAATCAGGCAGATATTTTGCAAAATACATCCATCGTTGAACGCCTGATCCTCCACTGGGTGGCCAATAGTATGTTATTATTAAAACTTTTTTCAATCGTTTTTAAAAATGCCTTAAGCTTGTTTTTTAGTTTTTAATTCTGAATAACCGGCATAACATAAAAATAAAATGAGAAGAAGCGAACTTCCAAATGCAATTTTTTCTCCAGTCGAAACTACTTTTGGCTCAAATTTAAATTCAACCACATGCTCCCCTGCCGGCAAACGCATAGCCCTTAATACATAATTTGCCCGGAAATAGTCCGATAACTTACCGTCGATATATGCATTCCATCCTTTATCATAATATATTTCAGAAAAAACAGCAAGCTGCTCTGATTTACCGGAAAATTTATATGTCAGATGATTCGGCTTATAATCCGTTAATTTTATTTGAGCAGCAGAATCCTGTGTATTAAAACTAAAGCCATTGATCTTATCCTTAAATCGCTCATCGACAATTACCGTATTGCGCGGATTGAAATTACTCATTGCTGCAATTTCCGAATCGGCATTCGCAACCATTTTTATGGAAGAAACAAACCATGCATTTCCCAAAGCTCCTGAATTTTCCAAAGGCGGCTGATCAGCCTTTACGATAATATATTTTGCATTGAGCATATTAATTGCAGGCTGGTTGTAAACTAAATCTAATCCGGAAGAATCTCCTTTTTGGAAAACAGTTTTGATTGTAGTTATTTCAGGTGCAATATTGTAATCAATTAATTCTTTGTATCGCTTTAGCTTTGCTCCGTGATAACCTCCTAACGATTGATGATAGTAAGAAGTTGCTGCATCGTTGAAAGTACTCGCAGCAATATTCAAAACACGATAACTTTTTGTAGTATCCTGTTGAATAATTTCATTAGCAACAGATTTTGGAAAAGGAATTACATTGGCAGATTTATTTACAAAATCGTCTGACGAAAGATAACGCCTGTCGACAGTTACCAGATCCATAATTATGAAAGCTAAAAGACCATAAATGAAAACTTCATTTTTAAAACGATAACGTAAAAATCCCCAAATCAAAGAACCGGCTAAAATTAAAAACAAGAGAGAACGAATAGCATCTGAAACTAAAATATGCTGACGTGCTGTACTTACAGCTTCAAAAAAACTATTTAATAATTCCTGAGAATTTGGCTGATCTTTTACCGATTGCCCGACTTGCTCATATTCCTGTGGTGTATAAAAACTGGTAAATGTTGATGGAGTGATGGTAATTAACAATGTCAAGCCAATAACAATACCCATGGCATACATCAGCATTTTTTTATTTTCCTTGTAAAAATTCTTTTCAGTAACCATTTTGTTGAGAGTAATGATTGCCAACAAAGGAATCGCTAATTCAGCTAAAACAAGTATAGTAGTAACCGCTCTGAATTTATCATAACCCGGAACAAAGTCCAGAAATAGATTTGTAAAACTCATAAAATTATGTCCCCAACTGAGCATGAGTGATAAGGCAGTTGCAATAAGTAACCACCATTTTACAGGGCCTTTAACGACAAAGATTCCGATTACAAAAAGTAAGATTACAATCGCTCCAATATATAATGGTCCGCCGGTAAATGGCTGATCGCCGAAGTATGCACCAAAATTGGTAATGTATTGTTTAAAGTTTGGATCAACATCTTTCAAAGCATCTTTGTTATTACGTCCGATAGGCTCACTGGCGCCTCCTTTGAAATCCGGAATAAGTAATGTCAGACTTTCTCCGATGCCATAACTCCAATCGGTAATATAATCTCTATCAAGACCTGTCGTTTGATTTTCTTTATCGGCCGTAAGTTCAGAGGGTCCTCTGGTTGAATATTTACCATACTCCTGAGTAGCCCATAGGTTGGTAATATTAGAAAGTACGGCTAATCCGGCAGCTACTGCGAGCAACGAACTTGCTTTAATAAATCCTGAAACTTTTTTTTCTTTTATAGATGAATAAAACTCTGAAAGAACAAGAAGAATAACCAGAAGCATCAGATAATAAGTAATCTGAAGGTGATTAGCGTAAAGTTCGAGTGCTAAGGCAAGCGCTGTAATTGCTGCACCGGCAATTAATCTACCACGATATGCCATTATTATTCCTGCAATAACAGGAGCCATATATCCGATGGCATGCGCCTTGGAATTATGTCCGGTAACTATGAAAAGGAAAAAATAAGAACTAAAAGCAAAAGCAACTGCACCTACGATAGCAATTCTTTTATCGATTTTCATGGTAATGAGAAGAAAATAAAATCCTGCCATGAATAGAAAAACATAATTGGCTGGAAGAGGCAAGCCAAGCATAATAATTTTATCGATATACTGAATCAGGCTGGCACTATATTCTGCGGAAATCTGATAAGCAGGCATACCGGCAAACATAGAATTTGTCCAATAGGTAGATTCTCCTGTCTTATCCTTAAAATCAAGAATCTCCTTCGACATTCCTTTCCAGTTATTGATATCAGACTGGCGCAGCTCCTTCCCTCCTATCAATGGAGAAAAATAGATCATTGTAATTACAAGAAATGCAACGATGGCGAGGATGTGTGGGAGGTATTTTTTCATAGTTGGTTTGAAAGGAAATGCGAATATAGAATTATTGAAGATTGAAAAGTGAAGATTGAAGATTAATTTGATATTGGCGATTGGTAATAAACACAGATTAGACTAGAAAGTGAAAAGAGAATATTAAGTGACTATAGGTTTTAGATTAATTAAAAGTAGGATAAATAATTATACTTATTGTATTGGTTTTAAATAGATAATGAAATATAGAATTTTGTATTTAAATATTATACAAACAAAAAATATTTGTCCTACATAAAGACATAATAACGATGACAGCACTACAAATTAAAAAACTAAGTCCCGTAGGGACGAGATCTTGGTAACACAAAAGTCCCGTCAGGGAAGACTTCCTGTTACCGAAAAGTCCCGTAGGGACGATATCTTGGTACCGCAAAAGTCCAGTTAAGCACGACACCCTAGTACCGCAAAAGTCCCGTAGGGACGAGATAATAAATAGTCAAAGAATATGGCAAACACATATACGCAAATACATCTGCAACTTATATTCGCAGTAAAATATCGTGAAGCAGTAATAAATAATATCTGGAAAAATGAATTATATAAATATATATCTGGTATTATTCAACAACAAAAACATAAATTAATAATTGTAAATGGAGTAGCTGATCATATACACTTGTTGATCGGATTTCGTCCTCATCAGTCATTAGCTGATCTTATGCAAGATATAAAAGGTAGTTCATCAAAATGGATTAATGAAAATAAGTTTACGCGATCAAAATTTTCATGGCAGGAAGGTTATGGCGCTTTTTCATATAGTCATTCACATTTATCAAATGTTATCAATTATATAAAGAATCAGGAAAATCATCATAGGAAAATAACTTTTATTGATGAATATAAAGCGTTTTTGAAAACTTATGAAGTTGAGTATGACGAACGATATATCTTAAAAGATCCGCTATGATATTCCGTCCCTAACGGGACTAACGAAGTTGGTTTTATTTTTATACCAATACTATACTCCTAACGGAGTATTCGAAATTCAAATGTCCTCATAGTAACAAAATATTGGCCTTAAAAAGCAAACCCCTTTAAGGGTGAAATATTTTGGCATGTACAATTGATAAAATGATCACAGGAATTAACAATTTCTCGAGACAAAGGGGAATTTTCATCCAGATACTAATTGGAATCAATCCTAAATGTAAAAACTACTTAGACAAATACAAATTCCGCTCTCCATAAATTTTCTGAAAAAAATCATCTTCTAAATCATCAATAAAATAAATAGCTTCTCCTGTCGATTTCATCTCCGGACCTAGTTCTTTGTTTACATCTAAAAATTTATCAAAAGAAAAAACAGGAACTTTAATTGCATAGCCGCCTTTTTTAGGATTAAATTTGAAGTCTTTCACCTTGTTTACGCCAAGCATTACTTTTGTTGCATAATTTACATAAGGTTCATCATACGCTTTCGCAATAAAAGGAACAGTACGGGAAGCACGCGGATTGGCTTCGATTACATAGACAATTTCATTTTTAATAGCGAACTGAATATTAATTAATCCTACAACTTTCATTGCCAATGCAACCTTCTTTGTGATATCTTCAATCTGCTTTAACACATTTTTACTCAGATCAAAAGGAGGAAGTACAGCATTGCTGTCACCGCTATGAATGCCTGCCGGTTCAATATGTTCCATGATGCCAATAATGTAAACATCTTCTCCATCGCAAATAGCATCGGCTTCGGCTTCAATTGCTTTTTCTAAAAAATGATCGAGTAAAATTTTATTATCAGGAATATCCTGCAAAATTTTAATAACATGTTTTTCAAGTTCGTTTTCATTGATAACAATCTTCATGCTTTGTCCGCCCAATACATAGGATGGCCGCACAAGCAATGGAAATCCTAAATCTCTTGAAAGCTCTATGCTTTGATCTGCGTTTTCTACAACACCAAATTTCGGATAAGGAATATTTAATTCACGCAAGAGCGTAGAAAATTTTCCTCGATCCTCTGCCAAATCGAGCGACTGGAAAGTTGTGCCGATAATTTTTATGCCGTATTTATTTAGCTTCTCGGCAAGTTTTAAAGCGGTTTGTCCGCCAAGCTGAACAATAACGCCTTCCGGTTTTTCATGTTCTATGATTTCGTAGATGTGTTCCCAGAAAACTGGTTCGAAATATAGTTTGTCGGAAATATCAAAATCAGTGCTCACCGTTTCGGGATTACAATTAATCATAATCGTTTCATAGCCGCACTCTTTTGCGGCAAGAACACCATGAACGCAACTGTAATCGAATTCAATGCCCTGCCCTATCCTGTTTGGTCCTGATCCTAAAATGACAATCTTCTTTTTATCGGAACGAATACTTTCATTTTCTTCATCGAATGTTGAATAGTAATAAGGTGTCTTCGCTTCGAATTCAGCAGCACAGGTATCAACAAGTTTCCAAACACGGCGGACATTCATTTCTCCCCGTTTTTTAAAAACCTGACTCTCGAGACAACGAAGAAGATGAGCAACCTGACGATCGGCATATCCTTTTTTCTTAGCTTCCATCAGCAATTCACGCGGCAAAGAATCAATGGTATATTTTTCTATTTCTTTTTCGAGCTGAATTAATTCTTCTATCTGTCTTAGAAACCAGGAATCAATACGTGTCAGTTTCTGAATGGTATTAAATGGAATTCCGATTTTGAAAGCGTCATAAATATGAAACAAGCGATTCCATCTCGGGCGCTCGAGGCTATCTAGGATTTCCTCTTGTTCACGCAATTCACGACCGTCGGCGCCAAGGCCATTACGTCTTATTTCGAGCGACTGACAAGCCTTTTGCAAAGCTTCCTGAAAACTGCGTCCGATGCCCATGGCTTCGCCAACCGATTTCATTTGTAAACCGAGGTGACGGTCAGATCCAATGAACTTATCAAAATTCCAACGAGGAACTTTTACTACAACATAATCGATAGCAGGTTCAAAGAATGCAGATGTACTTTTCGTAATCTGATTTTTAAGTTCATCCAGATTATAACCGATGGCGAGTTTAGCTGCTATCTTAGCTATTGGATAACCGGTCGCTTTGGAAGCAAGAGCAGAAGAACGCGAAACACGTGGATTAATTTCAATGACAATGATCTGTTCTTCATTTTCCGGATTTACTGCAAATTGAATATTGCAGCCACCGGCAAAATTTCCGATACCGTTCATGCATTTGATTGCCAAATCACGCAATCTCTGATAAGTAACATCTGACAACGTCATTGCCGGAGCGACAGTAATAGAATCGCCTGTATGAATTCCCATCGGATCGAAATTTTCGATGGAACAAATGATAATGACATTACCGGCAGAGTCGCGCAGAAGTTCGAGTTCAAATTCCTTCCAACCGCTGATCGACTGCTCTATCAAAACCTGATGTAGCGGTGAAGCATGTAGTCCGCGATTTAATGCAGTATCAAATTCTTCTTTCGAATGCACAAAACCGCCGCCGGTACCACCTAGAGTAAAAGAAGGTCGAATGACCAATGGATAACCAATTTCCTGGGCTATTTCTTTTCCTTCAAGAAAAGATGAAGCAGTGCGACCTTTGCAGACACCGGCACCCAGTTCAAGCATTTTAAGCCGAAATTTCTCGCGATCTTCTGTCATATGAATGGCAGCGATATCGACACCAATCATTTTAACATTGTATTTATCCCAAATTCCGGCCTTTTGGCAATCAATCGCAAGGTTTAATGCCGTTTGCCCACCCATGGTAGGTAAAACAGCATCTATTTTATGTTTTTCTAATATTTGAATGATCGATTTTTTAGTCAGCGGTTTGAGGTAAATATTGTTCGCTGTGACCTTATCGGTCATTATAGTAGCAGGATTGGAATTGATAAGGGTAACTTCAATCCCCTCTTCTCTAAGAGAACGAGCAGCCTGAGAGCCGGAATAATCAAATTCACAAGCCTGGCCGATGATAATGGGGCCACTACCGATGATAAGGACAGAAGAAATGGAAAGGTCGCGCATGAGTATGGGTATCAGGTATCAAGTATCATGTATTAAGAGTCAAGAATTAGATTTTGAATTAGCTTTTAAAAACTAAATTCCTGATACCTAGTACAAAATGTGTCAAAAATACTTCTTTACTCTGAAAAAGAGTATTTTATTATAAAATTTATCATTAAGATTATAATAGAAATTTAGCATATTCAATTTCTAATAAGCCTTAATATTACCTGATACTTGATACTTGATACATGATACTTGATACTATTTTATCTTTACCCAATGCAAGGACTAATCAAAAATTCCGATTACGATATTGAGTACTTTGTTTATGGTAACGGGCATAAAATTTTGCTTGCTTTTCATGGCTTTAATAATGATGCAGAAGATTTTAAGGTTTTTGAAAAAACTTTTGGAAATGAATATACGATAGTAGCAGTAAACCTTTTTTTTCATGGTAAAAGTCATGCTAAAAACCATCTCGTTGAAAAGGGGTTTTCTATTTATGATTTAAAAAATCTATTTGATGAAATCGCTGATCTTTTTCGGGCTGAAAAATATTCATTGATGGGATACAGTCTGGGCGGTAGAATTGTGTTAAAGCTGATCGAAATTTATCCTGAAAAAATTGAAAATATTTTTCTTTTGGCTCCGGATGGAATCCGCATTAGCTTCATGTACCGATTTCTCACTCAAACTTTTCAGGGAAATAAATTATTAAAAAGAGTAGTAGATAATCCTTCTATATTTTTTGCACTAGCATGGTTTTTAAGAAAAACCGGTTTACTTGGAGAAAAAAAATATCAATTTACTCTTGGAAATTATGATTCAAAAACGAAGAGGCAAAAGGTTTATTTGGTATGGATGATTCTACGAAAAATAATTTCAAAAAAATCAGAAATAAAAATTAAAATCAGAAAATACAATTTACCGGTATCACTATTTTTCGGTGAATATGATCTTATCATTCCGCCTTCGATTGGTAAAAAATTTCATAAGGGAATGGAGAAATACATGACACTGCATATTCTGAAATCGGGTCATAAATTACTTAAAGAGGATACAGTAAAGGAAATTTATTCCAGGTTAATGGTAATAAAAAACGATTCCAGAATAATCTGAAATCGTCATCAGTAAAATTAGTCTATTAACTAAGCCGGATTAACCGGAAAATCAGTTAATTATTTATTCTTTTTTTCGCTGGAAACAGTAAGCTTTTTACGGCCTCTTTTACGGCGTGCAGCTAATACGCGACGGCCATTGGCAGTGCTCATGCGCTCACGAAAACCGTGTTTATTCTTTCTTTTGCGGGTCGAGGGTTGGTATGTTCTAAACATAGTATGTTAATTTGCTTCAAAAACGGACGGCAAAGGTAATATTTTATTTGAAAAAACAAAGAAAACATATTTGTTAATTCATTGCTCAGGGAATTGAAAAACATACAATAAAAGCGTAAAAACAGCCTCTTCTATACTTAAATCAAGTTTTTTACAAAATAAGCAATCCTGATTTAAAAGATTTAAGATGGAACTTCCCAGGTTTTTAACTTCTGTCAAAAAGCATTTTTATGAACATAAGTTCATAATCCAATAACCAGATTTTAATTCCTTAATCTCTCACCCTAATTCTTGTCTCTTTCCCGATGGCTATCGCATATGCGTCAGGCTAATTTAAAAATTATTCACTCAAACTGTTGTTCTGCCTTCATTTGATGATATTTCATTAATGCGGAATTTATTACACCCCTTCACGGTTGGCGTAAGATCGTTCACTTAGTTCTATAATACTATCATCCCTTCGGGATTTAACATTATCAACTCCGAAGGAGTGGCATTTTTGTAAAATAAAATCCGTCTGTAAGACTTTCAATCCCGAAGGGATGACATAAAATTTTCGCTCTTAGCCTGACGCATATGCGATGGCTATCGGGATTGATTTTTGGTTCTTGTCTCTCTTTCCCCTCCCACATACACAATCTTCTTAGCCATAAAAAAATCTTCTTTGAAAAAAACACTAATATCAAATTCTATTACAGGAAGGTTTACAGTTTTTATTTCTGTCTCCAAATCACCGCCTTTCAAAAATAGCCAACCATTTTTCATTGCATTTTCGCCGCCGGGTTTTACGAGGTGTTTCGTCCAATTATATAAATCGCTGATAGATGCAACTGCACGACTTACCACAAAGTCACACGTTGCATCCACTTCTTCTGCTCTGCTTTTGACTGCAGTTACATTTTCGAGTTTTAAAGATGAAGTAATTTCTTTTACAACATTAATTTTTTTACCAATCGAATCAACAAGTAAAAAATCAACCTGAGGAAAAAAAATTGCCAAAGGAATTCCGGGAAATCCGCCACCGGTTCCAACATCTATTATTCGAGTATTATCTTTAAACGTAATGACTTTGGCAATACTTAACGAATGCAAAATGTGATGGACAAAAAGATGATCTATATCCTTTCGCGATATTACATTGATGCGCTCATTCCAATACCTGTATAATTCTTCAAGCTCTGAAAAATTATCGGCTTGTTGTGCATTTAATTTTGGAAAATATTTTAATAATGGCGACATGTCTTTGTTAAGCGAATCTACAACCATTTTTTAATTTTCAAATTGATTAATAGGTAATCAGAAAATCACTGTTATCCGAAAAAAAATTAATGTATTTGAATATTTTTCCAAATGCACGTTTCCTAATATTTCACCCCTAACGGGGTTTGCTTTCTGTATTATTTTTTTTCTACCAAAGTTTTGTCCCTAACGGGACTTAAAAATTGCAAATGCTCCGTTAGGAGCAAAACAATGATAATAAACACCAATGTTTCGACACTAACATTACAATGCTCTGTTAGGAGCAAAACAATGGTAATAAACGCCAATGTTTTGTCCCTAACATTACAATACTCCGTTAGGAGCAAAACAATGGTAATAAATATCAATGTTTTGTAGTTAACATTTCAATGCTCCGTTTGGAGCAAAACAATGGTAATAAACGCCAATGTTTTGTTCCTAACATTACAATGCTCCGTTAGGAGCAAAACAATGGTAATAAAGCGATACCAACTCTAAAGTCCCGTAGGGACGAAATAACTGCACCACAACATTAATCAACGATACAGATATCAATCGCAAAAAAAATCAATAACTTAAATCTGCTCTTCCTGGTTTTTCAAAATCTGGTACAGAAACTCACGTGCACGAAAAAGTTGTGCTTTTACCGTACCTAATGGAAGTTTTAATTCGTCTGCAATTTCTTCGTAAGAGCGTTCTTGAAAATAACGTAATTCAACCAAACGCTTATATCGAGGTTTTAATTTATCGACAACATCACGCATTAAAATCGCTTTCTGCTTTTTAATCATATTCTCTTCCGGATCAAGCATTGGCGATTTAATTTCAAATTGCATTTCTTGTCCGCTGTCATTTTCCATGCTCTTATCAATAGAAAAAGTAAACTTTCTCTTTCTACGGATGAAGTCAATACAATTATTAGTTGCAATCTTGAAAAGCCAGGTGCTGAATGCAAAATCCGGCGTATACTGATGGAGATTTTTAAATGCTTTGCCAAATGCTTCTATGGTAAGATCGTCGGCATCATCGCGATTGTTGACCATCTTCAGAAGCATGAAGTAAATTGAATCTTTATAACGGGACATTAGTTCCGCATACGATTTCTGATCGCCCTTGACGGCCAGTTGCACAAGTTTGTAATCAACTTGAGCTTTTTCAGAAAGATTAGGATTTACTTCCATGTGTTTTGTTTTGTTAAGAGATTAGCTGTAAAAAAAACAGGCTGAAGAAAGGAATGTATAATATCAAGAACCGGAAAAGCCCATACCAGATCTTTTTCATTTAATTTTTTTGTGACCTTGTATATGATCGGAAACCTGAACAGGAGACTGATTGCATACAAAGATAAGAGTATTCTCCACTCAAAACGCAGTATTAACAAAGCAATCAGAAGTAAATAAAAAACCAGAGAACTGCCGTTTTGTAAGGCAAGTGAAAATTTATGCGACCCTTTATAATATTTAGACGTCGACAGATGACGTTTCTTTTGTGCAAACCATGAAGAAAAAGTTTTCTTAGGTTCCGAATACGTGATAGCTTCTCTATCAATTTCAATGGCAGTATTAGTTGCTGTTGAATTTTCATTAATAAAAAGATCGTCGTCGCCGGAAAGTATATGGTTGTGTTTTGCAAATCCTTTGCTTTGAAAAAACAACGATTTTTTATAAGCTAAATTCCGCCCAACACCCATATATGCATTGCCATTCAATGCCGATGAAAGGTATTGCATGGCAATATATAAGGTGTCAAAGCGAATAAGTTTGTTGATTATACCTGATTCTTTACTGTATGCCCCATATCCCAAAACAATTTCTTTTTTATCAGAAAAATTTCTTTGCATAAGGGATAGCCAGTTTTTTCCTGCCGGAACACAATCAGCATCTGTCATAATCAGAAATTCATTGGACGCCGCTTTTATTCCCAACGTCAAAGCAAATTTCTTTCCATGTCTGTATTTTTCCTGTTCTTTGATGGTGACTATCTTTAAGTGCGAATATCTCTTTGAAAATTCATCAAGTAACTGATCCGTTTCATCCCACGAACAATCGTTTACAACAATTACTTCATAAGATGCATAATCCTGCTCAAGAACTGCCTGAAGATATTTTCTCAGACAAATAGATTCATTCCTTGCACATATTATCACTGAAACGGGTTTCGTATTCTGCTTATTTTCTCTTGCATTATAAAAAGCCAACCTCCTGTAAACTAGCCAATAAACACACAGTTGAAATACTGTAATGACTATTAAAACAATGAACAATGCATCCATAAGATCCTTCATTCCGCTCATACCTTATTATTCAATGCCTTTGCTCTTTTTACATTAGTCACAAATGTAAAATTGAGCATCATATCAAAGTGTATATCTTTGGGGAGATATTAACGTTGGATTGTTAATGGGGAAAATAGAGTCAAGAACCAAGATTCAAGATTCGTGACAAAAAAATTTGGTTTCTAATAAATATTTCTTGATTCTTGGCTCTTGATTCTTGATTCTAATTATGAAATTCAAACTCTTAAAAAAAGATTCTACTTCTAAAGCCCGCGCCGGTGAAATCACCACTGATCATGGGAAAATTCTAACTCCTATTTTTATGCCTGTCGGTACCGGTGGTACTGTTAAAACAGTGCATCAAAAAGAACTTCTGGATGATACGAAAGCACAAATCATCTTAGGTAATACCTATCATCTTTATTTAAGACCGGGATTAGAAATTCTACAAAATGCCGGTGGACTGCATGGTTTTATGAATTGGAAACTTCCAATATTAACAGACAGTGGCGGATATCAGGTATATTCTCTTGCCGATACTCGCAAAATAAAAGAGGAAGGTGTTGCTTTTACATCACATATCGATGGTTCCAAACATTTTTTTACTCCTGAATATGCAATCGATATCCAACGTGTAATTGGTGCTGACATTATAATGGCTTTGGATGAATGTACTCCATACCCATGCGAACATAGTTACGCAAAAAAAAGCATGGAACTCACACACCGCTGGTTAAAAAGATGTGCGACACGAATTGATACAACAGAAAATCTTTACGGACATAGTCAAACTCTTTTTCCTATTGTCCAGGGAAGTGTCTTTAAAGACCTCCGCCTTCAGTCGGCAGAATATATTACCTCTTTAGAAAGAGAAGGTAATGCTATAGGCGGCTTATCTGTCGGAGAACCTGCTGAGATGATGTATGAAATGACAGAATTAGTTTGTGGTATTCTTCCCGTTGAAAAACCTCGCTACCTCATGGGAGTCGGGACGCCTGTTAATCTTCTTGAAAATATTGCACTTGGCATCGACATGTTCGATTGCGTAATGCCTACAAGAAACGGAAGGAATGGAACACTATTTACAAGAAACGGCATCATGAATATGAGAAATGAAAAATGGAAAAATGATTTTTCACCTCTCGATCCTGACGGAACTTCTTTTGTTGATCAATATTATTCAAAGGCCTATCTTCGTCACCTTGTAATCAGCAAAGAAATCTTAGCCTTACAAATCGGCACCTTACATAATCTTGCTTTTTATCTCTGGTTGGTTTCTGAAGCGAGAGAAAGAATACTAGATGGATCATTTGGTAACTGGAAGAAGGAAATGGTTTTGAAACTCGGGAACAAACTTTAGATATTGAAGATTATCGACAAATACATCATCCGCAAATTTCTGGGGACATTTTTTTTCTCCCTGGCGCTGATTATTGCTGTTGCTGTAATCTTTGATATTTCCGAAAAGCTGGATGATTTTATTGAACGCAAAGCACCTTTCAGCGCTATTGTGTTTGATTACTATTTTAATTTCATCCCTTACTTCGCCAATCTGTTTGCTTATCTCTTCGTTTTTATTTCCGTAATTTTTTTCACTGCACGAATGGCGGCAAATACAGAAATCGTCGCCATACTAAACAGTGGTGTAAGTTTCAGACGATTGCTTTTCCCCTATTTTATTTCTGCCGGATTGATTGCTGTAATTTCTTTTTACTTCAACGGCTGGGTAATACCACATTCAAATAAAATCAAATTAGATTTCGAAAACGTTTACATTAAAAATCCCGTCGAGTTTAAAGACCGAAATATGCACCGACAAATAAGTCCGGGTGTTTTTATGTATATGGAAAGTTACAACAACAATAACAACACAGGCTACCGTTTTTCTCTTGAGAAATTAGAAAATGGAAAACGAACATGGTTTCTGAATTCAGATCGCATTATCTGGGACAGCCTTTCCGGAAAATGGAAAATTGAAAATTATTATTTACGAAAGATCAATGGCTTCCATGAATATATTGAAAGCGGCTTCAGGAAAGACACGACTTTAAACATTCGTCCCTCCGATTTTAAACGGCGGTTGAATATTATAGAAGCCATGGACACACCGGCTTTAAACAGTTTTATCCGTGAAGAAGAACAACAAGGCTCCGCCAACGTTACTGCATACAAGGTTGAAAAATACAGACGAACCGCAGTACCTTTTTCCACATTCATACTAATGCTTATCGGAGTTTCCTTGTCATCGAGAAAAGTAAGAGGTGGAATTGGCGCTCAGCTGGGAATCGGTATTTTTTTAAGTTTTGCCTATATTATGTTTCAACAAATCTCAAATACATTTGCAATTAACGGATCCATTGCTCCACTGATTGCTGTATGGATTCCGAATTTTATATTCGCAATCGTTGCTGTATATATGGTGAGAATGGCACCCAAATAAAAGCAATGTTAAAAGTCTAAGGTTGATTACAGAAAAAAATATTTATTAAAACCGGAACTATTAATATAGAACAAAATCTATTTTCACAGCTTTTAACTTTAATTAAAAAATAAAAAGCAATTTAATAAATAGGCTTTTCTAAAATTTCTTTGTGAAACTTTGCGTAAACCTTTGTGCTCTTTGTGGTTTATTTAATATTTAATCACTCACTGAATAATCAACTTCATTGAAACAAAAGATTGTTCATCTGAAAAACGAATTATATAAACTCCATTTGCTGCTACTAAATATATTGGAAATAAATTATCACCAGAACTTATTAAGATGCTTTTTTTATAAAATGTTCTTCCAAAAACATCCATTACTTCGACATTTATTTTCTTCTCCGTAGTAGCAAAAACCCGAACTTGAAAATTCCCTTTTGATGGATTTGGATAAACTGAAATCGTTTTCGCCAAAAAATTTTCCGGTACATTTAAACAAGCATCCACACGAACAGATTGAGAATGAGAAAATGTACATCCTGATTGATTTGCATAGGTATATGTAATTACAGAAACTCCTTGACCCGCTTCCGCCGGATTAAAAACATTGCCGTTAATTCCGTGACCACTAAAAACTCCACCGGGAATGTCAGGTATGAGAGTCACTTGTGGATTATAAACACAATACAATGTATCAAGTCCAGTAAAAGTAACATTCAACGGCGTTGAAAAATTTAAATAAACAGAATCAGAATTCGCACACGTTTGGTTGGCAACATGCAGAATATATTTACCGGATTGGATTGCAATATATGTATCAGAGTTTGAAACAGTATCGTTATTAAATATCCAGACATAATCATATCCTTCTCCAGCAGGAACATGGAGATTTACAAAACCCAAACCGCAATCATCAATGGTATCTCTTCCTGTATTTATTGTTGCAACCGGTTTGCAATCAGAAGAAATAAAACGATATATAATTCCTGAGTTTAGTCCGGCACAATACAATTCACCGTTTTTGTCTACACCGAAAGTAGAAATATTTGTCGCTCCCAATAATCCAAGATTGGAATTAGTATATCCTCCACTATCATTGGCTTCCAGATATTGAATTTGCGATAAACAAAAATCAGCATAAAAATATTTCCCATACAACTCATTGTATCGTGCTCCACGATAAACATAACCTCCCGTAACACTACAAAAACCACCCATGACGTGATTGTATTGGTAAACAGGAGGAGAATAAATTGAAAAAGGTTGACAACCGCCTCCACTGCTGAATTGATTATTGCCTTCCCAACATTTCCATCCATAGTTTAAACCTCCATGGCTTTGAGCAACTTCAATATCAATTTCTTCCCGTAAACTTTGTCCCACATCACCCATCCAAAGATCACCGGTTAATGCATCAAAACTCCAGCGCCAGGGATTACGTAGACCTAATGACCAAATTTCACCTCTCCCAAGTGTTGAATCACCAACAAATGGATTCGATTGCGGAATTTTATAACCGGGAAATGATGGGTTCACTTCTATGCGAAGCATTTTTCCCAATAGAGAATCAGGATTCTGTGCTCTGTTTTCAGGATCGCCGCTACTACCGCCATCACCCATTCCGATATAAAGATATCCATCCGGACCAAAACCAATATGTCCGCCATTGTGATTTGTAAAAGGTTGAAATATCCTTAGAATAATTTCTTCACTCGACGGATCGGCAGAATCAGGTGTCAAAGAATCAACATGAAATCTTGAAATTATAGTATGCCCGGTATTTTTTTCTGAATAATTTAGATAAAAGTAACCACTCGAAAGAAAATCTGGCGCAAAAGCAAGTCCGAGCAAACCCTGTTCACCGCTAAATTGCACACGGGGAATTATATTAAGAAAAGGTTTTGATGAAAGAACACCTGCACTGTCCGCTATTCTTATTTTTCCCTGCTGCTCTACAATAAAAAGGCGATCATCACCACCGTTTTTAATATCAACCGGCATTGAATAACCGGAAGAAAATTGAATGAGAGAAATCTGTGCTTTGGAGTGAAAAAATAAGCAAGCCGTAAAAAGGTAAAAAAAGAATATTCTTTTTATCATGTCGAAAGGCATTTTTTTGCTTTCAACAAAAATAGAAAGAATAACCTACCCATTCGGGAAAAGACAAATTAGTCTATCCCAATCACAGAAAAATATTATTAATCAGAATACTATTTTTGCAACAAATACTGCAATAGCAGAAATTAAGACGGCATCAATAACCAATAAAACATACAATGAATACGAAATACGTTCTCTTTTAACGTTTGTCGCTTCATCCTCCATCATATGATTATAACTTACTACCGGTTCATTTTTCATAAACATAATTTTATTCGATAATACGACCGTATAGGCACTTAAACAGAGCGGTTTAAAAGCTATTCTCACATTTGTAAGAATCAATTCATTAATACAGAATTATTCTATATTTTCACTTTTAATCATTAATTTTTCCCCTTTTTCATATTTATTAATATGTAAGATTGATAAGAAAAATAAAAAATAACCCTCAATAGGATACAAAATCCGATATTGCAAACATGATACTTTCTGAAAAAATAGTAATGATTGAACCACGAGGCTTCTCCTACAATGAGGAAACCGGCAGTGATAATTTTTTCCAATCTACAGCAACTCTCAAAGTTCCTTCCGAAACTGCTTTGAAAGAGTTTCATGAGTTTAAAAATAAACTAATGAAAGCCGGCATTGAAGTCAACGTTTTCTCTCCTGCTGATGAAATTATTTCACCCGATAGTGTTTTTCCTAATAACTGGTTTTCAACTACTCCAAACGGGCAATTAATTCTCTATCCAATGATGGCGGCTAACCGACGTTTGGAAAGAAGAGAGGAACTTATCGAGAAAATTAAAAAAAATTATTCTGAGATTATTGACTTAACATTTCTTGAAAAAGACGAACTCTATCTCGAAGGCACAGGTAGTTTGGTTATTGATCATCAAAATAAAATTGTTTTTGCTTCCTTATCACAGCGAACAAATAAAAAAGCTTTGCAGGAATGGAATAAAAAATTAAACTATGAAATAAATACTTTTGAATCTGTTGATCAGAATAATGAAATAATTTACCATACCAATGTTGTTATGTCTTTGGCAGATGGTTTTGCTATTATTTGTCTGGATGCTATCAAAGAAAAAAAAGACAGAGATGCTATCCAGGAAAAATTATCTTCTAAAAATGAATTGATAATTATTTCCAAAGAACAAATGCATTCCTTCAGTGGAAACTGCATCGAATTAAAAAATAATTCAGGTGAGCGATTTATTATTATGTCAACACAAGCTTACCACGCTTTCACTGAAAGACAAAAAAACAGGATGATACGCTATGCTACTATAATTCATTCCGGCCTGACGACTATTGAAACTATTGGAGGAGGCAGCGCCCGATGCATGATTGCTGAATTATTTTAATAATTTCAATAATATTTTTTTACCTTTAGATATCCAATTCATAACTTCCAATATGAAAAAACTAATACTGTTTTTGATGTTCTCGATTGCCGTAAAGTCGCTTCTGGCTCAGATTACGTGGTCAGGACAAATAGCATCCATCGTCTATACAAAATGCAGCAATTGTCATAATTCCAATGGTATCGCTCCCTTTGAGTTGATGAAATATCAGGATGCTTATGAGAATGGCGACGATATTATGACGAATGTACAATCACATAAGATGCCGCCATGGCCTCCGAATCGTGCTTATAGCCGGTTGGCCCATGAAAGGGTTTTGAGCGAACAACAGATTTCAGATATCTCGGATTGGGTAAACAATGGTATGCCGAGAGGAGATTCTTTATCAGAACCTTCAGCACCTGTTTTTAATACGGTTGCAGAAATCTCTAATCCCGACCTGGTTTTATCAGCGCCTGTATATCCTGTAAATACTACCAGAGATGTTTACAGATGCTTTGTGATTCCAACAAATTTATCGACGAGCAAATACCTTACAGCAATAGAAGCTGTTCCTGGTGATAGAAGTGTTGTACATCATATTCTTATTTATTCAGATTCTACTACGGTACCTGCAGGACTTGACGCTGCTGATCCGGCTCCTGGTTATACTAGTTTTGGAGGAACTGGATCATCAAATTCTAAATTGGTTGGTGTTTGGGTTCCGGGACAAAGAGCCTATTATTCACCTGACGGAATGGGTATACGATTACCGGCTCACACAAATATCGTTGTGCAGATTCATTATCCGGGCGGAATTTCGGGGAAGTCTGACAGCACAAAACTTTTCTTGAAACTAACTTCTAACTTCCGAAGAGAAATAACAATTGATGCTCCATTAAATCATTTTGAACTCGACAATGGAGCATTTTTATTTATTCCGGCAAATACGACGAAAACATTTAATGCTCATTACACGGTTCCTTATGATTTGTCAACCTTAGGTGTTGGTCCACACATGCATTTGATTGGAACAAGAATTCTTAGTTATTGTGTTACACCGGGAGCGGATACAATACCTTTTATAGAAATACCCGAATGGGATTTTCACTGGCAGGGTATATATTCTTTTCCTAAAGTTATAAAAATACCGAGCGGCTCTACAATTTACTCGGAAGCACATTATGACAACACATCTGCGAACCCCGACAACCCAAATAATCCGCCAATAAGTGTTCATCTTGGCGAATCTACCACAGATGAAATGATGTTGGTATATTTTGCTTTTACTCCTTATCAAAATGGGGATGAAAATATAATTATCGATTCAACATCTATTATAAATGGAGTTGAACAGGTAAATAGTTCTAAAATTATTACTCCGCAGTTGTATGATTTGTCTCCAAATCCCGCAAGTAATATTATTACTTTTCAATATTTCCTTCCAAAGTCTGTTGTTGCCGAAATCAAAATTTATGATTTGCAGGGAAAAATAATCAGAGAAATTAATGGAGGAAATATATCCGGATTGATTACGAAACAAATAAATATTTCTGATTTGCCTACTGGCATATACTATTTAACATTAAATGCAGATGGCATAACACGGACGAAGAAAATTATTAAGGAATAAGTTGAAGAGAATAAAGAGTCAAGAACCAAGATTAATATTTCAATATCCGTTCATAATACTTGATACCCAATACTTGATACCCGATACTTGATACTTGATACTCCCTTCACATATTCCTCCTATACTGCCCTCCCACTTCAAAAAGCGAATTGGTAATTTGTCCGAGTGAACAATATTTAGTCACTTCCATTAATTGTTCAAACAAATTTTTATTCTGTACTGCAGCAATCTGAAGATCTTTCAACAGCTGCGATTTATTTTCCGAATTGGTTTTTTCCAATTCCTTTAGCATAGTAATCTGATATTCTTTTTCCTCTGTCGTTGCGCGAATAACTTCAGAAGGAACAATTGTAGGCGAACCTTTGGATGATAGAAAAGTATTTACACCGATAATCGGATATTCGCCATTGTGTTTGAGTGTTTCGTAATAGAGACTTTCTTCCTGAATCTTTCCACGTTGATACATCGTTTCCATGGCACCCAGTACTCCGCCTCTTTCAGTAATACGATCAA
Source organism: Bacteroidota bacterium (assembly GCA_031417555.1). Lineage (GTDB taxonomy): Bacteria > Bacteroidota > Bacteroidia > AKYH767-A > 2013-40CM-41-45 > JADKIH01. The sequence goes on from JANOVV010000109.1 coordinate 53,205, forward strand.
ATTCAATCATGACAGCCTCCTCGACAAGATCAGTAAGCTCTTCGATAATAAACGATCCTTGCAATGGGTTTTCATTACGGGCGAGTCCCAATTCACGATTAATGATCAGCTGTATGGCCATGGCACGTCTTACACTTTCTTCTGTAGGAGTAGTGATTGCTTCGTCATAAGCATTCGTATGTAATGAATTGCAATTATCATAAATGGCATAAAGTGCCTGCAAAGTCGTACGTATATCGTTGAAGTCAATTTCCTGTGCATGCAATGAACGACCGGAAGTTTGTATATGATATTTCAACATCTGTGAACGTTCGTCGGCATTATACTTTAGCTTCATCGCTTTCGCCCAGATACGGCGAGCAACACGACCTATTACTGCATATTCAGGATCTATTCCATTGCTGAAAAAGAAACTAAGATTTGGCGCGAAGTGGTTGATGTCCATTCCACGCGAAAGATAATATTCAACATAGGTGAAACCATTGGAAAGTGTTAGCGCAAGTTGTGTGATTGGATTTGCGCCTGCTTCAGCAATATGATATCCTGAAATCGAAACAGAGTAAAAATTTCTAACCTTTGAATCAATAAAATATTGCTGTACATCTCCCATCAGGCGAAGAGAAAATTCAGTTGAAAAGATGCATGTATTTTGTGCCTGATCTTCTTTCAGTATATCTGCCTGAACTGTTCCACGAACAACATTCAGCGTATGATTTTTTATTTTTTTATAAACATCGGCAGGTAAAACCTGATCACCTGTCACTCCCAGAAGAAAAAGTCCTAAACCGTTATTGCCTTCTGGTAAACTTCCTTGATAAGCCGGACGTTTCGTTCCCTTCTTTTTATAGATGGCATCAATTTTTTTATTGACGTCTTCTGTTAAATTATTTTCATGAATGTAAATTTCACATTGCTGATCGATGGCTGCATTCATAAAAAATCCTGTCATAATAGAAGCAGGACCGTTTATTGTCATCGATACAGAAGTTTTTGAATCGGCAAGATTAAAACCGCTATACAATTTCTTTGCATCATCGAGACAGCAAATAGAAACTCCGCTGTTTCCGATTTTACCATAAATATCCGGACGATAATCAGGATCTTGTCCATACAGCGTAACCGAATCAAAAGCAGTTGATAATCGTTTTGCCGGAAGTCCTTTACTCACATAATGAAAACGTCTGTTAGTACGCTCCGGACCGCCTTCGCCGGCAAACATACGCGTCGGATCTTCTTCCATTCGTTTGAAAGGATACACGCCTGCTGTGAATGGAAATTCTCCCGGAAAATTTTCCTGCAAATTCCATTTGAGAATTTCACCCCATGCTTCATAGCGCGGAACAGAAACTTTTGGAATATGTGAATGAGAAAGTGATTCGTAATATGTTTTTACTTTAACATCTTTTTCACGGACCTTGTAGATATAAATTTCATCACGATACCTCTTAACTTTTTCCGGCCACTCTTCAAGTAATTTTTTATTCTTTCCCTCTAAATTTAATTCCGTGCTTTTATAAAGCTGGTCGAGGTTTTTTACTAATTGATCTTTTTCTTTTAGGTCAGAAACAGAAGCTGCTTCTTTTGATTTATTTATTGCAAAAAGATTTTGTGCAATTTCTCCCTGTTCATTCGCCCATTTAGCATACTTACGAATTGTCTCTGAGATTTCACTCAGGTAACGAATCCGTGCCGGAGGAATAATGTATATTTTCTCAGACATTTCACCGGTAATCTCGAAAGAAGATTTCAGGTTGCAATTTAATTTATCGTTCAGCTTATCGATGGTGGCACGATACAAACGGTTCATTCCGGGATCATTAAATTGAGAGGCAATCGTTCCAAAAACAGGAACATCATCATCACTTGTTTCCCAAAGTTGATGATTGCGCTTGTATTGTTTCTTAACATCACGCAAAGCATCCTGTGCGCCACGCTTATCGAATTTGTTTATTGCAATTATATCGGCGAAATCGAGCATGTCGATTTTCTCGAGTTGAGATGCCGCTCCGTATTCGGGAGTCATTACATATAAAGCAATATCCGAATGATCTGTAATTTCTGTATCACTCTGTCCAATTCCGGAAGTTTCGAGTATTATAAGATCGAAATGAGCAGCTTTTAATACATCGACAGCATCCTGAACATATTTTGACAACGCTAAATTTGATTGCCGCGTTGCAAGAGAACGCATGAATACACGCGGACTAAAGATTGAATTCATCCGTATGCGATCGCCGAGTAAAGCGCCGCCGGTTTTCCGCTTTGTAGGGTCTACGGAAACGATTGCAATATTTTTATCGTTGAAGTCGATCAGGAAACGACGCACAAGTTCATCCACTAATGAAGACTTTCCGGCACCACCGGTTCCTGTAATCCCAAGAACAGGCGTTTTAATTTTTTGTTTTAGTATTTCAGGAGCAATGAAATTTTTACGAATGGGTTCAAATTCCTTTTCATTGTTTTCAGCACATGAAATTATTCGTGCAATTGCATGAGCATTTTTCTTTGTGAATTCGTTTACTTCTCCATTAAGATTACTGCCGATATTGAAGTCGCATTGCTTCAACATATCGTTTATCATCCCTTGCAAACCTAGAGTTCGGCCATCATCGGGAGAATAAATTCTGGCAATGCCGTAATCCATAAGCTCTTTAATTTCCGCAGGCAGTATCACTCCGCCTCCACCACCGAAAATTCGAATGTGACCACAACCTCTTTCTTTTAGAAGATCATACATGTAACGAAAATATTCCATGTGCCCGCCCTGATAACTTGTCATGGCAATGGCCTGAACATCTTCCTGAATTGCGCAATCAACAACTTCCTGAACACTTCTGTCATGCCCAAGATGTATTACCTCTGCCCCGGACGATTGTATGATTCGACGCATGATGTTAATTGCTGCATCATGGCCGTCGAATAAAGAAGCAGCCGTTACGATACGTAATTTGTTTTTTGGCTTATAGATTTCTGCTTTATTCATTACTGATAAAAAGATAACAGCTGTTTAATCTCAAGACTTTTTAATAAAAATTAATCCAAATCCATAGAGTAATTAAATATCCAAAAAAATGTTTTATTTAACTTTCCCCGAATAACTCCAATCCCTTGTATCAATTTTAATTACTTCACCTGTATTAACAAAAAGAGGTACATTGACAATAGCACCGGTTTCAAGCGTAGCCTGTTTCAAGGTATTTGTAGCAGTATCACCTTTGACTCCCGGTTCAGTATACGTAACCTCTAATTCAACAAAAGTAGGAGCTTCTGCAAGAAGTGGTTGGTCATTTTCAAAAGCAATT
>JANOVV010000110.1:0-15712 GCA_031417555.1 Bacteroidota bacterium
GTAAGTGTCGTGTCCATCCCCACATATAGCTTTTTGTATGTATGAATGCCAATTGTCGTGTCTCCATGAAGTTTGTAGGACGTTGTCCGACAATCTTCACCAAATGGCCCAACAGAACATTCTGCTACATTCCATAATTTAGTCGTGTCTACAAATCCTTGAGAAGTAGCAGTCAGTGTTGAGGTGATTAAAGCAAATAGGATGTAAAATTGATTCATTGTACTTTGTTTTAAAATTGTGCTGAACAAATATACACACGAAACTTCCCCTCAATCAATCAATCAATTAAAACATAAATTATATTAACCATCCAATCAAAAACCCATTCTTGAATCTTGGCTCTTGATTCTTGACTCTTGGTTCTTGAATCATGATTCTTGGCTCTTGGTTCTTGGCTCTTGATTCTTGGTTCTACCCTTCCAACTCCCTCACTGCCATCCAAGCCATCAACCCCATTCCCGTTTCAAGCGCTGATTCATCAATATCAAAAGTGGATGTATGTACAGATGAAATAATTCCGCGTGATTTATTGCGTACACCTAACCGGTAAAAACAGGCCGGCGCTTTTTGAGAATAAAAACTAAAATCTTCTGCTGCCATCCAGATCTCCAGGTCTTCTACATTTTCTTTTCCTAAAAATTCTTCGGCTGCTTTTCTTGCACGATCGGTAACGGCATCATCATTAACTAAAAAAGGGTAACCGCGATGGATATCGAAGATGCACTTCCCTCCCATGCTTTCAGCAAGTGTTTCGGCGAGGTGTTTCATTTTACGATGAGCTTCGTCGCGCCATTCTTCGTTCAATGTGCGAAAAGTTCCTTCGAGGTAAACTTCATCGGGAATTACATTGGTTGCTCCATTGGCAATCACTTTACCGAAAGATAAAACGGAAGGTATTGTCGGCTTTGCATTTCTGCTTACAATTTGTTGAAGAGCGATTATCAAATGAGAAGTAATCAATACCGGATCAATGACAAGATGAGGCATAGCACCATGTCCGCCTTTTCCTTTAACGGTAACATAAAGTTCATCTGTGCTTGCCATATATAAACCTTTCCGGAAACCAACTTTGCCGGCATTAATCTGAGGCATTACGTGTTGGCCGATTACAGAAGACGGTTTTGGATTTTCCAATACACCTTCTTTAATCATTAATGAAGCACCGCCCGGAAGTTTCTCTTCTCCCGGTTGAAAAATAAATTTTATCGTGCCCTCAAAATCTTCCTTTAATACATTTAATATTCGCGCAACACCTAGTAACGATGATGTGTGAACATCGTGTCCGCAGGCATGCATGACTCCTTCGTTAACCGATTTGTATTCAACATTATTTGTTTCCTTTATCGGCAGAGCGTCCATATCTCCCCGGAGGGCAATAATTTTCTTTGAAGGATTTTTACCTTCAACCAAAGCAACGACGCCGGTTTTAGCCATTCGTTGGATATTCTTTATACCATATTCATTCAACTTCGCTTCAACAAACTTCTGAGTATTAAATTCATGAAAAGAAAGTTCAGGATTCTTATGCAAGTGACGACGGCAGGCAACAATATCTGAATGATATTTACTTGCAAGTTGTTTAATTCTTAATATCATGTTCTGCTTTTAAAATCCTTTTAATGTTTTCGATTAGATTTTTTTCTTTAATCAGACAACCGCTTTCTAAAGTATAACTTTTTAATTAATCTTATCACAATAATCGTATAAATCAGCGGTCCGTTGGTTAAAAGTCGAGGCCTAAGGAAAAGTAAAACTGGTTTGGTAATACTTCCCGATTCTGCACGCCCCATGCCCAATCAGCACGTAAAAAATACCCAAGCAAACGGCTCCGTAATCCGAAACCGAATCCTCCTACTATAGGCTCATTTTGACTTATAATTGTTACAAGAAACGGTTGCTGTTGAAATATTTTACGATTCAATGCATTGGTTGAATCATACGGTGAGTTTCCGTTCCAAGCTGTCCCAATATCACCGAAGCCGACAATCTGAAAGTTGCGGACAAAATCAGATTTGATTGGCCGGTTGAGAAGGTATTTAAAAACAGGAATCCTAATTTCGCTGTTTATCAATGCGAATGTATTTCCATTTCTGATATTCTGATTGAAGCCCCGAAGGTTTGTAGCCAGTGTTTGAAAATAATAATTTTGCGTAAAATCAATAGGTGTTTCATTATTGAATGAAGGAGAAAGCCAGTTATCGGTTGATCCCATATAATAGATCAATCTTTCTTTGCCGAAAGAAGTACCGGTAGCAAACCGGTTTGCCCAAATTATTTCGCGATGTATTTTTTGATAGTGTCTTATGTCTGCACCAAGAATCACCATGCCTGTGTTTTTCTCATCAATTTGTTTATAATACTCGCTGAATATTTTTAGTCTTGTTCCATTAAAAAGATTAACGCCGGTATTTAATGTGTTATCAAAAACATATTCAATTCTTCCTGTTCCCCAATTTAAAAATCCATTGGGAATGTTCAGTGTCTTATCATCTGTAGCAAGAATAACTAACCTGTCGTTTCGATAGGCAAACGACCCTCTTAATGAAGACACATCGCTGAATGGCCATGATCCTGTATATCGAAGTTCATGCGAACTTAATTTGGCCACCGATTCCACCAATAAAACTTGTCGGTAAAAAGTTATTTTTTTATCAAACCTGTTTTTCAGGTTTTCATAACTCAAAAAATATTCATTGCTATTAAGATCGCCGGCTAATTTAAATCCACCGGTGATTTTATAATTATCAAGAAGATCGCTTATGCCGATTTTAAAAAAGCCATTTAATCCAGGATTGTAATAAATGGCCCCGCCACCGGTAAATAGCTGATACGATTGATTAAGTAATGTATTATCAAGTTGAACAACAAAATAATTTGAAGAAAAAGCTGTTTCGTAGTTTCTGATTTTAGGAAGTTTAAAATCTGATGAGTCAGCATTTTTAAAACTACTTTCATTTTTAACGGTGAACTGTTCGGATGCCTTTTCTTTTTTAGAACTCTTCTTGTTTTTGGATTTAGGAAAATCACTTTGGAAAATATAGTTATCTATATCGATTATATTGGAATCTGCGGGAGCCGTTTCTTGTGATTCAGTAATCGGTTTTTCAATTACGCGATCGGAATCTGCTTTTGGAGATGCCTTTTTCTTATTTTCATTTCTAAACAAAGTTTTTTGTAAAGAGTTTTCGCTTAATATTTTTCTATCACCAATGGTATTTACAAAAAGCTGATGCTTACCGTTGCGGAAAACAATTTCGCTGATACGGTTTCGGGTAGAATTAACATCTTGAGATAATATATTTCTCGGATAATCCGTGAGAATATAATTGCTGACAATCATCCGGTAATGCTCTACAGTATCTACAAAACTCAAAGCGCTATCCAAATGAGCGATGTAGCGGTTTACAATTCCATTTTCATCACTTAGATATGTAATATTCGCTGAGTCATATTGCATAGGTTGTGTCTCGTTAAAATCTTCGGTATTTGTTATTCTGCGGAGTACTGAAGATTTGCCTCGATAATCATAATAAAAAATATCATATCCGAAACCGGGAAGTACGGATGATTTACGTTCGGTTTTTAGAGAATCATCATCGCGATTGGAGGCAAAAACAATGGCGCGGGAATCGTCGATGAAATGCGGATTGATATCGTCGTAAGAATCTTTTGTTATTTGATCATACGTTCGGGTACGCAGGTTGTAAACAAAAATATCTGTTTGACCTTTCTGAACACCGGAAAGAACAATGCTTTGTCCGTCGGATGAATAACTAAAATCGAGAACTTTTTCAAAATTAAAAAGTGGTGCTTCAATAAATTTTTTCGTCTCGAGGGTATATGATCCCAGAAATAATTTTCCTTTTCTCTCCCTAATCGTACTGAAAAGCTGACCGGAGGGATGCCAGGCGACAACAGGAAAAGAAATATCTGTTTCCTGTGTGTAGGATCGATATCCTTTCTTAAAAATTCTGCGTGCCTTTTTCTTTTCCTGATCATATAACATAAGCTTATATCTTCCAAGATCGTTGGAAATATAAGTACTATACCGTCCATCCGGACTGGTATGCAATTGTGAATAGAGTATGGACGTTTTTGGTCTTTTTAAAATAGATGTTGAAGTAATACTGTCTCTGTTGGAATCTGAATTTTCATACCGAACTTTCATCGCTTCTGTCCAGTTCAATGTAAGCTCTTTCATACTCAATCCTAAAACATACATTAAACCGCTTTCAATATTTCTGTTAATGCGTGTCATATACAGAAGATTTGAAACGGCACTTTCTGTATACGTATCTACGACATATTTCCAGATAGAATGGCCTGCATAAATTGCATCATCTCCTGACAAATGATTAAACTTCAAATATTTTTTAGATACGATGCCGTCTCTTACTCTGTTATCAATCTGAACATTCCACGAGCTGCCGACGAAAGAAATAAGTCCGTTAATATACCAGTCGGGTAACGAAAGTAATGCGGAATTCTGAATTCTTTCTTTTACATCGCCGCCATACATGATTTGATCGACAAGAACACGTGCAATTCCTTCGCGAATTTGTCTATGAAAAACTTCATGATCACCTGTAAAATAAAGAAAAACTTTATTGCCTACAATTTTGGTGGTGCCTCCGGTATTGTTTGATGTCTCGTCCGTCTCTAATCCGATGTTGGTTTGTTTGGCATCGCTTAATTTATTATAAATGATAAATTGAATTTTTCCATCCAGCTTATAATCAAAAAGTTTTTCGATTTCGGCAAGGTCCTGATCGGCTGTTTTGCCGGTATAAGTTGCAAGCTCTAATCCTCCGAGATAAAAATAAGTGTCAAAATATTTGAAGCGCATAAACGACCAAAAGCGCTCGTCATATTGAACTCTGTTTTTCCCAAACTGCATTCCATAACCCGAATAAAACTGAGCTTTACTTTCTAAACAAAATATTGCAGAAAAAAACAGATAAAAAAATAAATGAATGAAAATTTTTCTCATAAAAAACAGTCTGGCCAAAAGTTCTGCAAGTTTTTTCTATTGTTGCTAAAACTCTAAAGCGAAGGTACTTAATTTTCCAGATTATGGAACAGAAACAAGGTATAAAGTTTAAAGTGAATGTAATAATACTGTAATAACTTTGTACTTTGTACCAACGACTGAGCTAGCTATATATGTTAAAAATCAAATCATTTACATTCAATCCTTTTGAAGAAAATACCTATGTTATATCTGATGAATCTTCTGAATGCATTATACTCGACCCGGGGTGTTACAGTATGGAGGAAAAACGAGAGCTTGAAAGGTATATTGTTTCGAATAAATTGAAGCTGGTAAAAATTCTTTTAACCCATGCCCACATAGATCATATACTGGGAAATAATTTTATTACCGGGAAATACGGCATTCCTATACAAATGAGTTCTATAGAAATTGCATTATTAAAAGCTGCCCCTGAATATGGCAGAATGTGGGGAATTGAAGCCGAACCTTCCCCTGATCCTGAGCTTTTTGTTAAAGAAGGTATTGATATAAAATTCGGAGAAACTGTTTTGAAAACCATTTTTACTCCCGGCCATAGTCCTGGAAGTTTTTCTTATTATCATGTGGATACTAAAAATCTTTTTTCAGGTGATGTTCTTTTTATGCAAAGTATTGGCCGGACTGATTTACCGGGTGGAGATTATGATACGTTGATTCGAAGTATTAAAGAAAAACTTTTCCGATTAGATGACGAAGTAATCGTTCATTCCGGACATGGTCCATTTACAACAATCGGAAGTGAGCGCAGGCATAATCCATTCTTAATTTAATAAATGAATATTGGTTGATGAAATATTATTTTTTTGCAACTCCATAATAAATATATTTCCATGTTGATGGAAATATATAATTAAAAAAATACCTGTCTATTTTTCCTAAAAATCTTTTTTGATTTTCTGTTCTTCCGAATACGCCGGCAAATCCCGTAGTTTTGGTTTCTATACTGCTAAAAACAGTTAAAAATTCTTTCATTTCAGAGATAGTAATATATCTCCACGTACTTCCCCATTTTGTAAACGTTTTCCTGAAAAACCTGTGTAATATTGTTGCGCGGGTATTTTCTGCAAATAAAAATTTCCCTCCGGGTTTTAATGCTTTATGGATCTGAAGGATTACTTCTTGTTGCATTTTTAAATTATTATTTCGTCCAATACCACCGAGAATAGATTTAAAAATGATGATATCAAAATAATTTTCATACGGTATTGAAGTGGCATTAATGTCCTGATAAATAATCTTGTCTTGTAAATTATATTTTTGATGAAGAGGCTTAGCTACCATTTCAGTTTTTTCAAGGTCTGATGATACAACTGAATATCCTTTTAAAGCCAGCCAAAGTGATAGTCCTCCTTCCCTGCATCCAAGTTCCAGGCATTTGAGTGCTTTATTTTCACTTGACAGCCTTTCTCCCCAAAACAAGAGAGGTTGTGACCAGTTTTCTGAGTCCCATTGAATAATGTCCTTTATTAATTCCTTTTCCACAAATGTAATTTATCTAATAGGTATGTCCTCCGAGAAATTTCTTACAGAAAATATATATTATATACGTTGCAGGCACGGCAAAAATGACATCAATAGTGTAATGAACATGCTGAATCAATACCATTGTACCGACCATTAAAGAACAATAAAGCAAAAAAGTTCTTACATACTTTCGGCGCGAGGCATAAAATAATGAAAGAATTGTAGACATGTGGCCGGAAAAGAAAAGATCTTTTGAAATAATTTTTCCGCCCGATGTAAATAACTGAACGAAGGGTTCACGAAGAGGAATATATCCTGCAGGTGGTTCCAGGGGAATTAATGTAATAGTACAAATTCGCAAAAGAGTAACGAGAACATACGTTTGAAAAATAATAAGAATAATTTTTGGCTGATGCAGATGATAATAAATACCAAATATTATTCCGCTGTATAAAAAGAAAAAAACAATCCAGGAAACATTATAGGCCGGAAGCATGGCGAGTATGAAATCATTTAGAAAAGACCCTTGACGTGATTCAACAAAATCGAAAAATATGGAAAAGATTATAGTAAATGAAGATACGGCAAGAAGCGTAATAATACTCTGGATACGAAAGGAAGGATAAGTCCAGGCTTCTTTCCATGCCGAAGTAATTGTAATAAAATATGTACTATTTTTTTTCTGTTCCATTTTTTTAAATACTCATCGCAGGGGGTAAAAATAAATTAAGAAATGTGATCGAGTATCATTTTTTCAACTTCCGGGCTATCCCATTTTTCTTCAATATTTTCCATCTTCATTATCTTTTTCATAATCTCTTCTTGTAAACGGCCATTGGCTAAAGCTTTTGAATATGGAATATTACTGAAAGTTACCTGAGAATATAAAGGCAACCATTTTGCCGGATACTTTTCATGCAAACGTGCTTCTATTTTTTTCTGAAGAAGAAATTTTTGGCTGCCAACAAGATCACGCATTTCGATGAAATTCATATAAGCGAGTTCTGCAATGGCATCGGTGTCGGGTTTTCGTAACATCTGGAATTCACTAAAAATAGTTTCCCAGTCATCACCATATTTTTCTAACAATTGATCAAACACAGTACAATCTTCAAAGCCGCAATTCATGCCTTGTCCATAAAATGGAACGATAGCATGAGCTGCATCTCCCATCAGACAAAGTTTGTCTTTGAAGGACCAGGGAAAACATTTTACAGTTACCAAAGAACCTGTAGGATTATTAAAAAAGTCTTCAGCAAGAGTTGGCATTAAAGGAAGAGCGTCCGGGAAAATTCTTTTAAATAATTCTATGCAATCGTCTTTTGTTTTAATAGAATCAAAAGATTCTTTTCCTTCAAAAGGAAAAAACAATGTACATGTAAAACTGCCATCTAAATTTGGTAAAGCAATAAGCATATAACCTCCACGCGGCCAGATATGCAAAGCATTTTTTTCCATTAAGAAAGTATTCCCTTCGCCTGCAGGAATAATCAATTCTTTATATCCGTGGTTGAGGTAATGCTGGGAATATTCGAAACGATCCGTATTTAATTGCAAATGCAATCGCGCCGTAGAAAATGCACCATCGGCACTGAAAATTGAACTGGCAACAATTCTCTTATCATTAAAAATAGCAGTAGCATTTTCAAGATCGATGCCGGTGCAACGTTCGTTGAAATGGATTGCAACTCCATTCTTTTCGGCTTCAGTCATTAAAACGCAATTTAAAATTCCCCGTGAGGTTGCATAAATCGCCTGACCTTTTTCTCCGTAAGGCTGACGGGTAATTTCACCTTTAACATTGTGCATGACGCGGCCATGCATTGGAATTGCGACTTTTCTAATTTCCTCTTCTATTCCCGCGCCTTTAAGTCCGCGCCAACCGCGGTCTGATAATGCAAGGTTAATGGAACGACCGGCAGAAATATTTTCCTTTCTCATATCAGGCCTACGTTCATAGATATGTACAGAATATCCTCTACGAGAAAGATAAATCGAAAGCAGTGATCCTACAAGACCTGCACCGAGGATGATTATTTCTTTTGACGAAGACTTTTTCATTGAAGATTGAAAATTGAATTTTTATTGTTTACTAATATTTATACAGTTAAGGCAGCTTCCAATAATTGTCCGAATTTAAAAACATCTTCAAAGGAATTATACAAAGGTACGGGAGCTGCTCTTAAGACGTCGGGTTCGCGCCAGTCGGAAATAACACCTTGTGAAGTTAATTTATTGAATAAATTTTTACCGTCTTTATTTATGACGAATGACAACTGGCAGCCGCGTTGTGATGATGAATTCGGGGAAATTATTTTTACCGGTGCTGCTTTTCCGTTTTTTATAAATCTTGAATTAATATCATTGACGATGTGCTCAAGGAAGCCGGTAAGCATTTCACTTTTACTTCTTAATTTTTCTAATCCTGCTTCAGAAAAAATATCGAGAGACGCTTTCAAAGCTGCCATCGATAATACAGGTGCATTGCTGAGCTGCCAGCTTCTTGCGCCGCTCGAAGGGATGAATGTACGCGGCATTTTGAAACGGGTATCGGGATCATTGCCCCACCAGCCGGCAAAACGGGGGATTGATTTATCATTTGCATGTTTTTCATGAATGAAGATACCTGAAACTCCACCGGGACCCGCATTTAAATATTTATAACTGCAGAAACATGCATAATCAACATTCCAATCATGCAATTTCATGATTACATTTCCGGCAGCATGAGCGAGGTTAAAACCAACGGTCGCGCCAGCATCGTGAGCAGCATTGGAAATTTTTTCCAAATCGAAATATTGTCCGGTATAATAATTTACAGCGCCAAGCATAACTGTTGCAAGGGAATCTTTATGCAAATCGATTGTACTTAATATATCCTCATCACGTAAAAGATATTCCCCTTCGCGGGGGTTCAATGTTATTATTGCATCCTCGGGATCGAAACCATGATAAGCGACCTGAGATTGCAAAGCATATAAGTCGGAAGGGAAAGCATCGTATTCACAAATAATTTTAAACCGTTTTTTTGTCGGGCGATAAAAAGAAACGAGAAGAAGATGCAAATTAGTGGTAAGTGAATTCATTGCAACAACTTCCACAGGTTTTGCACCTAAAAGTAAAGCAATCTGTTCCGTTAAAAAATCCTGGTAACTGAACCAGGGAGTGCGTGCATGAAAATGACCTTCGACTCCAAATGTTGCCCAATCTTCAAGCTCCTTTAATATATAGTCTTGAGTAGTTTTAGGTTGTAAACCAAGCGAATTACCATTGAGATAAATGGCATCTTTCCCATTAAACACTGGTAAATAAAATTTTTTCCGGAAATCATTCAAAGGGTCTGATAAATCCAGATTACGGGCAAAATGAAGTGAATTTATGAAAGGTATCAATGGAATTGGAGTTTAATTGGGGTGATAAATTATGAACCGGACGGCAAAAGTAACAATCAATAGATTAACTTGATTGTTTACAGTAAACGGGAACTTAAATTTCCTGAAACCGGGTGCAAATTAATTTATAACCTAATACAATACCTATATTATGAAATTTATTTAAGTTGATAAAGGTCACTTACGTTAAAGTTTAAACACAGCAACTTTTTTTCATTTCTTTTCTATTCCCGAATTTCAGGCGTTTTAAGAAATGAAAAAAAATTATTATAATTTATCAGAAGATGTAAGCAAACTTCCAAATGGTAATTACATACTTAAAAAATTCAAAATACATATTCAATTTAATAAATTATTTATAATTCAACAATAATAATCTCCATGAACTATGAAAACTTTTATAAAAAATTGTGTAGCTATTGCTATATTTATTGTCAGTGTTTCTTTTTGTTGTGGACAACTTAATCATCCGGGACGTGGAATGTATGTTGATAAATTCTTCAGGACGACCGTTAATGCCAGCGGACAGACCATAGTTAATTCATCGTTAAGCATTTTAACGGTTACTGCAAAGGAAAATGCTTTATTTCAATATGCAAAGGATAATCATATTACTTATTTAGTATTGTATGAATTACATCGTGTATTAGGGACTTCCTATCAAACTGCTTTATGTAGTTTTGTAATTAAAGCAAAGACTTCTTTTTGCATTAAATTGATTGGGAGTGCCAGCGCTTGTTCCGGTTTATTTGATGATACCGGCAGCACTGTTCTTATAGCAGCTGCGACAGATTTGCTTATATCTTGATACGGCTCTTTTTATTCAATCTTCCCAAACCACTATTATAACAATTTTATGTATTTGATTGCGCATTTGAAATAAATTTTTATATTTGATTTTAAATAATCCTAATATCATTTTTGAAAATGAAATCCTTGTTGCTAATACCTTTTTTTTACTTTATTAGTTTTAATTTAACTGCTCAATATGAATGGATGAAGACGTATTCCTACAATCTTGACAATTCCATTAATTCCGTTGACACAACATCTGATTGTGGATTCTTTATTGCTGGAGGTGAACAAGGACAAGGAGCCCAAGGAAATTATTTTGTTGCAAAACTAGATAGCAATGGAAACGAAATATGGCATGTTATAGGTACAAGGTTTAACGGAATTTATGGCGACAATGGCGCTTCATGTATTATTAATTCCGGAGATGGAGGTTGTTTAGTTGGTGGTAGTTTACAAACAGTTAATGATTTTGATTTGTATTTTATTCGAATTGATTCCACAGGCAATGTTCTTTGGGAAAAAACTTATGGTGGAATGAATGATCAATACATTGGCTCAATAATTAAGAATGGTAATAATTATTTATGTACTTGTATTTCACTTTCTAATCCACTTCAAAAATATCTATTAGCATTAGATGATCAAGGGGATAGTCTTTGGTCTAAAGATTTAAATACTGGGATAAGTTTGTTTTCTTCTTCTCTAATCAAGATTATAAATGGAAATATTGTTAGTTTTGGAGCAATAGTAGACTCTGTAAATAATAATTTAATTAATCTGAGTTATAGTGAAATAGACACCTCAGGCAATCTTCAGCAGATTAAAGTTTTTGTGGACACATTGAGTTTTTATCCTGAAACGATAAATCAAACCGATGATGGAGGATTTTTATTTAGTTCATATAATTCAACGAATCGTATTTCAAAAATTACCAAAGTTAATTTTGAAGGAGTAATACAATGGGAGCGAACTTTCAGCAATACAAAATATTGTGTCTCGACAATTCTCAATGACAATAATTATTCTCTTTCAGTTGGTACTTTCAACAATTCTATAAACTTAATTGGATTTGATAGCATTGGAAATATCGTAGGTAGAGATTCTATTCCAATTGGATATCTTCAATCGGTTTTATTTGATAATATTACCGACCGAAATGGGGATTTAATTATTTGCGGTACTATGTACGACTCGAATTCATGCATGGGTTGTCCTTC
Source organism: Bacteroidota bacterium (assembly GCA_031417555.1). GTDB lineage: Bacteria > Bacteroidota > Bacteroidia > AKYH767-A > 2013-40CM-41-45 > JADKIH01. Next base: position 11,901 of record JANOVV010000110.1, read on the forward strand.
TGTTGGAATAATTTTAAAAATAAATTCGAGTAGTATAAATACTATTAATGAATTATTTTTATCAAACAATCCGGAATTTAAAGTATTTCCAAATCCGGTAAATGCAAATATTTCGGATTTGACTATTGAATCAAGTGACTTAATTAATGGAATAATTATCACTGATATTACAGGAAATATAATATTTCAAAGTGAAAAAAATATTATAATAAATGATTTCAAGTTTCAATTACAAATAAAAAATAAATTGTCTGTTGGAATTTATTTTATCATCATTGTGAACAAGTTTGGCATTAATAATTGCAAAAAAATTATTGTTTATAATTAAATTATTTAATTATAGTAGTTGATTTTTGATATAAGGTATGATTTCGATTATCAGGTAGTTGAAAAAAAATGCGTAGTGATGTATTTGTTTTGATTTCAATTTTTTTAATTGACTCATTGGTAATCTTAAAATACACCTAAAAAAAAATTTAACTTTGCAATGAATTGAAAAAAGTTAAAATAAAATAAACATGATTAATAGAGAAAAATCGGAAGTTTTATTTAAAAAGGCAAAAGAATATTTTCCGGGAGGCGTTAATTCTCCGGTTAGGGCTTTTAGATCGGTTGGTGGTACTCCGCTTTTTATTGAAAAAGGTGATGGATGTTATATCTGGGATGTTGATGGAAATAAATTTCTTGACTTTTGTTGTTCGTGGGGACCGCTTATTACGGGCCATAATAATCCGAAAATAAGAATGTCTATTATAAATGCTGTAGAAGATGGGACTACATTCGGAGCGCCTACAAAAAAAGAAAATGATCTGGCAAGTCTGATACTTAATCACAATCGCTTTATTGAAAAACTTCGCTTTGTTTCATCGGGAACGGAAGCGGTTATGTCGGCCATTCGCCTGGCAAGAGGTTATACGGGCCGGCCATTGATCATAAAATTTGATGGTTGTTATCATGGACATGCAGATTCTATGCTTGTCAAAGCAGGAAGCGGATTAAGCACATTTGGTATTTCTTCTTCGGATGGTGTTACTGAATCGGTGGCTAACGATACAATTGTACTGCCGCTAAATGATTATAGGGCCCTTGAAGTTGCCATTGCTGATTATGCACATGATATTGCAGCTGTAATTATTGAACCTGTTCCTGCAAATAATGGATTATTAATTCAGGACAAAAAATATCTTCAATTTCTCAGAGAGATTACGAAAAAAAATTCCATTCTTTTAATTTTTGATGAAGTAATTTCCGGTTTCAGAATTGGTTTTGAAGGAGCAGCAGGATTGTATGATATAGCACCGGATATTATCACTTATGGAAAAATCATTGGCGGTGGAATGCCCGTTGGAGCGTATGGATCGAGCAGTAAAATAATGAGTTCAATTTCTCCGGAGGGAAAAGTTTATCAGGGTGGAACCTTATCCGGAAATCCTATAGCTATGTCGGCAGGTATTGCACAACTTACCGAATGTCTGAAAGCAGGATTTTATGAAGAGCTTGAAAAGAAAACTAAAGATTTTAGCGATAAGATAAATGCATTTGTTGAAAGTAAAAATTATCCTTTCAGGGTATTTAATATTGCTTCGATTTTTTGGTTTGCATTTACTAATAAAGATAAAATAGTATCAGCAGATGACATTGATTCAGATAGTATGAAATACTTTAAGCTGTTACATCATGACTTGTTGGAAAATGGAATTTATCTTGGGCCATCCGGTTATGAAGTTGGATTTGTTTCGTCGGCACATAGTAATGAAGTTCTTGAAACTGCTGCAGAAAAAATCTGTAATTCTCTGCAAAATGTTTTTAAAGAATTACCTGAACGGATTTCCGAAATTTAAAAATGTAGAAAAGAAATTGCTGTTTTTTTTCTTGTCCTTTTCAAAAAATTCCCTGGCGACCATTACCCAACCCTGATGGTTATATTTCAGCAACCAGGCTATAGCTTTTTGGCTGCCGGTTGTTGCTTCAACAAAAGCTGCCAGTTCACGATTACCACTTGCCAGAAGAAAGACTTTTGCTTTATCATTTCCTTCAATAGCGTCAACTGTTGCGGCCAATTGTTTAAAGTCGTTTTCCAACAACCAGCGAAATGATTTTTCCATGCCATCGCAGGCATCCCAAAATTCTCTGAGTTCCCGGCAGCCATGATCGAAGAGCCATTGTCCGGCATCCTTGTCTTCTTTGCGAACAAGCAGAATAAGTTTTTCAAAAACTTCTTTATCGTAATTTTTCATAGTTTATGAATGGCAATAAAGAGGAAAATAAATCTTACCAACATTGTCCCGTCTACCAGAAATTTATAAAAATAAACACCGTTAGTTTGGTCGCGTTGAATTATCCATAACAATGCAACAAGCGATGAAATATCCAAGGCTATTACTGATGATGATGAAATAACAGGCATTAAATGATGCATGAATATTTCGAGAACAACGATTAAAACTCCGATAATTTTAGTGGCTTTAATTCCATGAATAACAGGAAGAGTTCTGATGTTTTTACTTTTATCTTTGATAATATCCCTAATCTCGAATGGTATGCACAAAGCAAATACAAAAAGTATTCTGCTTAAAACCTGTAATCCAATAAACGAAGAGGAGAGATTAATATTTTGTTCCATGAGAGGAATTACCGTTGTGCTGATTCCCCAAACTAAGGCAAGAACAGGGGTTTTGACTAAAGGTATTTCACCTAAAGTGATAAGCCTGTTGTTTAATTTAATAAAAGGAAAAATATAAGATAAGGTCAGTAAAACTAATGGCAATAGAATTAGAAAAATCTGTTGCTTGAGAAAAAACAAACTGCCAACTAAAACAGCGGAAGAGATAAAATAAAAAACTTTCTCTATAGACGACAAAACAATATCGTTATCAAAAAAATTTAATTTTTTATCTTCATAAATATTGATTCTAAATGAAAATCGATGAAAATTGTAAAGTAAATACGTTGCCATTGTAATAAAAATGGTAAAAGGAGTTAAAGAAATTGGTAAACCATTCATTAGAAAGGTTGAGAAAACCATACCCATGGCACATAAAGCAATAAATAAATTGCCGAAAATAAAATCATTAAAAAGCCGCTTCAAAAAAGAATACATTATGGTAACTTCTGAAATTCGTTTACGCTAATCAAAAATTATCCGTAAACATTTTAATTAGAAAGATCAAGATAGAAATTAATCGGCTTATTATTACTAATAAACGATAGCATAAGTGATGCTGCCGATGATGAAACCGATAATTCCGCTAAGCATGCCATTTCGAATCTTATAATCCCGTACTTTTTTCTCAAATCCTTCTCTATAGGCCCCCACGGTAATCAAATTTGGAGTATCAGATTTAAAAAGTTTGATTTTTCCGTCAACATTAGAAGCGTTTACCCGTGTACATTTAAAGTGTGAATTAATTAAGCTTACAGTAGAATCAAGATTTGCATCTTTTGTAAAAAGAATAGTTTTGCCTGATATCTTAAGACTCTGGTTTTTTTTGATTTCCGGAGAAGTATTTTTACCGGTAATGTCATTCATATATTTGCCCGAATTTATTCCAATTGCTTCTGCCGCATCACCGGAAACATTAAAAGATAATTTTTTTTCAACATTTGGCGAGTATGATCCAATAATAGTTGAATACAAAGGAGGTCCGACAAGTCCATAAAAGCCTAACAACCCAAAACCGCCGCCAATGCCTACACCTGCAACCTTTATTAATGTATTATCATAAAACTTTTGGGCATCTTGTTCTCCTTTTATGAAAATACGCATTTCCTCAACTTTGAAATCAAGAGGATCAAGAGAATCTGTTTCGAAA
>JANOVV010000111.1:0-57745 GCA_031417555.1 Bacteroidota bacterium
TATGCCGGAATGACACCAAACAAGTGGTATACTATTGCCGGAATGTCATCAACTTTTATAAAAAAGGGTGGCTCAGTATGGCCGGAATCAGTGGTATAGTATGCTCCGGAATCGGTGGTATAGTATGACCGGAATAGTCATATACTTCAAAAGAGTTTCAATGGATAATAAAATTGGGTGTTTGGGCAAGGACTGAAGTAGCGCACGGTTCTGATTTAGGTTTGAAGCTTGGCAAGAAGTTTATCAGCAAAGAAAAAGCCAGGGAGAAGAAAAAAAACAGCCCGGCAATAAGGAAATGATTTCCCAAAGTACCTTTTTAAGCAAATTTGTGTAAATCAAAATTCGTAGCTTTTTTTTCTTGTAGCCTATGTTTTTTTTCAGCGAAATAGTTCCGTTTACTATTAATTCAGGAGCTAAGGAATTAGGAACTATCTCAAAAGGTATTCTTTCATATATTATCACAAAATTTAAAAATTTTACACAGATCGGAGTCACTTTTACGTACGTATAAGTACCTAAACGTACGTAGCTCATATTTAGGCGGTAAATAGTCGATAAATTTAGAATACAGAAAAAAATCAGATCTCTAAAATAGAAAAAAAAAACAAACTTAACTACCAAAAATCCTCTAACGATTGTTAAGTAGCTGCTGAAAATTTGCTTACGTTGTAGTTTTCTTGCATGTTAAAGTAAAGGTGTTCCAGCCTGTAGTTTTGTCCGTTTGAGAGGCTGGTTGGTTTGCGTATGTTAATTCACCATTAAACAATTTAATTATTTTAAAGGCATTGTGAAGGCCCATTCCTGTACCATCCTTTATCCCTTTATGAACAGATGATCTGTAGCCTTTTGTAAATAATTTAGGAATATCTTCATCAGGGATTAAAGACCCATAACTAGAAACAACTATTTCAACGATTTGCCCATTTTCTTTAATCTTAATATTTGGTTGAATTGAATTAGCATCCCTCGAATATTTTATAGCATTTTCAGTAAGTAACATCAATACAATTTCAAATAACTCCTTATCACCTTGTAATTGCCTAAAAGTATTTCCTTCCAATGGTACAGTAATCTTATTCTTCTTAAAGTCATTGCTGAAAATTTTTGAAATTTTGTTCACTGATTTGTGTATGGAAAATTTTCTTTCAGTATTTGGTTTTAAATTGTCCAAATAATCAGGCATATAAAATTTAATATTGTCTAGAATAAATTTGGTAAGCCTAGAGCTAACATAGATTTTTTTTATATTGTCGTCTGCTTGGTCAAATTTAATTTCCCACTCATTCTCTGAGGAGTAGTCAAGTATTTCGTCCACGCTAGATGATATTTTTCCATTTAAATTGCGTAATTCGTGAATGTTCTGAGTTGCAATTTCAATTGGTATGAACTCTTCAAAGTTTTGAATTCTTTTGTCTTCTTTCACACGTTCAATAAAATATGTCTTATCAAATTTATGATTAGGATATTTCTTTTTATTATTATTAATTAATGAAGAGGAGGAGTTATTTATAAGGATGCCAATATTGCAAATATTTTGATAAATAACAAAATCGAAACCAATTGGGTCTGTTCCTATAGTTAGTTCTTCAATATTCTTAGATAATAAGTTTTTATAATATGGAGTAATTATGGATTTGTTTTTTTCTCTTTTAAATTCATTAGGTATCTTTATAAGTTTGCCATCGTGAAAGCTTACAAATCCATTAAGAATTAGGGCATATGGGTAGTTTGTTGTCATGCAGAAAACAATTTGAAAATGGAATTAATGATAGAAAGGTAATTGTTAACTCCCTTAATCACTTCATCATTATTTGTAATTTTTTTCACCTCTTTTAATGCTTTTTCTTTATCTCTTCCGTATTTGTTAACTATTGACGAAATTTTCTCAAATGTTTCCGCATTTGATATTTCCTGTGTCAATTTTTTTCTTTCAATTTCAAAATGGAATTTAGGTGAAAAAGCTTTTCGAATGCCAGCATCAAGTTTTGATTTGAAATCTAAAAACTCTAAATCTTTACCCATAAAATCATCTGCTAAATCAACCAAATGTTTATACTTAGTCACTGACCAGTCAGCTCCTGTAAACATAATAACTACAAGATGTGGGCATTCAGTCTTTAAATATTTCAAAATCCCCCACCCTTCAGATGTCTCTGAAAGATTCTTTCCAATTCCTTGAATATCTAAAATGACGACATGATATTTTCTTCGAATAAAATCATCAATTTCTGTAATGTCTGGAAAGTCTACAATGTTGTATCCATCCTTCTGCAGTCTTTTTACATGAGTAATTTCGTCATCATCTACTAAAGCAATTCTTGCCTTTAGTTTTAATTGTTCCAATTCGTCCGTTGAAAACTCTCTTATAGGCTCAATTGATTTGCCTTTAAAAATATTTCTAATAAAATTTAGCATAGGTCTTATAAGTATTAGTGATGTCATTGTGTTATATTCTGTATTGCCTGTTTTGCTTGCAGCTATAGTCAGTTCATGCAAAAACTAAAAGTATAAAATATTTTCATACTTATATCGTCGGCAATCCGTTATAGGATGTGAAAAATAATTTCACGCTATTTATTACTGCTCGTCGCCACATTGAATAAATGAATAAAAACAGCTTGTTAAGCCGTTTTATTAATTCTGTGGAGCCAAAAATGTTCAAAACCCTCCGAAAGTTAAAAGTGAAATAAATTTATCCGAATTCTCCGTTGTTCTTTTTTATTCCTTTAAGTAGAATGTGATCCATGCTCCACTGTCGTTTAATAGTTCCGAAAGGATGTTCTACGATTTGTTGTCTTAACAGATATTTATTTAAATCATATTTAATTCTGTTACCATTTTCTTCCAACGCTTTTGTATATTGTGAACGCTCAAGAATTCTTCCGCGTTGATTGGTGGTACATTGTGTCCGCCCCAGCTGCGACGGACTTCACTCTAAACTTTTCCTTTTCGCCAATAAAATAAAATCCCAGACTGCTTCGGACATTCGTCCGTTGTTTTGAGCTGTGTGATATTCATCCACTATTAAATGCTCATCCAGTTTGATAGCCGATACTATTTGTTTATAGTAATTAAAGATTAAAGAAATTATTACATGACGAAGTAATAACCGGTGGAGTGAGGCAATCAATTTCCAGAATGCATGGCAATCCGTAATAATTCCGGGTAGAGCTAATTTATCTTCGTTCCACGTTCAGTAGAAAAGATATAAAGATGAGCCATGATTAGTGGATGAATATCACACAACTCAAAACAAAGGATTTAGGAAATCCTTCGATACAAGGTTATTTTTCTATAGGTGAGTTATATTGAAATCCTGCGCAGAATGGGCAGTATATAGGATGACAAAAAATAGTTAAATGTCTGTATATTTAGCATTTTATTAGAAGTGACGTTTTTATAAATACTGTACTTTATATAATTTAGTTTAATTTATTTAAAATTGTTTTCTAGTTAAATGCATAGATATATTAAGAATATAATATTAATAATAATGAAAATAATTATATATTTTACGTTGAATTAATAAAAGTTATTAAATTATTTAATTAGAAACTCCAAACTAAACAAAATAATTCCAAAATAATTAAAAAAATGAAAAAATTTAGGTTGCCAGTATTTTTAAATAATATTGTAAGTGAAGAGACTTATTCTAGTTGGTTAACTAATAGAGCAAAAGCACATGTTGTAAGAGATAGAAAGCGTTATCCTGACAGACATATTTCCGTTTCAGATTACAAGATTCGAATTCATTTTGCTGTAAATGAATCTAAGGGGAAGGATCAATACACTAATGAACCTTTAGCCTGGAAAAAAATTTTAACTTACCATAATGAAATGAATGTAAAAGAAAGAAGGAGATTATTGGATGCTCCAAGTGTAGATCACGATTTTAATGGGAATGATAAATTTAATTTTAAAATTTGTTCAAGAAGAACTAATAGTTGTAAAAATGATTTATCTGTAAATGAGCTAATCCGATTTTGTAAAATATTTCTAAAGAATCAATAATAATGAATAGGGTATTGGGTTACATGTAAAGAAAAAAAAGCAATTCTTAATATACGAACAAATAAATAGGTTTTAGTTTTGGAACTTTTTGTTGAAGAGTTGAATATTCCCCAAAAATATCAAATGGAACTTATAATATTAAAACAATCCGAATTATATCTTGCCTAATTTTATAATTACAAAAAAAACCGCTGTGCAGGATACTTTTCTATATAGCTTTAAAGTTACTTATTTTTTTATACTTTTCAGAATCGAATGCTCCCCTTTATCCCAAATAAAAGATACAAAAGAACTGATATCCAAGATGAGTATGGTGGTACGCGTCAAGGAGGGATAGCACCATGTTCTAAGTATCCTTATATTTTTATTTTTTCTGGAAAAACCGGTAATCAATATGGCTATGCTGACGCTTGGGATAATGAAAATGTCTTTTCTTATAGTGGCGAAGGTCAAATCGGTGACATGAAATTTAATAGAGGCAATTTAGCACTAAGAGAACATTTAAATCTTGGTAAACGTGTTTTTTTGTTTGAGTATGTTGCATCCGGTATTGTTGAATTTAAAACAGAACTCGAATTTTTTGAATACGGCTTCTTTGAAGCAGCAGACCGAGAGGGTAAAATAAGACAAGCTATTAGGTTTTTCTTCAAAAGGAAAGGGATTTTTCTTCCGGAAGCTGCTTATCAATTTAGAAATATCACAACAGTATCAGATGTTTCCACTGCCTACACTCATAAAATTCCAAATGTAACAGAGCGACAAGGACTGGTTACTTCTAGAGTCGGCCAGGGAGCCTATCGGCAACGTATTATTCATCGTTGGGAATACCGTTGTGCAGTAACCGGCTTTACAAAACCTGAAATTCTAATTGCTTCGCATATTGTTCCCTGGAAAGAATCAACGGATACAGAAAGACTCGATGTGAATAATGGAATATTATTGTCACCGGTCTACGATGCATTGTTTGATCGCCATTTGATTAGCTTTGAGAATAATGGTAAAATTATTTTGTCGGATAAAGTCGAGTCTTTCGCTCTTCAAAAAATAGGAGTTAATGGAAAAGAAGAGATTAAAAAATTTCATGATGAAAATATTTATTTTTTGGAAAGACATAGAAAAAATTTCCATACAATCCATTTGCCACCATAACTTAATAATTTCAACAAACAAATTTTAATAAATTTATATTTCGACTACGAAATGATAGAATCAGGGTTAACAATAAAAATACGATCAATTTTTAAATTTAATCAATCAAAGAAAAAGTAAAAATTCTATTGTTATTTTAATATTAAATTACAATTTTTACATATAAATATATAACCCCTTTAAAATTATTGTTATGGAACCAAATGAAATCCCAAATCTAAACGAAATTAAGAAACAAAAAAAAGTACTGACTCAAAAAGAATATGCAATCCTCGGTACTGTTGTAGTAATTGGAAGCTTGGCTGCAATATACATTCATGAAAAATTTATTGCACATCAAATTACAAGAGCATAAAATCAATTACTAAATTGTAGCTAAACTAAAGTTAAATTAGCTCGTTGAATTAAATTCCCAAACAGCTCTTTCAAAACTAAATTGACATCCCCCAACCCCTCACCAATCTGCCTCGACCATTCGAAGTATTGAATTTTCCTATCATTGGTCCAGTCGTGTGGAGGATGATCGAGTATATCAGTAAGATTGCAAATCAAATCACCGTACTTTAATTTCTTAGATCGCTCTGATTTTTTTGGTGCATTTATAATTTGCAATCGCTTGCGTTCTTCTTTCGGTAAATCCTTGTTGTCCGTTACTTCGAGAACTAGTGAGCAAACAACATCACCGAATTGCCTTTTCAATTCGTCGGTGGTTGTTTCTGTATCTTCGATTGTATCGTGCAGAACGGCGGCAATGAGTAAATCTATATCGTCTTCTCCCGCTTCAGATAATATCTTGGCAACACGAATAGGATGATTAATATAAGGCGTCGCTTCTTTGTCTTTGCGGCGTTGGAAACGGTGTTTGTAAGCAGCGAAATCGACCGCTTTGAGCAATTTAGTGTGATTCATTAATTAGATTGATTATAATTTATGTTGATGAGTAAATATTTCAATTACAGCGCCTGAATATTGCGGATTAGTATCTACTTCTTTTATTTCAGCTTTTACTTCCAGTAAATTGTTATCTAAGATCCGGGCAAGCAACTTGTTTTCATCGCGTGGGACAAAGCCGATCTTTTTATTTTGATAATACACTGCAATCGCATATTTATCGAATTTATTTTCTGGTTCTCTTTGAAGCTCGACAGGATTTTGGGGTTAGAGAGAATTTACGAGACTAGGTCCCTCGTAATACTGAAAGCCGGCAATAGAGCAGCTCAATAACTTAGTTTTATTTTTCTTTGCTAATAATGAAACTGGTACTAAAGTGATTATGCCGGTGTGGAAAAGTAGTTTTAGAAAGCCTAATCGTTTCAAATTTTAGAATAATTTTATGAAACTACAATATACATAATTTTGCCTCTACTTCAAAAGCTAAAATGAAAAAATACACCTATTTCGAAGACCACAAAAAGTTCCAAAAAGCCCTACAAACTCTTCAGGCGAGGAGAAAAAATAGCAAAAAGGAATCTGATCGAAAGTATTCTTTAAGCAAGTCTCAGAAAGAAGAGATTCTTAAAAAAACCGATAGCCGATGCCATATTTGCGGTTGTAATCTGAAGAAAAAGAAATTCGAATGTGATCATGTAAAATCCTATTCCTCCGGTGGAACTAATATTGTAAATAACTTCCTTCCCGCCTGTCCGCTTTGCAATAATTATCGTTGGCATTATACTTCAAAAGAGTTTCAATGGATAATAAAATTGGGTGTTTGGGCAAGGACTGAAGTAGCTCATGAATCTAAATTAGGTATTTCTATCAGCAAGAAATTTATCAGTAAAGAAAAAGACAGGGAGAAGAAAAAGACCAAAAAAAACAGCCCGGCAAAAAGGAAATGATTTTCCAAAGTGCCTTTTTAAGCGAATTTGTGTAAATCAAAATTCGTAGCTTTTTTTTCTTGTAGCCTATGTTTGTTTTTCAGCGAAATAATTCCGTTTAATTTAAATTCAGGAGCTAGAAAATTAGAAACTATCCCAAAAGACATTCGTTCCTATTTTATCACAAAATTTAAAAATTTTACACAGATTGAAGGCACGTTTACTTACGTATACGTACCTAAACGTACGTAGCTCATATTAAGGCGGTAAATAGTCGATAAATTTTGGATAACAGAAAAAAGCCGATTACTATTAAAGGAAATAAAATCAACTACGAAAAAAAACGCCCCTCATGTTTTTATACCCTTGACCGGAAAAACAGCATACTCCAAATATAATCTAGTTGTAAGTTTAATCTTAACTCGGTGAATTTCATAGCTGCATCACCCATCCTCCATTTCTTGCTATCTAGTTAATGCTTTTAGATGGCAGCCGTATAGATGCCTTTAAAGTGCTCTAAAAAGAGAAAATGGATCTTGGGGCCTTTTGAACCGAACCTTCACATTAATGATCACTTAAATATCGTTGATTTGGAAATTGAATCTGCGGCTGCAAAAATTATCCAACTGGATAACCCCACCTATGCCTCCGGGAAAAAGGTGGTCTAGTCAACGGGATTAGCCAATGTATGACATATTTAACTTGCTAATATATTCCAGATTCCACCAATTTTTTATATTTGAAATATATCTGATTATCTATGAAATATATTATAATTATTTTCTTACTATTCACACTAGTTGCATATAAAAACGCACAGTCACAAGCAGTCGATTCAGTCGCAATCATACTTACAGAACAATCGGAAGATTCGATTTACTGGACTTATTATATACAAAACATCGACTCCTTTTCTCAGGGAATGCTAAAAGCCACATTGACCCGTGAATGGATGAATAATAACTGGGTAAATAAATGGCTCGTTGAAAATATACATTCACCGGTTGTCGACAGTGTAACGTCTCAACAGTGGAACGGACACTGGGATAATTTTTTTAGATATATTTATTTTCATAATGTCCAGGGTCTGGACAGTTTGATCTATTGGAAACAATGGAATGGATCGTGGATTAATCAGACCCGACTTGAATGTACTTTCAACACCGATTCGTCATTAGCAACCCGGATCAATTCAAGCTGGAATAACACAATCAGTCAATGGGAAAATTATACCTATGAATATTGGAGCAAGGATTCATCAGGCAGAGATACTTCTCTAACCACAGATCGTTATACCAACGGAATGTGGACTTCTTGGAAGAGAGACAATTTTACTTACGATTCACTTGATAACCGTATTTACTCTGTTGGAAACTTTTGGGACAATACAGATTCTATGTACTGGTTGACCTATTTCTCGAATTCCTGGGTGTTCGATTCTCTCAATCGTGTGGTTGGCAGTTTTTACGGTTACATTCCGGGCTTACATGGTCATGATTATTACTATTATTACCTGGATAATAGTCTTTCCGATGATTGGTCGTATTATGAAACCAATGGTGGGGATGAAATCTGGACGCATACTCATTATTATAATTATTTGTCAAATAATGTTTATGCATTTCTTCCAACTGATTATTTTATCTGCGACAACGATTCTTTCCCAATTGGAGGTTTTGCATTTGGAGGACAGCAGCCTCTGCAATTCAGCTGGTCGCCGTCGGCCGGACTCACATCGGACACGATCGAGAATCCATACATAATTGCTGACACATCTACAACGTATTATTTTACCGTTTCAGACGCAAATAATATTTCTTCGACAGATTCGATTCAGATAACTGTACATCCGTCAACAGCAATTGACAGTATCGTTGCTGTTCCTGCTTCATGCGTAGGTTGTTACGACGGATCATTTACGATTTACAACGGAGGAGCGTTTAATCACTATTCAATAACTCCCGATTCGGGTGTAACTGTTACAGGAAATGTAATTTCAGGACTCTCCTCTCAGGCTTATATAATTTGCGTTGAAGACCAGAACAATTGCATGACCTGCATTTCTGATTCAATCGAAATTTCAACAGGCATTAATGAGATGCAAAGTATCCGTATTTTTCCTTCTACGAATCCATTCTCAAGCTTTACGGATATTTATTGCAACCTAGGAAATGGACACTTGATTTTGGACATTTATGATGCGATGGGAAAAAAAGTAAGAGAAATGAAATTTGTTTCGCCGATAACAAGATTTTATAGGGACAATCTCAACGATGGCATTTATTATGGTGTGCTCCGGATTGCAGGTGAATCTGTAGGAAAGATTAAATTTATTTTAGTTCGTGAATAATCCTGATCCCGAAATCCATCTCTAATTCTCACTTTTATCACTTCATTATTCCAGTTGATGCTTTTGAAATAATTCTGAATCAGGGCTGCATCCAGAATTATTATTGAGTTAGCCATATTTTGATTATCAGTTATAGTTGAAACTATAGTATAGAACACAAAAGCCTGGTTTTGTAAACCTAGCATGTGCTGAACTTATAAAACTATGGGATCTTATTTTAGCAATACACCGGAAATTTTAATTTCCATCTTTTATGGTATTGTTTCTGTTTGCCATGTAATAAACGTACCAGACACCTAACCCAACTACTCCAATAAGTAAAATGGGTCCTATAGGAAATTTAGAACCACCTGGAGTCGGTGGTATTACTGGTGGCATTGTTGGCATTGCAGTTGACCGCGCTGGTCCAAAGAGTTTAATTAGTTCCTGGAGATCATTCATTTTTTTTGGTTTTTTTTAACTAAGATAATTTCATTTTTTATGTGTGTAATTTCAAATTCGCCAAACTCAAAAATAAATAATCCGCTGCCCGGTGGAGATTCATATCGGTGAGTAAAAGCAAGAAAATTAAAATTGGCTGCTTTGAATTGCGCATAAGGAAATTCGGATCCATCCTTTGAAATCGGAAGTTGAGAAAGAAATTGTATGCATCTATCGTATGAAGATAGCCCTTCGAGATTAATAGCTTTATCTAATTCTAAATTCAGATTGTCATTAAAATCATTAATCAATAAAGAGCTATTGGGTTTTATAATCCGATTAGCACGGTTATATAAATCATCATAACACTTTTTGGTACAGTACCTCGCATCAGACCGGACTGGAGTAAATGCCAAATCACAAGCTTCGCAAATATATTTTCGTTTTATCTGTTTTGTTTTATTAGACGGATTCATTTTCATACCATTCTGTTTTTCTCTATATAGTTTTCAAGGCTTTTTCGGGAATACTGAATTAGTTTTCCCTGCTTCGACCAGATTATCTTACCGGAGTCTCTAAGTTTCTGCCAGGATGTTTTTGAGGAATAATTTAAAAGTTTTCTTGCTTCTTCCTGAGATATCCAATCACTAGTCCGCGATTCTCCAATTTCTTGGAAAGCAACTTTGACGGAATTTTTCATTTCTTGAAAGAGCTCATACTTGAGACGAGCATATGCTTCCGAATCCAACACGATAACGTTCATACTCTTTAATTTAGTTTGAGTACAAATTTGGGAATTTCATACCAGATAAAGTGTCGGGAAAAGTGTTACAAATTTGTAACACTTTCCATCAATTCATGAATCTTACTCAACTTCTTCTTAAGATAAATTGTATTTCCCAATTTTTCATGCATCCTAAAAAAAGATATTCGAAGTGAATCATTCGTAAATCGTTTTCCTTTATTTGTAAATAATTCCTCCGCAATAACATAAATAAAAATATTAGAAATCTTTTCAGACTTATTATTCAACCTATACAAAAAATATAATAATTCCGGCAATGAACCTAACCAGGAAGTAAGATGTCCTTTCCTTCTATTTTTTGTAAATGAAATTAAGAAATTTTCATTTGCTTCTATAAGTTCGTTTTCTACAAGTTTGTCATTAATGTCTTTTAGTATATGAATTTTGTCATTAAAATATTCCAATTTAATTTGCTGCTGTACTATTTCCTTTCTCAGCACGGCAGGATCAATCGAATCCATATATTCAAGAAAACCTTCCGCATGCTCAGACTTGTCACTTTGATGTTTCAGTTGGGTAAAATATTTTTTCCATAAATTTAAAACTAACTTTTGTTTTTTAGGTTCTTTGGAAAGTTCTGAAATAATATGAAACATTGAAAACTTAAAAATTCTCATTTCAATGTCAGCAATTTTATTTTGAACATTTGCAGGGAACTTTTCAACGTTTCGGTCAATGGAAATTTGTTTCTTGGAAATACCTGATGCAGAAAGTGTTTTTCCTATATGATCAATTGATGGTAAAATTAGTTCATTAACATTTTTAGCTTCATCAATCTTTTTCTTAAAATCCGAATTAAAAACGAAAGTGGTCATATCAAAAACAGATTCCAATAAATATTTTAAATACTCATCAAGGTTTTTAAAGCCGGCCTTCTTGGAATACTTTTGAAGAAACTTCCATTCATCTTTTGATATTGAAGGCGATGTTAAAAGTTGATCAATTACTTCCTTTGGAGAAATAATGAATTTTGAAGATGGCTTTGCTTTTTTCATGATTCTTATCGTAGATAAATCATACAGTAAATTGAGTGCTTAATGCAATTACGATTTCAGGTAAGGTACAAGCGAAACCTAAAAAATGCTATAGTGTATCCAAAAAAAAACTTAAGAAACGATTTTACACCAATGATCAATAGCAACCAATCAAAACCAACTCAACCCTCAAAATGTTGTACCTATGTTGTACCCGGAACTTTTTGGACAAAAAAAAGAAATCACATTTTTTGTGATTTCTCCTATGTACCCGGGACGAGAATCGAACTCGTACAGCTTTACAGCCACAGGATTTTAAGTCCTGCGTGTCTACCAGTTCCACCACCCGGGCAAATTCAGTTTGGGTGCGGAGTATGGGTGCGAACTTCACACTCATACTGGAACACAAACTGAAAAGAACTCTTTTAAAACAAAAAAACTCTCTCAATCGAGAGAGTTCTCGAGCGAAAGACCGGGCTCGAACCGGCCACCCCGACCTTGGCAAGGTCGTGCTCTACCAAATGAGCTACTTTCGCTTTTACTAAGTTCATTTATTACTTCCTACCACACCCGATCCGCTAGCTAGCGGATCGTGCTCTTCCAAAACCTGTCCGACAACTGGCGGATGAGCTACTTTCGCTTTAAATATTTTCTCTGCCTCACATGATCCGCTAACTTGTAATCATTCTCTACTAAAACTTGTCTGCTTCACTATCCCATTTACTTAGATTGCAGACGATTTTTTTGAAGTCGACAAAGGTAAAGAAATTTCCTTTTTTTGCAAATTTTAAGTCTTATTTTAACCTTCTTTGCTAACTCGCCCGAGTTTGCTACATTTCACAAAAGAATCTGATAATTAAGCATATGAAACACTCTCTTTTTATAGCATGTGTTTTATTTTTTATAACTACCTGTGTTCATGCACAATGGACTGAAGACTCAACCCAAAATACTCCAATTCGAGATGCTGCTAATGCTTCTTTTCCAAAAATTGCCCAAAGCCTAAATGGAAAATCTTATATCTCCTGGTTCGAAATTAATAACTCCAATTTAGAATTGCACATTCAATTGCTTAGCCCAAACGGCAACAAATTATGGTCACCCGATGGCATTGTGGTAAGTAATTATCCTCAGGATTCTGTTCTTCTACCATACGATCTTAAAACCGATAATGATGGAAATGTCATCGTCGCTTTTCAGGATAAACGAAATGATAGCCTCCATATAGTAGTCAACAAAATTGATACAACCGGAAATTTTCTTTGGGGAGCTGACGGAATTTCACTTATCGACTCATTATCCTACAAAGGTTATAATCCTTCCATTGGCATTACAGCTCAAAACGATATTGTCATTGCATGGACTGCTGATTCAGCTTCTTTTAAATGGATAGCTGCACAGCGCATTTCTCCTTCAGGTATTTTTCTATGGAATAAAATCTACAGAATAAAAGATACTAATTCTAACCTGAATTTTTCTTATCCTAAACTCTTTCCTTCAGGTTCCGATGAAATTCAGTTTTTATTCGTCGAAGAAAATGGCTCCCTACCTAATATTACGTCTACTCTTTATACTCAACGTGTACATGCTGCAGGAAATAATTTTTGGCCCTCGCCGATAAAAGTATCTTCAAAAAAATTATCCTCTTTCTCATTTTCCAATCCTATTCCCGATGACAATGGCGGATTTTATATTACTTATAATACATTCAATCCGGTCAACTCTACTTTGACTGATGTCTATGTACAAAACGTAGATTACAATGGAAACTTATGGAGCTCCACCGGTATTGAAGCTGCTAATTCAACAACGACAAATAAGAGGGTGGTTTCCGGTATTTATGTTTCTTTCACGAGCGAATACTGGGTACTCATGCAAATTCTCGACGGAAGCTTATCAAATTCGGGTGTTAGTATACAGAAATTTGATGCTCTTGGAAATTTATTGTTCAATGATAATGCTTTGGTTGTTTTTCCAATCGATCCCGTGTTTTACAAACCAAATACATTGAATTATGTGAATGATGGAATTATAATTTCTTCAACATTTGGATCCTCCGGTCAGCATATCAAAGCCGTTAAAATTGATAATGACGGAATACCTCTCTGGGCAAATACAAGTGTTTCAATAAATGCTACAAATAGCAGGAAAAATTATGTTCAATCCGGAGAATTCATCGACTCCAACCTGGTTTTTGTCTGGCAGGATGATCGCAACGGTTTCGGAATCTTTGCTCAGAGTATTACCGGAGAAGGCATCTTAAGAAATACGACAGGAATTTCCACTCCTAATAATGAAAACAACATCTTGTTTTTTCCGAATCCGTCCAATTCACCAGTAATTTATTTTTCCCCGACTTCAAAATCTAAATATCATATTCAAATTGTCGATATCCTCGGCAATGAATTAGCTTCTATAAATGCTCCTGATCATTCAACGTATTTTTCATTAAACAACTTTGCAAATCTCTCGAAGGGAATTTATTTTGTGTCGGTAAAAACTGATATAAATATCCGGACTTTTAAATGGATTAAAAATTAGCGGTTAAAAAATTAACCTAATATTTTTTTTATTTCTAAAAGTTTATTCAAAGCTTGAACAGGGGTAAGATTATCGATATCTGTTTTTAAAATTTCTTCTTTTATCTGTGCAAGAACAGGATCATCCAATTGAAAAAAACTCAATTGCATTTTTTCATTTTTGCCATCTTTTAATTTTCCGGGAGCGCTTCTGCTGGCTTCAAGTTGATGCAGCATTTCCTGTGCCCGGAGAATGACCTTGGCTGGAATGCCGGCCATTTTGGCTACATGTATTCCAAAGGAATGTTCACTTCCACCCTTTTCAAGCTTACGTAGAAAAATAACGCTAGTGGCAATCTCTTTTACTGCAACATGGAAGTTATGAATGCGCGGCATACTCTCAGCCATTTCATTGAGTTCATGATAGTGCGTTGCAAAAAGTGTTTTTGCCCGACCCTGTGCATGATTATGTAAATATTCTGCAATGGCCCAGGCTATACTGATACCATCGTAGGTGGCTGTGCCTCGACCTATCTCATCGAGAAGAATAAGACTACGATCGGAAACATTATGTAAGATGCTTGCTGTCTCATTCATCTCTACCATAAATGTAGATTCGCCGGAAGAAATATTATCGCTGGCACCGACTCGTGTAAATATTTTATCGACGATGCCAATACTCGCTGAAGCAGCAGGAACAAAACTTCCCGTTTGTGCGAGTAATGTTATCAATGCTGTTTGACGCAAAAGAGCCGACTTTCCTGACATATTCGGGCCGGTAATCATCAATATCTGTTGTGAATCAGGATCCAGATAAATATCGTTAGCCACAAATTTTTCTCCCTGAGGTAATTGTTTTTCAATAACAGGGTGACGACCATTATGAATATCAATTATTCGCGAATCGTTTATTTTGGGCCGAACATAATTATTCTTCAGTGCAGCTTCCGAAAAAGAATGAAGACAATCGAGACGCGCTATGAGTGCTGCATTTAATTGAATGGGTTGCACATACTCTATTATACTTTGTACAAGATCCGCAAAAAGCCTCATCTCTAAAGCCAAGATTTTTTCTTCGGCACCAAGAATTTTTTCTTCGTAAATCTTAAGTTCTTCTGTTATGTATCGCTCGGCATTGGTTAATGTTTGCTTACGTATCCACTCGGGTGGCACTTTATCTTTATGCGTATGCGTAACTTCTATATAGTAACCAAAAACATTGTTGAAACCTACTTTGAGTGATGTAATACCGGTACGTTCTGCTTCGCTTTGCTGCATTCGCAAAAGGTAATCTTTACCGTGGTAAGCAATGTTTCTTAATTCATCGAGCTCTGTATTAAAACCATCATTGATAACACCACCTTTATTTACCATAGCAGGTGCATCCGGATGAAGCTCCCGAATTATTCTGTCTTTTATTAATGAACAATTATTTATCTGATCAGCAATCATACGGATAGAATTGTTATCTGTATTCAGGCAAAGCTCGCGAATAAGCTGAACCATTTCGAGCGAACGCCTGAGTTGTTGTACCTCCCGTGGAGAGATTTTACCTAAAGCTGCTTTTGAAATAAGTCTTTCAAGGTCTCCGGTTTGTTTAAGATGAGAAGTTAATAATGCAGAAAACTCTGTATGGTGAAGAATATACTGAACAGCTTCCTGTCGTTCTTCAATGGTAACAACATCTTTTAAAGGCAAGAGAAGCCACCGCTTGAGCAAACGACCGCCCATAGGTGTTATGGTTTGATCAATTACGTCGACAAGTGCAACTCCTTTTTCATTGGATGGTGAAATAATTTCCAGATTACGAATAGTAAATTTATCGAGCCATACGTACTTATCTTCTTCTATTCTGGAGATGCCGCTAATATGTTTTAATTGCTCTTGCCTGGTATCAGATACATAATGCAATGCCGCTCCTGCAGCTATGGTGGCGGCCAACATATTTTCTATTCCAAAACCTTTTAGAGAAGCTGTTCCGAAATGTTTTAGCAAAATTTCTCTGGCATAATCTTCCTGAAAAACCCATTCATCAACGGAAAAATTATAAAACCGCTGTGAAAAAAGTTCTGTGAATTCTTTCTTCTTCGATTTTGAAAATATTATCTCACATGGATTAAAATTCTGAAGAAGTTTTTCAATATAAACCAATGTACCTTCTGCAATAAGAAATTCGCCGGTACTAATATCTATGAAGGCTACTCCATAAATTTTACCATCTGAATAAATACTTGCCAGAAAATTATTTTTCTTGTGATCCAGAATTTTATCGTTGTATGCCACACCCGGGCTCACAAGTTCCGTTACACCCCGCTTAACAATTTTTTTAGTAAGCTTTGGATCTTCGAGCTGATCGCAAATGGCAACTCTCATTCCTGCTCTTACCAGTTTAGGAAGATATGTATCCAGTGAATGATGCGGAAACCCGGCAAGCTCGATGTAGGTTGCACTTCCATTTGCCCGGCGTGTAAGTACTATACCAAGAACAGCCGAAGCCTTTATTGCATCTTCCCCAAATGTTTCATAAAAATCCCCTACCCTGAACAACAATAAAGCATCCGGATATTTTGCTTTAATAGCATAATACTGCTTCATCAATGGAGTTTCTACTACGGCTTGTTTTGTTTCTTCCTGGAGCAAGGGACTGTGGTGGTTATTAGTTATTGGTTATTAGTTATAGATTATTAGTTAATTGTTATTTGATAAAAGTTAATATCTATTCTTAATTTGAATTAAAAGTTTTCGTGAATAAAATGATGGTAAATTATTACTTGTAATTTCGCTTCTAAATTCCAATTTTTAAAGAATAACTATTAAACACTATTTACAAATAACTATTAACCATTAACTAACTATCAACAATGCGTAAGATACAAAATACCGAATTAGGTCGGTTAACTGTTGAAGATTTTAAACAGGCTCCAAAAAAGCACTTTACGATCCTGTTGGACAATGTCCGAAGCATGAATAACATCGGTTCTGTCTTCCGCACCGCTGATGCTTTCCGATGCACTACTGTTGGGCTCTGCGGCATTACTGCCACACCTCCTCATAGGGAAATTCACAAAACCGCTCTTGGCGCTGAAGAATCTGTCGACTGGTTTTATGAAAAAAATATTGCCGATGCCGTAAAAAAATTAAAATCGGAAGGTTATATAATTGCTGCCATAGAACAAATCGAAGGTGGAATATCATTGGAAAAATTCACACCCATTCATACTAAAAAATATGCATTTATTTTCGGTCATGAAGTCAATGGCGTAAGCGATGACGTACTTCAATATTGCGATCTATTTATCGAAATCCCACAGCAAGGAACCAAACATTCATTAAATGTTGCCGTTGCCGTTGGAATCGTGTCATGGCATTACGTGGTGAAGGATGGGGAGAAATAAGATACAAAAAACTAAAGACTAGAGACTAAAGACTAGAGACTAGAATTAAGTTTTTAGTCTTGATTCTTGGCTCTTGACTCTCCTTTTAATTTCTCGGCTTTATCTCAACTCTGCGGTTAGATTGATTACTTATTTTATTCTCTTCATACGATCCAACAGTATTTGTGGTAAGCCTGGCCGGATTAATATTATACTTTTTTTCAAGAATTCTTTTAACAGATTCAGCACGGCGTTTACTTAGTTCTAAATTAAATTGAAGACTGCCGATGTTATCACAAACGCCAATGATATTAAAATTAATATTTGCATGATTCTGCATTACAAGTGCTATATAATCCAATGTCTTATAATGTTGAGGAGTTATTTTACTCTCGCCGGAATTAAAAAATATTGAAGGAAGGTTATTGTAGTTTTCAAAAATGGAAGCACTGTCGGTTTTCGATTTATTCAAAGTATCCTTCATTACTATTCCGCCAGGGCTGATTTCTGTCGTGGGACTAATAACATCTTCAACCTTTTTCGAATTTACAATTGCATCATTCTCAATCGCTGTACCCGGAACATTTATTGAATTACTGCTATTAATATTATTATCTACCCTGTTTACAGGAATACCAACGGAAGTATTTACAGTAGAATCAATTTTATTTACATTTTCCAAATTCCTAATTTCATCAAAAGAATTAATTTTTTCATTTGGTAAAACTCCGGCCCCATCTTTTGATTTTGTTTCTGAAAATGATTCGGCCTTAACAGTTGTTCCATCCCCATATACTTTAGTTCCCGTTGGAGTATTTGGCTCTTGATCGTTTATATCAGAAACTCCGTCTTTATCTGTGTCTTTGCTTAATAATTCTATTTTATTTTTTAATCCGGAAATATCATCATAAACAGTTTGCAATGGATTTTCCCATTCCAAATATTTTGTTTGTTTACCCAAGTGATAATTTATTCCTACACTAAAAAAAGAATAATTGTCTCCCGAAGATAATAATTTATAAAAACCATCAAGCTTATCTGAATTGGTAGACCGAAAACTATATTCACATGTAATCGAATAATTTTTCGCCAAACGATATTTTACACCTATGCCAAAAGGAATCATCAAATCAGTAGTGGGCTGATAATCCATTTCAACGAGTGGCTGTGAATATTGCGAATATATTCCTGTCTGAACAATGTGTCCGCCATCCGTATAAACTTTGGGTGAATATCGAATTAAACCAACTCCGATGGAAGCATAAACAGAAAGGTTACGATTATGTTTAGGAAAAACAAAGCTTCCAAATTGAACAATACCATTCAATGATAAATCAAAATTAATCGTTGTATTGAATCGGTAATCCGGTTTATTTTTATCTATTCCACTAAGTGATGCATGGATAAATCGAGCCTGCAAAGCCAATGTATTTGTAAAAAAATTTGTTGCATCAAGCGCAATACCCAAATTACGTTTTCCAGAAGCTGAAATATCAGTGTACGGATATGTAATGCCAACACTTCCACCAATATCCCAGGAATTGAATTCATTCAAAACCAGGGGCAATCCGGTTTTAGTATTTACAATACTTTTATCTTTTTCATCGGCCGTTTGTGATAAAGATGACTTTATCGAATAAAAAAATAAAAGCAGAACAATAAAAATTTTCATACTTAATTATTGAGGTTTATTCTTAAGTTATTCATTTAAGTGTATGACTAATCTATCGATTTAATAAAAAAATAAAAAATTATCATAAATTAATATTCCGTTTTATAAAAACAACCTATGAATACCGGTTTCATAATCTGATTGTATCAATGACAGGAGATTGTTATAATCATTTTCATTATTTACAAAATCGACATTGTTAGTATCAATGACTAAAATTCTGGTGCCCGATAATTGTTTGAAAAAATCCCAATATCCATTTTCCAATTTTTTGAGAT
Organism: Bacteroidota bacterium; assembly: GCA_031417555.1. Lineage (GTDB taxonomy): Bacteria > Bacteroidota > Bacteroidia > AKYH767-A > 2013-40CM-41-45 > JADKIH01. Next base: position 19,370 of record JANOVV010000111.1, read on the forward strand.
ATTCTTCTTCAATATTTTGTTCATAATCGCGTCCCCGGGTTTTTATATTTTTCTTCAGCATTGTAACATCTTTATGAAGGTATACGAGTAAATCCGGTTTTGGCAAATGAGGATTGATAATATGAAAAAGTCGCTGATAAAGCGTGCTTTCATCGTTTTTCAATGTGATATTTGCAAAAATGAGAGATTTACTCAGAATATAATCTGAAACGGTTTGTTGCTTAAAAAGTTCCTGCGGAGCTAATTCATCGTTAAGTTGCTGATAACGGTCGGCCAAAAAAGATAATTCCAATGCAAAAGCATATCTGCTTTGATGTTCATAGAAAAGGGGAAGAAATGGATTCTCAGCAAATCGTTCAAGAACCAGCCTTGTATCAAAATCTTGCGAAATTCTGCTGGCAAGTGAAGTTTTTCCCGTTCCAATATTGCCTTCGATAACTATATAATCATATTTAAGCTTTTTAATCATTTATTGTTCCACCTCCGTTAAAATCGGTTCAATGTTAAACATGCGATTGGGAATTTAATACTCTCACTTTCAATGTATCTGTTAATGATTCAAGCAAATCTTTATTACTGCGTTTTAAGACCGGGTGTAGCATATCTGGCAATATTTCAGAAAGAGGTACTAAAGTAAATCTTCTTTCATGAAGATGTGGATGAGGAATTTTAAGATCCGGTTCATTGATAACTTCATTATTAAAGTATATAATATCGAGGTCAATCAGCCTGGGTGCCCACTTTTCAGTCCTTTCCCGGCCCATCATTTTTTCAATTTGAAGGAGTTTTTGCATTAATGTATTAGCATCCAAAGTTGTATTTAATTCTATTACCTGGTTATAATAGGCCGGTTGATCGATTTTACCCCACGCTTCTGTTTCATAAATGAATGATGTATTTTTAATAACACCGGCATATTGGGAAATCATAATTAAAGCAGATTCCATGTTTCGTGAAAGATCTCCCATATTGCTTCCTGATAAAAGTACCGCTTTATTCATTTTCCAAAAATTTATCCAAACCTACTGATTTCTGAAAAACCGGCAAGCAGATATCCGCTCTTAATTTTACATTTGCACATTAAATAAATAAACGAAACGTATGAAGCAATTTTTCAAGTTCATGTTTGCCTCGATGGTAGGATTTGTACTCTCAATGATTGTAATGTTTTTTATTCTTTTGGGAATCATTTCCGGAATGATGCTTTCCTTAAAAGATGAAGGTTCAGTCACAATTAGTGATAATTCTATTCTTGAAGTTTCTTTTGAAAATCCTATCGAGGAAAGATCAAGCAATAACCCATTCGAAAACCTAAATTTTAACGGAATCAACCCAAATCGGACTCCCGGACTCAACGATATTTTAAAATCCGTTTCCAAGGCAAAATCTGATAGCCGAATTAAAGGAATACTCCTTAATCTTACTTCCATTCAGTCGGGAATGGCAACAACAGAAGAGATCAGAAATGCTTTTCTCGATTATAAAAAAAGCGGAAAATTTATTTATGCTTATAGCGAATCGTATACGCAGGGAGCCTATTACCTGGCATCCGTTGCCGATAAAATATATTTATATCCTGAGGGAGATGTTGATTTTCGGGGACTGCATGCAGATTTAATGTTTTTCAAAGGAACTCTTGAAAAACTGGAAATACAACCGGAAATTATCCGACATGGCAAATTTAAAAGTGCTGTTGAGCCTTTCATGTATGATAAAATGAGTGATGAAAACCGTGAACAGGTAAGCACTTTTTTAAATTCTATCTGGAATAATATTTTGAATGGCATTTCAGCTTCAAGAAATATACCGGTTGAGGAACTTCAAAAAATTGCAGACAATGCGGAAGGCCGTAATGCAGAAAATGCTCTGAGTCTACATCTTGTCGACAAACTTTCTTACTATGATCAGGTTCTTTCTGATTTGAAAAAGAAAACGGATCAAGGAGAAAAAGAAAAAATAAAATTTGTCTCATTAAAAAAATATGTGCGTGCTTATGTTAAAGGCGATGATTATTCTGCAAAGAAGATCGCTGTGGTTTATGCAAGCGGCGATATTGTAAGTGGCGAAGGCAATGAAGACCAGATTGGTTCCGATAAAATTGCTGCGGCCTTACGTAAAGCCCGCCTCGATTCATCTGTTAAAGCCATCGTATTTCGTATAAACTCCCCGGGCGGTAGTGCTTTAGCGTCTGACGTTATTTGGAGAGAAACCGTACTTGCTCAAAAGACAAAACCGCTTATCGTTTCTATGGGTGATTACGCCGCTTCCGGAGGTTATTACATTGCCTGTGCTGCCGATACTATTGTAGCCCGACCAAATACAATTACAGGTTCTATTGGTGTATTTGGTTTGTTATTCAATACTCAAAACATGTTTAAGAATAAGCTGGGAATAACTTTCGACAGCGTTAAAACAGGCAGGTATGCTGACATAGGCTCTATGAACCGTCCTATGAAAGAGAATGAAAGAGAAATCATTCAGGGCGAAGTTGAAAAAGTGTATGATACGTTTATTTCACACGTTGCCATTGGAAGAGAAATGACTAAAGAGAATGTTGACAATATCGGACAAGGTCGTGTTTGGAGCGGAGTAGATGCAAAACGTCTCGGACTGGTTGATGTTTTAGGAGGAATAAATGATGCTATTTCTATTGCGGCAAAAAAAGCTAACCTTACAACATATCGTACAATTGCTTTACCGGAACAAAAAGAATTTTTCGAAAAACTCGTGGATGATTTAAATGCTGAAGCTAAAGTCTATTTTGCAAAACAACAACTTGGCGAGTCTTATTTATATTTGGAAACGTTTAATAATTTAGCAAAACAAAAAGGAATCATGGCGAAAATTCCTTTCATGATGAAAATTGAATAGTTGGTTGTAAACTAAAGATGATTATTTATTAAAAAGAATATTTCATTTAAAAAAAATCTTTCGTTTTACTCTTCAATCTTTTTAGCTTCTTCTTTTGTTGCAGGTTTGGCCGGAGCAGTTGTATCATTGGATGCATTGCGAACTTCGTTTTCAATTCCGCTCATTGCATCTTTGAATTCACGCATTCCTTTTCCTAATCCTTTAGCAAGTTCCGGTATACGTTTCGAGCCGAAAAAAAGTAATACGACAAGTAGAATGACAAATATTTCTCCACCACCCAGGTTTAGAAATAATAATGATAGTAGTGACATTTTTTTTGATTTATAATCAAAGATAGCGAGATAATTTGAAAATCAGTCTCTTTGAAATTTGAAAATGGAATTATATCCATTTCCAAATTTTCAATTAGGCCTATTTAAAATTATTTTAACTCTTTTTTTGCAAAATCAACCACAATAGGGGTTGCTATACAAATTGATGAATACGTTCCGATTACGATTCCGATAAGTAGTGCAAAAGTAAATCCGCGGATAACTTCACCTCCAAATATGAAAATTGCAAGGAGTACAAAGAAAATCGTCAGTGATGTATTGATTGTACGGCTTAATGTTGCATTAAGGGCATCATTAATAACCTTTCTCTGATCCTGAGCATGGTGATGTATTCCGACGAACTCCCTGATACGGTCAAATACAACGACTGTATCAGTCATTGAATAACCCATTACAGTTAAGATGGCAGCAATAAATGCCTGATCTATTTCCAGAGAGAATGGTAGAATTCCATTGAATATGGTATAAAACGAGAGAACTACTAACACATCATGAATTAGGGCGATCACAGCACCCAGGCCAAATTGCCAACGGCGGAAACGAACAAAAATGTAAACAAACATTAATGCACAACCAATAACAATGGCCCAAACAGCAGACGTTTTAATATCATCGGCAATGGTTGGTCCTACTTTCTGTGAACTTAGAATAGTATAATTACTACCGGCCAATGCTTTAAGTCCTTCATTAAGTTTTTCAGAAACTCTTGCCTCTGCATCCACTCCGGGATCTTCAATCAAATAACTAGTAGTTATTTTTACCTGGTTAGAACCACCAAAAGTTTTCACCTCCGGCGATTTAGTGAATGGTGTCTTTAATGCATCTATTACTTCAACAGTTGATACTTTCTTATCGAAACGAACAACGTATGTACGACCACCTTCAAAATCAACTCCAAAATTCAATCCTTTAATAATAAAAGCAATAATACCCACTGTAATAATAGAACCTGAAATAAGGTAGTATAATTTTCTCTTTTCAACGAAATTGATGTGAATATTTTTGAAAGCTCCTTTAGTACTTTTATTCCAGAATCGAATTTCTTTATTACGTATCAACATCCAGTCGAATATTAAACGAGTAATAAAAATAGCGCTGAATAAAGAAGAAAGAATTCCTATAATAAGTGTTGTTGCAAATCCCTGTATCGGTCCGGTACCAAAAATATAAAGGATGATACCGAGAATAAGTGTTGTTACATTCGAATCGATAATTGATGAATATGCATGCTTAAAACCATCGCTTACTGCTAAACGCATTCCTTTCCCTAAAGCTAGCTCTTCACGAATACGTTCAAAGATAAGGATGTTGGCATCTACTGACATACCAATAGTAAGTACAATTCCGGCAATACCCGGCAAGGTTAGAACCGCTCCCAGTGATGCTAAAATTCCCATCACAAAAAATACGTTTGCAAACAATGCTACGTCAGCTACAAGTCCTGCATTGTTGTAATACGTTACCATAAATAACAATACAAGAACGAGTGCTATTACAAATGAAAGTAATCCCGAACTGATTGCTTCTTGTCCAAGTGTTGGACCAACAACAGTATCTTCTACGATTCGAGCCGGAGCAGGAAGCTTTCCTACTTTAAGAATGTTAGCCATATCTTCTGCTTCTTCAAGCGTAAACTGGCCTGTAATGCTGGAGCTTCCACCGGAAATTTCCTGAATAACATTTGGATAAGAATATACATAGTCATCAAGAACGATTGCAATTGACTTATTTACATTGTCGTGCGTAAGTCGCTTCCAGATTTTAGCACCTTCAGCATTCATCGACATACTAATTTCCCAGTTATTTGAAAATTGCCCTTTTTGTTTTCTTGCATCAACCACTGCAGAACCGTCAAGTGGTGCAATATGATCGCGACTCGGCATACGAATAGCAACGAGTTGCATAACCTTACCATCTTTATCTATAGATTTTACAGACCAGATGGCTTTGAATTCGCGCGGGAATTTCGAAATTACCTGAGGCATTTCGAATATCTTATTAACCTTCCCTGTATCTTTAACTAAAGCCGAACCGATAACCGGACCTTTGCGAAGCTCAGATTGATTTTGTTCATTTTGCTGAATGGAAGGCTGTAGAACAGCAAACAATGGGTTCTCTTTCGCATATTCCTCGAAAGACTTTTGCCCTGCTTTTGTAGTATCTTTTGAAGACGTATCATTACCGGCCGGCTTTTCAAGCTGGGTCATCAATGAATTGTCTGTTGAATCTTTTTGAGTATTTCCAGCTTCTTTAAGCGTATCCTGACGGGTAACTAATGAATCAGGTAACTGACTAGTTATTGTGCTATCCGTATTCCCGATTAATTTTAAAACCTTATTTGCTTCTTCTAACATAGGATAGATATCCTTGTTATCATAGGTTTCCCAGAATTCAAGTTTTGCTGTACCTTGTAATAATTTACGTACACGCTCAGGTTCCTTAATACCTGGAAGTTCTACGAGAATTCTTCCATTACCAAGTTTTTGGACGTTTGGCTGAGATACACCAAACTTATCAATACGGGTTTTAAGGATTTGATAGGTACGATCAAATGCAGCATCGCCTTCTTTTTTAATGACGGCTTTTACTTCTTCATTCGTAGAGTTGAAATTAACTCTGTCCTGCAATTCCTTCGTCGCGAATATCGCAGCGAGTCGTGCATTTGGATCAAGTTTTTGAAACTCTTCAACAAATAATGTAACGAAGTCCTTCTGACTACTGGCTTGTGCCTTTTGAGCATTTTCAATGGCTTTGTTAAATGTTCCATCCTTACTGTTATTAGCCATAGAACGGATAAGATCGACAAGTGAAACTTCCATGGTGACGTTCATACCACCTTTTAAGTCGAGCCCGAGATTGATCTCATTCTCCTGACATTTTTTATACGAGAAACCTAATATCGGATATGCCGGAAGGGTATTAACCGAATCGATATAGGCTCTTTCTTTTGCAGGATCACCGTTAGAAAAAGCTTTTGCTTTTTTCTCTACATTACTTGTAACAAACGTAAAACTGAGCTGGTAGAGACAAACCAACGCCAGAAGGATCGCAAATAACTTTACTGCACCTTTGCTTTGCATGGATAAACTGTAAATTTAGAATGAATTAAACTTATTTTTTTTGAGCGTGCAAAGATAGAATAACAAGCTTAATTTCCAATTTAACAGTTAAACGCTACTAGATTCAATATCAGCGAGAAAAGCTATTTGAAGCAGAAAAAAATGAAAATATTTTGTAGTAAAAGCTCCCTTTAAGCTAAATTAATCGTTTGCTACCAATTATTGGAAAAGCTTTTTAAGGAATTTATGCCCTATTTTATCTGAAAAATCGAAAAAACTATAAATATTAATTATCCCTTTTTATGATTTATTTTTAACATAAAAATGCAAAACCATTTACTTTAGAAGTCTATCCGCTAAACTAATTCCAAGATCTGACTTATTTAAAAAATAAAACAAAAGCATCGAACAACAAATAAGTTGAAAAAGTAAAAAGGATATTTTAAATAAATGATTGCGTCCTCTGTAATTTGTTCTGCTTAAATCGTAGTTGTTAGCCATCTGTTCTTTTTTTTACAATTTAATGTTCAACACACCATCGATGTGGACAATTCGCCGGCATTTCTTACACAACGAAAAAAAGAATCAAGAGGCAAGATACGGGAGGTGTGAGGCAAGACTAAAGAAGTGGGATTGATGGGGGTTAATTCTTGTAATTTAAGTCATCCATTAACCTAGATTTGGCAGTTAAACCAAAATTGTGAATCAAATTATTAAATGATTTTCTTTTTTTTCAAATCAGGGTTTGTGTAAAATCAACATCGAAAACTCCAATGATAAGGACGTCTCTAACTAATCATTCTAATCAAATTGGAATGCTAAAAGTATTTCAATTGCAAAATCCCGGTTTAATTTCGATTTTTGTAACTTGCACACTTTAAAAAAATATAAAAATGGCTTTTGATATTGAAATGATACGGAGAGTATATGCGGGTCTTAGTGAAAAAATAGTTTCTGCCAGAAAAATAGTTTCGCGTCCGCTCACTCTCACAGAAAAAATTCTTTATTCTCATCTTTCATCAAAGCTCCCAGAAAAAGCTTTTGAACGGGGCAAATCTTATGTTGATTTTAATCCTGATCGTGTAGCTATGCAGGATGCAACTGCTCAAATGGCTCTACTTCAGTTTATGCAGGCAGGAAGACCTGTTGTTGCTGTGCCTTCTACTGTTCATTGCGATCATTTAATTCAAGCTAAGACCGGCGCTAAAGAAGATCTTTCTGTCGCTCTCGATAAAAATAAAGAAGTCTATGATTTCCTCTCTTCTGTTTCAAATAAATATGGAATTGGTTTCTGGCGACCGGGTGCAGGAATAATTCATCAGGTCATTCTTGAGAATTATGCTTTTCCCGGTGGATTGATGATAGGTACAGATTCCCATACGGTAAATGCTGGTGGATTGGGAATGATAGCGATTGGTGTAGGCGGTGCTGACGCTTGTGATGTTATGGCCGGCTTACCCTGGGAACTTAAATTTCCAAAAATTATCGGCGTAAAATTGACCGGTAAACTGAGTGGCTGGGCTTCTTCCAAAGATGTGATTTTAAAAGTAGCCGGTATATTAACGGTTAAAGGAGGCACTGATAAAATTCTTGAATATTTCGGTCCGGGTGCGGATAGTCTTTCTTGCACAGGCAAAGGAACCATTTGCAACATGGGTGCTGAAATCGGAGCTACCACTTCCATCTTTTGCTACGATAAAAAAATGTCTGAATATCTTCGCGGCACGGGCCGAAAAGATATCGCTGATGCTGCTGATGGAGTAACAGAACATTTACGCGGCGATATAGAAGTTTATGAAAATCCTTCCGCTTACTTCGATGAAGTGGTTGAGATTAATCTTTCTGAACTGGAACCACATGTTAATGGTCCCTTTACTCCTGATCTTGCCTGGCCTATTTCTAAATTTGCTGATGCTGTCAGAGAAAATAACTGGCCCTCTAAACTGGAAGTCGGTTTGATTGGTTCATGTACAAATTCGTCCTATGAAGATATTTCCCGCGCTGCTTCTGTTGCAAAACAAGCAGCCGATGCCGGAATAAAAGCGACTTCTGAATTTACCATTACTCCCGGCTCCGAACTTGTGCGATTTACAGTTGAGCGCGATGGATTTCTTGGCACTTTTGAAAGTATTGGAGGCGTTGTTTTAGCCAATGCCTGCGGACCATGCATTGGTCAATGGGCACGTCACTCCGACGACCCTTCACGAAAAAATTCGATAATTACTTCCTTCAACAGAAATTTTGCAAAAAGAAATGATGGAAATCCGAATACACATGCTTTTGTTGCTTCACCTGAAATTGTAACAGCATTTGTACTCGCAGGTGATCTTACTTTCAATCCTCTTAAAGATACTCTTACCAATTCCAAAGGAGAGAAAATAAAACTTGCTGAGCCAAAAGGAATTGAACTTCCTGTGAAGGGCTTTGATGTTAAAGACGCAGGATATCAGGAACCCGCTAAAAACGGAAATGCTATTTCAGTTCTTGTCTCTCCAACTTCCGAAAGGCTTCAATTACTTGATCCTTTTCCTGCCTGGGAAGGAACGGACCTGAAAGGTCTTAAACTTCTCATTAAAGTAAAAGGCAAATGCACAACGGATCATATTTCTATGGCCGGTCCATGGTTAAAATTCCGCGGTCATCTCGATAACATTTCAAACAACATGCTTATCGGTGCAATCAATTCATTTAATGACAAACCTGATTCTGTAAAAAATCAATTAACCGGACAATACAATTCAGTTCCGAAAGTTCAGAGAGCCTATAAAGCGGAGAAGATTGGATCGATTGTCGTCGGTGATGAAAATTATGGCGAAGGATCATCGCGTGAACATGCTGCTATGGAACCCCGGCATCTCGGTGTTCGCGCAATTTTAGTAAAATCATTTGCACGTATTCATGAAACTAATTTGAAAAAACAAGGAATGCTTGCTCTTACTTTTGCCGACAAGAACGACTACAATAAGATTCGTGAAGATGACAGCCTCGACATCATCGGATTAAATAATTTTAAAAGCGGTATACCGCTTTCCATTGTTCTTCATCACAGCGACGGAACAACGGATGAATTTAATGTTAATCACTCTTACAATCACAACCAGATCGAATGGTTTAAAGCGGGTGGTGCATTGAATATTATCAGGACTCACGTGGCTTAGTTTTTTAAGTCCTTTTTGAACAACTTTTTATTAGTTTAAATTGTTCTTGGCGGAAAATTTCCGGCAATTGACAATATATATTTAATAAGTTTCCATTACCGTTATTGCACCATGATTTCAAAAAGGTATTTTCGTTTGAGAGTTATTTGACCGCACATGCAATCTGATTCAACATTTTCTGTAGTTATTGCCGGCGGAGGCTTCTGCGGAGTGATGACTCTTATAAATCTAATCGATCAATCGAAAAATAAAATTAACATAACCCTTGTCAACAAAGGTTATCCACTCGCCAGAGGAATCGCTTATAAAACATATTCAGATCTGCATCTTTTAAATGTAGAAACGAGAAATATGAGTGCTTTTCATGATTGCCCTGATCACTTTTTACTTTGGTGCCTCAATCATAAGAATATTGACTTCCAAAAGGAAGAATTGCCATTTACTTATTTGCCAAGAAATCTATATGGAAAATATCTGGAAGAAATATTTGAAGAGAAAACTAAAAATATTCCGGAGAACATTACTCTTCAGATAATCAACGATGAAGTTACAGATATTGAAAAAAATAATTCCCGATTAATTGTAAAAACTTTATCCGGTAAAAATATTGCCGCTGATAAATTTTTATTAGCTACAGGAAATTGCGAACCGGGCCCGCCAATGCTTAATGATAAGGCATTCCTTAAAAGTAAAAATTACTTTTCAAATCCATGGACAGAAAAAGCCGTAATTGAAATTGAAGAAGATCAAACTGTACTTATTATTGGGGCAGGTCTGACGATGGTTGATGTAATAATAGGATTGAGAGAGAAAAATTTTACCGGGAAAATTATTGCATTATCTCCTCATGGATACAAAATACTTCCACATCGAAAACTTCCTCCTCAGCCTTATATTCTTAATGAACTTGTTCCTCCTTATAAACTTGAAAATTTATTTCGTTTGTTTTATAAACATATTCGCGAGGCTCGTAGACGTGGATTATCAGGTGAGACTGTAGTTGATGCAATTCGATTGAGAACGCAGGAAATATGGCAACACTTATCACTGGATGATAAGAAAAAGTTCATGATGCACCTTCGGCATTTATGGGGTGTTGCCAGGCATCGCCTTCCGGTAGATTTACATCAACAGATTCAACAATTGATTAAAGAAGAAAAACTGGAAATCATTGCCGGGCGAATCAGGGAAATTACCGAAACTGAAAACGGATTTGAAATTAAAATCCGGAAACGCAAAGATCAGTCGGAAAAAATATTAAAAGTAAAACGAATAATAAATTGTACAGGCCCTGAAACAGATATTAGAAAACAAAAAAGTCCACTCTTTGAATCTCTTCTTAAAAAAAGAATGATACGGCCCGATGCAATGAATCTAGGTATAGAAACAACCTCCGACGGAAATGTTATTGATGAAAAAAACATCGTCTCCAATCAAATTTTTGCTATCGGATCATTGTTGAAAGGAAAACTCTGGGAGAGCACTGCAATTCCGGAGCTTCGTTTTCAGGCTCATCAAATGGCAAAAAATATTTTAAAGAATACGGACAAAAAAATCGCAAATTTTGAAATGTATTCGTCGGAGCAACAATAGGTCTTTTAATAATTAGAAATGTTATTTTTTTTGAATACAAGTCAAACCAAATAATTAATTTTTTTATTCTAAATCAACTAATGTCTGACCACCACTTTTCGTCCCAAAGAATAATCCCCTGAAGTGAATTGAAGAAAATAAATTCCTGTATCCCACGAAGATGTTTTCAACTCAGTGTTTTCGTCTACTATTATTTTAACTTTCACAAGCTCACCGATTGAATTAAATACACGAAGTACGGATGAACGTTTTTCCATATGGTAAAATCGAATAACCATTTCATCGTTAACAGGATTCGGAAAAACTTCAAATGTGGGTTTGATTTTAACTGTTTCTGAAATTCCGGAAAATGGGTTGTGCTGATAACGAACTTCTGCTCCGCCCGTTGACTGGCCGATTACAATATCAGTGAGATTATCTCCGTTAAGATCTCCTCCATTAACTGTAATATTGAATTTTATCCTTGAACTTTCAGGTCTATCGTAAACATTTCCCGCCAGATTAAAACACCCATTAAGGTTTCCATCGATATTGTCATATTGATTAATATTTCCGTTTTCACTGGCTACTAATAAACGAGTAAAACCAAGACTATCATAAAAAAAGGGTACAGTAAAACCATCCGTTGTTCCAGCACCTTGAAGTACGATACAACCCAGCGTATCATTTGTTGGTACACTATTAAAAATCGGAGAAGAAGCTGTACCTAAATTCTGATAGTAATTTATAAATCCTCTTTGTCCACCGCTAATTAAATCAAGCAGTCCATCGTGGTTCAAATCAAATAACTGTGGAGTTGCAAACTTGCCGACGTCAATCATCATATAATTTGCAGTAGGGCCGGAGAAACTTGCCGGATTTCCGGGACCGGAATTATTTTGATAATAGTGAAATCGGCCATCTTCCAAACCGATAATCATGTCTTTGTCACCATCGCCATCAAGATCACCAAAAGCCGGATACGTTGGTGAAACATATAAACCTGTAGCGGTGAGTCCGGCAAAATCATTAGTAATAAAATCAAAAGCAGGAACCGTAGCTGTACCGGTATTCTTATAAAGATAAAGTCCACTTTTATAAACACCATTTACAGAGTTGAAAACAGCTTTGCTTATTACAAGATCCGTAAGATTGTCGCCATCGTAATCGAAAAACACAGGGCAGGCATCTTCGCCAACATCAATCATATTGTTTTGAAGAAATGAATTTGATTCGAGTGTAAAAACCGGAGAAACATTGGTGCCAGAGTTTTTATAAAACCATATCCCCAGTTTATTTTCATGATCGTTTGGCATTACAATAAAATCGTTCAAAGAGTCATTGTCGACATCTATGTATGCGTGATAGTGAAAGCCATTAAATAAAGCCGGAGAATCATAAGAAGGGAACAAAGTATCCTGAGAGTCCATTTCTGTGCCGGTATTATGAATCATTAATGTATTTGAAGAAGCTATGTCGCCGACAAAAAGCTCTTTAAAACCGTCTCCATCAATATCCATTGAAAAAATACTTGATACTGTATCATCTCTGCGTGCAGCTTCGCTTTGGTCAATTACAGGTTCGGGAAAAATAAACTGCGTCTCTTCTGCATCGACAGAAATGCTGTCATTCTCCGTAAGAGGTCTTCGTACACGACACGGACATTGAAAACATCCGACAGTATTTGTACCCCCGATCTTTAATTGGAAATTACCATAACAAAGACTTTCCAAAACGAAATCAAGCGAATCACATATACCATAGTTCTCAATTGAATGATTTTTATAGTATAAAATACGACCATCGGGTAAACTGTTATAACCTAAAATATCCATGTCGCCGTCTCCATCAACATCATTGAAATTTGGAAGAGAGATGGAATTGGCAAAAATGTTATTTCGTGTGGTTACAAATGTTCTCTGTAAACATGAATCAACGATTGCCCATTGAAGATTATTGCCGGAAGAAATATTCTTATATACAGCAATTCCGGCGCATTGTCTTGCGGATGAAAGCGTAAAAAAATCCGCTTTACCATCGCAATTGTAATCGTATAAAAACACCCAATTATTAACCGGTGGAAATTGATTGGAATAAACCGGAGCATAATCCCATGCTAAATCAGCATTTGAGTTTCCATTGTTAAGAAAAGTTAGAATACGGTCATTATGATGATCAAACAGAAATAAATCTTTTAATCCGTCGGCATTTAAGTCGATCGAAGAAATCCAGGGAAAATTAATTCCGCCAGCCCAGGGAAAACGTAGTGATTTAGTTCCTTCCTGAACAGGAATATTCAATACCCGATCGAATTTTGTTTGTGCTGAAGTGGCAAAAGTTATCAAACAATAAAATAAAAGCAAAATTTTCCTCATGCCACAAAGATAAAGAAATCAATTGGTCAATTAATTCGGAAAGTTATTCCTTAGATTTGCATTATCAAGCACTTCTAATTTTCAAATTTATAAAAATGCCAACATTTGATATAATAAGTAAGATAGATATTCAAAAACTGGATAATGCTATCAATGCAGCTGTAAAAGAGCTGGCTACGAGATACGATTTCAATAATTCAAAATCGACTATTGAACTGGATAAAAAAACTATGATGATTCATGTGCTTACCGAAAACGACATGCGTATGAAAAGCATTGAAGGAATGATAATCGGCCGGATGATTAAACAAGGTCTGGATCCACAGTCGCTCGATTCCGGAAAAGAATTATATGCATCGGGTAATATGGTGAAGAAAGATATTAAAGTAAAACAGGGTATTGATAAAGAGACTGCGAAAAAACTTGTTAAATTAATAAAAGATACAGGTATGAAAGTTCAGCCATCTATCATGGATGAACAAGTCCGTGTTTCGGGGAAAAAAATTGATAACCTCCAGGAACTAATAAGCATTCTAGAAAAAGAACAAGTTGGGATTCCTTTGCAATTTGAAAATTTCAGAGGCTGAGAATTTCTTTGCGAAACTTTGCGAAATGTGGCGCCTTTGCGTTTTAATTACCTGGGATTTAAACGCAACACTAAAAACGTTTCACGACGATGCGCGAAGAAAAAATGACTACGTTATAAACTATTTTACATATTCTTAATTAAAACAAAAAGTTCAAAACCAATAAAACATTATCAATGACAAATTATTGATCTCCTTTTCGCTGAAAATAATTTTGACTTTCTTTGAGGCAAACGTTTCCACTCATTATTTCCGCGTTGCTGGAAACAAAGAGGCAAAAACCAAATCTTCCAAAAACCCGATTACTTTCCAATCATCTTTTATTTTTCCAAAATCAGTTAACGAAGGAAGGTTTTTCATAAAAAAATTTTGATAATGCGCCACCTCAATTATTGTACTTGAAAGGGAACGCGGATATTTATATTTCGGATTACATTCCAGAATAATTACGGCAATCGCGCCACAAAGGTCTTTGTAAGGTTTAAATATTCGTTGTTTATTGTCTTCGGTTACATGCCTTGTCAGATATGCCTTTGCTCCCTCCATTCTCACAATTTCGTGTAACAACAGTTCATCAACATGCTTAGTTTGCACATCATCTTTAACATCAGTGGCAAGTATCTGAATTATTTTTTTAAGTTTTAGTTCAGGTGACTTTAAATTATTGGTATGTACCATAACTTTATACTCAAGCCAGCTCCAATACCAGGAAACAATGTAAACAAGCAATCGGTGCTTGTTTTCAAAGTAGCGATAAATGCCTGCCTCGGTAGTTCCGATCTTTAAAGCAAGTTTTTTAAAAGTGAAGGATTCAAATCCTGCCTTATGAATGAGAAAAATGCTGTTCAGTATAATTTCTCTCCCAAGTTCTGTTTCTTCCGGGTTACGGAGGAAGAGTTTTTCGTTCATTTTAATTTGTAATGATAATTCCATACGAATTGTGATTTTGTTGTGAAATTTAAACCGCCGTAAAAGTAAATATTATTTATTTAATAGTATTACTATCTTTGTAAATATTATTACTATCTTTGCTGCAAACTTAATAAAATAACCTAAAATGAAAAAAATAAAAATCACTACAGTTGCGCTTGGAATAAGCTTACTCATTGCTTCTTGCGGACAAAAGAAAGCAGAAACTACTCAGTTGAATAATGCACCGGCTGCGCATGAACAAGCTGCCATTAACACTCCGGAAGATGCTCTTGCAGAACTCAAAAGCGGAAATCAGCGATTCATTGACGGCAAGTTGACAAACACCAATTACAAGGAACAGATTGAGCATACAAAGGAAGACCAGCATCCACACTCCTTAATACTTTCCTGCCTTGACTCACGCATTCCGCCTGAAATCATTTTTGACCAGGGAATCGGAAACATTTTTGTTGCCCGTGTTGCAGGAAATGTAGAGGATTCGAATATTTTAGGTAGTATGGAATTTGCAACCAAAGTAAAAGGAACAAAACTTATTGTAGTAATGGGACACAACAAATGTGGTGCGGTTAAAGGCGCTGTTGATAATGCTGAATTAGGAAATCTTACTCAACTTGTAAATCAAATAAAACCGGCAATCACAGGCGACAAATCTAATCGTGATTTAATGGTTGATGAAACAGCCAAACAGAATGTAAGAATGACGATTGCAGATATTCAAAAAGAAAGTCCTGTAATAAGTGAACTTGTTAAAGACGGAAGTGTAAAAATAGTTGCTGCTTTTTACGACATCAATTCCGGAAAAGTTAGTTTCATTAAATAATAAATGACAACTGAATATTATTTCTGGATTGCCTTTATCCTATTCATCATGTTGATGCTTGCCATTGACTTGGGAATTTTTCATCGGAAAACACATGCCGTATCGTTCAAAGAATCACTTGCATGGACAGTGGTTTGGATTGGACTTGCCATGTTGTTCTGTGCAGTTGTTTATTTCTGGAAAGGTCCCGAAAAATCTATAGAGTTCCTCACTGGCTATATTATTGAATTATCCCTTAGCGTAGATAATTTATTCGTTTTCATATTAATTTTCTCCTATTTCCATGTACCTCTCCAATACCAGCACAAGGTATTGTTTTGGGGAATTTTGGGTGCACTCGTTATGAGAGTGATATTCATTTTCGCGGGTGTGGCTCTCATCAATAAATTTCACTGGATTATATATGTCTTTGGATCAATCATTATTATTTCCGGAATTAAAATGCTTTCCCAGAAAGATACAAAAATAGAGCCCGATAAAAATCCCGTCATCCGGTTGGTAAAAAAAATGTTGCCTGTAACAAACGAATATCACGGTGATAATTTTTTTGTAAAAATCCAAAATGGCATATTGGCTGCAACTCCGCTCTTCATTGTTTTGGTGTTTGTTGAAATAACCGACCTTATTTTTGCCGTTGATTCCATTCCTGCTATACTTGCAATAACAACCGACACATTTATTGTTTTTACATCCAATGTATTTGCCATTCTCGGATTAAGGTCGCTCTATTTTGCACTTGCAGGAATGATAAACATGTTCCGTTTTCTGCACATCGGACTATCATTTATTTTAATATTCATCGGCTTAAAAATGGTATGCTCCAATGTTTACAAAATACCAATTGAATATGCACTTGTTGCTGTCGTAAGCATTCTGCTAGCAAGCATTGCTGCATCATTAATATTTAAAAAGAAACATGCAACGCAATAAAAGAAACAAAAAGAGCTGGAAGAAACAAAATATCAACACATCAACTCAATTAAAAACATGGAAAACATAAAAGATTTTTTTGAAATACTTCTCGATTCAGAAAAACTCATTGCATATGGAGGTTTAACTCTGCTACTGGCAATCATCTTTGCCGAAACAGGGTTGTTCTTCGGTTTTATTTTTCCCGGAGATGCCTTATTAATAACTGCAGGATTATTATGCAGCACTGAAAATTTTGATGTGAATATTTTCCTGTTGCTTACTAGTGTTTCAATCGTTGCCATTCTCGGAAACATTACCGGATACGCTACAGGAAAATATTTCGGTAAAAAAATATTTACAAAAAATGATTCCTTTTTTTTCAAAAAGAAACATCTCGAAATCACAAGAAACTATTTTCATAAGTATGGAGGAGCAGCGTTAGTAGTCGGACGATTTTTACCTGTAGTAAGAACCTTTGCCCCTATTATGGCTGGCGTATCTGAAATAAGTTTCATAAAATTTAGTTTCTACAATGTTTTGGGTGCAGTAATTTGGGTTTGGTCCTTAATTCCTATAGGATTTCTTCTTGGCAGGCAGTTCCCTCTTTTAGTAAATGAAGTCGAATATATTTTCCTGTTTGTTGCAGTTGCAACCTCCATCGTTTTTCTAATAGGATACATTAAACAAAAAAGAAGAATGAAAACCGGAGAAAAATAAACAGTTTATAAATCCAAATATAAAACAAATAAATCATGAGCAACAAAATAGAAAGAACATTTGAAAAAATCATTTTCGCAAGTCGGTGGCTGCAAGCACCGCTATATGCAGGGCTTATCTTGGGCGGTTTATTGTACACCTATAAATACGTCATTGAACTCATACACCTTTGCGTAAACATTAATGAAATTACAGAAACAGCTTTGATGCTTGGCATACTCACTTTGGTCGACATAACAATGGTAGCCAACCTTCTAATCATGGTTATAATCGGTGGTTACTCAACATTTGTAAGCCGTATAGATATTGACAAACACGAAGACAAACCCGAATGGTTACAAAAAATAGATGCCGGAACATTAAAAGTAAAATTAGCCGGTGCGCTTGTTGGCATTTCAGGTATTCATCTTCTGATAACATTCATAAATATTAAAAGCCACGAAACTGAACATGTAATGTGGCAGGTCATCATACATGTGGTGTTTCTTCTTTCATCCGTTATGCTCGCATGGTCTGAGAGAATTTTACATCAGAAACATTCATAAAATAAATCAGAAACTTCTTTCCTTAAACTATCATCTTTCTTCCGTAAATCATATTACTATACTTTCCCCTTAAATAAATAATCAACAATAAACAATTCTATGGAAAAAATTCTCGTCACAACCGATTTCTCAACCAACTCAAAAGCAGGAATGCGCTTTGCCATTCAATTAGCTTCCCAACATAAATTTGAGTTGACCTTTTTTCATTCTTATTATGTAATGAAACCCACATCCTGGAATGATGCAACATTTGTAACCTATGAAAAAAAAGAAGCAGATAAAATTCAGAAAAAATTAAATCAATTTGTGGAATCAGTTTATAAAAGTATTGAAATAGATTCCAAAAATAAAAAGTGTGTAATATCAAGTTCGGTTTTTACCGATAGCAATATCAGTGAGTATGCATTTACAAATAAATTCAATTATATCTGTATCAGCACAAGAGGAGCCGGCAAACTGAAAAAAATAATCGGCACAAACACTTCCAGCCTCATCAACAATTCCACCGTTCCCGTACTTGCGGTGCCGAATAATTATCGCACAGGCAAAATAGCAAGCATCCTTTACGCTTCTGATCTTGTTAATCTGGAAAGCGAATTAAAAAAAGTAATTGCCTTTGCGAAGCCATTAAAAGCGAAAGTAGAATTGCTTCATTTTAATTCTCCATTAGATTTAATTTCAGATTCAAAAATCATTGAAACTGCCGTTAAAAAATTCTCAAAACATAATGTTAAACTTCACCTTGAAAATGTAAATCCTTTAAATACCCTTATTTCAAATATTGAATCTGCCCTTCAGAAATCAAAACCATCCATGCTCATAATGTTCACTCGGCAAAACAGAAGCTACTTTGAAAAAATATTTCTCTCAAGCAATTCTTCCGAATATTCTTTTAATGCAAAAGTGCCGTTGCTGGTCTTTAATAAAATCTAAAACAACTAACAATGAAATTGCTTTTTGATAAAAATAAAAAACTAATTGATAGCTCTTGTAATTTATTTTTGTGCTTATTTGAAAGTGAGTTCAAAAAATTCTTTTTTAATTTATCAGCTTTTCCGAATAACAGCCCCCGCTTCTTTTTCGAAAGCAGACATTAGCTTGTCCATAATTTTAGTGATCTGTTGTTCAGTCAGCGTTTGCTGATCATCTTGAAGTATAAAACTTAAAGCATATGATTTTTTCCCCGCATCAATTTTATCTCCATCATAAATATCAAAAAGCCTGATTTCTTTTAATAATTTTTTCTCTGTCTTGTATGCAATATTTTCCAATTGAGAATAGCTTATCTCACTTCCAATAAGCATAGAAAGATCTCTCTTCACAGCAGGGAATTTTGAAATCTCCGAATATCGAATAGGTTTTTTTAAAGCATATTTAACAATGTTATCCCACTTGAAATCGGCATGTAAAACATCTTCCTTCAAATCAAATTTTCTTAACGTTGCCTTTTCAATAATTCCGTATTGCACAAGGACGTCATCATTTTTTTTGGCAACGAGAGATAAAGAATAAACACCACCTTTCATTTCAGTTTCAAAAAAATCATTTATACCACAAAGTGAAAGAATATTATTGACAAATGATTTTAAGAAATAAAAATCGGCTTTCTCTTCTTTTATTTTCCAAGAAGATTCATTTCGATTCCCAGTTAACAATACAGATAAACGATAATCTTCGCCATACTTATTATTTTTTCGAAAGTATGTTTTTCCGAATTCAAATAAACGTAAATCACTTTGTTTTCTATTGCTGTTGTATTGAACAGTTTCGAGAGCATTAACAAGCAAATCCTGACGCAATACTGAGAGATCCTGGCTCAATGGATTAAGGATATTTATGATTTCTTGCGCATTCCAACCGGGAAGAGAAGCATATTCACTTTTGGTGAGTGAATTTGTCATGATTTCATTAAAACCATTATTGGAAAGATAACCTGCGACTTTATTCTGCAATTGCTCTCTGTCGAAACCCGGATTAGGAGGCAGTGAAGCATTTATTTTTTCAGGCACAGGAATTCTATCATAACCATATATCCGCAATATTTCTTCAATGACATCGGCCGGGCGGGTGACATCTATTTTGAAGAGAGGAACTTCCATTCGAAGCATGTTATTGTCTTCAGAAATTATTTTTATTCCAAGTGAATCTAGTATAGTGCGGACTACTTTTCTGTCAATTACTTCGCCGCTGAAACTGTCCAGAAAATTATAACCTAAATCGACTACTACAGGCTTTAACGGAGCCGGATATGAATCACTGATTCCGGATGCTATTTCTCCGCCTGCAATTTCAACAATTAAAGAGGCGGCACGTTTAAGAGCATATATAGTTATTTCGGGATCAGTACCACGTTCGAAACGAAAAGAAGCATCGGTTTTTAATCCGTGACGTTTACTTGTTTTGCGAATGAATGCCGGACTAAAACATGCACTTTCAATAAAAATATTTTTTGTCATTTCGCTAATGCCTGAGGTTAGTCCGCCATAAACGCCGGCAATACACATGGCGCGGCTTTCATCACAAATCATCAGATCACCGGTATGCATTGTTCGTTCGACATTATCAAGCGTTACGAATTTTTCATTTTCATTGGCAGATCGAACAATAATATTTCCACCTTTTATCTGATCTGCATCGAAAGCATGTAATGGCTGACCACATTCGTGAAGAACATAGTTAGTAATATCGACGATATTATTGATTGGATTAACTCCAATGGAGAGTAGTCTGTTTTTAAGCCAGGCAGGTGATTCTCCCACTTTTGCATTGGCAATAGAGATACCCGAGTACCTGATGCAGGCTTCCGAATCTTTAATGGAAACCTTTATTTGAATTTTTTCGGGTTTAGTATTTGGAAAAAATTCGTTTTTTATTTCAGGAATATTTAAAGAAAGTTTTTCGTCAATTTTTGTTTCGATTAATTTCTTTGTACGTACAACTGCCGCAAGATCGCGGGCAACTCCTAAGTGTGAAGCAGCATCGGCACGATTGGGTGTTAATCCGATTTCAAATATGTGATCGCTTGTAATTTTGTAAAATTCTGAAACAGGCATGCCAATGACAGCATTTCCGGGGAGTACGATTATTCCTTCGTGCATTTTACCCAAACCAATTTCATCTTCTGCGCAAATCATTCCGTTGGAAGATTGTCCGCGTATTTTTGCCTGTTTAATTACAAATGGATCACCTTCTAAAGGAAATATTTTTGTTCCCGGTGTGGCTACGATTACTTTTTGTCCCGCAGCAACATTGGGAGCTCCGCAAACGATTTGTAAAATTTCGCCGGTGCCGACACCAACGGTGGTAAGGCTGAGCTTATCGGCATCAGGATGTTTGATGCATGTTTTTACTTCGCCGATTACAAGTCCTTGTAATCCACCTTTAACAGATTCAAATGATTCTATTCCTTCGACTTCCAATCCGGAGCCGGTAAGTAAAACAGAAGTTTCTTCCGGTGAAAAATTTACGGGAAGTAACTCTTTCAACCAGTTGTACGATATTTTCATATGCAAAATTGAAAGGCAAATATAGTAGTTTCTTCGGAGTAGTATTGTATTTTGAAATTAACGTTTTGATTTACCCCAGACTTTGCAGTTAAACCAAAATTGTGAATCAAATTATAAAAAATATTCTTTTATATTAAAATCAGGATTTTGTATAAAAGCACCATCGAAAACATCCATGATAAGGACATGTCTGACTAATCATTCTAATCATGTTGGAATACTAAAAACATTCCAATTGCAAAATCCCGGTTTATGTTTGGAAGAAAAAAAAATTTGGGGCAAGTGATAAAAAAGCTAAGAATACAAGAAATTAATTAATAAAAACAGACTAATGTATCTAGCCCCGATTGTAGTGGAAATCGCTTTTGGGCGATTGAAACGGAAAGCGGGAAGAACGGTGATAGGTAATTATTTTATTTGTGCTTCAACTAATTTAAAAATGTTTTTCAAAATTGATGCTAAAGTGAAAGTAATATGATATGATTTAATGGAATTAACTAATTCTTCCCCACTCGCCTTTTCTGGTCATTACTTCCTGCAATTTTCTTTGAATGGTGTAATTTTTAGTCTCGGTTAATTTAGGATCCTCTTTGAGTATTTTAATTGCATGATCACGGGCCAACAAAACAATTTGCTGATCACGCATGATGTCGGCAATCTTTAAATCGAGCATACCGCTTTGGCGGGTTCCTTCTGCATCGCCGGGACCGCGTAAACGTAAATCTGTTTCTGCGATTTTAAATCCGTCGTTTGTTTCGCACATCGTTTTTATTCGCAAGCGAGAATCGTATCCAAGTTTACTGTTTGTTACTAAAATACAATACGACTGATCGGCACCGCGCCCTACTCTTCCGCGTAGTTGGTGCAATTGTGACAAGCCGAAGCGTTCGGAATTTTCAATTACCATAACGGAAGCATTGGGTATATTCACACCCACTTCAATTACAGTAGTAGCAATCATAATTTGCGTTTCATTTTTAAGAAAACGTTGCATTTCAAAAGCTTTATCGGCAGGTTTCATTTTACCATGGACGATGCTTACCTGATATTGCGGAGCAGGGAAATCACGTCGGATAGCTTCGTATCCTTGCATGAGATTATTTAGATCCATTTTTTCAGATTCTTCAATCAATGGATAAACGATATAAACCTGCCGTCCTAAAGCTATTTCTTTTTTCAGGAACGACCAAAGTCTTAAACGATCCGATTCATATCGATGAACCGTTTGAACAGGTTTTCTTCCGGGAGGCATTTCATCGATAATAGAAATATCAAGATCGCCGTAAAGAGTCATTGCCAGTGTGCGGGGAATTGGCGTGGCCGTCATTACTAAAATATGAGGAACCGTCGTGCTTTTATTCCATAAGCGTGATCGCTGTTCAACTCCGAAACGATGTTGCTCATCGATAACAACGAGGCCGAGGTTTTTGAATTTGACTCTGTCTTCGATGAGAGCATGTGTTCCGATCAGCAAATGCAATTCGCCGTTTTCGAGATTTTGTAAAAGTTCTTTTCTTGCTTTGGTTTTTGTAGAACCTGTAAGCAAGCTGATTTTTATATTCATCTTGCTAAGCAGTTGAGAAATTGTCTCGAAGTGCTGGTTGGCAAGAATTTCAGTTGGTGCCATAAGACAAGCTTGGCATCCATTACCGATGGCAATGAGCATAGACATTACGGCGACCAGCGTTTTTCCAGAACCAACATCACCCTGTAACAAACGATTCATTTGTTTACCGGTATTAAAATCATTTCGGATTTCTTTAATTACTTTTTTCTGTGCGTTGGTAAGAGGAAAAGGAAGTTGATTATGAAAAAAATCGAGAAAGGGTTCGCCAACAGAAGGGAAAAGAAATCCTTTATACTTTTCTGTTCGCAAGAGTTTAGAAAACAACAACCTTAATTGAAGAAAAAAAAGTTCTTCAAATTTCAAACGAAATTCAGCAAGTTTTTGTTTTTGAACACTTGGCGGAAAGTGTATATCGGCATACGCTTCCGATCTTTTAATAAGACGAAGTTCAGTAGTCAATTCATCAGATAATGATTCCGGTAATGAAGGAGGTAAAATGGAAATAAGATTTTTTTGTAAACGAAGAAAACCTTTGCTATCGATACCCTTTGTTTTTAATTTTTCAGTAGTGCTGTAAACAGACTGCATGGCAGTTGAGGTCAGCTGAGAAGATTCCGAAGCAAGCTCAAGTTCCGGATGGATGATATTCAGATAACCATTAAATTCAGTCGGTTTTCCGAATAAAACATATTCTGTATTCAACTGAAGAGAATTTGAAATCCACTTTACTCCCTGGAACCATTTCAATTCAATGGTACCCGTTGAATCTTCGAATCTACCGGCAAGGTGTTTTCGTCTCTTCTCCCCTTTTACAACCAGGCTGGTAATTTTACCTCTTAACTGAATGTATGGAAGATCAGGGGATGCTTCTTTTATTGTATAAAATTTTGTACGATCGACATATCGAAATGGGAAATGTTGAAGCAGGTCACTGAACGCAAAAATCCCCAGTTCTTTATTCAACAGCAAGGCACGTTGAGGTCCTACTCCTTTTAGGAATTCGATGGAAGTATCGAGGAATGGGTGGGACATGGGGAAGGGGTATCGGGTATCGGGTATCATGTATCATGTATCAAGTATCATGTACCATGTATCATGTATTAAGAGTCAAGAATCAAGAGTTGAGTTTTTTTAATTTTGTGCAAGGTAGAAAGAAGAGTTATGGTTAAGGTTTAATCGTCTAATTTTATGGAGTGTAGATATTTTTGAAGGGATTATATATTTCAGAATAATTTATTCATGTTTTCTAAAATATTCGATTTTTAGATGGTACATTGTACATTGTTTTACAATAAATAATTTTCGATTGAAAAATAAATCAATATGGCCAATTATCAGGTGGCCTGTAATTTTTGTTGTTTTATTATGGATTATTGAATTACTTTCTAACTATTTTAATTATCGTCCTTTATGGTTGGGTGTAATTCCGCGCACAATTTCGGGAATTCCGGGAATATTTTTCTCTCCGTTTATTCATGGAAATTATGAACACCTGCTTTCTAACACATTACCTTTATTGGTAGTGGGAAGCGGGCTGATTTATTTTTATGGTGAAATCGCAAAAAGTGTATTGCTGATGATATGGCTTTTCACAGGTTTTTGGGTATGGTTAGCGGCAAGACAGGAATCTCACATAGGGGCTAGTGGATTAATTTATGGACTTGTATGTTTTTTATTTTTAAGTGGAGTACTACGTAAAGATACCCGACTTTTAGCTGTATCGTTATTGGTTACTTTCTTATATGGTAGCTTGGTTTGGGGAATATTACCGGTTGATCAGTCCATTTCATGGGAATCACATCTTTTCGGATCTGTAGCCGGATTCTTTTGTGCTGTATATTATCGTAAACAAGGCCCGCAACGTCCAAAGGCTCAATGGGAAATCGATGAAGAGATGGAAAAAATTATGAATGAACAAAACGCCCATGATGCTAAAGACGAGCAGACCTCTTCTACCCAAAACGATATTAAAATCAATTATGATTTAATAGAAAAAAAACCGGAAGATCCCAATACTGAAGCGGGGAATGGGAAGTAAGGGTATCGAGTATCGGGTATTTTTTTTGGATTAGGGTCTCATAGAATGATTTTTCAATTCCATTGAAATAACAAATATGGCATACTTGATACCCGATACTTGATACTCGATACCCGATACCCGATACCCGATACTCAACCCCCCCTTACTTTTTCAACATTGTATCAATGAAAAGTTTTCCTGAATATTCATTTGTATCGCCTTGCGATATATAAATTTGCAAGAGTTGAAAAAGAAATCAATATAAATCATAATAAATCAAATAAAATCATGAGAAAATTATTTACTCTTCGAACTTTGGGGTTCGTATTATCGTGTCTTTTGCTTACAATAACAGAAAAATCTTTTGCTGTTGGTGATGCGGGGGTTCAGGCAATTATTACTCCTCCGGGTACAGTCTGTAAAGGGACCTCAGACGTTTCCTTAATCATTCATAATTTTGGAGCTATTACTATTAGCACGGCAACAATTCACTGGAAAGTTGATGGAGTTAGTCAGGCTAATTTCAACTACACCGGGAATATTGCAGCGGGCGGAGACGATACAGTAACAATAGGCAACTTTAACTTTGCTTTCGGTTCTTATACACTTTTAGCCTATACCAAAAATCCGAATGGCTCGGCAGATTCAGATAATTCCAACGATACTTCCACAGTGATTATTACAGTTAGCAACCAATTGACAGGAACATATACTATTGCAGGTGCCACACCTGATTTTGCTACTTTTAATGATGCTTTGGATGAATTAAAAAATTATGGAATCTGTGGCTCAGTCGTTTTTAATATTCGTCCTTACACGGATACAATGCAAAGTGTAATTCCGGAAATCGTGGGTGCTGATTCATTAACAACGATTACTTTTCAATCAGAAAATGGTGATAGTTCATCCGTAGTTTTTACTTACCCATCTCAAGATACATTGGTTAACAACCATCTTATCAAACTTAACGGTGCCGATTTTATTACATTTCGTTCACTTACTCTGCAACGGACAGGCATCAAAGCAAATGCTCACGTCATTGAGTTTACCAATAATGCTACTCACAATACAGTAACGAATTGCAGATTGATGGGTGCAACGGGTACAACCAGCAACTCTCTGGCAGCATTACTATATTCTTCAGGAGTAAGTACAACGAATGATTCAATGAATATTTTCACCAACAACTTATTAAAAGATGGTTCGCTTGGTATTTACATGAATGGAATCAGCAGCCTTTCGCTCGAATACAATACGACAATAGCAAATAATGTTTTTAATAATCAGTATTCGAAAGGAATACAAATGACAAACCAAGGTGCTACTTTAATTGAAGGTAATACTTTTACGACTACTTCGAATTATGCCGGTTATACTGCCATTTATCTTGACAGAAGTTTACGAATTCATCACATCATTAAAAATAAAATCCTTGCAGTTCCAGGTACAGGTATGTATTTCGTAGACTGTACAGCACAATCAGGAGTTCATGGTGTTATTGCAAACAACTTCATTCAGTCGAATGATTCAGCAGGTATTTCGATGATCAATGGCGATTATCAGGATGTAGTTAATAATAGCATTTTGATGACAGGTACTACACCTTCTTTTGCTGCATTATTAATGCGTGGTTCTGGTGTTGGCAAGATTGTGAAAAATAATATTCTCGCAAATACAGGTGGTGGATATTCTTATGTCGTTTCAGATTCTGCAGTATTTGGTATAAGTGCCTCTGACAATAATAATCTGTATTTCACCGGACCTTACATCGGTAATTATGACGGAGTTGATAAGTCTACACTAGCAGCATGGGTGTCAGCATCTCAAACCGATTCAAATTCAATTAACGTAAATCCGAGTTTTGTTTCTGCTGCTGATCTACACGTAGCTTCTATAGCTATGGATGACCGTGGTACTCCGTTAGGCAACGTTAATGATGATATTGATGGCGATACCAGGTCTCCGCTTACTCCGGATATAGGTGCTGATGAATATTCATCCATTTCAAGAAGTGTTGGTATAACAGGAATTCTTTCTCCGACTGACAGCGTATGCGGAAGTGCAACAATGCCTGTTACTGTTGTGGTGAGTAATACAGGAGGAAATCCTGAATCAAATTTCAATGTTGTTACAAAAATAACAGGCTCGCTAACTACAACTTTAACTGTAAACCATGCTGCAACTCTTGCACCCGGGGCATCCGATACTATTACATATGTAGCAACAATAAATACAGTTGCCGGCGGAACATACAATTTCAAAAGTTATACTTCGCTTGCCGTTGATGATGTACATGCCAATGACACACTTGCTACGGTTATTCATCTTTTTGCACCTCCAACTGCACCATCTGCAACCAATGCAAGCATCTGCGGTCCGGGTACAGATACACTCAAAGCAACTTCATCAGACACATTGCGCTGGTATAGTGCTTCTGTCGGCGGACCGGTACTAGAAACAGGATCAAACTTTATTCCTCCAAATGCAAACGCAACAACGACATATTACGTTGCTGCAAAATCAGCTTGCGAAGGACCAAGAGTTGCTGTTACACTAACTGTGCTTCCTGTACCTTCTGTTAATCTGGGTAATGACACAACAATAAATCAGGGTGCTTCTGTTATTTTAAATGCAGGCAGCGGATTCTCATCTTACCTATGGTCACCTGGAAATCTTACAACATCAACAATTAGTGTTAATACTACCAATTGTTACAATGTTAAAGTTACAAATGGTTCCGGTTGCGAAGACAGAGATACAGTTTGTGTAACCGTACTTCTTCCTTCTGATGTTGGAATTTCTACTATCAGCACACCGGCCAATCATGACTGTGCGGATGATAGTATTCAGGTCTTAATTCAGGTAACAAATTACGGCTCAACTAGTGCAACTAACATTCCTGTTAAAGTTACAATCACAGGAACGACAACAGCAACATTTACCGATACGATTACATCAACAATAAATGTTGGAGGAAATTTGTATCTGAACATGGGAACCATCAACGTTAGCGGAGGAGGAATTATCACTGCAAAAGCATATACAGCTTATAGCAATGATCTCAACCACGCCAACGACACTGTTCAAACAAAGGATACAATTATCGTAGAACCCGCAATGCCATCTGTTATCGGAGGCAGTCGTTGCGGCCCGGGAATTATCGTATTGATTGCTTCATCCAACGATCCTGTTCGTTGGTATGATTCTCCTTCCGGCGGAAATCTTCTCTTCGTTGGCAACAATTATGTAATATCAAACCTGGCAACTACCACTACATTTTATGCTCAGTCGGGCTCTTATTGCAACAATCAACAAAGAAGAGCTGTGACAGGAACCGTATTCGATTTGCCTTCTGTTTATTTAGGTGCAGATACTGTTGTAGCTGATTCTTTAGTTATTAATGCAGGCATATTCAATTCATATCAGTGGAACACAGGTAGTACAACACAAACAATTACTGTTCATAATGCGGGTAATTATTCTGTTTGTGTTTCTGATTCCAATAGCTGTTCCAATTGCGATACCATCAATGTCGGAATTCTTACTGGAATTGAAAAAGTTTCTGATAATGGCGATGTAAACATTTATCCTAATCCATCTCATTCTTCAGTAACTGTTGAAATGAAAAAATCTTTCATTGGAAATGCTTCATTAATCATTTCTAATATTCAAGGACAAATTGTCTTTAGTGAAGAGGTAACAAGTATATACAAGCGCTCTTTGGATGTTAGTACTTTCGCAAGAGGAATTTACATTCTTAAACTTCAAACAGAAAACGGTATTTCAACGTACCGGTTGATTGTTGAATAATTAAATAATCGTTTTTTAGTAAAAAAGCCTTTCCGATGGAAAGGCTTTTTTTATTGAAAATTTTTCGAATATCCCTCAAAAAAACATTCTCAATATTATCTTTGTGCCTCTTTGTGAAATCCTTTGTGAACTTTGTGGTTAAATCCGACGATGATATTTATTCACAAAATTCATTTTAGTACTCGCAAAATAGTAGTTAACAATTTCCACTTTTAAGCAAATTACCCTTACCCTGTTATGAAAATATTTCTACTCACATTTGCTTTTTTAATTTCGACACAACTAAATGCACAATGGTCAGGCGCAATACTTGACACGTTGACGAACAACAATGTTAAAGATGAAGTGAATCGCCAAAGCATTGCAATCGATAGCGCAGATAATCTTCACATCGTTTATTCAAGGGAAATCTCTCCTTCCGGTTGGAATATCTTTTACAAAAAAAGAAATGCAAATGCAACCTGGACAAACGAAGAAATAGTTTCTCCTCAAACTGGTTACAATCCTGTAATCGCTGCTTCAAATATAAACGGCGAAGCGTATGTTGCTTTCGAAGCCATTGACACATCTGACAAGGAAATTTATATTTGTTCAAATGCGGGAGGAACCTGGAATTGCTTTCAATTAACATCCGACAATCTCGACGACACTTCGCCGTCAATAGCTGTTGATTCTTCAGGGTTTTTACATCTGACATGGATCAAAGAAAAATCAAATGGTAGTTATAAGATTATGTATGCAACAAACCTGAGTGGTAACTGGGCCCTGCAGGAATTAATCGCAAGCCAGCTCGGACAATTTGGTAGTGGTGCTTCACCCGAAATAGCTGTTGACAAAAGTGGTTTTGCAAATATTGCTTATCGGGGAAATAATGGAAACGGTTACAGAATTCACTACGCACATAATCAAATTCCCGGTGGAAGTACCTGGAATTATGAAATCATTTCTACTCCTAATGATCAGGATTTAGCATTTGCAATTCTTGTTGACGGAGATACTGTTTCTCATTTGCTGATCACAGGTAATGATGGCTTTGGTTTACCGTTAAGAGCTTATTACCACACTAAAAAATTTAGCGACCCCAGTTTTTCTCCATCCGTTGAAGTTGCTCCGACATTTCGAGGACAAGCAGGCGATCTGTTTGTTGACAGAAATAAGATTCCGCATTTTGTTTTGAATGAAGTCAATGGAAATATTTTTACCGGAAATGTAATATACGCTGACTCCACCGACTGGAATGGCAGAATGCTGCTCAACTCCGGTGATATTTACAATGCAAATTTAGTAATGGATTCGGAAGACCGGGCCTTCCTTCTTGCCTATCAGGGAAACACTTCCAATGAAGAAGAAGTTGTAGTCTTTGGTTCAAGTAATCCTGTTATTATTCCTACTCTTGAAAATAAAGAAAGTCCTTATACAATAATTTCTTCAGACAATCTTTTGAAAATACATTTTCGAGAAAATTATTTCGGAAGATTATTGTGTACTTCTATTGATGGAAAAATTGTTTTTGATAACCGAGGTAATTTTTATATTGGTGAAATCTTTTCAATAAACATCCCGGCAAAAGGGGTTTATCTTTTAATTTCAGAAAATGCGTTTGGAAGGTTTGTGAAGAAATTCAGTTTGAAATAAAATAAATTACTTCAGCTTCCAGATATTAAACGGACAGCCCGGAGTAAATTCCAGATCGAATTTTTAAAGCCGAGTAGGCTTTGGTGCAACGAAACGAGGAGATGACGATTAGTCTATGTCAGCGATTGCTTCAATGCACATTTTAAAAAAATCCTACGGACCCGTAAAATCAAAACTTACAACAGCTCCATTAAACAACACCGGCGTTTTACTCCATGTCTCAATACTATTACGGTGGCGAATTACTATGTAATAACTATTTGTAAGCACATCGCTTGGAAAAATAAATTGTCCATTACCATTGACATCAATCGTATTTTTTACACTATGTACCAAACTATAAGGGGAGGATGCATTGTGCAATTCAACTATGATCGTATCGCAAAGAGTTGGATAGTTCGTTGGATCAACAACTGCAATCATGGTTCCGTTATTGAGATAAAATCCTTCAATGAAGGTTTTCAAATGTAAATTAACTGCGCAACCAAGTACTGTTACCGTCACCTGATCAGAGTATGTGCAACCATCGGCAGTGGTAACAAGAATAGTGTACGTTGTAGTCACAGTAGGAAATGCAACTGGATTGAGACAACTGGTACAACTCAAGCCATTCGCCGGACTCCAGGAAACACCCGTATAAGCACCCTGAATAACTGATGTTAGTTGTGTGCTTGTTCCACTACAGATTGAAATATCTTGTCCTGCATCGATATTCAAATTTGGAATACATGCATTAAAAGAAAAGTCATCTAATCCATAATCCATACCCGAAAATTCGCTGTTGGTTTGCCGTATAGAAACCGGAATATTTGCAGGAGAAGTAGATGTCCATGAAAAAACAATATTGTTCCATTGTTTGGGAAGCAATGCAGTATTTATTAATCCTTGTGAAACATTATTGATAATTATATTTAAAATCGGATTAGAATTAATGAATGAAACCTGTGGATGAACCCAGAATGAAAAAGTATAGGTAGTTGATCCTGCTACTGCAACATTTTGTTGCCATACAACTACATTTGAAGATTCACTGCCGTCGATAACCAGAAAATTACCGTTGCCGGATGTATGATCGTTAATGTGAAAAAAGCCGTTACATTTTAAATATGAATCCGTTGCTACACAATAGGAACCTACCAAACAAGTACAACTGACAGGCAGTGCAGAGGAAAATCCCGTATTTCCGTTACTGAAATCTCCATTAATAAAAAGATTGGGCCCCGGTGTATAACAGGCACCGCAATCGATGCAGTTAATAACATTGATCGTATTTGTTGCTGAATTTGTACAACCAAAGCCGTCGGTGTAGGTATAGGTAAGTGTAACAGTACCGAATGGTACCTGAGAAGGATTGAAATTCCCAAATGCATCCACACCCGGGCCTGAATAAGTGCCGCCTGAAGGAAGTCCACCGTTCAATAAGAACGCAGATAAGTTACCACACACCGGAGAAAAAGAAACAGGCCATGTAACGGAAGGAAGAGCATGAACGGTTATCGTATTCGTTGTAAAGTTGTTGCATCCGTTATTATCCGTATAAGTATATGTTAAAATATAAATACCTGGTACTACTGAAGAAGGATCAAAATAACCATCAGTTACCCCGGATCCAGAATAAATTCCTCCGGAAGGCATGCCTCCCGTTAACAAAAATGGTTGATGATCGTTACAAACATCTGCGAACGAAATCGGCCATGTAACTACAAGGATTGGAATACATGCTTTAAAAACAATGTCATCAAATCCATAATCGTTTCCACTGCCTCCAGTATTTGATTGATGCAGTGTTATTGGAATAACACCATTAACATTCGATACCCAGGATACAACGAAGTTTGTCCATTGACTAGGTACATTCTGACCAACGATACTCGTTATGGTCAGGTTATTAATCATAATATCTATATTTGGTTTACTCGCTCCTCCTAACAATTCCGGATGCGTCCAAAATGAAAATTTGTAGGTATTGCCTAAGGTAACATTCACATTTTCCGTCCATACATCTTTAGGTTGTGATAAATCTCCATCGATAACCATGTATTTACCCGTTCCTGTAGTGTGATCCGGAATGCTATTAAAGTGATTACATTTTTGATCAGCTGTATTAACTACAGCATATGAACCGAAGACACAACCTGTAAGTAATGGAAGTGTACTTGAAAATCCTGTATTACCATTTTCAAAATCTCCATTGACGACAAGATCGGGACCTTCTATAAAACAAGGACCACATTCCACACAATGAACTACTTTGATTGTATTGGAAATTGAATCGGTACAACCGAAAGAATTTGTATAGCGATAATAGATAATGTTATTTCCCAGAGCAGCCAAAGCTGGGTCAAAATAATTTCCTGAAATGCCCGGTCCCGAATAGACGCCGCCGGCAGGCATTCCCTCAACCAAATGAACGGGAGCCTGATTCGTGCATACATTTGAATAAGATATAGGCCAGGTAACGATGGGTTTTGGATTGACAACAATACAAACAGAATCGGAATCGCAGCAATTACCATTACATACTCTGAGTAAATAACATTTATTCGATGTAGGAGAAACAACTATATTTCCACTTCCAACGAATGGATAATTGGCAGGGTTGCCGGTATTTACTTCATACCAATTATTCGTAAATAAATTATTTGAACTGTTTAAATGCACGGTATCGCCCGAACAAATAGTTCGATCAGGTCCGCCATTCGCAACAACATTTGGTATACAGGCATTGAATGAAATATCATCAATACCGTAATCATAACCATAATCACCGCTGTTGGTTTGTAAAATTGTTACAGGAACCGAACCAGTTATATTAGATACCCATGTAATAACTTGTTTGTTCCACTGAACGGCCATATTCAGCATTGAAAATGAATACTGAGAAATATTATTAATATCGATTCGTAGATTTGCTTTGAAAAAACCGTCTGAAACTGCCGGGTGAAGCCAGAAAGAAAAATGATACGTTGTTCCCGCAACAACTGAAATATTTTGTTCCCAGATTATTTTGTTTGAAGTCTGGCTGCCATCAACAACCAAAAAATTCCCATTACCAGATGTATGATCTGAAACATGATAGAAGTTATTACATTTAAGAAAAGAATTCGTGGTCACACAATAGGAACCAATCTTGCAAATGCAGGTATCTTTTAAATTACTGAAAAATCCTGTATCACCTGAATTAAAATTCCCATTGTAAATTAATTCAGGACCTGCAGTCGAACATTCTCCACACGAAGAACATTCGGCCAGAATTATAGTATTTGTCGTAGAGCCTGTACATCCGAAATTATCGATGTAGGTATAAGTTAATGTAGTTGTTCCAAAGGGTACGTAACCCGGATGAAATATTCCGAATGCATCAACACCGGGACCAGAATAAGTACCACCGGCAGGTAATCCTCCTGTGAGAGCAAAAGGATTTTCCGTTCCGCAGAGTGGTGAAAAAGATACTGGCCAAGTTACAACAGGTGGTGATAATATTGTTATGGTATTCGTTGCAGAACAATTGCATCCTGATGTTGTATTGAGCACTGTATAAACCAATGTATAAGTACCGGGTGACAACAACGAGGGATTAAAAACACCATCAACAACACCGGGTCCAGAATAAGTTCCGCCTGATGGAGAACCACCACTCAAAATAAAAGAAGGAGAATTCGGACAAACAGGCGTCAAAGAAATAGGCCATGTGACAGAACAAATTGTGAGGTTAACTCCATTATCACTTCCGATATTAGCCGGAATACTGCTAGTAATGCGAATCCGATATGCGCTTCCGGCCGGAGTATTTTGTGGAATGAGACACGAGATAGTGCCTGAATTAGTTGAAGCGAGACTACCTATTACAACCGGAAATGCAAAACTTCCAAGAGCATCACTTAATTCAGCAGAAAAAATATTCCCTGCATTATAAATATTGCTTGTGGTATAACTTACCTGGATGGTATTGCCGGAACAAAAAGGGCTGTCGGAAATAGCACTAATGACAAGTGGTGACAATGGGACATATTCCCAAAAATCGTTATCAATGTCGCCTATACTTATGCCACTCCCTAAAAACCCAGAGGTACCTATGCTGAAACCAGCTGCAAATAAGCGTGCAGATCCTCCAAAGTTGGCTCGTTGAATCCATGAATTCCATATTGTATCATATTCCCAGAAATCATTTCTAAACATACCATCTTCGCCCAAACCGATAAAACCTTTATTACCAATACTGAAAGCGGATGCAAATTTTCTTGCAGTTCCTCCAAAATTTGCTTTTTGTATCCATGTGTTATTTCCCGGATCAAATTCCCAGAAATCATTTCTTAAGTTTCCACCTGCATCTTGGCCTGTTCCAATATAACCTTTGTTACCAATACTAAAACCAGTAGCAGAAGCTACACTGCCTCCACCATAATTTGCCTTTGCAACCCATGAATTTGATCCCGGGTTATATTCCCAAAAATCATTGTAATTACCACCTCCGGATCCAGTTCCGATATAACCTTTATTTCCAATACTGAAACCAACTGCAACCGTTCGTGGACCTGCAGGCATTGGCGCTTTTTGTGTCCATATATTATTGCCTGGATTATATTCCCAAAAATCATTTTTAAAAATTCCATCATATCCCGTACCTATATATCCTCTACTTCCAATCCCGAAACCGACAGCAGAAGATCTTGCACTACCTCCGAAATTTGCTTTCTGTGTCCAAATATTTGTATTGGGATTATATTCCCAAAAATCATTTTTATAAAAACCATCATAGCCTAAACCAAAATATCCTTTATTGCCAATACTGAAACCGGTCGCTCTCTCACGATGAGGATTTGCAAAATTTGCTCTCTGTATCCAGGTATTTTGCGAATAACTTGTGTAAATGAAAAATGAAAAAAATAATGTGGTAAATAACCTTCGGTTCATGTTTTTCATATTTTATAAAATAAAATGATCAATTTAAAAACTAAAAGAATATTTACTAAACAAATGAAGTACAGAATAAATTTCAGGAAAAGAATTAGAATAAAATCATGTACGTTTCATGTTTTGTGGTTCGTTAATTTTGTGTTTATATAGTAAATGTAATAATCAAAATCAATTATGCAATCGCTTGGCAAATAAATTTTACCGGTGATTTAGAATTTAACTTAAAAATGTTATTGAAAAATCTAAATATAGCTTAATTCCAATTTGCGCAATCCCAAATTCATTTTTAATGCATAAAATCAAAAGTAGTAAATGCACTTAAAGTAACTTCTTAAGCACTCCACATTTCACTACTCCCGCAATAAGGAATTACTTTAAAGATTGTTCATTTAAATGAAAAAGATACTTCTGCCAGCAAAAATAGTGAATTTCCAAAAGTAGAGACTGTAATTCAATGAGCGAAGATCCTGCGGCTTATTCACATGCGGTGACACGACGGAAATAAATTGGAATCATTACTCCCGCTTAAGGCTAAACCGAGCTTGAATCTTTTAAAATATATTTTCGAGAAAATTATTCAGGAAGATTGTCGTGCACTTCAATTGATGGAAAAATTGTTTCTGATAAAAATAGAAAATTTTTAACCGGTGAAATTGTTTTGATAAACAACCTTGCAAAAGGTGTATATGTTTTTAATTTAGAAAATGAGTTTGGGAGATTTGTGAAAAAAGTTGTTTTGAAATGATGTTATTAAAAGTATTACAAATCCTTAATAAATAATATTTATACTTTTTAATTTTGATTATGGATTTGGAACAGTTGTTCCAACACCATTTTGCGCATTTGGATCGTAAATCAAGAAGTCAGATCCGTCAACAGCACCATCACCATTTAGATCGGTTGCTACATAACCACCGGCACCTGCCTGACTGGGTCCGTCATAGTCAAGGAAATCTGATCCATCAACCGCACCATCCTGATTAAAGTCACCTGCATACATGGCTGCATAAAGAGCATCGAATGTTAATGCCTGATTGCTGGCATATGCTTGTGATTGAGCAGAAAGGAAGTTGTATGTTGATGATGTCGTTAATAACACCGGAGCTGCACTCCATGTCTCAACGTGATTGTGATGATTTACTTTGATGTAATACTCGTGTCCTGCTACTACTGCCGGGCCAAATGTTACAGATACATCACCATTTTTCTTCAGGATTCCGTTTTGTTGATCAACAAGAGCATGTGAGAAGTCAATTGAATCCATTGCACTAACATAAATTGTATCAGACATATCTGCAGTAATTAAAGGATTTGAAGAAGGTTGAGATTGATCGTAATTATAAAGAAGTGTATTCATTTCTCCACCACCAATATAGTAACCTTCAAGTAATACTTGAGAAGTTAATGTTACTGGGTCAGCAACAACAAATTCAACTTGTGTTCGTGAACTTGCACAACCACCATTGTTGCATTCAGCCCAGAAGCTTGTTCTACCATTGGATCCTGTTGTTGCACCTCCATCAGTTACAGGATTAAATGAAGTTGTAGTAGCCAGAAGTGTTCCACCAACGGCAGCATCATACCAAAGAACCGGTCCGGTAGGAGATGTTGCTGTAATTGTCAATGAAACATTATCTACTCGTCCATTATCGCCTTGTATAATATCCTGAGCGCTAATAAACCAGTTTCCATTTGCACTTGCACCATTAAAAGAAGAGAATGAGAATAATGGAGCATAAGGTCCCGGCGAAGGAACAACACCTGTTGCAGGAATCGTTGTACCTGTTGAGTTAAATGTATAAGGTAATGTTGGAGGAACACCACCACTACTTCCAAACAATTTTCGCCCGTCTAAAGAATCGAATAAAACTTGTTGAAAAGGACTTCCCGGAGTTGATAGTCCCATATTAATATCACCACCGTGTGTGTGAGCGATACCTAATGTTAAGGATACATTAGTTATGATTGAACCGGCAGGGAATATAGTTACAGGGATTCTGATTAGCGTTGTATTCATAAATCCACTGGCTCCTGTTGTCCAATCAATTGATGCATTCGGACCATGAGTAATTACTGTTGAAGCACTTCCAGGGAATACTGAATCCGGTCTTGCAACGATAACTGTAGTTGCAGTACAATTTCCTGTAAAGTTAGGAACTGCAGCTGCGCCTTTACAAACATTCATGATTAGTGGAGATACAGCAATTGGAGAAGTTGCATTTTGAATTACTGTAACGACAACCGGTGATGATTCTGTTGAACAACTACTCGCACTTGTATAAACAACTGTATAACTTCCAGATGTTGTAACAACTAAAGATGGTCCAGTTTCACCACCAATATCAACGCCGTCTTTTTTCCATTGACAAGTAGCTCCGAAATCAGTCGTTGAAAAAAGTGTTGTTGAACCAACAGCAGAACAAACCGGAACTGCAGCAGGGCCACTAATGTTAGAAGAAGGTGTAGATAGTATAGTACCATTTACTGTACTCACACAAGAGTTACCACAGCTATCTGTAACTGTAACATCGAATTGGAAAGCACCTAATGTATTTGTAGTTACCGTAATACTTTGTGCATCAGCATAAGGTCCGGCACCTAGTCCGTTGTCATTCCAGGAATAATGGAATGGTCCACCACCACCGGTGTGATTGGCAGTTACAGTGAATGCAGTTCCTGCACAAACTGAAGCACTGCTAAGTGTTGCAGCAGAACATACTAAAGGAGTACCTGCAGTAACAGAAACAGTTGCAGTTGAAGAACAACCGGAATTGTTTACAGAAACCGTATAAACTGTAGTTCCATTTGGCGCTGAAGCAAGTGGGTTCTGAATAGCAGGATTGCTTAATCCAGGACCTGACCATGCATAAGTTACCACTGGTACCGGAGGATAGAATGAATAAACCTGCCCTGTAGCCGGTCTTGTTGAAATAGTTCTTACCTCACTTAAATTACTAGCTGTAGGTGATGCAGAAGTATTGTTTAATGATAAGAAGTTTCCAGCCACTGAACTAGAAAGACCTATTGAAGCAGCAGCGCT